>JBEKZZ010000056.1:0-27515 GCA_049509335.1 Bradyrhizobium sp. | reverse complement strand
GCACCAGAGCCGACTGCCAGCATCTTCACGCAGTGCTCGATTAGAAACTCCCGGTTTCGCCAACAACTGGCCCGAGACTACGGTCGAAGGGAATGGATGGCGGCCCCAGTAGTGCATATCGAACCAAGCCTCTGGCCAAAGTCTCCGCAAAACGGGAATATTCGCGGACGCGGCCGGAGACTTTCGGCAGTTGAGGCTCCAAAATTAGCGAATTGGGAGCCTGGTGACGAAGTAGGATTCGCGAAAAGCCGTTATTTCGGCTCTTTTTCACGTTTTTTGGGAATCGCAGCTGAGCGCCGGAATGCCTGGCTGACCTGGCAGGATTCGAACTCCTATATTCCCGGTTTGCAAGCGCCCTTTGAAATATCAAGAGAATTTCGCACGATTTCCCTGAAATCTAGGGCTGGAGACTTTCGGAACTATCTTTCCGCATACGGGAATACTGGAGACCCGATAGCTGCCTGCGAGTGCGATGAGTGGACGACCCCCGCGGCAATCAAAAGTGGCCACGAAGTGGCACAAACGGAAGTCGAGAAGCGCCCCGCCCTCGTCCGCGTCAACTTCAAAAGCCAACATTCGCGGACAGAGCGCCAACGTCAGTAAAGTGCCAAGAAGGCGACATAGAACTTATCGTCGTTGCCTGCATGGCTGTTCCGAGAAATAACTTGCCGAACCATGTCAGGTCTATCGCGCGGCTTCATCGCGCCCGTATTTTCTTCGCGGCCATAATTGATCAATGTGAATTACGACCAAACAAATCCGCCGATTATCAATTGTCGTCCGCGCCCGGGGTCTACACATTGTCAACTTGGTCGCCGCGCATATAAGGTCCCGAACGGGAGGAGGCACGCCCGTGGAGACGGGCGGCCGAGAAGATCATGTTCGAAGAACACGATCCCTATCTCGTCGCGCTCTCGGTGGTGATCGCGATCCTGGGAGGTTACACCGGCTTCGGCCTCGCGGCGCGTATCCGCGGGACGCCGAGCGTGAGCCGTCGCGTATTGTTGTCCGGCGCGGCCGGCTTCCTTGCCGTCGGTATCTGGACCATGCACTTCGTCGGTATGTTGGCGGCGCCGATCCCGGATGATGCCGCCTACCTGGTGCTTCCGACCATCGTCTCGTTCCTAATCTGCGCGCTGGTGGTAGGCGTATCCCTGTTCTTCCTGAGCATCGGCGAGCCATCGCAACGGCGCGTGGTCTCTTCGGCCTTGCTGCTCGGGGCCGGGATCGTCAGCATGCATTATGTCGGCATTCACGGCCTCGCAGGCAATTTTGCCATCGAGCACGACCGCGGGATGGTCCTGCTGTCGATTCTGATTGCGATCGTCACAGCCTATGGCGGCCTGCGTGCGTTCCTGGCCCGGCAGGACGGTATTCGCCTGATCGCCAGTTCGATCGCCTTCGGTGTCGCGGTATCAGGCATGCACTACACCGCGATGTATGGCATGCATTTCGTGGCTTGCTCGCCGGAGCAGGCTAGGGTCCATGCCGCCGGGCTTGCGGCGTCGCCGCAAATCCTTTCCGTGGTCGTCGCCGTGCTTTGCTTTGTGATCGCGGCCGGTTTCCTGCTGTCGCTGGTGCCGGATCCGCGCCGGCAACCGGCCACTTCGGCCCTCCCCGTCGATCCGGCCGCGGAAGCGATTCTCACGGTTGTGCCGGCCGACGCGGCAGGTGCCCACAGTTTTCCGCGCTTGCCGTCGGCGCCGCTCGGCGGTCTAGGCCAGCCGCCGCGCCCGGCGTCCGCGCCCCGGCTTCCGGTCGAGGGCGCCGACGGCACGCATTTCATCGATACCGCGGACGTACGCAGCGTCCGGGCCGATGCACATTATACACGGGTGCATGACGGCACCCGCGAACGGATGTGCCCGTGGTCGATCTCGGAAGCCGAAGCGCAGCTTGATCCCGGGCTGTTCGTTCGGGTGCACCGCAGCCATATTGTGGCGATCCCACACGTTACTTTCGTGCGCAAGGAAGGAGATGGTGCCGTGATCGAACTCGACGGCCCGTCACCGCATCGCGTTCCCGTGAGCCGCGCCAAGATCGCCGAGGTCAAGGCACGGCTTGGTCTCGTCCGGCGCAATCATCAGGTCGGATAGGTCGCAAAGCCTGACGCATTTCGTGCGCGTCAGTCCGCAATTCGTGCGAATTCTCTCAACCGGTGACGAAGCGGTCGCCGCCGTCTTGTTTGTGAAAAAATCCGGGAAGACCCTTCAGGCAACGTCTGTTTTCAAAACATAAAGACGCATGGAGGAGACGATGATTCCTGGCCCGTTCAGCTATCACCGGCCGGCGAACTTGGCCGACGCGCTGAAACTGCTCTCGACCCTAGGCGATGAAGCCCGCCCTCTCGCCGGTGGCCATAGTTTGGTCCCAATGATGAAGCTTCGGCTCGCCACCCCCGAACATCTGATCGATCTGCACGGCATCGACGGCCTAAAAGGCATTCGCCAGGACGGCAGCGCTATCGTGATCGGCGCGATGACCACCCAGCATGAACTGCTGGCGTCGGAGGACATCGCCAAATCTCTGCCGATCCTGCACGAGACCGCGCTTTTGATTGCCGATCCGCAGGTGCGCTATTGCGGGACGATCGGCGGTAATGTCGCCAATGGCGATCCCGGCAACGACATGCCGGCTCTGATGATGACGCTCCGTGCGAACTATCGGCTTGAAGGGGCTGGTGGCGCGCGCGAGATTGCGGCCAGCGAGTTCTACCAGGGTGCTTATTTCACCGCGCTCGAGCCCGGCGAGATTCTGACCGAGATCTCGATTCCGCTGCCTGCGGCCGGCCACGGCTACGCCTACGAAAAACTGAAACGAAAGGTCGGCGACTACGCCACCGCCGCTGCGGCCGTGGTGCTGACGATGGCGGACGGCAAAGTCGCCTCTTGCGCGATCGGCCTGACCAATGTGCACGAAACGCCGTTGCTCGCAACCGACGCCGCGAAAACGGTGATCGGAACCAGCCTTGACGCGGCGACCCTGAAGAAGGCTGCGGCGGCCGCGGAGGCGATCATGTCGCCGGCGGCGGATGCCCGCGGGCCGGTCGAATACCGCAAGCATGTCGGCGGCATCATGGTGACACGAGCGCTGCAACGCGCCGCTTCTCGCGCGAAATGAGGGAGAGGAAACAATGGCAAAGACCCACGTAACCATGAAAGTGAACGGCGCCGAGGTCGAAGGCCTTGTTGAACCGCGCACACTGCTGGTGCATTTCCTGCGGGAAAATCTCTCGCTCACCGGCACCCATATCGGCTGCGAGACCACCCATTGCGGCGCCTGCACCGTCGATCTCGACGGCATGTCGGTGAAGAGCTGCACCGTGTTCGCGGTGCAGGCCGAAGGCTCAGAGATTCTGACCATCGAGGGCGTGGCGAATGCAGATGGCACGCTGTCGGCGCTGCAGGAAGGTTTCCGCATGATGCACGGCCTGCAATGCGGCTTCTGCACCCCCGGAATGATCGTGCGGGCGCAGCGACTGCTCCAGGAGAACCCGCGTCCGTCGGAAGAAGAAATCCGGATGGGCATCTCGGGCAATATCTGCCGCTGCACCGGCTACCAGAACATCGTCAAGGCAATCCAGTATGCCGCCGACAAGATCAATGGCGTTGAATTCAAGGAGGCCGCGGAATGAACGACCTGACTCCCACGCGGGAACAACGTACCGCCGCCCTCGAAGGCATGGGTTGCAAGCGCAAGCGCGTCGAGGATGCCCGCTTCACACAAGGCAAGGGCAATTACGTCGACGACGTCAAACTGCCCGGCATGCTGCACGGCGACTTTGTCCGATCGCCGCATCCCCATGCGCGGGTGAAATCGATCAACAGCGAAGAAGCGCTGAAGGTGCCGGGTGTATTGGCTGTGATCACCGCGGAAACGCTTAAGACCGTCAACCTCGCCTGGATGCCGACCTTGGCCGGCGACGTGCAAATGGTTTTGGCTGACGGCAAGGTGCTGTTCCAAAATCAGGAAGTCGCCTTCGTGGTGGCCACCGACCGCTACGCCGCTGACGACGGCATCAACAAGGTCGTGGTCGAATATGAACCGCTCCCGGTGGTGATCGATCCGTTCAAGGCGATGGACAAGGACGCGCCGGTGCTGCGCGAGGATCTCGCTGGCAAGACGTCAGGCGCGCACGGGCCGCGCAAGCACCACAACCACATCTTCGAGTGGACGGTCGGCGACAAGGACCTGACCGACGCCGCCTTCCGCAAGGCGGATGTCACGATCAAGGAGATGATCTCCTATCACCGCACCCATCCGTCGCCGCTGGAGACCTGCCAGTGCGTGTGTTCGTTCGATAAGATCGGGGGCGAGCTGACGATCTGGGGCACTTTCCAGGCACCGCATGTGATCCGCACCGTGGTGGCTCTGATCGCAAAGCTCCCGGAACAGAAGATCCACGTGATTTCGCCCGACGTCGGCGGCGGTTTCGGTAATAAGGTCGGCGCCTATCCCGGCTATATCTGTGCCGCGGTCGCTTCGATCGTCACCGGCAAACCTGTCAAATGGGTCGAGGACCGCATAGAAAACCTGACCGCCACCTCGTTTGCGCGCGATTACCACATGACCACAGAAATCGCCGCGACCAAGGAGGGCAAGGTCACCGGTCTTCGTGTTCACGTGCTCGCCGATCACGGCGCGTTTGACGCCTGCGCCGATCCGTCGAAATGGCCGGCCGGCTTCTTCAACATCGTCACCGGCTCCTACGACTTCCCGACCGCGCATCTGTCGGTGGACGGCATATACACCAACAAGGCGCCGGGCGGCGTCGCCTATCGCTGTTCGTTCCGCGTCACCGAGGCCGCCTATTGCATCGAGCGCGGCATGGACATTCTCGCCCAGAAGCTCGGGATGGATCCGGCGGAACTACGGATGAACAACTTCATCAGAAAGGAGCAGTTTCCATATCACTCGGCCTTGGGCTGGGAATACGATTCCGGCGACTACCACACCGCCATGCGCAAGATGATGGAAACGGTCGACTATGCCGGTCTGCGGAAAGAGCAGACGGCGCAGCGCGCAGCCTTCAAGCGCGGCGAAACCCGCGAGATCATGGGTCTCGGCGTGTCGTTCTTCACCGAAATCGTCGGCGCCGGTCCCTCGAAGAATTGCGACATTCTGGGGATTGCGATGTTCGATTCCTGCGAAATCAGGCTGCATCCCACCGGTGCTGGCATTGCCCGGGTCGGCACGAAAAGCACCGGCCAGGGCCATGAAAACACCTGGGCGCAGATCATCGCCACCGAGATTGGCCTTCCCGCCAATAATATCATGGTCGAGGAAGGTAATACTGATACCGCGCCCTACGGGCTCGGCACTTACGGCTCACGCTCGACGCCGGTGGCGGGCGCCGCGATTGCCATGGCGGCGCGCAAGATCAAAGCCAAGGCGCAGATGATCGCTGCCTACAAGCTCGAGGTGCACGAGGGCGACCTCGAATGGGATATCGATGGCTTTCGCGTCAAAGGCCTGCCCGAGAAGACGATGTCGATGAAGGACATCTGCTGGGCGGCCTACAATTCGGTGCCGCCCGGCATGGAGCCTGGCCTGGAGGCGGTGAGTTATTACGATCCGCCCAACATGACCTATCCGTTCGGCGCCTATATCTGCGTGATGAACATCGACGTCGATACCGGTGTCTACAAGATCAGGCGCTTCTATGCGCTCGACGATTGCGGCACCCGCATCAACCCGATGATCATCGAGGGCCAGGTACACGGCGGACTGACCGAAGCTTTTGCCATAGCGATGGGCCAGGAGATTCGTTACGACCCCGAGGGCAATGTGGTCACCGGCTCGTTCATGGATTTCTTCATGCCTACGGCCGTGGAGACGCCGCACTGGGAGACCGACTTCACCGTGACGCCGTCGCCGCATCACCCGATCGGCGCCAAGGGCGTCGGCGAGAGTCCGAATGTCGGCGGCGTGCCGGCGTTTTCCAACGCCGTCAACGACGCATTTTCGTTTTTGGGGTCCACCCACATCCAGATGCCGCACGATTACTGGCGCAACTGGAAGGCGGCGAAGAATTTGGGAGTGTTCGCGGCGTAGCAGGAGTATCGCTTCGACGGCCTCATCCTTCGAGACGGATCGCTTCGCGATGATGCTCACGATGAGGGTCCGACTCTCGTGGTAAGGAGTGTTCACGCGTTTCGAACCATGAGGCCACGAAACAAACAACAATGATTCAAACCAAACGGGAAAACACTCTGGCAATGAAAACCCGCGACGAGATCGCGCAGGCGCTCGCCGGTACCGGCTATATCGCCGATGCCGAGCTTGCGTCCGCGATCTCGCTGATGCAATTGCTCCAGCGTCCGCTGTTGCTCGAAGGCGAGGCTGGCGTCGGCAAGACCGTGGTAGCGAAAGCCCTGGCGTCGGTGCACGCCACCGAGCTGATCCGCCTGCAATGCTATGAGGGGCTCGATCAATCGGCCGCGCTTTATGAATGGAACTACCAGCGGCAGCTGCTCTCGATTCAGGCGCATCGCGGCGAAGACGCCGACGCGATCGAGGATTATATCTTCTCGGAAAAATACCTGCTGGAGCGGCCGCTGTTGGCGGCGATCCGGCGCGACAAGCCGCCGGTGCTGCTGATTGACGAAATCGACCGCGCCGACGACGAGTTCGAGGCCTTCCTGCTCGAACTGTTGTCCGATTTCCAGGTGTCGATCCCCGAACTTGGGACGATTTCGGCTACCACGACCCCGCATGTGGTGCTGACCTCAAATGGCACCCGCGAACTCTCCGACGCGCTGCGCCGCCGCTGTCTCTATCATTACGTCGATTATCCCGACGTCGATCGCGAGGCCCGCATCATCATGGCGCGGATCAATGGCACGACCGCATCGTTGTCGTTACAAATCGCGCGCATGGTGGAGGGCATCCGGAAAGAAGAACTACGCAAGGTGCCGGGCGTGGCGGAGACGCTGGACTGGGCTGCGGCGCTGGTAGGGATCGGCGTGCGCGACCTGCGCGAGGCGCCTGAGACGGTGCACGAGACGCTGATGTGCCTGCTCAAGACTCATGAGGACAAGTCGCGCGTTACGCGGGAAGTCAGCGAACGCCTGTTGGGGAAGGTCGCATGAACTGTTGCGGCACCAATCCGGGCTATGAGGAGATCGACGAGGTTTCCCGTCTCGTCGCCGCAAAGCTTGCCGCATTTCTCAAGACCCTGCGCGAGAGCGACTTTGCCGTCGGCCTGCAGGAGGGCCAGGACGCGGCCGCCCTCATGGCGGCGGGATATGCCGAAAAACCGGGGCTATTGCGGTCAGCCCTAAAACACCTGTTCTCGGCGCGCAAATCCGACTGGGACAGGTTCGATGGGCTATTCGATGCTTTCTGGCTCGGTAAGCGCGTGCGATCGCGTTCAACCACCAAGGGCTCGGCGAAGACCGCCAACAGTCCCTCGCTGAAGAATTTGCAGGACAGCAAATCGCAACCGTCCGCAGGCGGGGCAGCCACCGATCAGATTCCGGCATCCGATGAGGCGGGTGAGGATCACAGCGGTGAAGGGCGCAGGGAAGGCGCTTCACTCGCCGAGAACCTCACGGAAATCGACTTCCGCAAGATGACTGACCCCGAGCAGATCGAGCAGGCGCACGAAGTGGCGGCACGGCTCGCCAGGACCATGCGCACGCGGCTGACGCGGCGTGACCTAGCGCGGCGGCGCGGGTACCGGCTCGATCTCCGGCGAACTATCCATAGCAATATCAGCCATGGCGGCGTGCCGATCTCGCTCGTCAAGCGGCAGCGCAAGGAAAAGCCGCTTCGGCTTGTCATGCTGCTCGATGCCTCCGGCTCGATGAGCATGTACACCGGCGTGTTTCTGCGCTTTATCCACGGCGTGCTAGACGAATTCCGAGAGGCCGAAGCGTTCCTGTTTCACACCCGGCTCGCTCACGTCTCCGACGCGATGAAGGAAAAGGATGCGAGCCGCGCGCTCGATCGCCTCTCGATCATGGCACAGGGCGCAGGCGGCGGCACCAGGATTGGCGAAAGCTTGCAAACCTTCAACCGCTGGCATGCCGCGCGCGTGCTGCATTCGCGCTCCTGCGTGATGATCGTGTCCGATGGTTATGAGACCGGCGACGCCGGGCTGCTCGGTCGTGAGATGGCGGCGCTTGCAAAACGCTGCCGCCGCATCGTCTGGCTCAACCCGATGATTGCGTGGGAGGGCTATTCGCCGGAGGCCGCGGGCATCAAGGCGGCGTTGCCGTATATCGATCTCTATGCGCCCGCCAATACGCTGAAAAGTCTGACCGAGCTCGAACCCTATCTAGCGAAGTTGTGAGTTTGGGAGTGCCGAACATGACCAAACATGTCGAAGTGATGGATCTGGTGGCCCAGATGAAGGCCGCCGAGGAAGCCTTCGTGCTCGCGACCGTGGTTCGCACGGTGTCGGTGACGGCGGCGAAAGCGGGTGCGAAAGCGATCATCCGTCCCGACGGCACTATCGTCGCAGGCTGGATCGGCGGCGGCTGCGCCCGTGGTGCGGTACTCAAGGCCGCGCGCGATGCGCTAGCCGATGGTGAGCCGCGCATGGTCTCGGTGCAGCCGGAGAATCTGCTCGCCGAACTGGGCGTCAAGCCCGGCGAGAACCGCGACGGCGTGCGTTTTGCGAACAACATGTGCCCCAGCAAGGGCACCATGGACGTCTTCGTCGAGCCGGTGTTGCCGCATCCTTCGCTAGTGATCCTCGGCGGAAGCCCCGTCGCGCTGTCGCTGGCGACGCAGGCTCGCCAGCTCGGCTACCATGTCACGGTTGCGGCATCGGCCGCCGACTTGCCGGAGACCCCGGACGCCGACATGTTGGTCGATGGCTTTGCGCTCGGCAAGCTCCACGAAGCGCGGCGCTTTGTTGTGGTTTCGACCCAGGGCAAGGGCGACGAGGCCGCGTTGCGGACCGCGGTGACGACCGAGGCCGCCTATCACGCATTCGTCGGGAGCCGCCGCAAGATGGCGGCATTGCGTGACAGGCTCATTGGTGAGGGCATCGATGCCTCAGCGGTCGATCGCATCAAGGCGCCGGCCGGTCTCGATCTCGGCGCCATCACGCCCGAGGAAATCGCGATGTCGATCCTCGCCGAGATCACCACTGTGCGCCGGCGGGGCCAGCGCAATCCAAATCAGCGCTAACTCGGAAACCGATCATGCAAATGAACGACAGCCAGCGCATTCCTGCGTCCAAAGACAAGGTGTGGGCAGAGCTCAACGATCCCGCGGTGCTCAAACAATGCATTCCCGGATGTCAAAGTCTCGAAATGTCCTCGCCCACCGAAATGACCGCGACGGTCGTCTTCAGGGTCGGGCCGGTAAAGGCAACATTCAGCGGCAAGGTGACGCTGTCCGATCTCGATCCGCCGAACAGCTATCGCATTTCAGGTGAAGGATCCGGCGGCGTGGCGGGATTCGCCAAAGGTGGCGCCGCTGTGCGTCTGGAATCCGAAAACGCTGACGTCACGATCCTGCACTACGACGTCGACGCGCAAATCGGCGGCAAGCTGGCGCAGCTTGGCCAGCGGCTGATCGATTCCACAGCGAAGAAACTCGCCAGCGAATTCTTCGCTGCGTTCGGCGCGGTGGTTGGAGGAATTGCAGAGGCGCCGGACCAAGCGAATGCGGCAGCAACGAGCTGGCTGGGCAGATTGAGGGGTGGCTAATCACGAGGTTTACAAACGCCCTCGCCAGCCGCGCTCGGGGCCCTCTACAATTTTCAGGATGAAGCTTCAGCAAAGCCACCGCTGAACTTTTCGGCATGTAGAGGGACAAAACCGACTGCCCGCACTATGGCGCAGTGCAGATCGAAAAGGTCTCCGCGCAAAGTCTCCCGAAAATGGGAATATTTCGCAGGGAGGCTGGAGACTTTCGGCAATTTCTCGCCAAGGTTGCCGTTTTTTTGGGACGCGGAGACACCACACATAATGCCAGAAAGCCTATATTTAGCGGGCTTTCTATAATATAGTTTCGTACTATCTTTAGTTGAGTGAGTGGTTGGCTGGGGCGGGAGGATTCGAACCTCCGTATGGTGGAATCAAAATCCACTGCCTTACCACTTGGCGACGCCCCAACGGCCGGAAGAGGCGGAAGGCAGATGGCTTTCCGGGACTCATAGCTTCGGCCACGCCGGTCTATAGAGAGAGATCAGTTATTTCAACAGGGTAGAAGCCGAAAATCAGGCTGAATTTGACGGGCCGTTTCCCCTCAAGGATCGAGGCTTTTTCGCTCATGCAACACGCTTTTCGGCTCTCAGCAGGCAGTTGAGGGACGCATCGTTTCGTGGGAAGACGGCTTTCGTTCGTCCATGCGAGGCTTAAAGCCATGACCTACCGTGCGCCGATCAATGACATGTTGCTCGCCCTCAACCACGGCGCCGGTCTGGAGGCTGCCGTGAAGGCCGGGCATTACGGCGATTTCGACGGCGATATTGCCGCAGCCGTCCTGGAAGAAGCTGGCCGGTTTGCCTCCGATGTGCTGGCGCCGCTCAACCGCGTGGGCGACGAGCACGGCATCAAGCTCGAGGGCTCGAACGTCATCACCGCACCGGGCTGGCCGGATGCCTACAAGCGTTGGACGGCAGCCGGGTGGAACGCGGTATCGGGGCCGGAAGCGTTCGGTGGCCAGGGCCTGCCGCTCGCCATCAATGCGGCGTGCACCGAAATCTGGAGCGCCTCCAATATCGCGTTCGGGCTTTGCCCGCTGCTGACGCTCAGCGCGATCGAGGCGCTTGATGCCCATGGCAGCGAGGAATTAAAAAAAATCTACCTGGAAAAGCTGATCTCGGGCGACTGGCCCGGCACCATGCAGCTCACCGAGCCGCAGGCTGGCTCGGATGTCGGTGCGCTACGCACCCGCGCCGAGCGTAGCTCCAACGGCACCTACCGGATCAAGGGCACGAAGATCTTCATTACCTATGGCGACCACGACATGAGCGACAACATCGTTCATTTCGTGCTGGCCCGCCTGCCGGATGCGCCCGCCGGCACCCGGGGCATTTCGCTGTTTCTGATCCCGAAATTCCTCGTCAATGCCGACGGCTCGCTTGGCGCGCGCAACGACATCTATGTCAGCGGGATCGAGCACAAGCTCGGGATGCACGCGGCCCCCACCTGCACCATGACGATGGGCGATCACGACGGCGCCATCGGCTTTCTGATCGGCGAGGAAAATCGCGGCATGCAATGCATGTTCACGATGATGAATCAGGCCCGGCTCGGCGTCGGCCTCGAAGGCGTCGGCATCGCCGACCGCGCCTATCAGCAGGCACTGGCTTTCGCACAGGAACGCCGTCAGGGCCGCGCCGTCGGCAAGCCGGGGACCGAGTCCGATCCGATCATCGTGCATCCCGACGTCAAGCGGATGCTGATGCAGATGCGCGCGCTGACCGCTGCCGCCCGCACCATCTGCTACGCCACGGCCGTCGCCCTGGATGTTGCGATGCGGGCCAAGGATGCGCCCACGCGCGCTTCAGCCGCGGCACGCGGTGCGCTGCTGACGCCGATCGCAAAAGCCTTCTCCACCGACATCGGCAATGAAGTTACCTCGCTCGGCGTGCAAATTCACGGCGGCATGGGTTTTATCGAGGAAACCGGCGCCGCACAGCATTATCGCGACGCTCGCATCACACCGATCTACGAAGGCACCAACGGCATCCAGTCGATCGACCTTGTCACGCGCAAGCTCGCGGCCAATGGCGGGGAGTCGGTCTGGGCCCTGCTCGATGAACTCAAAGGCATTGTGAAACAGGTCGAAGCTTCCAACGATCCGGCATTCGGCACCACGGGAACCAAATTGCGCGACGCGCTCGCCTCGCTGGAGCGCACCAGCCGCTGGTTGCTTGAACGCGTAACCTCGACTCCCAACGAGGCGCTGGCCGGCGCCACGCCCTATTTGCGCTTGTTCGGCGCAACGCTAGGCGGGTGCATGCTGGCAAACGAAGCCCTGGCCGCGCGCGGGACAAGTGAAGCCGATCCGCAACGCTACGTCACGCTGGCGCGATTTTTCGCCGAAAATGTTTCGGTGCAGGCTCCCTCGCTGGAGCGAACCGTGATGGACAGCGCCGAGGCCGTGAACGGCGCGGACGCGGTGCTGCTCGGCTGATACAGAAGCAACGGTTGCGGCAAGAGAGCGTTACCGCCTCTCGATTTTAGTAATCGTTTTGGCCCCGTCCGCCCCGGAAGCCGAAAAGCTCACGCTGTCGCCGGCATGCAGCGCTTCCAGCGACACCCCGCTTTCGACCTGGAACTCCTCGGCAGCACCAGCCGTATTCGCGCCGACCGTGCCGTCTTGCGTTTGCCGGATCGCGACCGTGTTGTTGAGCCGGTTGATTCCAGTGATCGTACCGTTGCGCGCCTGTTGGGCGAAAGCAGCCGAACTCATGACCACAAACGCAATTGCGCCAACCGAAATGATCCTTGCGATCGTCATGGCAATTCTCCCTGTTTGCGGGAAGACATGCGTTAAGCCGCTTGCGGCGGATTGGTTCCGGCCCCGGCAGTTCCAGCGAGCTGCCGATCTGACCGGTTCGTTAACGCCGTTCAAACAAAGAGAAGCGCTATTGCACCGGCATCGGCGGACGCAGCGCCGTCGGAGGCAATCCCGGGTCAGCCTGCTGAAGCTGCATCGGCGGCGGTGGCACATAAGGCTGGGCAGCCGCCTGCGGCGAAGGTTGGGGCATCGCAGCTTGCGCTGAATAAGCCGACGGGCTCGGCCTGTAACCGGGCGCGGGCACAGCTGTGGTCGGCGAGTATGGCGGCGGCGCCAGCTTGCGCGCGGCGGCGGCCTTGGCCCTGGCGGCTTGTTCGGCAGCCCGGTCGGAGGCGGCCTTTACGAGGTCGCGCGACATCTGCTGCTGGCTTGCCTTCAACTCAGCGATACCGGCCTTCAGCGTCTCGATTTCCTGATTGGCATTGGCGAGGTCGTGCGCCATCGATTGCAGCCGCTCCGTCGCGTCGGGCGATGGAGCAGGCGCCGTCGCCGCTGCATTTGCAGTCGTGCCGGGGTCAGTTGCCGCTGGAGCGGACGCGTCCGCTTGCGTCGGCGCGGCGTCATCCGGATTATCCGATGGCGGGGAATGCGTGCCCAGCCCGAGCTTGTCTAGCGGCAGCGAGGCGACAATCGCCCACTTCGGCACCCATGTGAGGAGCACCTTCTTGGCGGCGTAGCCAAACGTCTGCCAAGTCAATGCGGCAGCACCGATACCCATCGCCAGAAGAAGGGCGGCCACCGCGCGCATCAGCCGCCGGCCGAAGGTCTGGCCGCGGGCGGGCACACTATCATTGACGTTGGTGGCGCGGAATGTCGTATCGACCGCCGGCACCGGCAGCTGAGCGGATGGATCGGGAGCGGGAGCGGCGTGAGCAACGGCCTCCGAATGCTGCCGCGCCGCGGCGCGCAGAAGATCGGAGATCTCCGCATCTGATGGTGCGACCCGCACCTGATCGGACGGGATCACGACAAAGTCACGACGATCTTCGGCTGATTTTGGCTTCGCGCTGGCTTGCATTGGCCCTCCGTCTCCGGTCCCCACCGGCGAGTCACGTACAGCTTATCCCGAGCCCCAGACTTCACCCTGGTTTGACCAAACCAAGGCAATCCCGTGGAGAGGTTAAGGCCACATGTGGGCCACGGGCTTAGCCTATCGGTTTCAATCCAGCCTCGATCTCCGCCCGGCGCGGCTCAAGGAAGGGCGGCAGCGCAAGCTTTTCGCCCAACGTAGCCATCGGCTCGTCGGTGGCAAAACCCGGGCCGTCGGTGGCGATTTCGAACAGGATTCCGTTCGGCTCGCGGAAATAGAGGCTGCGGAAGTAGAAGCGATCGACCTCCCCGCTGTTGGGAATGCGAAGCTCGCCCAACCGCTGCGTCCAGGCGTGATATTGCGTCTCGTCGGGAGTACGAAAGGCCACGTGATGCACCCCGCCCGCGCCCTGCCGCGCCATGGCCCCGTCCTGCTCCGTCACATGCAGTTCGGCGGCAGGGCCCCCCTCGCCCATCGCAAACACCTGGACCTCGGCTTTCGCACCCGGCGCGGCGTAGCTGCGCACCTGCCGCATATTCATGACGGCCGTTAGCACGACCGCTGTGCGGGCGAGATCGTGCACACTCAGCACGATCGGACCAAGCCCTCGGATCTGATGTTCCGCCGGCACCGGGCTCTTGTCCCATGGCGACGCCGGACCCACCCCGCCATCGTCGATCAGCACCAGCCGCTGGCCCTCGCCGTCTTCGAACGGCAGCGTGAGCCGGCCATCGACCTCGGCGACCTCGCCGGTGTATGCGCCAGCCTGGCGCAGCCGGTCGTACCAGAAACCGAGGCTTTTCTTGCCCGAAACCCGCAAGGAGGTCGCGGAAATACTGTTGGTGCCGCGCCGCTCCGGCAGCGACGGAAAGTCGAAAAAGGTGAGATCAGTGCCGGGGTTGGCTTTACCGTCGGCGTAAAACAGATGATAGGCGCTGACGTCGTCCTGATTGACCGTCTTCTTGACCAGCCGCATGCCCAACAGACCGGTATAAAAGGCGAGATTCTCGCGCGGCTTCGCCGAAATCGCGGTCAGATGATGTATTCCGGTCAATTGCATGGCCCAGACCTGTCATTGCGGCGCTCCTTCACAGCCCCTCGCGGTTTGGGTGCGCACGCAGATGATGTAGGATATTTCGACAATTCCCGCCATTGCCGATTGCCTGAAGGCCGAACCTATGACCGGACATGTGACCGTCACCGATGAAGACGCCGTTCGTGTGATCAAGCTCGCCCGGCCGGAAAAGAAGAACGCGATCACCCAGGACATGTATCACAACATAAGCGCCGCGATCGACGCCGCACAGGGCGATGCTTCGATCCGCTGCCTCATCATTTCCGGCGAGGCGGGCGTCTTCACCGCCGGTAACGATCTGGAAGATTTTCTGAAAGACGGCACCTCGAATACCGGAACCCCGCGCGCCTCCAACGCGGGCAAATTCCTTCATTCGCTGGCCCACAACGCCAAGCCGATCGTCGCCGGCGTCGATGGGATTGCGATCGGGATCGGCACCACGATGCTGTTTCATTGTGATCAGGTGATCGCCAGCACCACAGCCACGTTCGCAACGCCCTTCATTCATCTCGGCCTGGTGCCGGAAGGCGCTTCCAGCCTGCTCGCGCCATGGCTGATGGGACATCAGCGCGCCTTTTCGATGCTGGTGATGGGACACAAGCTCAGCGCCGAAGAGGCCCGCTCCGCCGGGTTCGTCAATAAAGTCGTTGAGCCCGATCATCTGGAAGCCGAAGCGCGCAAGGTGGCGCGCGAGATCGCCGCCCTTCCGGCGGAAGCCGTTGCAGCCTCGCGAAAGCTTCTCAGGCACACGCCAGAAGACCTGATCCGCCGGATCGACCACGAAGGCGAACTCTTCCGCGAGCGGATGCGCTCGACGGAAGCCGTCGCGGCGTTCAAGGCCTTTTTCGCGCGCAAGAAATCTTGAGCGCCAAAACTTCGTGAAATCGTCGCGGCCGCCTTTTATGGTCGAACCATGAAACATTCGCTCGTATTGGCTTTCACCACCTTGACGCTGGTTGCGTCACCGCTGCCTGCCTCGGCGCAATCGGCGACCGTGGATTTGCGCATCCTCGCGATCAACGATTTCCACGGCTACCTTCGCGCGTCATCCGGCGGGATCAGGATCACCGATCCTAACGACAAGACCAGGAAGATCACGGTGCCGGCGGGCGGCGCCGAACATATGGCAACCCTCGTCAAAGAACTCAGCGCGGGCCACAAGAATACGATCTTCGTCGCCGCTGGCGATTTGATTGGCGCCAGCCCGTTTCTGTCGGCGATGTTCCACGACGAGCCGACGATCGAATCCCTCTCCATGATGGGGCTTGCGCTCGCTTCCGTCGGCAACCACGAATTCGACGAAGGCAAGGATGAACTGAAACGGATGCAGAATGGCGGCTGCCATCCGGTCGATAAATGCCAGGGGCCGCATCCCTTCCTGGGAGCAAAATTTCACTACCTGGCGGCCTCCACGGTCGAGACCGCGACCGGCAAGACGGTCTTTCCGCCCTACGAGATCAGGGAATTCGACGGCATTCCCGTGGCCTTCATAGGCCTGACCCTGAAGGGCACCTCGGGCATTATTTCGCCGGCAAGCAGCGCGGGTCTGGAATTTCACGATGAGGCGGAGACCGTGAATGCGCTGGTGCCTGAACTGAAGGCACGCGGCATTGAAGCCATCGTCGTCCTGATTCACGAAGGCGGCTATCCGACCGGCGACTATGATGAATGCCCAGCGATCTCCGGCGCCATCGTCGACATCGTCAAGAAATTCGATCCTGCCGTTGATCTCGTGATCAGCGGCCATACCCATCAACCCTATGTGTGCGAGATCGACGGGCGGCTCGTGACCTCGGCCGACAAATACGGCACGCTGGTCACCGCGATCGACGTCACGCTCGACACCAAGACCCGCGACATCGTCAGCGCGAAGGCCGATAACGTCATAGTCCGCAGCAACACGCTGCCTAAGGACGCGGAGCAAACCGCGCTGATTGAGTCTTACGAGAAACTCGCTGCTCCAATCGCCGATCGCCGTGCCGGATCGGTCACGGCCACACTCTCGCGTATGCCGAATGAGGCAGGCGAGAGCCCGCTTGGCGATATCGTTGCGGACGCGCAACTGGCCGCCACTGTGGCTGCGGCGAATGGCGGCGCGGTCGTTGCCTTCACCAATCCCGGCGGCCTGCGCGCCGATCTTGCGGCCAAGGACGATGGCGCGGTGACTTACGCCGACGTGTTTGCAAGCCAACCGTTCCGCAATCAGCTCGTTACGCTTACGCTCGCGGGTAACCAGCTCAAGACGATGCTGGAGCAACAGTGGCTGGATCCCAAGCGGCCAAGGATCCTGCAAGTCTCAAAGGGATTCAGCTATGCCTTTGACGATACCAAGCCCTTCGGCGAGCGTTTGATCGCGAGTTCCATGTCGCTGAACGGCGCGGCGATCGATCCCGCCAAAGGCTACCGTGTCACGGTGAACAATTATCTTTCGACCGGCGGCGACGGCTTTACGGCCTTGACGGAAGGCAGCGCGCAACAATTCGGCGTCTACGATGCGGACGCGCTCTACGCGTATATCCAGGCCAACAGCCCGGTCAGCCCGGTGCCTGCCGATCGCATCCACCGTTTGAATGAAGCGAAATAATCGGCCCCTTTCCTCGTTCGCCATCACCCCTTACATTGCGAGTTCCCCGAAAGCCGTGCTTCACGCGCAAAGGCAATACATGACGACGCTTCTTCTGACCCATCCGTCGACCCTGAATCATCTGACCCCGCCCGGACATCCCGAGCGGCCGGACCGGATTCGCGCGGTCGATGAAGTCCTCGGCGAGAGCCGCTTCGATCCGCTGGTGCGAGAACTCGCGCCGGAAGGCTCGCTCGATGTCGTCACGCTGTGCCACGATGAGCACTATGTCAGCGAATTGCGCCGCGTCGCGCCGACCAGCGGCTTGGTCTATCTCGACGGCGACACCTCGATGTCGCCCGGCACCTGGGAAGCGGTGATGCGTGGCGTCGGCGGCGCGGTCGCAGCTACGGACGCGATCATGTCGGGAAGGAACAGCAACGCTTTTGTCGCGATGCGTCCTCCCGGACATCACGCCGAAACCAACCGGCCGATGGGCTTTTGCTTCTTCGATCACGCTGCGATCGCGGCGCGCCACGCCCAGCGTAAATATGGCATCGGCCGCGCCGCCGTGGTGGATTTCGACGTCCATCACGGCAACGGCACCCAGGATATTTTCTGGGCCGACAAGTCCGTGATGTATTGCTCGACGCATCAGATGCCGCTGTTTCCAGGCACCGGCGCCAGCGGCGAACGCGGCGAGCACGACAACATCGTCAACGCGCCGCTCGCGCCCGAGGATGGCAGCGCGAAATTCCGCGCCGCCTTTGAGAACACGATCCTGCCCAACTTGAGCAAGTTCAGCCCCGAGCTCATCATCATCTCGGCGGGATTCGATGCGCATCATCGCGATCCCCTGGCTTCGCTTAACCTGAAGGCCGAAGACTTCGGATGGGTGACGCGAAAGCTGATGGATCTCGCCGATCGCACCGCGGGAGGCCGAATTGTCTCGGTACTCGAGGGCGGCTATGATCTCCAGGGACTGAAAGAATCGGTTGCAGCCCATGTCAGTGCCTTGATGGGTTCTGCATCTTAAAGGCCGCGCCGCTGCAATCGCTGACGCGCATCCGGGAAAATCAATATGGTCGAAAACGCCCAGGCGGACGTGAAGAAACTGAGCTTTGAGCGCGCGCTAGAGGAACTCGAATCGATCGTCAAGCGGCTTGAGGACGGCAAGGTGCCGCTGGAGGAGTCGGTTGCGATCTATGAGCGCGGCGAAGCCTTGAAACGGCGCTGCGAGGAATTGCTGCGCCAGGCAGAGGCGCGGGTCGACAAGATTACGACCGATGCCAGCGGACAGCCCACCGGCACCGAACCCCTCGACGTGCAGTAGCGCCGCCAGCGGCGAGCCCTGGCCGACCTCACTCCAATTTTGTCAGGTCCTTGCTGTTTGCATTGGGGCCTTGCGAAATGGTTAAGCCGTGTGGGCCATTTTTTGGAAATTAGCTCGAAATCGGCCTCGAAAACCGCTTATCGCCAGGCAATTCCGGGTTCCGTCGCCGTCGCGAGGGTTCCCGGTTCTACCCCAAGCGGTTGGCTTTGGCCGGCGCTTTAGTGTAAAGCCTGTGACGCTATGGGCTGACGAAGGCACTCGTTCGGCGTGTTCCTGGGACGTCAAGTGCTTAAAATAGCTCAGTAAATTGGTGGACAGGGTGGAACCGTCTGGGGTGATGCAAATCACATTGAACGATCCGGAGCGCGCCTAAGACTATCGATTGGGCCTTTGCCCAGTCATGAGGCATTCGGATCGAGGTCGCTTGCGCATCGTTTTTGCGCAACCCATTTCCCGTTGGGCCGTTGGTCCCGACTTTACAAAATTGGAATAACGCTGTGACCGCATTTAGTAAGACGCCGCTTCTCGACACGATCCGCACCCCGGACGATTTACGCCGGCTCAAGGTCGAACAAATTCGGCAAGTTGCCGACGAACTGCGTCAGGAAACCATCGATGCGGTTTCGGTGACCGGTGGTCATTTCGGCGCCGGTCTCGGCGTGGTCGAGTTGACCACCGCCCTGCATTACGTTTTCGACACGCCGCGCGACCGCCTGATCTGGGACGTCGGTCACCAGGCCTATCCGCACAAGATCCTCACCGGCCGGCGCGACCGGATTCGCACCTTGCGCACCGGAGGCGGACTCTCAGGCTTCACCAAACGAACCGAAAGCGATTACGATCCGTTCGGCGCCGCGCATTCCTCGACGTCGATTTCGGCCGGGCTCGGTATGGCCGTGGCGCGCGACCTTTCGGGCGGCAAAAACAACGTCATCGCCGTCATCGGCGACGGTGCGATGTCGGCGGGCATGGCCTATGAAGCCATGAACAACGCCGGCGCGATGAACTCCCGCCTGATCGTCATCCTCAACGACAACGACATGTCGATTGCACCGCCGGTCGGTGCGATGTCGGCCTATTTGTCGCGACTTTATTCCGGCAAGACCTACCGCACGCTGCGCGAGGCCGCCAAGCAGCTGGGCAAGCATCTGCCAAAGATCATCTCCAACCGAGCCAATCGCGTCGAGGAATATTCCCGCGGCTTTATGATGGACGGCGGCACGCTGTTCGAGGAACTCGGCTTCTACTATGTCGGCCCGATCGACGGTCACAACCTCGATCACCTGCTGCCGGTGTTGCGCAACGTCCGCGACATGGAGACAGGCCCGATCCTGGTCCATGTCGTGACCCAAAAGGGCAAAGGTTATGCGCCGGCGGAAGCCTCGGCCGACAAATATCATGCCGTCGTCAAGTTCGACGTCGCCACCGGCGCCCAGGCCAAAGCCAAGCCGAATGCGCCGTCCTATCAAAACGTGTTCGGCCAGAGCCTGGTCAAGGAGGCGCAGAAAGACGACAAGATCGTCGGCATCACCGCCGCCATGCCATCGGGCACCGGGATCGACATCTTCACCAAGGCATTTCCCAAGCGCTCCTTCGATGTCGGCATTGCCGAGCAGCATGCGGTGACTTTCGCCGCCGGCCTTGCCACCGAAGGCTACAAGCCGTTCTGCGCCATCTATTCGACCTTCCTGCAACGCGGTTACGACCAGGTCGTCCACGACGTGGCGATCCAGAGCCTGCCGGTGCGTTTTGCGATCGATCGCGCCGGGTTGGTCGGTGCCGATGGCGCCACCCATGCCGGCTCATTCGACAACGCTTATCTCGGCTGCCTGCCCAACTTCGTGATCATGGCGGCTTCCGATGAGGCCGAGCTGGTGCACATGGTGGCGACGCAGGTGGCGATCAACGACCGCCCGAGCGCGGTGCGTTATCCGCGCGGCGAAGGCCGCGGCATCGATATGCCCGAGGTCGGCATCCCGCTCGAAATCGGCAAGGGCCGCATTGTCCGCCAGGGCAGCAAGATCGCGCTATTGTCATTCGGCACGCGCCTTGCCGAATGCGAAAAGGCGGCAGATGAACTCGCCGCGCACGGGCTTTCGACCACCATTGCCGATGCCCGCTTCATGAAGCCGCTCGACGTCGAGATGGTCCTGAAGCTCGCACGCGAGCACGAAATCCTTCTCACGATCGAAGAGGGCTCGATCGGCGGTTTCGGCTCCCACGTCATGCAGACGCTGGCCGAACATGGCATGCTCGACGGCGGTTTGCGGATGCGCTCGATGGTGCTACCGGACGAATTCCTCGATCACGACTCGCCGAACGCGATGTATGCGCGCTCGGGACTCGACGCCAAGGGCATCGTGGCCAAGGTGTTCGAGACGCTCGGCAAGGACGTCAAGACCGAGACCGTGAAGCTCGCCTGATCGGCTTCCGGCCAGAACAACGACCGCGCTCGTCCAAAAATTGAAATAGACCAAAATAGCAACCCGTGCGAATATATTTCGCGCGGGTTTTTTGCACATTTGATCCGTCGGTTTCACGCCAATCAATGAGATCACATGCCAACAGAACAGAACGCACAGATTTTAGGCTCAATGCGCGAGTTTCTGCGCGCTAGCCGCGGCAAAAGCCAACGGCACATCCTTGAGACCTTCCTTCAAGAAATCATCCATGCTGGCCACTTTTCGCAGGCCGGCTCTATCCTGACCCACTTCCCTGAAGACAAGAAGCTGCGACTTTTCAATCCGGATAATTTCCTGGTCAAGCACGGCTATCTGCGTGCAGACGAGCCGTGGCAAGCCGAATTCCGCTATGGTGAGGGAGTTGCGGGAAAGGTCTTTGTGCGGCGTGAAGGCAAACTCGTAATCGATATAACCAAAGAACCCGATTTTACGACCGTCGAAGGCCAAGTTCCGATCCGAAGCATGATTTGTGTTCCGATCGTCCTGGACGATCGTAGCGAACCATTCGGCGTCGCATCCTTTCACAATTACGATGCGGACAGATTGTTTTCAGAAGCGGCGAAAGACCAGGCCGAAATCTACACGAACGTGCTTGGGCTAGCGCTCGCCGCGGCGAGCGAAAAGCTTGACCGGAGACGGCCGGGCCAGCGTCGCGTATTCATTGGCTGCGCGTCCGAAGATATCGACGTCGCACGGAAGATTCAAAAACAGCTTGATCGCGAGGCGCTCGTCCAGATTTGGGATCAGGGCGTCTTCAAAGCGGGCGGCTACGTGCTCGAAACGCTACTCCGGCTGGTTAAAGAAATTGATTTCGCAATCTTCTTGCTGACACCGAGAGATATCATCGAGTTTCGAGGTAAAAAACACTTGGTCGCGCGCGATAACGTCCTCTTCGAAGCGGGACTTTTTTACAGCCAATTGGGACGACACAGGACATTCCTGGTTG
Source organism: Bradyrhizobium sp. (assembly GCA_049509335.1). GTDB lineage: Bacteria > Pseudomonadota > Alphaproteobacteria > Rhizobiales > Xanthobacteraceae > Bradyrhizobium. The sequence goes on along the minus strand of JBEKZZ010000056.1, from coordinate 5,617 downwards.
TACCCAGGGCCGAGGATTTAAAACTGCCGAGCGATTTAGAAGGTCTTATACACCTGACATATACTGCGCCGGAAAATTGGTCGGACATTGCCTCGGCCCTTGGCCCAATTTGCAGCGACATCATCGACGCACTTCGGAGTCCATTGCCAACAATTGTATGATCTTGGAATATCTGCATAGTGTGCAGGAGATGTCCTCTCCGCGCAAACGCATCGATTTGCTGCTGGTCGAACGCGGCCTGTTCGAAAGCCGGGCGCGGGCGCAGGCTGCGATCGAAGCCGGTCTCGTTTCCGCCAACTACAAACCGGTGCTCAAGGCCTCCGATACGATTTCCCCCGATGCTGTATTGCAGGCGCAGCCGGCGCATCCCTTCGTCTCGCGCGGCGGCGTCAAGCTCACCGGCGCGCTGGAGCAATATCCGATCGATATTGAAGATCACGTCTGTCTCGACGTCGGCGCCTCGACTGGCGGTTTCACGGAAGTGCTGCTCGCCAATGGCGCCAGCGTGGTTTTCGCCATCGACGTCGGGCGTGGGCAATTGCACCCCTCCCTGCACGATCATCCCAGGATCGTTTCGATGGAAGAGACCGACATCCGTGAGCTGGAGGGCAAGCGTCTTCCGGCGCGGCCCGACATCGCGGTCATCGACGTCAGCTTCATTTCGCTGAAAGCGGTGCTTCCGGTCGCATTGTCGCTCGCAGCCGCGCCGATGCACCTTCTGGCGCTGATCAAGCCGCAGTTTGAAGCACCCCGCAAACATTCCAAACGTGGAATCATCCGCGATGCCGCCGTGCATCAGGACGTCTGCGACGAAATCGCGGCTTTCGTGGCCTCGCTTGGATGCAGGGATATCCGGGTCTTTCCCTCCCCGATCACCGGCGGGGACGGCAACATCGAATTCTTCATCGGCGCGCGTCGTGGTTGAACGCCTCCTCATCGATCATGTCGGTCATCTCGGCGACGGCGTCGCGCTGATCGAAGGACGAAGCCTCTTTGTCCCCTATACGCTCGGCGGCGAGATGGCCGAGGTTACGGCCGCATCGGGTCATCATCCGGACCGGCGGCAATTGGTGCGGATCGAACAGGCGAGCCCGGAACGTATCGAACCGCTATGTCCGCATTTCGGCATATGCGGCGGCTGCGCCATCCAGCACTGGGAAACCGAACGCTACCGCACCTGGAAGCACGACCTCGCCACCGCGACACTCGCGCAGGCAAAAATCGACTGCGAGGTCGCATCCCTGATCGACGCCCATGGCAAAGGCCGCCGCCGGATCACCTTGCATGGGCGCAAGGGTACCCATGACGTGCTCAAGGTCGGTTTTGCCGCGGCGCAGTCGCATGATGTCATCCCGATCGATCGCTGCCCGATCCTCGATCCCGGCCTGGGTGGCGCGCTGGAGGCAGCCTGGGCGCTCACTGAGCCCCTGATCGGGATCGGCAAACCGCTCGATATCCAGGTCACCGCGACCGATGGCGGCCTCGACGTCGATATCAGGGGTTCCGGCCCATTACCGGCTTCCGCTATCGCGGCGCTGTCGCAGATTGCGGCCGAGCACAATGTCGCGCGGCTGACGCGGCACGGCGAACTCGTGCTGATGCGCCGGGCGCCAGGCGTGACGATGGGCAAAGCGCGGGTGATCCTGCCGCCGGCCTCCTTCCTCCAGGCAACCGTCGCCGGTGAAGAAACGCTGGCCGCGCTCGTCTCACAACATTGCGGGCGGGCCAAACATATCGCCGATCTGTTTTGCGGCGTGGGTCCCTTTGCTCTTCGCCTCGCCGAGAAATCGCGGGTATCGGCCTATGACAGCGACGCAGGTGCGATCGCGTCCTTGCAAAAAGCGGTAACCTCGACATCGGGATTGAAGCCGGTCAGGGCCGAGACCCGCGATCTGTTTCGCCGTCCGCTCGTGACGGAAGAATTGCGCGACTTCGATGCCGTCGTGTTCGACCCGCCGCGGCAAGGCGCACAGGCCCAGGCCGAAAGGCTCGCAGCCAGCAAGGTACCAGCGGTGATCGCGGTTTCGTGCAATGCCGCAACTTTTGCCCGCGACGCGCGCATCCTGATCGACGGCGGCTACAAGATCGAGGGCGTCACCCCTGTTGACCAGTTTCGGCACACGCCGCACGTCGAATTGGTGGCGCGGTTTGGACGATGACCTTATGAACGGGCCTACGCCGCCCTGACGGTTCGAAGGAAACTCTCCACCTGGCTCTTGAGGCGGTTGGTCTCATCGGTGAGTGATCTTGCCGCGGCCAGAACCTGCGAGGAGGCGCCGCCAGTCTCAGTAGCTCCGCTTTTGACTTCCGCGATATTGGCGGAAACTTCCGACGTGCCGGCGGCCGCCTGCTGAACGTTCCGGGCAATTTCTTGTGTCGCGGCGCCCTGCTCTTCAATGGCCGAGGCAATGCCGGCAGAGATTTCTGCGATCCTGCCGATCACCTCGCCGATTTCCCTCATATTGGCGACGGATTCCTGCGTCGCCGACTGAATGCTGGTGATCTGCTGGCCGATTTCAGCGGTTGCCTTTGCCGTCTGCTCGGCCAATGCCTTGACCTCGGCTGCGACTACAGCAAAGCCGCGGCCGGACTCTCCGGCGCGAGCGGCCTCGATGGTCGCATTGAGCGCCAGAAGATTCGTCTGACCGGCGATGCTGTTGATCAATTCGACCACATCTCCGATCTTGGCCGACGCCTGCGACAGCGAATTGATCCGTTCGTCGGCGCTGTGCGCCTTTTGCACGGCATCGCCGGCAATCCGCGCGGCTTCCTGCACCTGCCGGCTGATTTCGTCGACGGAGGACGCCATTTCTTCGCTGGCTGACGCGACCGACTGAACGTTGACGGTTGCTTCCTCGGAAGCCGACGAAACCGTGTTCGAAAGCCGCTGGTTTTTGTCGGCGACCTCGCTTAGTGAGGTCGCGGAGACCTCAAGCCGGGTTGCCGCCGACGACACCAGTTCGATGACCTCGCCAACGGCGGTCTCGAAGCTGTCCGCAAGTTTCTCCATATCAGCCTTGCGCCGCCTCTCGACCGCCTGCTTCTGCTCGTCCTGCTCCAAGCGCAGCCGCCCGGCCTCCGCCATATTGTTCTTGAAGACTTCGACTGCCTTAGCCATATCGCCAATTTCGTTCTGGCTGTCGCGCGCCGGCACGTCGATCGAGAGGTCGCCCGATGCGAGCCTGGTCATCGCATCGGTCATTGCATGGATCGGCGGCACGATCGCACGCGACGTCAGGAAACCGATTATGGCAGCAAGCAAAATGCCGACGACGAGCAGAGCCCATTCGACAAACGTCAAGAGACTGATGCTGTCGAGCGCTTCGTGCGATTCCCGCGCCAGCATCTCTTTCTGAAACGCCTTGATGCCACCTGACCGTGATCCGTCAGCACCCTTCTCACCCTCGAGCAGATTCAGTATTTTTGCTACGTGGGGCGCTGCTTCCGTGGCTAGAATATGGGCAGGCATATTCCAGGAATCGGAGTCGCGGACCGCAAACATCTTCTCCGACAACGGCGCGAACGCGGCATAAGCCACGCTGAATACCTCGAAGTTTTTCTCTTCGCCTTCCGTGAGCAGCGCGGTTCGCGATTTGAAAGCGGCATTAGCCGTTTCAAAGATTTTCCAATAACGGGCGAATTGCTCTTTGGCAGGCTTGTCGGCGTTGATAACATAGACGCGAAGCTGCGCGGTCGCCGCCGCCATGTTGCCGCGCATGTCGGCCATCTGCTTGAGCAGCGTCTTGCGTTCCGCCGTCGCCTCGAGGGTTTCCTCCTCGTTGATCATCTTGGTGAGGGAAACCATCATCGAGTCGATGCGTGACGAGGCCTCCGTCATAAGCTTTGCGGCCGGAAACGCATCGGGCGTGAACGCGATCGCTTCAGCCTTGTCCTGGCCGGCACGGAACTCATCAAGCAGGGTCTTGACCTGCTCCCACTTCCGCTTGTTCTCGGTATTGGTCAGGCGCTCCGCAAGCCTGTCGAATTCGGCGCGGCTAAGATCCAACTCTTTCCACGTCGCGGCGCGATCGAGTTTGAATTGCGGATTTCCGCTCTGCAGGTAGCCGCGCAATGCCGCCAGCGTCGAATAGATGTCGCCGACCAGTTCGGTACTGTTCAGCGCAATCGGCGTTCGCATTTCGACCATCCGCTCCAGGAGGACCGAAACGCCGACGACCGTATGCACGGTGTAGCCAACCGCCGCGGCAAGAACGATGCCGACCGCTATGAACCCAGCGATCAGGCGGCCGCGAATACGCAAATGAACGAGCGACAAACCCATTCTCCCTTTGAAATTATGCTGGAAATCCCTCCTCTTTAGCTTTCAGGCAATACGGTTACTATTTGATTGATCTGGCCAAGAATAGAGGCAAAACATGCTGAACAAGCATCCATAAGATGCACCCAACGTAGCACTTCGTGCGTTGCGTGTAGGCGCACGCTCAAAACGCCAAGGTATGAAAAGGCATGAATCGGATTTAAGTCATGAATCGGGTTTGACGCGGGGCGTTCGCCTTTCAGCGCCCCCACCTGTCCTGCCACATCTTTTCGCCGATCAGGCAGTGGACCCGCGGCTCCTTCTCGGCCACCAGGATGACGGGGCGTTCCGGCATGCGTGTGGCAACTTCGAGCAGAAGCTTGGTCCGGATCGCTTCCTTGAATTTCTCGCGGTCCTTGATCGGCACCACGAATGAGCCGGGACCACCGATCACGCAGTCTTCGTAGTACCAATCGAGATTTTCGATATCCATGGTCGAGTAGGAAGGGTCCTTCACCATGATCGGCAGGCCGTTGATGACAATTCCCTTGGAGACTGCCTCATCGCGCGCAGGCGTGACCGGTGCGCCATTATTGTTGGCACCATCGCCGGAGATGTCGATGACGCGCCTCAGTCCGGGATACGGGTTGCTCTCAAACAGCGGCATCGCAAAATAGATCGCCCCGGAAATGGACGTGCGCGAGGCGCGGCGGATCGGTGTCTTCAGGATTTCGTCGGCAACCGCATCCGCGGTTTCCGGGCCATCGATGACGCGCCAGGGAATGATGATCTTCTGGTCGTTCGACGCCGCCCATTCGAAATAGGTCACCGAAATCTTGCCGTTGGGCAGCGCCTTCAACGCCTGGAGGAATTCCTTCGAGACGATTGCCTGCGCGTAACCCTCGCGCTGCACCGCCAATTCATCCATGTCCATCGAGTAGGAGACGTCGACGGCGAGCACGAGCTCGACGTCGACCACAGGCTGCGCCTTGTCCGCCGATCGCACCTCCGGCCGAAAACGCGCGTCCGGCGCGGCGACTCCCGCGACGTCGCTTGCGGTGATCGCGCTTGCGACCAGCACCGCCCCGATCGAGACATACCAGCGCATCAGCGGCCCTCCCGTCGTGTAATGCGATGTTGACACGCAAAGTGGCCGACGAAAAGGCGGAACATCATGCAGTGTTCACATTCCGGTTAGCTGCAAGCCGGTGCAATTTGCGTCGCTAGCTCACTCTAGTACCCGGAATCATTGATCCGCGAAACGTGCTTTGAGACGTTTTTGGTGGACTTGGGACTTGGTCCAGACGAACGGTTTGGCGTCGGCGTTGTAGTCATTAATGAATGCATCGATGTGCTCTC
>JBEKZZ010000055.1:0-28412 GCA_049509335.1 Bradyrhizobium sp. | reverse complement strand
CCAAACCACGGCACGTCGAGGCCGCGCTGGCGATCGTCGCCTTGCCTTGCCTTGCGCGTGAAGGGCGAATTCACCCTGCATTGCGCCTTTGGCTATCGCGCGAGCTGTCGTGCTCCCCGACTTTTTTGCGCTCGGCGAAGATGATCTCGTCGTTTTCAATCTCGTCGGCCATCATTTGAAATTCGTCGCCCATCCGAAGGAGGTCGACCCGCGTAGCCGGATCGGTGCTGTAATGAGCAAGGCGGCGGCATCGGTCGGCTTGCTGTCTGCAATAGGGTTGGTCCATCATCACCTCCCGCTTCATCGCGCGGTATTTTGCCCGCGCCCTTACATTTTTGGCAGCCTCGTACTATACGGCGCGCGGTGCACATCCGCCCGTGCTGCCATCGTGGTTTCATATCTTCACGGCGGTCGGCGCTGTCAAACTACCCTTACAGGCTTTGGAATCATGCACCCGTTGTGAATCTCGTAAGTAACCGCGCCGCGTCGTGGCTCCACCCAAGCCTCGGTCACGGTACTGTCGATAATGTGCCGCTGGACCCTTCGGCAATGCGGACAGGTGAACAAGCGGCGGTCTTGGCCCGCCCCGGCTGGCTCGATCGCCGTCAGCTTCATTGGTGAACCGCAAGCGGTACATTGCGGACCTTGGCTTTGTTTGTCGAGCATGGCGTCCCCTCAGTTCGGTGCCCTGAGTTCTCCGGCAAGCCAACCCGCAGCGTTCGATTTGAAGGGATCAGATACAGTGACGCTGATCTCAACGTGATCGCACCTTGGGCATTCAAACAACCGGTGTTCGAAACCGATAGGTCCCGGTGACGCGCGTTCCAGCATCATCCGCGTTTGGCAGCGAGAACAGCGAGGGCGCTCAATGGCAGTCAGGAATTGTTGGGTCGAAGACACGGGCTTTCCCCCTGTACTGAGGCGGGAGCGTTACCGAACTCTCTGTCACCGATGGTTGCCAATGGCGGACGGTGATGTGGTGGTTCTGGCACACTGCGAAGCTCCTTTGCTGGTCAATATTGCTCACATTCAAAAAGTTAATGATTTGAGGGCGCTGCTGCGCCCGACGATCAGCAGCGCGCCCCGTCAGCGCGTTTGGCGGCTGGACACGGAGGGCACCACAGGGCCGCGCTGAGCGACGTGTGGCGTTGCCACCGAGTTTGCTAAACCGGCGCTCTAAGTCCGGAAGACCTCCATTTCATCGACGCCGTCTCGGTGACGACCTGATCAAAGTGATCGCAATTTATGCCAGCGAACGTGCGCACTTCGAATCCGATCAGAGCGGTCTTGACGCATATCAAACTCATTTGGCCCAAGCATTTGGGGCAGATATGGGACCTGATCGCGACACGGTCTGGATCGAGCGAGAGTTGCGATGACGGCATTTTGATCACCTGCATGGCTGTGGTGGCGATCCGATAAGCATGTCGCCCTGCAAACCTTCTTTGCTGTTCAATATTGCTCACATTTCAAAAGTTAATGATTTGAGGGATGCTGCCGCCGGCCGCCGATTGTCAGCAAGCCATCTCGTCAAACTGGTGGCGGCTTACCTCTCCATCTTGGTCATGTGATTCAAAACGGCCGCAACACCATCTGCAAACGCTTGACACTCTTGCAGGGTCTCAGCCAAAACAGATTTCTGCTCACCAGTTCTTCCCAATACGAACCAACATCGCATTGTTGAATCGGAAAGATAAATGAGTTTTTGACCCTAGTAAGCGTTCCTAATCTTGGCCGGTTCACCACGGTGAACTGTGATCGGGGTGCTGTCAAAGATTTTGGTGAAGGACGGTAGGACCGTGGAGCCGGGCACTGTTGATCAAGTCTGATCGAGCCGTTCTGACCTTCGGACGTGATCCGAGGTGACGAAATCATTGGTTTTGGTCACACTTCAAAAGATTATCAAGGTCAGCTCCTTGCAACATTGTGCGCGAGCTTGGTTTCACAAATCGCCTCGTAAAAACTGATTGAGCCTATTGCAACAGGCAGAATGCCCATAAGCGGGAAGCCTACAGGCGACGCTGCTTCGATGGCGTAGGTTAGGATCCAAAGGCCGAAAGCAATTATCCCTGCGGAGATTAGAAACGAGAGGATTGAGTTCATCTAGCTCGATCTTTTTAGACAGTGATTCTCTCGGTGCAATTGCAAAGGCTGCATTCAAACGTGCGCATCTCGCGGCCGTCTTGCATCAATACCACAGCGGTAAGCGTCATCGGTCCGTGGCATTTCGGGCATGCTGGCCGTTCAATTTCAATTGGGCTGGGATCGGCGATGAGAGACTTTGGCATGTGTTGTCCGCCTAAAGATCGGGCGAGAGCACGAGGCTCTCAGTCACCGGTAGCGGCCATGAAAAGAGCGGTGATGCTAGATTAATGCCTTAAGGTGTATCTGGTTCCGAGAATCAGGTGGACAGCCCAGCAGGGGGCACTCTGAAAGGGAGCGACGCTCAGCAGCGAACGACTTTCGGACTCGATCATTAGCTTTCTAGCTTTCGTTATTTCCACGAGAATCGACGGGCGAGTCCGCTGGGTTCAAAAGTGTCCAGGCGTGGCGGCCAATCATCAGATCTTCATCCGTCGGGATCACCCAAGCCGACGAGCGGCTGCCTGTGCGGGTAATCAGTGCACCTCCGGCTAGGTTTGCGCTTTGATCCAAATCCACACCAAGCCATGCGGCGTCCTCGCAAATGCGGCGTCGGATTTTAGCTGCGTGCTCCCCGATTCCGGCGGTGAATACCAAAGCGTCGATCCCGCCGAGGGCGGCGACCATGGAGCCCAGTTCGCGGCCGATACGGTACACGAACAGGGCAACAGCTTCCTTTGCCGACGGGTTATTGCTGGCCAACAGGGTTCGCATGTCGTCGCTGATGCCGGAAACACCAAACAGTCCCGACTCGTTATAAAGCAAATTGCTCACCTCGGCCGCGGTCATCCCCTTCTCCTGCATCAGGTAGAGAATGACGCCCGGATCGAGGTTGCCGCACCGGCGACTCATAGGCAGGCCATCAAGCGCCGTAAAGCCCATCGTCGTTGCTACGCTCTTGCGCTGATGGATCGCACACAGGCTTGCGCCGCTGCCGAGATGGGCCACGACAACACGACCATCGGCGGTTGCCGGACCGAGGATGTCGGGCAGAACGCTCGCGATGTATTCATAGGAAAGGCCGTGAAATCCATACCGCCGGATACCCTCGTCGGCCAGCCGACGCGGCAGCGCGAACGCGGTAACGACCGCGGACTGAGTATGGTGAAAGGCCGTATCGAAGCACGCGATCTGCGGCAAAGCGGGGTGGAGCTTCGAGAGCGCATCGATGGCGGCAAGATTGTGAGGTTGATGGAGCGGCGCCAGCGGAATAAGGCGGCGCAGTTCGGCAGTCACCGATGCGTCGATGAGAACCGGCGCGGTATAAAGTGAGCCGCCATGCACGACCCGATGCCCAACCCCAACCAATTGATAGTCCTGAAAATAGCCGTCCAGCCAGCGCAGAAGCGCGGCTAATGCCTCTTCATGGGTGGTGCCTTCCGCCAGATGTTCATCGACGAGTGACACGCCGGCACGGTCTTTCGCTTTGAAATGAACGCGGTGCCCGATGCCCTCGCATTCTCCGTTGCAAATGATGTCCTTGCGGTTTGGCTCGTCGTGCCTCGGGAAGACCGAGAATTTGACGCTCGACGAACCGGCATTCAGCACAAGAATAGCGTCAATCACGGCTTCGCTCCCTTGTGACGCGCCAGCAGTAGCGCGATCGCACACGATCCAAGTCTTGCGAGCGTTCCATCGGAGCGGCTGGTCAGAATGATCGGCACACGCGCGCCCAGCACGATTCCGGCCATCTGCGCTTCCGCCAGATACTCAAGTTGCTTCGCCAGCATGTTGCCGGCCTCGAGGTCCGGCACCACGAAAATGTCGGCACGGCCGGCGACCGGCGAGGTGATCCCTTTGGTCCAGGCTGACTCGGCCGAGACCGCATTGTCGAGGCAAGTGGACCATCGAGAATACCACCGGTGATCTGACCTCGATCAGCCATTTTTTTTACAAAGCGCGGCCGCGTCAAGAGTGGACTTGATTTTTTCTGTGACGGTTTCAATCGCTGACCGGATTGCCACGCGCGGTACCGGTATGCCCAAAGCATGCGCCAGATCGATCGCGTACTCGAAGAGCGGCCTGGGGTAGCTGGGGCGTCGATTGCAAAGACGTGGCTTAGCTCGGGCGTGCGGACGCGCGCGCTCCAGGAGTTCGTCGAAGCGCTCGATGCCTGATGCCGCGCGGGTCTTAAGCGGACCGGGAGACAGCGCATGGACGCTAATCCGCTTCGGTCCGAGTCCGGCCGCCAAATACCGGACGCAATGCGCCGATTTCACCGGCCCCATAAGGTCATATTGTTCGACGACCTTTTCCGCGCCGTAGAAAGTGACCGTCAACAGGCAGCCGCCATCGGTCATAAGAGGCTCCGCCAGCCGCGCCATCCGGATGAGCGAATGGCACGACACCATGGCCATCGCGAATCCCGCCTGGGAACAATCGACGATTCGGCTGTGCAAATCTTCCTTTGGCGCGTAGGCAATCGACTGGAGCAGCAAATCAAGACGGCCCCATTGTTCGCGGATGTGCAAGAACACGGCCTCAAGCTGACCGGGCTCGCGTACATCGCAGGGAATAACGATCGGAGTTCCGAGCTCCTCGGCGGGCGGCCGAACGAACGGTTCGACCTTCGCGTTCAGATAAGTAACGCCGAGTTCCGCACCGGCGCCGCGAAGCACTTCAGCGCAGCCAAAGGCTATGCTATTCCGGTTAGCAAAGCCGACGATCGAACCCTTCCTGCCTTTAAGCGACACATTATTCTCCGGTCGGCACTTTTTAAGGGGCCGCCCGTGACGTTTTCTACCGCCATTCCGCGGGCAACCGTTTAACATGCCAACCGGCGAGGGCAGGCGCGTCGCTATCGGTAGCGACCGCCAAGCTCGTGAGAAAGGTTCGGAAATTACCTATATAATGCAGCCGCTTTCGCAGCAGCGTCGACGTTCGGTCAGATTGACATGCACAACGAGAGATCAGCTGGCGATCCGCACACTGGGCCGCCCGATTTATCTCGACCTGGTGAATATTTTCGTGGCCTGTCGTTGAACGGGAACGTTAGCGGAATCCAACCGTTCTCTCGTAGGTCCGCGCCTCTAACGCATAGATGGGAAGGTCTGGACTTTAGGCATACCTGCTGATTGACGGGCACATTCTCGTTGTGAGCGCAGTGGGAGACTTCAATGAATGAGAAATTCGACCCCGCACCTTTCGACGAGTACGCCGCGGACCCCAAGAAAGCCATAGAAATCGACCGCATCGTTGATCAGCAACTGCAGGCCGGGATTGTTGGTGGCTCGTTTCCCGCATCAGACCCGATCAGCGCTACGCAACCATCGCCCTCGATGTATGATGAAGGTGAATATTCGCGAGATGAATCTAAAAAATACTGTCGACCGCAGAGCATGATCGTTATGGATTATTGTGGAGTTGAGTTTACCGCGATCGAGTTAGACGGTGGCTCCTCATGGAAATGGCAATTGTTGATCTTGAACGACGATAAGGTGAAATCGTGTGGCGAGGCGGCAAGTCGAGAGACAGCTATCACTCAGGCTCATGAAGCAATCGGAGAGGGCTTACGCGCGAATGCGAGTACTGATGATGCGCAGTTACCAAAGATGGCCGTGGATGTCCTTCACATTCTTCACGGGGCACGTGGCCTTCCTTCCTCTGAAGCGGTCGAGGCGTTGCGGCCATTTCTGAATACAATGAGTAGTCGAGCTTCTGGAAGTGACGTACTTGCACACGCCTCGGCAGACGCTGTAGGCGCGCTTGTGCAGAGACTGGAGGCTACGGGAATTGCTACAGATGACCTTTGGGAAGAAGCCATCGAGGCGTCGCTGAGCTTCGCGAATGAGACTGGGTTTAGGGCTCTAGAAAGCTGACCATGTATGCGATACTTTATTGATGCGGAGTTCAATGGCTTTCGGGTAGGCAACTTATCTCATTAACGCTCGTTCCTGAAGATGAAGATGCAGTTCCGTTTTAAGAAGCTTTAGCGTGCGCAAACCCGAACTCGTGGGTCATTGACCACGTGGTACCGGTTTTACAGAAGCCACCGATCTCGCGCCCTGAGATTATTTCAAAACTGGCTACGTACCTTCGAGGTGATTTGGAACCGGTGGTGACGGCCGACTGGCCCGAAGACATTGCTCACTTGGCACTTTTGATGCTAACTGGCCCTGGATCGCGTCTGCCTTCGCCGCGCCTGATAATCGAACTACTTGATCTGCCGCTTTTTGATTCAGCAGCGCTGAGCGGCGCGCCGCATACCGTGCGTCACGATGCAATCATGCTGAGAATCTATGTGTTGGGGCAGGAACGCTGAAGTATTTCGTTGGCCGTTCGTGGGGGGAAATCCGAAGAATGGCAGCGCTTTCTTTACGCTTAGATTTAGATCGGACCAGCATTGTCGGTCGTCGGCATGGCGCTCCATCCCTCTCATCGAATCCAGAACGGCCGCATTTGTGAGAGCTTGCGGGCCGTTTTGCTCACGGTTTTGAGAAACGTTTCAATTTCGCCCTGCTCCCGACCGGAGACAATCCCAGCTGCAAAGTCGCGCCTGGGGTGCTGGGTGGACGTTTTTTCCGCGACCAGCGCGGTTGCGATTTTTTGGTGTACCGAAATGTCGTTGAGGGCGCCGAGATTATCCTGCAGGTCCGCTACGCAATCATTAAACCGCCGACGACGATGGCTCATCTTGCGGGTATCGAACAAACCTCCGAAAAACTCGCAGGAATAGCGTAATTTCTTAAACCTGATCCGTAGCTTGTGGAGTTGACGACTATCGAATTTAGCCACTCCCTTTTGCTTCCTTAATACTTTTCTAAATTGTTGCGCGAGACTTTTTGCGGCAAAGAGATGAACTGGGCGACGGGCTCTAATCTTCGAATGCTTCAACCATTCTCCCGCCTCTATCCATTGCAGAATGTCGAGAATGAGCGACCGATAACGGGGGGAGTCTATGGCATGTTTCATCTTCTTAAATGCAGTCCTCCGCCGACTCGCGAGATCGCCGGCGAACTCCCGAAGACCGCTCTTCCGCGGTCTTAGTTTCCGTAGCGGTTCGATCTTGGTCTTTATGTAGACGTCAAGGTCACGCGCCGACCCAAGCTCGCCGGTCATCCAAATGATTTCACTCTCAATTCGTTCTGTCTGCTTGTCATCGACCAACTCCGCGAAACTCGATATGGCCGCGCGCAATTTGCGAAGGCCCACGCGCATCTGATGCACGCCCTCGGAGTCGCCCTTTCGTGCAGCCGATTCGTTGTCAACCACGTGTCGCAATATAGATCTTCCGATAACTTGAAAGGCTTCGCCAGTGCTCATGCCAGATTTGAGGTTGATCTGGTCAGCCGCGTAGGAGGGGCCAGTGGCGTCCGCGAGAAGATCATAACCTCGTTCGGATTTGCTCTTAAATGCCAATTTGGCCGGCACCAAACTTCCAATCCGCTTCGCCAGCTGGAACAAATCCAACACCTTGCCACGCTTGAGCTCGAGCTCGACCTCGCTGATCAGCCCCGTCTTCCTGCCGGCGCGCACTAACCCTTCGTCCAGCGCCATTTCGATGCGGCTTCCGTCCTCATTGAGCAGACGAGTGACGCGGCAAATCTGTGTAACGAAGATCGGCGATAGCGCGGATCTCAGCTTTTTGGTCCGCAGCTGCGCAAGCGGCGTACCCCGCATGAATCGCAAATCGGGCTGATCACCGTCGATTTTGTGCTCCCACTGGCCTCGGTTAAATGGAATGCCCGACGTTTGGGTCTTGATCGTTTGGACCCGCGTGCCTCGATTGTGTCGAACGCGAAGCGAGATTCCCTTCCTTCTGAGCCGGCGCTCAGCGGTGTCGAAATAGACAGATAGAAGTTTTTCTCCTTCCGTGGACGCAGCGCCCATCGGGCGCAGGGAGCGCGCCGTCCTGAGGCTCTTCATATCTTGAGACGAAACCTGAAACTTCAACTCGGTCTCGCTACCCATCATAGCTGCCCTGCATCGCTCTTTGAGGCTTTGATGCGATGTTTACGAGGCAATTGCGATACGTTCGACCGGTATTTTGATGGTCCAAATCGTACCGTGATCTGAGTCGATGGTTGCGCTGCCGCGTACCTGTTCGACGAGTCGTCGCACCAACCCAAGTCCGTGCCGCTTGCTTTCGGCTTTAGCCAGGAATCCTGTACCGTCGTCGCTGATGGTGATGGTCGCGGTGTCGCCGTCGCCACGGCGCACCGACACGATAATCAAGCCTTTCTTGCTACCTGGGAAGGCGTGGTCATAACTGTTGGTGACCACTTCCGCGACGACGATGCCCAGCGCCGTCACCACATCGAGATCGAGAACGATGGCGTCGCTGTCGCAGGTAAGCGTAACGCTGCCGTCAGGCGCTGCTTGAATCTCCGCAAGGTTGAGGCACAGCGATCTCAGATAGCCGCCAAAATCGGTGGTTCGCGTCATCTCGCTTCCGAGCAGATGGTCGTACACCTGGGCCAGGGTCGAAACCCGGCGCGAGATGGCCTTGATGCCGCGTTGCCCGGCCTTGTCCGGCGTGTCGTCCAATTGTTTGCTCAGCATCCCATAAACCAGCTGCAGATTGTTACGTACCCGGTGCTGCAGTTCCTCGGCCAGGACCTTTTTCTGGTCCAGCAGCCGGTCCTTCTCAGCGACAAGGGTTTTCATCCGCTCGATGGTTCTCTGCAGAATGCCCGTGCGCGCGGATGTCGCGACAGCTTCCGCGAGAACATTAGCAAAACCCGTGAGAAAATCGATGTCATGCTGGTCGTAGTCGTGCTGCTGGTCATTGTCGATCTCGAGCACGCCATAGGGTTGGTCATCGCTGCCTTTGATGATGACGTCGACGGTCGAGATGATCCCATGCTCGGCATAAAATGACGGCAGCTTGAAATCATTGTCGTTGCGCAAATCGTCGCAGATAGACGGCTTTCCGGTGATGAAAGCACGTCCCTGCGGCGAGGTTACGTCGGCACGCGAGACAACATTCCCGATGACACCTGTATGCCAGCCGTGTCCGGCTTCAATAAGAAGATCTTTCTCATTTTCACGGTAGCGGCACACCTTGGAAAACGGCACGCTCAGACATTCGGCACAAACCCGTGCCGCCTCCGTCAAGACTTTTAGCACATCGCTCTCGCGAAGCGCAAAGCTGCCAAAGTGGGCCACCGCTGCCTGCTGGCGGAAAAGCTTGCGGACTTGAGTGGTATTTTCGCTCATAAGCCGACCGCCTGGAATTTGACAGCTGCCGGGTGCAGCAATTGGAATCCGCGAGGAAACGGTGGCTGCGCTCTGCCAGTGGCGACGATTCCGGCGACGATTTCCAGGCCGCGCAAGAGGTCGGCGGAGCGGTAGGGTTTGGCAAGGCAGGCATCACCGTCAACGGATGTCAGGGCGACCTGTGACATGTTGCCAGTGGCATAAAGGATACCGGGCCTGCCGGGCGGCAGAAGTTGAGCAGCGACTTCTGTTCCGAGCCCACCGTCTGCCAGCCGCATATCGAGGATGACCAGGTTAGGCTTGAAATGCTGGGCGAGCGCGACCGCAGCTTCGACGGTGCGGGCGATGCCGCTTACCTCGTAGCCGTGGTCAACAAGGAGCTCTTCCATGAAATCCGCCATCATGAGGTCGTCTTCAACAATCAAGACCTTGAGCACACGCTGTCCTTCGGTCTGAGCCCCGGTCCAAATTTGAACCGCGTATGAGATAAGCGATCGTTCTTTGCTGACTGCCTACATCCCAGCAGCGTCAAACCGTGACATCCGAATATTGGAGTTGAGCGCGCAAAGCCGCATCTAAATCCAATAGTCCGCTTTGGGAATGGTTCCATCGTCTGCCATTTCCGCTTCAGTAGAGCATGGCTGGCCGGCTATTGACTGAGCAATATTGAACATCGAGCGAGACTTATAACAGCAAGCGCCCTCCAACACTCCGAGTCCTATATCCTCGGCGACACTAACTGCGCTTCTCCGTTCATAGTCACGGCGCGCAACGAGTAAGCACGCGCTGGAATGGGTTCAAATGAAGATCCACTTTACCGGGTCGGCGAAACCAGCCGCGCAGCACACGGTTCAGCAGCTCATCGATCGCTACGGGCAGAACGACCCCGCAAACGCAGCGTACGTGGTTGCGATTGGCGACGACGGAACTGCGTTGAACGCGCTCCGTTCCGTGATGGCGACGCCGGGTACGGCCGTGTTTGCGATGCGGCTATCAGGTTCGGTGGGCGCGCTCGCAAATGACCTTAGCCTGACCGACTTACCCGACCGCCTGATATCCGCAAAGCCGGTGACGCTGCGGCCACTCAAGGCGGAGATAGAACGTCTAAACGGAGAAGTCACAGCGGCTTTCGGATTCAATGAAATCGTCGTGTAGCGCATGCGTTTAGAGTTGGCCAAGCTCCCCGTGCGCGTGGGCGATACGGGCCATTTCCGGAAGATTGCCGGCGACAGTCTCATGGTGGTCACACCGATTGGCGGTAAAGGTTACAACCGCTCCGCTGGCGGCTCAACTCTGCAACTGGATTCCGATTCGCTGCTCTTGACAGGAATAGCTGTTCGAGCGCCATCGGATTGGACCACCGCGGTGCTCAGCGACGGTGTCGTTATCGAAATAGAAGTCGCTGATCCATCCTTCCACTCCGTCCGGGTCGAAACAAGCTTCCAAGAAACCCAAAAACAACCCGCCGACCACGGGACCGCGAGGAATTGCGACCAGACACGTCGAGGCCCGCGCCGCGGTAGAGAATCGACTGCGCAAACAGCACGAAACGTGTCGACGGCGACGATTGCATCACGGTCGCAAGCCATGATGGCATGCTCTCGAATACTCAATTCGCGCATTGATCGCGAGGGTTCGGCTTTCGGCCTTGAACCGCATCGATTGGCTGCCAATCGCAAAGCAGGTTCATCTCGTCGAGATATCTCAGGGTTTTTTTGGTTCCGTTTTACCGAAAGCCGCCTCGACCTCCTCCGCTTTTATGCGGGCAGAAGGATCGCCGGGCTCATTCAAATTCCGTTCTTCGGTTCCGTCACCCATCATTCCGGGGTGGGTTATCTTGGCCGATTTGTTAGGCGCCTTGGCGTTTGGCTTATTTGTCACGCGAATCTCCCAGCGCAAAATGCGACGACCCTGCCGCTCTGTCCAATGATCACGTTAGCAGCGAGCGAGCATTCCAAGTCAGGGTCGGAAACTACTCAGTCCGCATTGCGTCGGGGACGCCTTCGTCGCGCGCTGAGAACTCGCCCGACACCGCGCCTGTCATATCGCCTTTGCGCCGAGCAACAATCGAGCCCAGCAGATATCTTCGGAAGCAGCATTCGGGATTGCAACTATGTCGAGAGCTGTGGATTGGTCATTCTTGATGTCCGCTTATCGGCCCATGAGAGGCTTAGATGCAAGTTCCTCTTCAAGTAACCTTCCAGGGATGCGAGCCGTCGGATGACGTTCGCGCGACTATTGAGCGTGAATTCGAGCGGCTCGAAACGCACGATCGTCGCATTACCTCCGGCAGGGTGACCGTGATCGCACCAGGTGATCACCATCGACACGGAGCAAGCTTTCAGATCCACATTCTGCTGACAATGCCACCGAATGAAAACATCGTAGTAAGTCACTCTCCGGCGGACGATGGGCGCCACCAACACGCGGAAGTCGCGGTCAAGGATGCTTTCGCGGCTGCCCGCCGGCAAGTCGAAGATCGTCGGCAAAACAGCTAAACTGACTGAACGCTTCTAGCGGCAAACTAGAAACGATCTCTTTCGAAAATTGCTCGACCGAATGCGTAACCGCTTTATCGGATCAATCCCGCGCAGCTGATCACTTCAGTGATAGTCAGTGTACCGCAGAACCGTATGACGCCGGGTGCCGATTAAGCGGGATCCGTCCCAACGTTCGCTCGTGATACCTACCAACCTGCCCGATTGGCGTGACCGTAATCGGACAGACCGCCGATATGGGATTCGTTGAATTCAGGCGGCGACGCGAGTTCATCGATTACAAAGATACCGTTGGTGCAGTTACGCCCGACCGGAGCCTTGAAAAACATTCTGCTCATTGCCAGCGGCCGCAAACGCCAAACGGGCGAGTGCTGGAAGCGACTTCGAGCCGGTTTTCTCCATAATCGAGGCGCGGTGATTTTCCACGGTACGTTGGCTGATACCGAGGTCTGCGGAGATGTTTTTACTGGGATGACCCGCCAGAACCAGCTCCATAATCTGACGTTGTCGCGGAGTGAGACCGGCGATAGCGCTTGCGGCATTCTCCTGGGAGGCGAGAAGATCGCTCGAATTCCGCGACTTTTCGAGTGCGTTTTCCACGCTGAGGAGCAGTTCGCGATGGCCAATCGGCTTTTCAATAAAGTCCCACGCGCCCGCTTTCATGGCTTGAACTGCCATCGGCACGTCGCTATTGCCAGTGATCATGATAGCGGGCAACCGATGGCCCGAATGACCCAGCCAGCGCAGCAGTTCGAGCCCGTTCATTCCCGGTAGGTAGGCGTCGATGAGCAGGCATGCTTTGCCGCCAGATCGATAGGCTTCGATGAACGCCTCGCAGGTGGAATAGGCCTGAACCCTCCGGCCGTCGTGCTCAAGAGCGTCGCGGATCGCGTCTCGTACGGTACTATCGTCATCGACGACGAAAACCTCCGGGCGCTCGGAACTGCCGACCGCCATCGCGGAAGAAGGATTGCGCCCAACTGGCGCTGGCAACGTAATCAACTCTTGAATTGCTTGCGTCAGCTCTTTCAATTTTACCGGCTTGTTGAGCTTTACGTAGTTCTGGAGAGCGATCTCGCGCGATGTGCCTGTGGAAATATCTCCAGTCAGAATGATGACTGGCGTTTTACGGTGAAGTTTCTCTCGCAATTTTGCGCAGGCTTGGAGGCCGTCCATGCCATTCGGCAGATTGAAGTCCGTTAGTATAACGTCGGGATGTATCGCTCCTTCCGCCACAAGACC
This sequence comes from Bradyrhizobium sp., assembly GCA_049509335.1. GTDB lineage: Bacteria > Pseudomonadota > Alphaproteobacteria > Rhizobiales > Xanthobacteraceae > Bradyrhizobium. Next base: position 15,372 of record JBEKZZ010000055.1, on the reverse strand, counting down.
AAGCGCCGCAGCGCCGTGCGGCACTACGGCCGTGCCATAACCCTCGTCTTTGAGGAGGTGATCGAGGAGATCGCGCAGTGTGGGATCGTCCTCGATGATTAAAATTTCACCATTGCGACGAACAGCTTCAACTCTCGGTTCACCTACGCGTCGATCATTCCCATTCGGTTTTGCGGTCCTGCTTTCGGGCAATACGAGTTCGATGCCGAAGACCGATCCCCTGCCTTGGACAGAACTGACGTATACCCGATGCTCCAGCAGATTCCCCAAACCCTTCACGATAGACAGACCGAGACCAAGGCCTTGACTACGTTCTCGCGCAGCATTGTCGAGTTGACGGTATTCTTCGAAGATGGCGTGAAGCTCCTCCCCGGGAATACCGGGGCCGGTATCGCAAACCTCGATGCTTAACATTCCGTTGCGGCGACGGCATCCGAGCAACACCCTGCCGCCTATGGCGTATTTCAGAGCATTTGACAGCAGGTTTCGGATCATCTGTTCGAGCAGCCGTGGGTCGCTGTGTACCGAAAGGCTGCAGGGGACAACATGCAAGGAAATTTTGTGATCTTCCGCTAGACAACCGAACTCGTCTCTCAGCACATCAAGCAGTTCGCCTACCGGAAAAGTTACCTTCGCTACACGAACGGCGCCAGAATCGATTTGATTTATATCAAGCAGCGTATTCAGCATGCCGGACATCGCGGCCAGGGTTTGGTCAAACCTCGCGATCAATTTTTGCGCTTTCTCTCCTTCAACTACTTTCGCGAGCATGCCTTGGAGCAAATGCAAGGTCTGAAGCGGCTGACGAAGGTCATGACTGGCAGCGGCAAGAAAGCGGGATTTTGCTGCGTTGGCTCGTTCTGCTTGCTGCTTGGCCTGCTCCAGAGCGCGTTTTACGCGCTTTCGTTCAGTAATGTCCGTAAATGTGACGACGACACCCTCTACGCCGCGGTTGCGGGTTCGATAAGGCAGGACGCGACGATTGTACATATCATCGCCCCCCCGTTTGATCTCTCTCTCGATCGGAACATTGGTCTTCAGCACCGTTCGCGCATCCAGCAACAATGTATCATCGGCAGCCAGCGAATGAAAATTCGCGAGTGGCTTGCCGACGTCGTCCGCCCCGAAGCTGAATAGCGACTGCGTGGCGGGCGTAAAGAACCGGATATTCAAATTTGTGTCGAGAAACAGCGTCGCAACATCGATGCTGTATAGAATGTTTTCAAGATCGTCCGATGTCGTGCCATGACTGGTGGGCGCCGTCGGGCACTCACTCGTTGATCGATATTCCATATTTATCGGCTCGCCGACCGCACCACGCTCTTCCGGCGTCGGTGGTTTCCGCTTGGAAGTTGGTAAAGTGGTCATGAGGACCTAAGTGTTGACGCGGCTCGTAACCTCTCGCCGTCCTGCCGCGGCTGCTCGCGGTCAGCGTGTCTCTTCCCGCTCTCAATATCCCTCGCCTTCTGAATGAAATCTTCCTCAAGATCATGCAACATATCCAGAACATTGGGGTTTTTCTGATGGCTAGCAAGCAGACGACAGCTCTGAAGGAGGTCGGCCAATAACTGGGTTTCAACCATAAAGCACCTATGTTTTCACCGGTGTGAACGCCGCGATTGGCCACCAAATGCCGCCCTGAGCATGGATCGTCCAAACGTCACAAGATGACGGTCTCAACTCCCGGAAAAGCACCTGGCTGGGGGCAACGTTGCCGTTCCAGGTGCGCTAAGGCCGCGAACGGCAAATCGTTCCAGCGGCCTGCACCAATTTGAAATTTGCGAGATCAATATAACGTTAGTACTGAGCAATATTGACCACAATGAATGGGCTAAAAGCGACATATTGGCTTCGGCACCACCGAACATTCGTCGGTGATGAGAACGTCGGCGCCTCTACTTAGGCAAAGCAATACACGCCCTTCACAAGCCAAGAGTCGACCTGGATGAGGTTCAAGCGAGCTAAATGTATCCGCTCGGATATGGTAGAACGGCCGAACTGGCGCACACGAGTGGGCAGCTCATGCTGCTCTTGAAATGACTCTTTCGCGCAACCCTAAATGACGGCGATGTCGTTCTCCACGGAGGTGGCTCCAGGTGCGGACCACGCTGTCGCTTCAGCCGTTTGGCGGTCATGCCATGTGAGTACAGTTCCGGTAAGCCGAACCTTGCCGCCCTGCGCGCTCACCGCAATTGTCTTCGGGTCAAAGAACCATGAGCGATGCAACGCGTGCATGATGTCGTCGCTTATATTTGATGTGTTAACGGTTGCCTTGATCGTGATTCGGTCGATTACCCCGAGGACGCCGAACAAGGGGCGGACATCCATGCTCGCGGCGTCTTTTTGGTAATTCCAGTCGACTTCGCCTGTTAAGGTAACCCATCCTTTATCGACGGTCACCTTAACAGTATCCCGGGGTATCGAGACGTCCCATTCAAATCGCCTAGTTGCCGCGCCCGCTATTTCTTCATCGCTTCGCTTCGCTTCGTAAGGCAGCCGGACCTCTATCTCCTCAGCGACTGCTTTGACGCCCTTTACGCGACGAACCGCGGCTTCCGCTGCGTGTCTCTGTGCGTAGCTTTCGACGTGCCCGGTAAGCGTCACAACGCCAGAATCCGCCGCGACGCCGATGTGAGCGGCGGTTACGCTCGGCTCCCAGCTTAGCTCGTCGAGCACGGCCTGTTGCAATCGATTATCGTTGGGCATGTGATTCTTCCGTCCCAATTGTTGAAAGGAGGCTCGCCGTTGCGGGTGCTTCTGAGCACAGTGGGTAACATTACAGTACATTTCCGATAGAGATAGGTTCGGAAATTACTCAGTTTGACAATGAGAAGGATCCTCTTGTCAGTTGGCCCCGTCACCGAGACAAGTAGGACCCAATTCCGTCCATGATTAAATGGCTGACGGGACGGAAGCAACAGGCGCGGAAAGCTCAGCCGCTGTTCAGGGCGCTTTGGTGCATGAACGTCCGCTCAAGACTGAGTAGTTTCCGAGTCTATCGTAAGGATGTCCTTCACCTAAGCTTGGCTTACAGATCGAATGACGATCGCAGCACTTTGACGTGTGCACAAGCGATGCAGGAGCGGTCTCAAGGATCCAGCTTATCTCTCAAGGAGAATTCTGATGGAAAATACCAACACTGTTATCGCCGTCTTCGCCGACCATCCCGAGGCTGAAACGGCTATCAAGAAGCTGACCACCGCCGGCTTCGATATGAAGAATCTCAGTGTGGTCGGCAAGGGCTATCACACAGACGAAAAGGTCGTCGGATTCTACAATACCGGGGATCGCATCAAGTTCTGGGGCACACGCGGGGCATTCTGGGGCGGCTTCTGGGGCCTGTTCCTGGGTGGGCTGTTCGTAACCGTTCCCGTAGTCGGTCAAGTTGTCGTGCTTGGGTATATCGCTTCAATTGTGGTTGCCGCCATTGAGAATGCGGTCGTCGTGGGTGGGATAAGTGCGCTCGTCGCGGCGCTCTATAGCATTGGCGTACCGAAGGACAGCGTGATCCAATACGAAACCGCGCTCAAAACCGATAGCTTTCTCGTAATGGCTCACGGCCCGGCGGCGGAAATTGCCCGAGCAAAGACGCTCCTGGGCACATTTGGTCCCTCTCGCCTCGATGTTCATACGGGTACCAAACCAGAGACCGCCGTCGCTGCCGTCAGCTGATCCGTTCAGTCGTACCTCAGTCCGGTCAGCGGACGAGAAACCCAAAGGAACTGGAATTCATGAATATTTCCATCGTCTCGCTCGTGATCGGAACGCTCGCGCTCGCCGGCGCATCACCCGCCGCTGCCCAATCGAAAACCTCCGACCAAAGCGTATCGGTCGGGGTGGCCGCCTCCCGCGATTCGACGGCCGAAAGAAGCAGTTACAAGCAAAAGGCGCACAACGAGATCCGAATTTGGCAGCAAAAGCTGGACGATTTCGACGCGAAGGTACAGGCCAAGACAACAGAGGCACAGACGACGGCCTCGAAAGACCTGGACGACGCTTGGACCCAAACCAAGATGGCATCGAGTCGGCTGGAGACAGCCGGCAACGCAGACTGGAACAGCGCCAAAATCTCCTTCAGGTCAGCATCCGACAAACTTGCGGTGGCCTGGCATAAGGTCAATCTCGCGGACAAGTAGGCGAAGCTACCAACTCTACCCGCACTTTTCGAACGTGACGAGCCGGCAGCAGTTGCCGCATTGGGATTTTTACCTATGGTCGCGACCAACCGGTTGTCCACTGTACCCTCAAAATCAATTGGCGCAGCCAATGTCGGCTTGCAAAGTGGCCTAACAAGTATCGAGGCCCGCCGCCGGTTGGATAAATTCGGCGCAAACGCGATGCCGGATACGAGCATGCATCCACTGCGGATGGCGATCGAAAAGTTTTGGGCGCCTGTTCCGTGGATGCTGGAAGCTGCGATCATACTCGAACTGGTGCTCGGCAAGTATGTCGAGGCCGCGATCATTGCCGCTCTTTTGATATTCAACGCTGCACTCGGGCTATTTCAGGAGAGCCGCGCGCAGGCAACCCTTGCTGCGCTGAAGTCGCGGCTCGCGCTGAACGCATCTGTCCGGCGCGACGGCGCATGGAAAACCATACCCGCTGTCGAATTGGTCCCGGGCGACGTGGTGAAGCTTTCACTTGGCGCCGTGGTCGCCGCGGATGTGCATCTCACCGGGGGCGAAGTACTGCTTGATCAATCCATGCTCACCGGGGAATCGGTGCCCATCGAAGCCGGCGTGGGTATCCAAACCTATGCAGGGGCGTTGGTACGGCGCGGCGAGGCGGTGGCTGAGATCACAGCGACCGGGGTGCGCACCAAGTTCGGCCGCACCGCGGAGCTCGTCCGCACCGCCCATGTCGTAAGTTCTCAGCAGAAGGCGGTATTGCGCGTGGTGCGCAATCTCGCCGCGTTCAACGGCGTCGTTATCGTACTGCTGGTGACCTATGCCTACTTCCTGACGATGCCGCTCGACGAGATCATTCCCCTCGTCCTAACGGCAGTCCTCGCATCGATCCCGGTAGCGCTGCCTGCGACCTTTACCCTAGCGTCAGCACTCGGCGCACGGGCGTTAGCAAAGCTCGGCGTCCTGCCGACCCGCCTCTCCGCGGTAGATGAAGCGGCGACGATGAATGTCTTGTGCGCCGACAAGACAGGCACACTGACCCAGAACGCGCTGACGGTGACAACCGTTTGCCCCATGCCCGGCTTCGACGAGGCGCACGTTCTGGCGCTGGGCGCGCTTGCGAGTTCCGATGGCGGGCAGGATCCGGTAGATGGAGCCATTCGGTCTGCAGCCTTGGGCAAGGCCATTTCCGACGCGCCGACGGTAGTCGAGTTCATACCGTTCGATCCAGCGACGAAGATGTCCGAAGCGACGGTCCAGCAGTCTGGCGCTGTGATGCAACGGGTCGTGAAAGGCGCCTACGCAGCAGTCATCGGCCTCACCCAGCCGTCGCTGACAGCGGCGGCCGCCTCAAAGGAGCTCGAGGGGAAAGGCTTCAGGGTGCTGGCGGTAGCAGTTGGACCGCCGAATGCGATGAAGCTGGCCGGTCTTATCGCCCTCAGCGACCCACCCCGCAAAGACTCGGCGGCGCTCGTTACCGAATTGCACGGACTCGGCGTACGGACCGTTATGGTTACAGGCGACGCGCCGGCGACGGCAGCCATTGTCGCTCATGCAGTGGGGCTCGACGGGGCTGTTTGTCCGCCAGGGCCAATCCCCGATAGCGTCCGCCCCGAGCAGTTCGCAGTCTTCGCCGGCGTCCTGCCGGAGGACAAGTACAAACTTGTCAAGGCATTCCAGAGGGGCGGCCAAACCGTCGGAATGTGCGGCGACGGCGCCAACGATGCGCCTGCACTGCGTCAGGCACAGATCGGAATTGCGGTCTCAACGGCAACCGACGTGGCGAAATCAGCCGCCGGCATGGTTATGACCGAGCCCGGGCTCGCCGGAATCGTTGCCGCTGTCAAGGAAGGGCGAGTGACGTTCCAGCGCATCCTGACATATACGCTGAATTCCATCATAAAGAAGATCGTGACGGTGCTCTTCCTGATCGATGGCCTAATCATGACGGGGCACGCAATTTTGACTCCACTACTGATGGTCATTGTGATGGTCGCCGGTGATTTCCTGGCGATGTCATTGACCACGGACAACGTGCGACCGTCCCCGATGCCAAACTCCTGGCGGATCGGGAGCTTGACTATGGCGGGCGTCGTCATGGGTATCTGTCTGCTGACCTTCTGCAGCGCGGCCCTGGCCGTTGGCAAATTCGAGATGGGCCTTGGAATCGAGGAACTAAGAACGCTCGCCTTCGTAGCCCTGGTGTTCGGGAGTCAGGCGACCATCTATGCCATTCGTCAGCGCCGGCACCTGTGGGGTTCCCGCCCAAGCCTGTGGCTTGCCGTGTCGTCTGCAGCCGACATTCTGATCGCCTCGATATTGGCCGTCGGCGGAATCGCAATGACACCCCTGCCGGCCTTGACGGTTGCTGGCACGCTTGTCGCAGCGATGGCTTTGACGTTCTTTTTGGATCTGGTGAAGGTTCCAGTGTTCGGTCGCCTCGGGATTTCCTAAAGCGCGATGTCTCATCGTCTCTCATGAATGAGCGAGCCGAGGCTATCGCCAATGGCGCTCAGACCGGGGTATGCAGCCGGCACCGGAGAAAAGGATGAAGATGAAGATGAATTCCAAGGAATTCCGGGTGCGGGAAGGAGACCGGATCAATCTCAAAAAGTGGCCGACGCTCGTCGATCCTGTATACAAATCGAAGGAACAGTATCAAAAGCTCCTCGGAGATCACGTCGCGGAATTGAGCTCGCAACAGCAGCTTCTCTACGCGTCCAATCGCCACGCCGTGCTGTTGATTTTTCAGGCCATGGACGCAGCCGGAAAAGACGGCGCCATCAGGCACGTGATGTCCGGTGTCAATCCGCAAGGTTGTCAGGTCTTCAGCTTCAAACATCCCAGCGCCGGCGAACTGCAGCACGATTTTCTCTGGCGCACCACCCGCGATCTTCCGGAACGCGGGCGTATCGGCATCTTCAACCGATCCTATTACGAAGAGGTTCTGATCGCCCGCGTGCATCCCGAAATTCTGCTCGGCGAGGGCATCCCTGAAGCTCCTCACGACGACAAGACGGTCTGGCACGATCGGTACCGTTCGATCTCGAATCTTGAGAAACACCTTCACACCAACGGCACCCGCATCATCAAGTTCTTCCTCCATCTCTCGGAAGAGGAGCAGCGGAAGCGCTTTCTGGCGCGTATTGATGAGCCGGAGAAGAACTGGAAGTTCAGCAATGCGGACATTGAGGAGCGGAAATACTGGAAGCAATACATGAAGGCCTATGAGCAATGCCTTGGTGCAACAAGCACAGGCGATTCGCCTTGGTATGTCGTTCCCGCCGACGACAAAGAGAATGCCCGGCTGGTCGTCTCCCAGATTGTACTCGATACGTTCGATAAACTCAGAATGACATACCCAAAGACGAGCGCGAAGCGTCGCCAGGAATTACAGTCGATCCGCAAGCGGCTCACGAAGTGAAAGATCGAGTGCCACTCGGCTCGAGACCGCTGCGAGAAAGACTAGGACTGCGCCAAAACCCAAGACAGCATTCACAAACTTTGGCCTCTCACCGGTTCAATCCCGAAGACCAAATAGGCGAGCGCTGTTGATAACGAGAGCGATGGGCAGCCTATTCCAGCGAAGTTGGCAACAAATAATTTGGCACAACGGACTTCAAGACCGACAAACCCTCAGGGAACAAGAACCGCGGCGCCTTCGAAGCGGCCCGCGCGGAGATCGGCAAGGGCCTGGTTGGCATGCTCGAGCGGATAGCTATTGGTCTTGGTGACGATTCCGATCTCGGGCACCAGGCGCAGGAAATCAATACCGTCCTGCCGCGTGAGATTAGCGACCGACACGAGTTGCCGTTCTTCCCACAATAACCCATAGGGGAAGCTTGGAATGTCGCTCATGTGAATGCCGGCGCAAACGACACGACCGCCCTTGCGAACCGCCTTCAATGCTAAGGGTACCAGATCGCCCACGGTCGCAAAGATGATCGCGGCGTCAAGTGCCTCGGGCGGCATCTCGTCGGATCCGCCGGCCCATTTGGCGCCGAGGCTCCGCGCGAAATCCTGCGCGGCGACATCGCCCGGTCGCGTGAACGCAAATACTGACCTCCCCTGCCAGACCGCGACCTGCGCCAGAATATGCGCCGCCGCGCCAAAGCCGTATAGTCCCAGTCGCTTGCCCTCGCCGGCAATCACCAACGAGCGCCAACCGATCAGGCCGGCACAGAGCAAAGGGGCGAGGGCGACATCGTCGCCCTTCTCTCCGAGCGGAAAGGCAAAGCGCGCGTCCGCGATGGTTGCGGTCGCAAAGCCGCCATCGCGCGTGAAGCCGGTGAAGAGCGGACGATCGCAGAGATTTTCGCGGTGCTCCAAGCAATAGGGGCAGATTCCGCAGGTGTGACCGAGCCAGGGAATGCCGACGCGCTCACCCATCCGAAGGCCTTCGACGCCAGTACCGACCGCATCGATCCGACCGACGATCTCGTGGCCCGGGATGATCGGCAGTTGGGGATCTGGCAGCTCGCCGTCGACGACGTGCAAGTCGGTGCGACAGACGCCGCAGGCTGCGACCTTCACACGAATCTCACCCGGCCCTGGAAGCCGATCGCCGAGATTGGTCAGTTCGAGGACCGTTTTCAGCTTCTTGAGTACCATTGCCTTCATGGTCGTGCCCTTATTCATGGTGTAAGCCCCTCTTCGGTGAACAGAGAGGGTTCCAACCAGCCGATCCAGATTCGGCGGATGAAACGTTGCGTCTAGCCGTCCAACCGCGCCTTGAGCTTCCGCAAGACGCCTGGGAGAGCATTCGGCAAGTCTTCCGCGACCAGGCCCAATCCGAATTCCGTCGCTGCCGCGCCATGAAGCCAAACTGCCGCGGCCGCCGCCTTGAAGGGCGCCATTCCCTGGGCGAGCACCGCTGCGACAAAGCCCGTCAAAACGTCACCGGTCCCGCCCGTCGCAAGTTGCGCGGGGGCGTTTGAATTGATGATCGCGCGTCCATCCGGGGCGGCAATGACAGTGTCAGGGCCTTTGAGCACGACCACGGCGTTGGATTGCTTCGCCGCGCTACGGGTGCGTTGCAGCTTGCTGCCCTCGAAATGGAACAGCCGCATGAATTCGCCAGCATGTGGAGTGAGTATGCATGGTCCGACAATCGCTTGAAACAAGTCTTGCGGCGCCTCGGCAAATGAAGTCAGTGCGTCGGCGTCGAGCACTGTCGCCCGCTCGGTTGCGAGCGCTGCAAGGACGAACTGCCTGGTCGATGCATTAACACCGGCGCCAGGCCCGATCGCGACGACATTGCGGCGCTTGTCGGACAACAAGGCCTCGAAATCAGGTAATCCGACAAAGCTGCGAACGATTGCGTCGATCAGCGACGTCGCGTAAATGCTCCACACCTTGGCGGGCGCGGCGAGCGTCACCATACCCGCTCCCGCGCGCGACGCGGCCATGGCGGTCATCCGACTGGCACCCGTGATGGCTTCGCCACCCAGAATCAGCACTTCGCCACGCTTATATTTGTAACCTTCAGGCTGCGGCCAGGGATAGCTGGTTAGCCACAGGCTGGGATCGTTCTCCCAGGTGTTCGGGGCGATCGCCCCAAGCACCGTACCCGGTATGCCAATGTCGGCCACCAGGATATCGCCGCAAAGTCCGCGGCCGGGATACAAGAGGTGGCCAGGCTTCTTGCGAAAGAAAGTCACGGTAAGATCGGCTGGCGCAGCGGCGCCGAGAATCACCCCGGACGCTCCATCAACACCGCTGGGAATATCCACCGCACAGATGGGTATGCGGCGTATTTTGAGCGACTCTACGATCGCAAGCGCTTTGCCGTCCAAGGGCCTCGAAAGACCCGCGCCGAAAATCGCGTCGATGACGATACCGGCGCCTTCGAGGCTTTCCGACGAGAACGGCGCCAAAGGACCTTTCCAGAGGCTTGCGGCATGGGCGGCCTCGCCGCTGAGCTTGTCCCGAGAACCGAGCAAGGCCAACTTCACTGGCCAACCCGCGGCCTCGAGGTGTCGCGCGGCAACAAAGCCGTCGCCGCCATTGTTTCCTGGCCCGCATAGCACGGTCACCGGCCGCATCGGCCATTGCGCTCCGACTGCTACCGCCACCGCGCTGCCGGCCGCTTCCATCAGGCCAAACCCGTCAATACCGCTCGCCTTGGCCGCCCGGTCGGCATCACCCATCTGGAGCGGTGTCAAGAGGGCGAGCTTGCCCTCTTGACCTGCCTGGTCCTTGGTCACGTCGCTCATCTAACCAATGGCTACTGTTTTCTTCTTCGCTGTGGGGGCCTTGGATCGTTTGTCGTCCGATTTGCTTCCGACAAAGTCGAGGACCACGCGACCCGCGACCTTTCCCTGCTTGAGTCTGTCGAAGATTTCATTGATCGCCGACAAAGGCTGCAGCTCGATATCCGCCTTGATCTTTCCTTCGGTGGCGAAGGCCAGGGTCTCGGCCATATCCTCGCGGGTGCCGACGAAGGAGCCGCGAATGGTGATGCAGTTCGCGACCACGTCAAATAACGGAACGGGGAAATCGCCCGGTGGCAGTCCGACCAGCACACAGGTCCCGCGCTTGCGCGTCATGCCCACGCCCTGCTTGAACGCGCCGAGCGAGGGCGCCGTGATCAGGACCCCGTGCGCGCCGCCGCTGGTTCCCTTCCTGACGGCCTCTTCCGGCTCGCCATGCTTGGCGTTGACCACAAAGTCGGCGCCCATCTTCTTGGCCAGCGCGAGTTTGTCGTCATCGATATCGACGGCACAGACCTGAAGACCCATCACCTTGGCGTATTGAATCCCGAGGTGGCCGAGCCCGCCAGCGCCGGAGATCACGATCCACTCGCCCGGCCTCGCCTTGGTCTCCTTGATGCCCTTGTAAGTGGTAATGCCGGCGCAGATCAGCGGCGCGGCGAGCTTCGGGTCGAGTCCATTTGGGATATGGGCGACGTATTCCGGATCGGCGATCAGGTATTCGGCGAAGCCGCCGTTTTTGGTATAGCCGCCGAATTCCGCATCCGCGCAGACGGTCTCCCAGGCCGAGAGGCAATGCTCACAATGACCGCAGGCTGAGTAGAGCCACGGCACGCCGACCCTATCGCCTTCCTTGACGCTCTTGACGCCGGTGCCGACCGCGACCACGCGGCCAATGGCTTCATGCCCCGGGATAAACGGCAGTTTCGGCTTCAACGGCCAGTCGCCGGTCGCAGCATGAACGTCGGTGTGGCAGACGCCGCAGGCCTCGGTCTTGACCAGGATCTGACCCGGGCCGGGGGATGGAATGTCCCATTCCTGCTGCACCAGAGGTTTACCAAAGTGCTCGACGACGGCGACGTGCATTTTACCGGCCATGTATAGCTCCTGTTTTCGATGTTGAATCGATCGATATGGTCTAACTCCCGCTTACGCGGCGGCTTTCGTTCCCAAGGCGCGCACCGCCTCGATCATCTTCGTGAGTACCGCGGCGGCATCGCCGTAGACCATGTCGCAATTGTCGCCGTAGAACAGCGCATTGACGATGCCGGCATAACCTTTGCCTTCGCCGCGCTTCACGACATAAACCCTTTTGGACTTGTCGGCGTTCAAGATCGGCATGCCGTAGATCGGCGAGGATTTGTCGGTCCGTGCCGCCGGGTTCACTACATCGTTGGCCCCGATCACGAGTGCGACATCGGTGCTGGCGAATTCGTCGTTGATGTCTTCGAGCTGGAAAATCAGATCATAGGGAACGCCTGCCTCTGCCAGCAGGACGTCCATCTGGCCAGGCATGCGCCCCGCCACCGGATGAACCGCGAATTTGACCGAGACACCCGCGGCCTGCAGCAACTTCACGAATTCGTAGAGCTTCTGCTGTCCCTGCGCGACGGCGAGACCGTAACCCGGCACAATGATGACGGAGCTCGCATAGCGAATGAAGATACCAGCGTCGCCGGCTTCGACCGGCTTGAGGCTACCCTTGATGTCGCCCTGCTTCTGCTTGGTGACGGCGCCGAAATTCGTAAAGAGGATATTGCTGACCGAGCGATTCATGGCCTTTGCCATCAGCAGTGTCAGCAGCGTACCTGCTGCACCGACCACCATGCCGGCGATCATCAGCGCCGGGTTTTGCAGCACAAAACCCCCCAGCCCGACCGCGAGGCCGGTGAATGCGTTGTAGATCGATATCACGACCGGCATGTCTGCGCCGCCGATCGGAAGCGTCATCAAAACGCCGAAGATCAAAGCACAACCGAAGAACAGATAGATCAGATCAGGCGTCGCGACTGGCGACGTGATGACGCCGTGCGTTATCAAAACGATATATCCGCCGACCGCCAGCGTCGCTAGCGCGACCAGTGCATTGAAGACCTGCTGCCCCTTGATCCGCAGAGGCTTCTTGATCACCCCATCAAGCTTGGCCCAGGCGATCAGCGATCCGGAAAGCGATACGGCGCCGATCAAAGCGCCGATCAAGGTTACGACGAGTTGCGTAACACCGTCGGCCTTGTTTCCGAACAGTTCGACCGCGGCAATCGCGGCCGCCGCTCCGCCACCCATACCGTTGTAGATGGCGACCATCTGCGGCATCGCCGTCATCGCCACCTTCTTGCCGCTCCACCATGCGACCCCGCCCCCAACGACAAGTGCAGCGACGGCGAGGCCGACATTGACCATTAGATGCGGCTTGGCGGCGGCATCAACATTCAGCGCGTAGAGGAAGCTAGCAAGAATCGCGACCGCCATACCGAACCCGGCAACCATGATTCCCGAAGGAGCGGTTACGGGCGAGGACATACGCTTAAGTCCATACATAAAGAGAAACGCCGCACCGAGATCAATTGTGCCGATGATGAACTGGGAAATGATCGTCAACATGTCGGGCCTCATGCCTTCCCGGAGTGGTGGGCTTTGTGATGGCCGTGCTTGGCATGGGCCGGCTTGTGTTCGCTGGGCTGGAACATCGCGAGCATGCGGTCGGTAACAGCAAAGCCACCAGCTGCATTGCCGGCTCCGAGCAGAACTGCAAAGAATCCGATCGCCTGTTCCTGGACGGTGCTGGCATTGAGTAGTGCAAAGATGCCACCGACCACGACTATGCCGTGCACGAAGTTGGATCCCGACATCAGCGGCGTGTGCAGGATCGCCGGAACGTGCCCAATGATGACCCAGCCCGCAAAGGCAGCTAGCATGAAGATATAAAGGGCCACGAAGCCGCTGATCGCTATTGAGAATTGCATGTCGGTTTCCTATGGCTTACGCCACCTTTGCCGCTGGTTTGGGTGCTGGAGTCTTGTCGCCCCTAACGGGATCGATGGGCGGCTTGGTTGCTTGGTTTTTCATCTTGCCGGCATGCGTCAGGACGGTCTTGGCAAGAATTTCGTCGTCCCAGTCGATCTTTATCACATTGTCCTTCATCATCAGGGCGAGCAGATTGTATTGGTTCTTCGAATAGAGTTCGCTTGCATCCTCACCAAGCAAGGATGGAACGTTAAACGGTGCTACGATCGTTACCTGACCGATATGCGCGGTTTCTCCAGGGCGCGTGTCCCCACAATTGCCTCCACCATCGGCTGAGAGATCGACGATCACCGCGCCGGCTTTCATGCCGGCTACCTGCTCCTTGCTGATCAGTTTAGGAGATGCACGGCCAGGAATTGCGGCCGTGGTGATGATGAGGTCGGCCGCCTGGATGTGCTTGGTCAGCGCGGCAGCGACCTTGGCTCCTTCTTCCGGCGTCAGTTCACGGGCATAGCCGCCTTTTCCACGCGCAACGACGCCCGTCTCCACGAAGGTCGCGCCAAGCGATAGCGCCTGCTCCTGGGTTTCCGGGCGAACATCGTACCCTTCCGTGATAGCACCCAAGCGGTGCGCGGTCGCGAGGGCCTCAAGTCCGGCGACACCGAGGCCCATCACGAGGACCTTGGCCGGCCCGATCGCGCCGGCGGCCGTTGTGATTTTCGGAAGAACCCGACCAAGTGTCGTCGCACCGAGTTGCACCGCGTAGTATCCGGCCAGCGCAGATTGACTGGAGAGGGCATCCATCGATTGGGCACGGGTGATGCGCGGAAGCATCTCCATCGCGAAACAGGTGATCTTCTTCTCAAGTAAGCGCTTCACCAGATGCGGTTCATGACCGGCGTAGATGAACGAGATCAGTATCGCTCCTTCCTTCATGGAGTCGATCACCTCCAGCGCCGGGGGTTGAATCGCGAGAACCACATCGGCATCGCTGACCAATTCGGTTCGATCGTCCGTGAATGCGACATCCTTGAATGCGGCATCGGTCAGCTTGACGGCGTTGCCCGCGCCTGCCTGCATGTGCAGCTTCGCACCGAGCTTGATTAATTTGGGTACGACGGATGGCACCATTGCCACACGCCGTTCGTGGGGTTGTGTTTCCTTCAAAACAGCGATGTTGACGTACATCAGTCTCTCCAGTTTTACGACGCGATTGGTCCACGCCAATCGTGATCATTCCAACTTAGCCCGCAAAACAGTTATGCAAACGCCTTGATGACCGAGTTGACCTTGACTTTGATTGATTTGTCATTGGCAGTGATCGGCGTTACCTGGCGGTCGATGCCGAGCAGCTGATAGACAACTGTTTGCGCAACCCTGACGGAATATTCGACGGTGAAGACGACATCGACAGGGATTTCCACGAACTGGCTGATCATGGCGAAGTTTTTGGTGTTTGAAGGAATCGGAAGCGGGCGATCCCCTACTGCCCGCGGCATGAACATGCTGGTGATGTATGGCATGCGGCACGGAATGCAGATCGCGGATTCGAACATCGATGTATCGCAAGTGAGATGCCCACACAGCTCAGCGAGAATCTCCTTGCCGGAACACTGGGACATCGGTTTGGCGACGAAGTTGCCGATGCGATCGGGATGCAACGCGTAACCCCAGAAGACCTGGACGCCCGCGGGTTGATCCGGAAAGTGAGGCTGATGGTACAAAACAATCGACATCAGCCAGTTCGAATCGAACAACGTCACCAACCCGCCGATTCCAGCCTCGTTGCCGCTGAACGTTGCCATGTGGTCGAAAAATGCAGTGTCTTTCAGGGTTACCGTGAACGAGTGCCAGTAGGTTTCGGGTATATGGGAATTAAACGCGGCCGGTTTACCGAATTCGGGACGGCCCTCGGCGAGTTTTTCCCACAACCTCCAGCCGCCACTGTCGGTTTTCGTTAACGTCTTCGGCGGGCTCGACATCGTTCCGAAACTTGAGGCGTCAACCATCGAGCCGTTCTGGAAAAACACCAGATCGCCGGCAGCAACAGGCACGTTTTCAGCCTTTCC
>JBEKZZ010000054.1:0-29312 GCA_049509335.1 Bradyrhizobium sp. | reverse complement strand
CGCCATCGCCAGTTCAAGCCTGCGCTTTTCGCCATAAGCGAGTTCGGAGACGGGATGATCGGCGAGGTGCAGAAGGCCGACGCTATCGAGCGTCCGGCGGGCATCCTCCGCCAGATGGCGGTAGGACGAGAGCGGCCGCCACATCTGCCAGCGCGATGGCAATAGGCCGAGAAGGCCGAGCGTGACGTTGTGTTCGAGCGTATCGCCGGCGAACAGGGTGATGATCTGGTAGGTCCGCGACAGGCCGCGATGCGCCCGCTGGTAGGGCGCTAGCGTGGTCACATCCTCGTCGAACAGCCTGATGCGCCCGGAGTTCGGCCGCATGTCGCCGCTGATCTGGTTGAACAGCGTGGTCTTGCCGGCGCCGTTGGGGCCGATGATCAGCCGCCGTTCGCCCGGCCGGATCGAAAGCGACACGCCTTGCGTGACCTTGAGGCCGCCGAACGCCTTGTTCAGCTCGATGATTTCAAGCGCGAGATCCGACGACGGCGCGGTCATGACCAGCGTCCCCGAAATCGCGCGGCGAGTTGCTGCAAGCCGGGAACGATCCCAGTCGGCATCACCAGCACAATGAACAGGAAGACAACGCCGAGCAGCATGTTCCAGCGCTCGACATAGGCCGAGGCGTAGTTCTTCAGGAGCAGCACGATGGCTGCGCCGACGGCCGGACCTGCAAGCGTTCCGGAGCCGCCCGCGATCACCCCCAATAACGCTTCGGCCGAACTCGTGGTCGAGAGCGAGGTCGGGTGGATGTATTTGTTGTAGTAGACGTAGAGCAAGCCGGCGACGCCACCCCAGAAGCCGGCATAGACGAAGGTGATCCAGCGGATCATCCAGGGATTGAAGCCGAGCGCGGCCATTCTCCGCGGCTGGTCACGCACGCCCTTCAACGACGAGCCGAACGAGGACGACACGAAGATCGCCATCATCACAAAGGCGATGATCGCCACAACAAGTGCGAACCAGTAGAACGAAGCCGCGCTGTCAAGCGAAATGCCGAACGGCGCGGGACGGGTCAGGCCTGTGATGCCGTTGTCGCCGTTGGTGACGTCAGACATGCGATAGGCCAGCCCCCACAGCACCTGCGATAGCGCCAGCGTGATCATGAGAAAGCCGAGGCCCGTGGCGCGCAACGCGATCACGCCGAAAAACGCCGCCATCGCCACCGTGCCGAGAATCGAGATCAGCGCGGCCGTTCCGTGGCCGAAGCCGTAGCGGCTGGTCATGAGCGCGGAGACGTAGGCGGCAACGCCGAGGTAGGAGGCGTGACCGAGCGAGGTCATGCCGCCGAAGCCGACCAGCAAATTAAGGCTGAGCGCGAAGATCGCAGCGATAAAGATCTGGCTGGCGAGGTTGATATAGAAATCGCCCACGAAAAACGGCAACCAAAGCGCCACGGCGGCGAAGACGGCGCTGGCGATCCACTTCATGCACTGAGCCGTCCAAACAGGCCCTGCGGGCGGAACGCAATGACGACGATCATCGGCAAAAACAGGATTATATAGCCCAGATCCGGAACCATGGTGCCGAACGTATAGATAAAGCCGATGATGAAGCTGCCGATGAAAGCGCCAAACAGGCTGCCGATGCCGCCGAGAATGACCACGATCAGCGCGAGCGGCAGCATATCGGCGTCAAGTCCGGGGTAGGCGGAAAGAATGGGACCGCCGAGCACACCGGCCGCACCCGCAACGCCCGCGCCAAGGCAAAATACGAGGGTGAAGAGCCGCGAGACGGGAATGCCGACAGCCCGCGCCATCTGGCGGTCATCGACGCCGGCGCGGATCATGGCGCCCAGCCGCGTGCGGTCGATCAGGATGTAGAGCACGATCGCAGCCGAGACGGCGACGCCGACCAGCGCCAGGCGATAGGTCGGGAAGGCGAAGCCGAACAGCCGCGTCGGCGCCTGCAAATTATGCGGCGTCGGCACCGGAATGGAGTCGCCGCCCCACAGCACCAGGCACGCATCCGAAATAATGAACGACATTCCAAGCGTGACCAGCACCTGGCCAAGTGGGTTGGTCTTCAGCCGCGTCAGCACCAGGCGCTCGAACAGACCGCCCAGCGCGGCAACGATGATTCCCGCGCCAATCGCCGTCACCCAGATGTTCAACCCGCTATAGGCGCGCAGCGCGACCGCACCGAGATAGGTGCCCAGCATGAAGAACGCGCCATGCGTGAGATTGGCGAGCCGCATCAGGCCGAAGATCAGCGAGAATCCCGACGACAGCAGAAACAGGAGTCCGCCGAGCGACAGGCTGTTGAGACCCTGGATGATCCAAAATTGCATCTAGTGGTCCGATTTCTTTCCGCTTTGCTTCACCTCTCCCCGGTGGGGAGAGGTCGATTTGCGTAGCAAATCGGGTGAGGGGGGATGGAGAGACCGTAACCCCTCACCCCGACCCTCTCCCGAAGGGAGAGGGAGTCCACTTCCGACGCGGATTAGGGTTTGCCTAACTCGCGATTTTACAGCTCCAGATTCTTCGCCGGCGGATAATCGCGCGAATAGACCGGGTCTTTCAAAAACTCGGTCTTGTCGTAAGTCCAGAACTGGCTGACATCCGGATAGGCCTTGATCACGGAATTCACGAGGCGCCCGTCGGTTCGCGTCACCTTGCGGATATAGACGTCGCCGACCGCATTGCCGAACTCGTCGAACTTGACGGGCCCGCGGATCGTCTCGACGTCGTTGCTGCGGATCGCGGTCATCAGCGCTTTCTTGTTCTCGGCCTCGGCCTTGATCGTCTTGAGCGCGCCTTCCAGCACTTCGCCGGAGAGATAGGTGCTTGCGGCGTAATAGCCGGGGTCGTATTTGAACTGCTTGCGGAAGGCTGGCGCAAACGCCTTGTTGAGGGGGTTGTCGAGTTCGGCCGAGTACCAGCTCGTGGTCACAATGCCCAGCGCTTCGTCGCCCATATTGCGCAACACGGATTCGTCGAGCGCGGTCATGCCGCCGATCACGGCCATCTTGTCCTTGAGCCCATATTCGATGAACTGGCGCAGGAAACGAAAGCCGTTCGAGCCGGCGGTGCCGAGAAAGATCGCGTCGGCATTTTTCACCTGTGCGACGTAGCTGCCGTAATCCGGCGTCGCTAAGGGCGTGAAGATCTTCTGGATGATCTTGCCCCCATTGTCCTCGAAGGCGCGCTGGAAACCGGCGCACATTTCGTGTCCGTAGGCGAAATCGTCCGCAATGGTGACGATCTTCTTGTACTTCAGTTCTTTCACCGAGTAGTCGGCGAGCGGGTAGGCGCATTGCGCCGAGGTCGAGGTCAGCCGAACGAACCAGGGTGAGGGGTGCCGCTGGGTCATGTCTTCGGCCGCCGCAACGCCAAGCGTCGGCACCTGCTTTTCGGTGAGATAGTCGGCGATCGCGAGCGCTTCAAAGGCCGCGAGCGGGCCGATGATGCAATGTACATCGTTCTTCTCCACCAGCTCCTGCGCCTTGGTGCGCGCGGTGGCGGGAACGCCGGCGGTGTCAGCCACAATCAGATCGACCTTGCGGCCGGCAATCGTGTAGTCGCGCTCCTTCATGAACATGGTCAGCGCGAGTTCCATGTCGATGCCGCCGGAGGCGAGCGGCCCGGTCTTTGCCGCCAAAAGGCCGATTCGGATGGGGCCGCTGTTTTGCGCCAGCCCAAGGTTCGGGCTTGCCATGGTCGCGATGCCTGCACCGGCAACGCCTGAAACAAACTGCCGTCGTGAAATCGTCATGACCCCTCCCAACGCAATTAACCAGAATATCCGTCCATTTTTATCGTTGGATGATTTATCGGACGGAAGCCTTAAATGATCAAGCGATAACCACGCGTCCGGGTGAGGGGCCCGCAGGAACTAAAGTCGAAAAGACGCGCTTTCACAGCGTTTTGACGCGGTGCGGTAGGCGAGCTGCGCCGTGTGCGGCGATTGGCCTTAGGCTTTTTTGGGGGCGGTGACGATCGTCCGCTTCAGGACTTCAAACACGGCTGCGGTGTCCTGATCGCCCAGTCCCATCGTCATGGCTTGCGTGTAGACCGGCTGCGTCAGCGTAAACAAAGGGGTCACGCAGCCGACATCGTCGGCGAATTCGGCGATGATCGCCATGTCCTTTTTCCAGGTCGAAACCTTCATCGTGGCGGGTTCATATTTGCCCTCGACCATCATCGGTGCCCGCATCTGGAACATGCGCGAGCCGCCGGCGCCGGGGCCGACCATCTCGACGACCTTGTTCGGGTCGAGTCCGGCGCGCTCCGCCAGGATCATCGCCTCGGCCGTGGCGACGTTATGGATCGCAACCAGGTGGTTGGCGACGAATTTCATCCGGCTGCCATTGCCATAAACGCCGAGATCGGCGCTTTGCTTGGAAAAGTCGGCAAACAGTTGCCCGCAGCGGGCGATCGCGGCGCTGTCGCCGCTGGCATAAACGATGAGATCGCGCATCCTGGCCTGTGCGCCGGTGCCGCTCAACGGGCAGTCGAGCGGGATATGGCCGGCCGCCCTTAGTATGGCCTCAAAACGAAGCTTGTCGGCGAGCGTCAGCGTCGAGAGCTCGATCACGATGCGCTGAGGCTGGTTGGAATCGGCGATCGCCTTGGCGACGCTTTCGACGGCCGCGGGCGTCGGCAGGCTCGTCATGATCACGGGGGTATTGCGGGCAACATGTGCCACGCTTTCGACGATGGCAACGCCTGCCTCCGCCAACTCGGCGCATTTGGCGGAATCGGTGTCGAAGCCGACCACATGCCATCCGCGTTCGATCAGGTTGCGCGCGATCGCGCCGCCCATGATGCCAAGCCCGACGATCCCAACCGTCTTGTCCATCAGAAATTCCCGTCGAAAAGTTTCGCGCCGGAAATAGCGCGACCGTGCTCTCAATAGCGATTGATCGATCGATAGACAATCGCCAACCCGCGCTCCCTGGCGAGGCTTTGAAGAAAATCAGGATTGTTATGCAGATATTGTGCAGTTGCGTTAATGCGCCGGAATTCGACATAGACGAATTCAGGATGGGTGATAGATGCGCGGGGCGCAGCACCGCGGCAACCCAGATTGTTCACCAGATGAAAAAATCCGCCGTCATCGTTACGCTCTGGCTTCTTGGTCTGGCATTCACGTTTGTTGCCTTCCAGATTCATGCGCCCTATCTGTTCTTTCTGAGCCGCACCAGTGCCGGGATCATGCTGGTTGCAAGCGTGGGCGTGCTGGCGTTTCTCATCCGGCAGAAGAGCTGGCGCGGGGCGAGCGGAAAACTCATGGTCCTGCTGTGGTGCCTGCCAGCGCTGTCGATGCTGTACGCGCAGACGGCGTTTTGGCTATCCAGGCACGGTGTCCGGACCACCGAGGCCGATGAGGCCCATGTCCTGGGTCAGCACTTCATCATTGGCTATTCCTCGTTTGCGGAAGCAGCATTGCTCGCCGAAAAGGGGGTGATCGCGGGTGTCTATATCACCGGGCACAACGTCGCGGGCCGGACCCTTGATGCGATCAAGGCTGAAATAGCCGGGCTTCAAGCAAGACGACGTGCCGCCGGCCTTCCGCCGCTGATTGTCGCCACCGATCAGGAAGGCGGCATCGTCTCGCATCTCGCGCCGCCATTGACCGCGCAGCCGGCGTTGGCGACGTTCGCGGATTTGCCGACTGAGCTTCGCAAAGAACGCGCCGAGAAGATGGGGCGTACGCAAGGCGAGGAATTGGCGTCGCTCGGCGTCACCGTGGATTTTTCGCCGGTGGTGGATTTGAAGCCGCCTGCCGGTCACAAGTTTGACTTCAACACACTCATCAACCAGCGCGCGATATCGGACGATCCGGATAAAGTCGCCGAGGTGGCGCTCGCTTATGTGCAAGGCCTCAACGCATCAGGCGTCCGGGCAACCCTGAAGCATTTCCCCGGATTGGGCCGGGTCGGAACCGACACTCACCACTTTGCCGCAAAGCTTGATGCCCCGGTCGCAGAGCTCGAAGCGACCGATTGGCGGCCGTTCCGCGAGGTGCTCACGGCGTCGAACGCTCTATTGATGGTGGGCCATGTCACACTGACGGCGGTCGATCCGGATCGTCCGGCATCGCATTCGAAGCGGGTCATCGATGGAATGATCCGGCAAAAATGGAACTATCAGGGCGTCGTCATCACCGATGATCTGGTGATGGGCGCCGTCTATACCCACCTTTGTACCGCGGTCGTCGAGTCGCTTAATGCAGGCGTCGACCTGTTGCTGGTTGCCTATGATGGTTCGCAGTTCTATCGCGCCTTTGACTGCGCGTCCGATGCGCTGAAGAGGCATGAGCTGGATATCGCGGCCTTGCACGACAGTGAGGGCCGTCTCACGCGGGCATTTTGGCAAGACGGGCCTGAAAAAGCCGCTCACGCCGCGGCCCCGGTCGCCAAAGCGGGCGATCACGCAGGGCCGTAGCGGCTTGCAAAATCGGCATCTCGGACCGCGGTTGTGTTTTTGCCGGATTTCGATTGACGTACAACGCAGGCCACGCCTTAATTAGTGATCGGGCGATAAACAATCGCCGAGCGGGTGTACAAGAAGAATCGGGCGTATAAGAACACCTTGGCACGAGCGGCGATCGGGAGGACCGCGACATGACAGCTACCGGTCTCAAAATGAATGCGCCCTCGGGCGCCGATTCGGATTCCCGCGACTATGCGGCGATGGTGGCGCGCGCGGCGGCTCTGGCTCCGCGGTTGCGCGAATCCGCGCAGCGATCGGAACAACTGCGCTGTCTTGCCAAGGAAACCGAACACGAATTGCACGAAAGCGGCCTGTTCCGGATCGTGCAGCCCAAGCGCGTCGGCGGCTCCGAACTCGATTATATCGCGCTGATCGATTGTGCGGACGCGATCGGGCAGGGCGATGCCTCCGTGGCCTGGACCTTCGCCAACCTCGCGAGCCACCACTGGATGCTCGCGATGTTCGACCGCCGCGCTCAGGACCTGGTCTGGGGCAAGAATCCCGACGCGCTGATTGCCTCGTCCTTTATCTTTCCGGCCGGCCGCGCCCGGAAGGTCGATGGCGGATATGTGCTGCGCGGCAGCTGGCCGTTCTCGTCCGGCGTGAATTGCTGTGAATG
The DNA here is from genome assembly GCA_049509335.1 of Bradyrhizobium sp. Taxonomy (GTDB): domain Bacteria; phylum Pseudomonadota; class Alphaproteobacteria; order Rhizobiales; family Xanthobacteraceae; genus Bradyrhizobium. Next base: position 22,256 of record JBEKZZ010000054.1, on the reverse strand, counting down.
GAACATGCTGGCGAGCGTCGTGTCGTCCGAGGATGACGCCGACGGCATCGAGTATCGCGTCTTCCTTCTGCCCAAGAGCGACTATCGCATCAAGGACACCTGGGACGCGTCGGGGCTGCGCGGCACCGGATCGAACGACGTCGAGGTTACCGATGCGTTCGTGCCTGCAACGATGACGGTTGGGGTCCATGAATTGGCGGGCGGGCCGACGCCTGGAAGCGCCGTCAACCCGAACGCACTATACACGCTGCCGGTGTTCTCGCTGTTTCCCTACGTGCTGTCGGGCGTCGCGCTCGGCAACGCGCAAGCTTGTCTCGACGACTATGTCGATCTCGCGCGGCACCGCGCCTCCACCTATAACCGCGCCAAGCTCAGCGATCTCCAGACCACCCAGATCAAGATCGCGGAAGCCGCCTCCAAGATCGATGCGGCGCGCCTGATCATGCGCTCGACCTGTATCAAGGCGCTGGCAGATGCGAGGGCCGGGCATATTCCGGATATGGCCTCGAAAACAAAAATGCGGCGTGACGGAGCTTTCTCAGTCAACCTCTGTACGGAGGCCGTCTCGCTGTTATTCGCGGCGAGCGGCGCGCGTGGTCTTTACACGTCCGGCGCGTTGCAGCGGCAGTTCCGCGATGCGCATGCCATCAACTCCCACATCGCCTTCAACTTCGATGCGGCGGGCACCAATTACGGGCGGGTCGTGCTTGGCCTGCCTTCCGAAAACCTGACGCTGTGAGACGGGATGAACGACAAGCCAACGCATGTGCCGGAGCCGGAGACCGCCAATGAGCTTTCAAGCGGCAGTTCGGCGCTGGACCCGAGGGACTTCCGCAACGCGCTCGGCACCTTTGCCACCGGCGTCACCATCATCACGGCGGTGGCGGACGACGGCAAGCCTTACGGGCTGACCTGCAATTCCTTTGCCTCCGTCTCGCTCAATCCTCCGCTCGTGCTCTGGAGTCTGGGGATGTATTCGCAGGGCTTGCCGATCTTCCAGAATGCGAGCCACTTCGCGGTGAATGTGCTGGGCGTCTCGCAACAGGCGCTGGCTGCGACATTCGCGAAGTCCACGGTCGACAGGTTCGCCGGCGTGGACTGGTCACCTGGAATCGGCAATGCGCCCTTGCTCGCCGGTAGCGTCGCGCATTTTCAATGCCGCTCCGCCAATCGCTATTACGGCGGGGACCATGTGATCTTTCTGGGCGCCGTCGAGGCCTATACCTATAACAAGCAGGAACCGCTGTTGTTCGTCCGCGGCGGTTTCGGGCATTTCATCGGTGACGTTCCGGTGGCCGCCAAACCATGAGCAAGAAAGCCATATCAAAGCGCGCGCGGGTCAAGCAGCGGCGCCTGTCGCCGGATGACCGTCGCCAGGAATTCGTCGCCAAGGCCACCGAGTTCTTTGCGGAAGAGGGGTTTGGCGGCGGAACGCGCGCGCTGGCGCGCCGTCTGGGCGTGACGCAGCCGCTGCTCTATCGTTATTTCCCGAGCAAGGACGATCTGATCAAGGAAGTCTATCGCACCGTCTATCTCGAACCGCTGGGTGACGGATGGGAGAAACTGCTCGCCGATCGCGGGCGGCCGCTTCGTGAACGGTTGAAGGAATTCTACGACGCCTACACCAACGTGATCTTCAGCCGCAAATGGTTGCGCATCTATTTCTATTCGGGCCTGAAGGGGCTTGAGATCAACCGCTCCTATGTCGGGATCGTCAGGGACAAGATTCTCTCACGCATTATCCGCGAGTGCCGGCATGAGGTCGGATTATCAGCGCAGACCAGGCTGAATCCGGCCGAACTCGAAATGGCCTGGGTGTTTCACAGCGGCATCTTCTATTACGGCGTGCGCAAATTCATCTACGAGGCGCCGGTGCTCGAAAGCAAGGAGCGGATGATCAGCGACGCGGTCGATGCGTTTCTGGCCGGCTTCGCGCAGGTGTTTGGCGAGAGGGAGGCCGTTCGCCGGCCTCCGGTCAAGGCGCTGGTGTAGGGCCAGTTTTTGAATACCTGTTTGATCCATTAATGAACCATATTGGACTTTGTGGTCCATTAATAGACCGACATGGTTTGCGACCAGGCCGGGCTTTCCGAGGTGGACCGGAATTTCATGTGGCGGCGTCAATTCCTGAATCCCTATGCCTTCGTCGATGCGCCCGAGGCGATCGCGGGACTGGTGGATTAGCCGCTACTTCTTCATCCCCGCATTGACGCGCGGCAGAACCTTTTCCGCCATCAGGATCATCGACTGCCGGCCGAGTTCGCGGTCTTTCCAGTCCTTGCCGGCATAGAGCAACGTGCCGAATTGGCCGACCTCGTCCTGGAAGGCGAGCAACTGATCGGCGACGCTGTCAGGCGTGCCGTGGATGATGAGCTTGTCGCAGATCGACTCCAGCGTCACCTCGTCGTCGGGTTGATCGCGCCGGGTCTTGAACAATTCGATGCGGCCGTTCTTCTTCAGCTTGGTGAAGAGCGAACGGTAGTAATAGACGTAAGGCCCATCCGGATCGGTCGCGTAGGCCTTGGCCGTTGCCGCATCCTTGGCGACGAACACGCTTTTGGCGACCCGCCAGTTGGCGGGATCGGCCGGCCGGCCGCCGCGTTCGCAGCCCTCGACATATTTCGGCCAGTGGCTTTTCACCCAGGCCGGCATCAGGAAGTTCGCCGAGATCGGATCCCAGCCGCGGGCGGCGGCTTCCGTAACCCCCTTCGAGAACGGCGCTACGGCTGTGACCACGATCGGCGGATGCGGCCGTTGCAGGGGCTTGGCGATAAAGCCTTGGCCGACCTCGGGCATCAGCGTCCGCTCGACCGAAATGTTCCAGTATTTGCCCTTGAAGTTGTAGGGCGGATCGCTCGCCCAGATGTCGAGAACCTGGTTGATTGATTCCAGGAACATCTCGTTGCGGTTGGCGTCGAGGTTGCCGAACAACTCGGCGTCCGACAAAAGCCCGCCCGGGCTGATACCGAAGATCAGCCGCCCGTCCAGCATGTGATCGAGCATCGCAAGGCTCGCGGCGGTCGCCGCCGGGTGGGTATTCGGCATGTTGATGGTGCCGGTGCCGAGCTTGATCTGCTTGGTGGCCGCTGCAATCCAGGCCAGGAACGCGACGCAGGAGGTGATGTTTTCGGCGCGGTCGGTGACGTGCTCGCCGACATAGGCCTCCGTGAAGCCGAGTTCGTCGGCCAGGAGAAACGCCTCACGGTCTTGCCGGAGCGAAACCCGCCAATCCTTCTCCAGCGGGTGGATCGGCATGGTGAAGAAGCCCAATTTCATCGTTCGCTCTCTCCCTGGCGCGGCGGCTCGGAGGTCCGGGATATCATTGGTCGCAGCCCGTGGCTTTAACGTTCGAAGCAGCCCAGACGTTCGAACCGAAGCTGCGCTTTCCTGACGTTTGCCTGCATTACCCCCGATCCGGCCGCGAAGTCATCAGAAATTATCGTTCGATAAACGAACTTGACCTTTGGCGGACCGGCCCGTCTAATCCCAAAAAACCAACCCAAAGAAAATTCGTGGGGACGGAGGTCGCTTTCATGAAAGCCTCGGCTTTCGATTACGCCCGCGCCAGCAGCGTCGACAACGCGATCGAGCTTCTTGGCCAGTATGGCGACCGCGCGAAGGTGCTCTCCGGCGGCCAAAGCCTGATGCCCGCGATGAATTTGCGGTTGCTGGCGCCGGAGCTGATCCTCGATATCGGCGCGCTCGACGAGCTGCGTGGCATCACGGTGCAGGACGGCTTTCTCTCGATCGGGGCGCTGAGCCGCCATGTCGATCTGCAAAATTCGCCCAATATTGCTGACTGCGCGCCGCTCCTGAAAGAGGCGATCGCTCACGTCGCCCATCCCGCGATCCGCAACCGCGGCACGATCGGTGGCAGCCTCGCGCATGCCGATCCGGCGTCGGAATTGCCGGCTTGCGTGATCGCGCTGGATGCGACCATTGTCCTTCGGGGCCCAAAGGGCGAACGCCGGATTGCCGCCGAGGACTTCTTTCTGGGAATTTATGAGACCGCGCTTTCCGCGGAAGAGCTGCTGGTCGCGGTCGAAGTGCCGCTGCCGCTACCAAATGCCGCGCATTACTTCTGCGAATTCGCACGCCGCCATGGCGACTACGCCATTGTGGGCCTGGCTGCCCAGGCCGTGGTCGACGATCGGAAACTGATCGATCTTCGTCCTGTTTTCTTCGGCGTTGGCGATAAAGCCATGCACGTGAAGGTGCCGCCGCTACTCAACGTCGACGTCACGCGAGAGGCGCTGTCTGAAGCCTTGCAGGCATTGGACGAAGCGCTCGATCCGCCCGAAGATCAGCAGGCAAACGGTGTGATGCGGCTTCATTATGCCAAAGTGCTGCTGGCGCGGTGTGTCGCTGCGCTGTTGTCGCGTCCTGATCTGGCGAATTGGGAGACGGCATGACGGCGCCGCATTCCATTTCGCTTGAGGTCAATGGCGAGCGTGTCGAAGCTTATGTTCTGCCGCGGATCAATCTTGCGGATTTCTTGCGTGAGCACCTCAAGCTGACGGGCACGCATGTGGGGTGCGAGCATGGCGTGTGCGGCGCGTGCACGGTGCGCGTCAATGGCGAGATCGTCCGCTCCTGCCTGATGCTCGCGGTGCAAGTGAACGGAGCCTCGATTGAAACCATCGAAGGCTTGTCGGATTCCGGTGAGATATCGGACCTTCAGGCGGCGTTTCGCGAGCGCAACGCCTTGCAGTGCGGCTATTGTACGCCTGCGATGCTGATCACGGCGCAGGACCTGCTTCGGCAGGAAGCCGATCCCGGCAGGGAACAGATCCGCGAGCATCTCTCCGGCAATTACTGCCGCTGCACCGGCTATCAGGCGATCGTCGATGCGGTGGAGGCGACCGCGAAAGCGCGCAAAGATCGCGACAAGAGCCGCGCCCCATGAACGAGCAAGCCAAGCCGCAAACCTTGTCCGAACTGGACCGGCCGAATTCCTATATCGGAAAATCGGTGCCGCGCCCCAATCTCGACCGGCTGTTGCAGGGGCGCGGCCTCTATGTGAGCGACATGGAACTGCCGCGGATGGTGCACGTGGTCTTCGTCCGCTCGCCGCATGCCCATGCCAAGATTGTTTCGATCGACGCGCAAGCGGCTAAAAAGAAGCCGGGCGTTGTCGCTGTTATCACCGGCGAGGAACTGGCTGAAGTCATCACGCCGTGGGTCGGCGTGCTCTCGCATCTCAAGGGGTTGAAATCCGCGCCCCAGCGCGCCATCGCGATCGATCGGGTGTGCTGGCAGGGCGAGGCGGTCGCGGTCGTGATTGCGACGAGCCGCGCGGCGGCCGAAGACGCGGCCGAGTTCGTCGCGGTGGACTACGAAGAGCTTGAGGCGGTCACGGACATGCGCACCGCGCTCGATGCCACAACGCCAGTCATTCATGCGTCCCTTGGCGATAACCTTGCTTTCGAGCGCACGCTCGATGCCGGCGCGGTCGATGCGGCGTTTGCGGGTTCCGACGAAGTCGTCGAGGCCGAATTCGTGTTCGGACGGCACACCGGCGTGACGCTGGAGCCGCGCGCAGTGGTCGCGGACTGGAATGCCGCCGAGGCGCGGCTCACGATCTATCAGGGCACGCAGGCCCCGCATATGGTGCAGAACATCGCCGCTCTTCATCTCGGCCTTGAGGAGGCGCAGGTTCGCGTGATCTGCAAGGATGTCGGCGGCTCCTTCGGCATCAAGGTGCACATTTATGCCGACGAGATGGCAACCTACGCGCTGTCAAAAATGTTGCGGCGGCCGGTCAAGTTCGTCGCCGACCGGATCGAGAGTTTCAATACCGATATTCACGCCCGCGATCATCGCTGCAAGGGGCGCATCGGCGTCAACCGCGACGGCACCATCACCGCCTTCGAGATCGACGATCTCACCGGCATCGGTCCCTACTCGATGTATCCGCGCACCAGCGCGATCGAAGCCAATCAGGTCGTCAATCTCGTCGGCGGTCCTTACACGACCAAGAACTATCGCGCCCGCGCCCGCGTCGTGTTCCAGAATAAAAACGTGATGTGCCAATACCGCGCGGTCGGCCATCCCATCGCGTGTTCGGTCACCGAAGGGCTGGTCGATCTCGCCGCGGTGAAAATCGGCATGGACCCCGTGGATATCCGGCGGCGGAACCTCATTGCCGACGATGCTTATCCGTGCGGGTCGCCTTCGGGCTTGCGTTTTGAGCTGTTGTCGCATCACGCCTCGCTGAACAAGCTGCTCGCGATGATGAACTACGATGCGCTACGGGCCGAGCAGGCGGCGCTACGCGAGCAGAATATTCATCGTGGCATCGGCTTTGCGAGCTTCATCGAGGTCACCAACCCGAGCGCCGCGTTTTACGGGGTCGGTGGCGCCAAGATTTCCTCGCAGGACGGCGCCGCGGTTCGGCTCGATGCGCAAGGCGCGGTATTCGTCCAAACCAGCATCACCGAACAGGGGCAGGGCTCGGAATCGCTCACCGCGCAAATCGTCGGCAGCGTGCTCGGTGTTTCCATGGGGAAGGTGCGCGTCATTCTCGGAGACACCGATCAGACGCCCTATGGCGGCGGCACCTGGGCCTCGCGCGGCGCCGGCATCGGCGGTGAGGCGGCGTTCCAGGCCGCCAAGATCCTGAAACGAAATATTCTGGAGGTGGCTGCTGCGATCCTGCAATCCACGCCCGCCGAGCTCGACATCGCCAATGATGCGGTGGTGAACGCCACCGACCGGACGCCGCGGATCGAGTTACGAGAACTCGCTCGCATCGTCTATTTCCGCCCCGACACGTTGCCGCCGGGCATTCGGCCGGAGCTGATGGCGACGCGCCACTACGTGCCGCGCAATTACCCGTTTGCCTTCACCAACGGCATCCAGGCCTCATGGCTGGAGGTCGATACCGATACCGGCTTCGTGAAACTGCTGAAGCATTGGGTGGTGGAAGATTGCGGCACCATCATCAATCCGCAACTGGTCGACGAACAGGTGCGCGGCGGCGTGGTGCAGGGGCTTGGCGCCGCGTTGTTCGAGAAATGCATCTATGACGAACGCGGACAACTGACCAACGCCAATATGGCGGACTATCTGGTGCCGATGTCGGGCGAGATGCCGGACATCGATGTCGGTCATGTGGTGTCGCCGACCACTGAAAGCGAACTCGGCGCCAAGGGCGCGGGCGAGGCGGGAACGGCTGGTGCTGCGGCGTGCGTGGCGAATGCAGTGAACGATGCGCTTGCGCCCTTTGGCGCTGTGATCACGGAGATTCCGCTGACGCCGCAGCTCATCCTGACGGCGTTGAAGCGGATTTGAGCGTCATCGTCGAGCTCCGCTCCTGCATCCTCATCCTGAGGGCTTGCGAAGCAAGCGTCTCGAAGGATGAGGCCCCCATCGCTGGCCTCGCCCTTCGAGACGGCTGCTGCGCAGCCTCCTCAGGGTGAGGAGGTGGATCAGAGCTTGTCGACCGGCTTGAACGTGCCGTCCGGCTGGATCAGGGTCAGGAAAACCCCGGCGGTAGCGTCCTTCATCTTTTGTCCGACCGTGAGGCGATCTCCGCTGATGTCGAACTGTCCGACCTCGTTGATGACCCGCAGCATCTCAGCGCGCGTGGGATCGGCTCCCGCCATCTCGAGCGCGGCGGCCGCGAGCCGGCCGGAAAGATAGCCTTCCAGCGAAACAAAGTCCGGCAGCAGGTTCGGATCGAGGGCTTTTTCGGCCGCCTGATAGTCGGCGACGACCTTGACGGATGCATCCCATGGAAAAGGCACGACCTGCGAGACGATCACGCCCTCGCCTTCGGGGCCAAGCTCCTGGGAGAGCGCATCGGCGCCGACAAAGGAAATGTTGACAAAGACCGGATTGAAGCCGCTTTGGCGCGCGAGCTTGATGAATTCAGCGCAAGGGCCGTAGGTGCCGACCATCACCACCGCTTCCGGCTCTGTCCGCTTCAAGACGCGCACGGCCATGCCGACGGCCTTGGTGTTGCGTTCGTAGGTGGCCTCTGCCGCAAGCTCCATGCCGCGCTTTTCAAGCGCCGCCTTGACGCCGGCCAGGCCGTCGCGTCCGTAGGAGTCGTCCTGGTAGAAAATCGCGATGTGTTTGATGTGGCGATCTTCGGTCAGGTGCTTCACCCAGGCTTCGGCCTCGGCGCCGTAGCTGGCGCGAATATTGACGACGTTGTCCATGCCTTTTCCGCGAAGAAAGTCCGCTCCGGTGAAGGGACCGATAAACGGAACGTTCTGGCTTTTTGCGATCGGCTCGGTCACCAGCGATGTCGGCGTGCCGACGGCGCCGATCAACGCGAAAACGTTGTCCTCGTTAAGCAGCTTGACGGTCTGCAGGGCCGAGCGATCAGGATCGTAGCCGTCGTCACGGCTGATCAGTTCGAGTTTGCGGCCATGGACACCGCCTTTGGCGTTGACCTCGGCAAAGGCCGCCAGAATGCCCTGGCGCATCTTCACGCCCAGCGCCAAGGAGGGGCCCGACAGCGCGGCGGCCTGGCCGAACAGGATCCGGTCCGGCATCACGCCGGTCTCGCCGGCTTGAACGGGACCCGCCAGCAGGAGGAACAGCAGGCCGCCTAAAATCCTTGGTTGTAAAATATGCATAACGGTACTTTAAATAATGGGGCCGGATAGCGCGCCTGAATACTACCGGCTGGCGGTGAAGAGCTCGCTAATTTCGGTCGGGCGGGATGGGTCCAATCACGGAAATCCCGGTCTTTTGCAACCTTTGGGGCGCTTCCCCCGGTCCTGTTTTCCGTCGTTTATTGGCGGTGTGGCCGCCGATGTTGATCTTAAGGATCGTTAACTAAGGCATCCAAACCCACCGCTATCCATACTGATAGTTCAGGCTTTTTAATTAGCCTTCGTCTCATAAGAGACGACGATGGCGAGAGCTGTTGCGGGTGAGGCGAAGATGAGCGGTCGAGGGGCCGGCGAAAATCGCAGGGAAGACCTGGTCGAGCGGAGCAACGCGTCCGCATCGCGGTCCAGGCCCTACCGGCCTGCCTGGGTTGCGGCCTGCATCGGCCTTTTGCTCACCGTGGTCGCGACCTATGCCGTTGCCCGCTGGGAGCGCCGCGTTACCTGGACGGAATTCGAGGGTGTCGCTGCGACCCAGCTGATCGAGATGCAGAACGGCGTCAACGAATATCTCGGCAGGATGGTCACGCTGCGGACCCTGTTCGAATCCGCCAATGAGGAAGTGACGCGCAGCGAATTCGAGGTTTTCGGCAATCGGCTTTTCGAGGACCATCCGGGCGTTCTTCGCGTCAGCTGGTTGCCGAAGGTATATCGCAACGAGCGCGCGGAATTTGAAGTTGCCGCCATCAACGACGGAATTCCGGCCTTTCATTTCAAATCGCTGTCGAATGGAATCGTCGCCGTCGCGCCCGAGGATGAATTCTACTTCCCGATATTCTTCTCGACCGAGCCGAAGACGTCGTCGGTCTACGGGATGGATTATTCCACCGATCCGATCCGGTGGGCCACGCTCGAGCGCGCGCGTGACAGCGACGCGGTCGCCGTCGTACCCACCCGCCTGTTTCTGAGAGACAAGGGCACCGCCCATGGCATCCTGGTGGCCGTGCCGGTCTATGTGAAAGGAACCTCGCGCGCCACGGTTGCTGACCGGCGGCGAAACCTGAGCGGTTTCGTAGTCGGAATGTTCGACCTCGGCCCGCTCCTGAAATCAATCCGGGCCGCCAGCCCCGAATCCGCCGCGGTCGTCCTCACCGCTTTTCCGCCCGTCGTGGGCGGCAAGGAGCAGCCTCAGCCCGATTATTCCTCCATATCCTCGACGTCGCTGGCGATGCGCGTGCTCGCCAAAGGACAGCATTGGTCCGGCACGCTGAAGATCGGCGACGCGAGCTGGCAAGTGCATGGACTCCCTGCCGCCCGTGGATATCTGACGGCACGATACGACCGCGCTTTGACCGTGTTCACGGCGGGCTGCGCCATCACTATTTTCCTCTGCGTCTATCTCGGCATGGCCAGCCGCAACTCGCGCGAATTGGCGCTGGCGAACCGCCGCGTGCTCGAACTGGCGCAGACCGATATTCTGACCGGGCTGCCAAACCGGGCATTTTTTCTCGAGCAGTTGAAGCACGCAGGCTCGGATCAGCAGTATCCGCGCGGCGTGTTCTCGATCCTGATGCTCGATCTCGATCGCTTCAAGAATGTCAACGACTCGCTCGGCCACGCTGCCGGCGACGCGCTGCTGCGTCAGGTGGCCGTCCGGCTGCTGTCTGCGCTGCGCGAGGGCGATGTGCTGGCGCGGTTGGGCGGCGACGAATTCGCCATCATCCAGGCAGGCCGGCACGATCAGCGCGCCGGTTCGAGCGACCTGGCAAGCCGGCTTTCCAAGCTCATCGCCGAACCGTTCCAGCTGCCGGGGCATCAGGTCGAGATCGGAACCTCAATCGGCATTGCGATGGCGCCCGAGCACGGTGACGATCGCGAGCAGTTGCTGAAAAAGGCGGATCTGGCGCTCTACCGCTCCAAATCGGCGGGGCGCAACTGCTTTACGCTGTATGACGAGGTGATGTCGGCCGAACTGGAGGCGCGCAATACGCTGGAGGGCGACTTGCGGGATGCGATCGCGCGCTGCCTGTTCGAAGTCCATTATCAGCCGTATTTCGACGTTCAGACCGGCCGCAGGCGCGGCGCCGAAGCGCTCATCCGCTGGCGTCATCCGACGCGGGGGCTGATCCCGCCGGATCAGTTCATTCCGCTCGCGGAAGAAACCGGCCTCATCGTGCCGCTCGGCGAATGGATCATCCGGCAGGCCTGTGACGACGCGACGCTGTGGCCGGCGGACACCAGGGTTTCGATCAATCTTTCGCCGGTGCAATTCAAGCAGGCGGAGCTGTTTGACGTTATCCAGACCGCTTTGCGGAATTCGGGATTGCCGCCGGAGCGGCTGGAAATCGAGATCACCGAATCCGTGCTGCTGGAGCGCGCGGTTGAGAACCTCGCCTTCATGGAGCGGCTGAGCAGCATCGGCGTCTCACTGGCGCTTGACGATTTCGGCACCGGCTACTCGTCGCTGAGCTGCCTGACCACATTCCCCTTCAACAAGATCAAGATCGACAAGTCCTTCATGGGCAACCTGTCGGCGCATTACAAAAGTCTGGCGATCATATCTTCTGTTGTCACTCTGGCCCGCGGCCTCGATATGTCGGTGACCGCCGAAGGCGTGGAGACCGCCGAGCAACTCGACGGATTGAAGACCCTCGGCGTGAATTTCGCGCAGGGCTATTTGCTGGGCCGTCCGGTGACGGCCGCTGAGCTCGAAAAGCAGCCGCTGATTTTCCGCTCCCGCTGCGACGCCGCCTGATTCCGCGCTTCTGTTTTCGTCCGATAGCGCTTTGGCATGCCAGAACAAGCGGTAGCGGGATGGGGCGATGGTGCCAGTGGCGGGCGGATCTGTAGGCTGAAATCGCCCACTGCCTTGTCGACTGGAAAGATCATTCTTTTTTTGTCCACACTATTGCCGCGTCAGGGAATATAATCCTACCTCATTGGCGGTGACCTCTGGGGCTCCTTTGGCGTGATCGATCCTGTCTATGTGGCTTCCGGCTTCAGCGTCGGCTTGCTTGTCGGCTTGACGGGCGTTGGCGGCGGATCGCTGATGACGCCGCTTTTAATCCTGCTGTTTGGCATCCATCCGGCAACCGCTGTCGGGACTGATCTGTTGTATGCCGCAGCCACCAAGGCAGGCGGTGTCGTTGTCCATGGCTGGCAGCGGACGATCCATTGGCCGGCGGTGATCCGGCTTGCCTCCGGCAGCATCCCGGCCAGCGTCCTCACATTGTTGGTGCTCTGGAAACTCGACCTTTCGGCCGAGGCTGCGTGCAGCCTGGTCAATGTCGTGCTGAGTTTCGCGCTGATACTGACCGCAACCGCGCTGATCTTCCGCAAACTCGTGATCGACAGGCTGCGTGTGCGCATGGAACGGGTTGACGACGCGACGATCGCGCGCGCCACGGTGCTGGTCGGCGTGGTGCTTGGCGTACTGGTTTCGATTTCATCGGTCGGCGCCGGCGCCGTCGGGGTCACCACGTTGCTCCTGCTTTATCCGCAACTGCCGATGGCGCGCATCGTCGGTTCCGACATCGCGCATGCCGTGCCGCTCACGCTGGTGGCGGGTGTCGGACACTGGATCCTGGGCTCGACCGATTGGCAATTGTTGGGCGTGCTCCTGATCGGTTCGCTGCCGGGGATCGCGATCGGCAGCTATTTCGCGGTCCGTGTTCCCGAACCGGCGTTACGGCTGATGCTGGCGGCGATCCTGTTCGTGGTAGCGGGCAGGCTTGGGTTGGAACAGTGGAGCGCTTCCGCCCCTAACCTCGCCATTGCGACCGAGCGCGCGGGCGCGCTGCCTGCGCCGGTCGTGGTACCCATTGCGGTCGGCGCACGCCCGGCGAACTGATCCCCAACTGCGACTTCCAGTTGTCCGGGCCGGGCGGATTTGTTTGCCAAAGCTTGAAGTATAAAATATATCCGGAACCCGAAGTGGTCTTTGAAATCATTCGGGGAGATGGCGCATGGTGGAACTGCCGCATTCCCCGCATGCAGTCGTAACGGGTGCTGCGCGCGGCATCGGCCGGGAAATCGCCTCCCAACTGACGAAGGCGGGCGCGGTCGTCACCGCAATGGGCCGTCAAAGTGCCGCCCTTGAAGAGCTGGTTGCCGAAGGTTGCGCCCGTTTTTCCGCCGTTGCGGACGTTACCGATCAGGCCGCCGTAAGTGCTGCAATGCGAGAGGCAGCCAGGCGCCAGCCGATCGACATCCTGATCGCCAATGCCGGTGCGGCCGAATCCGCGGCCTTTGCCAAGTCGGACGCCGCGCTGTTCCAGCGCATGATGGACGTCAACTTCATGGGCGTGGTCCACAGCGTCCAGGCCGCGTTGCCGTCGATGCGCGAGCGCCCCCATGGCCGCATCATCGCAATCGCCTCGACCGCCGGCTTGAAAGGCTATGCTTACGTCAGCGCTTACGCGGCCGCCAAGCATGCGGTGATTGGGCTGGTGCGTTCGCTGGCGCTGGAGCTCGTGACCACGCGTGTCACCGTGAATGCGGTCTGTCCCGGATTCACCGACACCGATCTTGTGGCAGGCAGCATCGATACCATCATGAAAAAAACCGGCCGCGACCGCGCAGCCGCCATCGCCGAGTTGACCAGACACAATCCGCAAGGCCGCCTCGTCTCGCCCACGGAAGTCGCCGATACCGTGCTGTGGCTGTGCGGCGAGGGCGCGGGCGCGATCACCGGCCAGGCGATCGCGGTGGCCGGTGGGGAGATTTGAGTTCGAAGCCGTCATTCCGGGATGGTGCGTAAGCAGCAGACCCAGAATCTCGAGATTCTCTGATATGCAATTGCATATCATAGTTTGATGCTGCGCATCGCCCCGGAATGACGGAAGGGAAATAAGGAAAAGTTCATGAGCCAATCAGCCAATCCCGTCACGATACCGCTTGCGCAATATGCGCCGCGCCATTTTCTCCTGGGCGTGGAGGGAGGCGTCGCGACCGTGACGCTCAACCGTCCGGAGCGGAAAAATCCGCTGACGTTTGAAAGCTACCGCGAGCTGACCGATTTCTTTCGCGCGCTTGCGTTCGACGACGACGTGAAGACCGTGGTCGTGTCCGGAGCCGGCGGCAACTTTTCATCCGGCGGTGACGTGTTCGAGATTATCGGGCCGCTGGTGAAGATGGATACCAAGGGGCTCACCGCCTTTACCCGCATGACCGGCGATCTCGTCAAGGCAATGCGGGCCTGCCCGCAGCCGATCGTCTCGGCGGTGGAAGGCATTTGCGCCGGCGCCGGCGCCATCGTCGCGATGGCCTCTGACATGCGGCTCGCAGCAACCGGCGCCAAGGTCGCGTTCCTGTTCAACAAGGTTGGGCTAGCCGGCTGCGACATGGGCGCGTGCGCGATTCTGCCGCGCATCATTGGGCAAGCGCGCGCCTCGGAACTGCTGTACACCGGCCGCTTCATGAGTGCGGAGGAGGGCGAGCGCTGGGGCTTCTTCAGCCGTGTCGTCGCGCCCGCTGACGTGTTGCCGCAGGCGCAGACCCTAGCGGGTGAAATTGCCGCTGGGCCGACCTTTGCCAACACCATGACCAAGCGCATGCTGGCGATGGAATGGGCGATGTCGGTGGAAGAAGCCATCGAGGCCGAGGCCATCGCGCAGGCTTTGTGCATGACGACGGAGGATTTCACCCGCGCCTTTGAGGCGTTTGCGGCGAAGCAAAAACCGGTATTCAAGGGGAATTGAGCGGCAGGCGTCCGCGGCCAGGTTATTGATGGCGACATGCGCTATCGGCGCCGTCATGCCCCGCGCATGCGGGGCATCCAGCATTCCAGAGAACTCTCCGTGAGCGCTGCCGCTGCGGCGACTGGATCGCCCGGTCAAGCCGGGCGATGACACCGGGCTCCGATTTGCTAAGGTGAAACCGGCCGACAGACAAGCTGCTTGCCGGCCAATTGCTTTAGGTTTAAAATAATTCGTAGCTCTCGAAAAAGGCGGATGAGGCTCCCATGAAGGTCGCGATCATCGGCGGTGGACCGGCTGGTCTCTACTCGGCGATCCTGCTCAAAAAGCAGCGGCCGGAGGCCGACATCACGGTCTATGAGCGCAACCGCGCCGACGACACCTTTGGCTTCGGCGTGGTGTTTTCGGATGCAACGCTCGACAATTTCGAGAAGTACGATCCCCCGAGCTATCGCCGGATCACCCAGGAGTTCGCTTATTGGGACGATATCGCCGTGCACTTCCGCGGCACGGTGCACCGCGTCGGCGGCAACGGCTTTTGCGGCTGTTCGCGCCGCCAGTTGCTGCTGATCCTGCAGGAGCGCGCGCGTGAACTCGGCGTTCGGCTGAATTTCGAGACCGAGATTGCGGACGAGGCTCGTTTTGCCGATGCCGACCTCGTGGTGCTCGCCGACGGCATCAACAGCCGGTTCCGAGAAAAACACGCCGCCCATTTCGAGCCTGAAGTGGATCTGCGCTCCAATGTCTTCGCCTGGATGGGTTCGACCCGGCCGCTGGATGCTTTCACTTTCATCTTCCAGGAGACGGAGTGGGGCCCGTTCATTGCGCATGCCTATCAATATGAGACCGGGCGATCGACCTGGATCTTCGAGACCGATCCCGAGACCTTCAAGCGCGCCGGCCTCACAGGCTTGAACGAGAAGCAATCCGCCGATCGGATGTCGGAGATCTTCGGCTGGTTCCTCGAGGGCCACCCACTGCTGACCAATCGCTCGATGTGGCGGAATTTCCCGATGATCCGCAGCCAGCGCTGGGTCAAGGACAACATGGTGCTGCTCGGCGACGCCAAGGCGACCGCGCATTTTTCGATCGGTTCCGGCACCAAGCTCGCGATGGAAGATGCGATCGCGCTTGCGGATGCCATGCAGAGCGCGCCGACGGTTCAGGCCGCGCTCGCGACTTACGAGCACGGCCGCCGCGAGGAAGTCGAGAAGACCCAGCATGCTGCCGACGTGTCGCTGGTCTGGTTCGAGCACGTCGATCGCTTCTGGGACTTCGATCCCGTGCAATTTGCGTTCGGTGTGATGACGCGGGCCAAAGCGATCACCTACGACAATCTGACGCTGCGCGCGCCGGAGTTTGTCAGCGAGGTGGATAAGGCTTTCGCGCGCCATGTCCGCGATCAGGGTTTTGACGCCGATGTCGACAAACCCTTGGCGCCGATGTTCCAGCCGTTGCGGCTGCGCGAGATGACCGTGGCGAACCGCGCCGTGGTCTCGCCGATGTGCATGTATTCGGCCGAGGAAGGCGTGCCGAACGATTTTCATCTGGTGCATTACGGCTCTCGCGCGCTTGGCGGCGCTGGTCTCATTTTCACCGAGATGACGTGCGTGGGGCGTGACGCGCGGATCACGCCCGGCTGTACAGGCTTGTGGAACGACGCGCAGGAAAAGGCATGGCGGCGCATCGTCGATTTCATCCATGTGAATTCCGCGGCAAAGATCTGCCTCCAGCTCGGCCATGCCGGCCGCAAGGGCGCGACCAAATTGATGTGGGACGGCATCGACCGCCCGCTCGAACAGGGCGGCTGGGACGTGATCTCGGCCTCGCCCGCTCCGTATTTTCCCGATAGCCAGGTCCCGCGCGAGATGGATCGCGCCGCGATGGACAAGGTAAAGGCCGAGTTCGTAGCCTCCGCCGAGCGCGGCGAAGCGTGTGGCTTCGACATGCTGGAACTGCATTGCGCCCACGGCTATCTGCTCGCAAGCTTCATTTCGCCGCTGACCAATCAGCGCACCGATAACTACGGCGGTTCGCTTGAGAATCGCCTGCGCTATCCGCTCGAAATATTCGAGTCGCTACGGTCGGTGTGGCCTTCGCACAAGCCGATGTCGGTGCGCATTTCCGCAACCGACTGGGCGGAGGGCGGCATCACTGGCGATGACGCGGTGGCGATCGCACGCGCCTTTGCCGAAAGAGGCGTCGATCTCGTCGATGTCTCCACCGGGCAGACCGTGCGCGATGCGCAGCCGATCTATGGCCGCATGTTCCAGACGCCGTTCTCCGATCAGGTCCGCAACGAGGCCCGCGTCGCGACCATGTGCGTCGGTAATATCACCACGGCCGATCAGGTTAACACCATCCTGGCCGCCGGCCGGGCCGATCTGGTGGCGCTCGGCCGTCCGCACCTCGTTGACCCCGGGTTCACCATGAGGGCGGCGGCCTGGTACGGCGCCAGCGACATCTTCAGCCCGCCGCAATATCTGCCCGGGAAGGAGCAGATTTTCCGCAATAGCATCAGGGACCGGCAGGACTTCGAAGACCTTAAAATTAAGGCTAAGCCGAAGACCCGCGCCGAGCTGAAGGCGGAAGCCACAAAGCCGCTTGCGGCCGAATAGGCCGGATGGCACGCTAGATCAGTTCCCTTTCCCTCAAGGCGGGGAGAGGGTGAAGTTCAGTGAGTATGTGGAGTAAGCGATGAAGGCGATTATCGTCGGCGGCGGCATCGGCGGCCTGACCACAGCCTTGATGTTGCGCGCGCGCGGTATCGGCTGCGAGCTGTTCGAACAGGCCGACACCATCCGCGAACTCGGCGTCGGCATCAACACACTGCCGCATGCGATCCGCGAACTCGCCGGCCTCGGTTTGTTGCAAAAGCTCGACGACGTCGCGATCCGCACCGACGTGCTTTATTACCTCAACCGCCATGGCCAGGAAGTCTGGCGCGACGTTCGCGGCATCGATGCCGGCCACGATGTGCCGCAATTCTCGATCCACCGCGGCCGGCTGCAAAACGTCATCCTTCAAGCGGTCGAGGAGCGGCTCGGCAAGGAAGCCATTCACACCGGTTGCAAGCTCGGGGCCTTCACCCAGGACGAGGGCGGGGTGACCGCGCATTTCTTCGATCGCTCGGGCCACCATATCAAGACGGTGCGCGGCGATATCCTGATCGGCGCCGACGGTATTCATTCGCGGGTGCGCGAGACGTTATTCCCGAACGAGGGGCCGCCGTGCTGGAACGGCCTGATGCTGTGGCGCGGCGCGCGCGACTGGCCGATGTTCTTGACCGGCCGCTCGATGATCGTGGCCGGCGGCCTCAACGCCAAGGTCGTGGTCTATCCGATCGCCGAAGGCTCGAGCCCGTCGAACCGGCTCACCAACTGGGCGGTGCTGGTGAAGATCGGCGACAGCAATTCCACTCCGCCACGCCGCGAAGACTGGTCGCGTCCGGGCCGCCGCGAGGAATTGATGCCGCATGTCGCGCGGTTCTCCGTGCCGCATGTCGATGTCGCCGGGCTTATTTCGGCGACGCCTGAATTCTACGAGTATCCGACCTGCGACCGCGATCCCTTGCCGTACTGGTCTGATGGGCGCGTCACGTTGCTCGGCGATGCCGCGCATCCGATGTATCCGGTGGGTTCGAACGGAGCGTCGCAAGCTATTCTCGATGCGCGGTGTCTGGCGGATCTATTGGCGCGTTCCGAACACCCGCGTCAGGCGATAAGGGAATATGAGCAGAAGCGCCTGCCGATGACGGCGGAAATCGTCCGTTCCAACCGCCGCGGCGGGCCGGAAGGCGTGATCGATGCGGTCGAGCAGCTCGCGCCCGATGGATTTACGGATATCGACAAGGTGCTCAGCTTCGCCCAGCGCGAAGCCATCGTGCGCGGCTACGCCAGCAAGGCCGGCTTTGCCGCCGTGCCGGGATTGGCAGCGGTGAGGGGGTAAATAATCCGCTTTCTCTGAAGGATTGTCGTTCCGGGGCGCTGCTTAGCAGCGAACCCGGAACCTCGAGATTCCGGGTCTGGTGCTGACGCACCATCCCGGAATGACGTCAGAGCCTCACGCGCCGGGAGGCGGGGGCAGGAAGTGAATGTTGTGTTCGGCGGCGAGCGCCACCACCGTTTCAGGATTCTGTTCCTTCAGATTGTGAATGCCCCAGAACAGGTCATAGAGCTTCTGCGTCGGTGAGACCCAGAACAGAACTTTCACGACCTGATCGGACTTGTTGAAGATGCCGTGCGGAATGCCCATGCCGAGCCGGACCAGATCGCCCGGCGTGGCCTGTGCGTCGGCGCCGGCGAGCATGAAGTCGAGCTTGCCTTCCAGCAGATAGAGATACTCGTCCTGGTCGGGATGGATGTGCGGCGGCACGAAGGTGCCCGGCGGAAACGTCGCATGCCACGAGAAGGAGTGGTCGGTGCGGCTCTTCGGAACATAGGTCTGGCCGAGAATATTCCAGGAGATGCCCTGGATGCCTTCATTGGCACGGGTGATGCCGGTGATCTCGCTCGTCATGTTGAAATTCACTCCCTCTCGTTTACGCTCTACTCAGCTTTGCCCGGCACGCATTCCTTGGCGTAACGGTCGGCGTCGTTCTCAAGCACCTTCTGCACGATCTGGGTCTCGAATTTGCCGTCGGCGCGCTTGGCCACCTTGGTCAGGTAAAAGTCCTGGATCGGATAGCCGTTGATGTTGAATTTGAAATTACCGCGCAGCGAGGTGAAATCGGCTTTCTTGAGAGCAGCCGCGACCGCCTCCTTGTTGGCGAGATCGCCCTTGACCGCCTTCACCGCGCTGTCGATCAGGAGCGCGGCGTCATAGCCCTGCATCGCATAGGTGGCGGGCACGCTGTTATAGGCCGCTTCATAACCGGCGACGAATTTCTTGCTCTGGGGATTGTTCAGGTCGGGCGCCCAGTCCGCGCCGCCGAACATGCCGACCGCTGCATCCTGCTGCGCCGGCAGCGTGGATTCATCGACCGTGAAAGCCGACAGCACCGGAATCTGGTCCGCCAAACCCGCCTGCTTGTATTGCTTCACCAGGCTCACGCCCATGCCGCCCGGCATGAAGGTGAAGACGGCGTCGGGCTTCTGCGAGGCGATCTTGGAGAGTTCGACCTGGAAATCGAGCGTGCCGAGCGGTACGTAGCTTTCCTCGGTGATTTCGCCTTTGTAGTCGAGCTTGAAGCCGGCCGCCGAATCCTTGCCGGCCTGATAGTTCGGTTCCAGCACATAGACGCGCTTGTAGCCGCGATCCTGCGCGACCTTGCCGAGGACCTCATGCGGCTGATCGTTTTGGTAGGAGGTGACATAGAAGAATGGGCTGCAATTCTTGCCCGCATAGATCGAGGGACCGGCATTCGGACTGATCAGGAAGGTCTTGTTATCGGTGACCGGCCTGTGGATCGCCTGAAGGATGTTGGAGAAGATCGGGCCGACGACAAAATCGACCTTGTCGCGTTCGAGCAGACCCTTGACCTTGGAAACCGCGGCGTCGGGTTTCAGTTCGTCATCGACGACCACAACCTCGACGTCACGCCCGCCCATCTTGCCGCCGAGGTCCTTGACCGCGAGCGCAAAGCCGTCGCGGACCTGTGTCCCCAGCGCGGCCGCTGGACCTGACAGGGTCACGATCACGCCGACCTTCAGTTTTTCCTGCGCGGCGGCCGGACTGGCGAGCACTCCGGTTACGGCCACAGCGGCGGCCCATTTCAACTGTTGACGCATGACCCTCTCTCCCTTGATGGCCCGCATATCGGACCCCACCCCTTTAATAAGTGCCGGCAGCTTATGCTGATGATGGCAGGGGCGGCAAGCGACGACCGCTTGCCCGGCCATTGGCGACCAAACCATGACGTTAACATGCAAAGGCCGCGCCAATTGTTTGAAACTTAAAGAAATTTGCCAAACCTTCCGAACCCCCACCGCGGTCAAGCGTTTTGACTTGAAGAGGCTCTTCAATTACTCGAAGGTTAAAATACCTGGTAGCAGCGGGCGCCGGGCAAGCATGGTTGCAACATGATCCTTGATTCCGAGACCAAGGCCGTTGAGCTTCCCGGCGATCACGGCAGCGAGCTTCGGCTGTGGCTGCGGCTTTTGACCTGCACGACCCTGATCGAGGGCGAAGTCCGCAGCCGCCTGCGTGAGCGCTTCGACGTTACCCTGCCGCGGTTCGACCTGATGGCCCAGCTCGACAAGGCGCCGGAGGGGATGACGCTGTCGGATGTCTCCAAACGGATGATGGTCTCTAACGGCAATGTGACGGGTCTCGTCGAACGGCTGGTCGAATCCGGACATCTCGACCGGCGGACTTCGGTGAATGACCGGCGTGTGCAGGTGATCCGGTTGACCAAGGCTGGCCGGGCCGAATTCCGCAAGATGGCGGCCGAGCATGAAAACTGGATCGCCGATATCTTTGCCGGTCTTTCGCCGAAAGACCTGCGTGAATTGATGCGGCTGCTCGCCAAGGCCAAGGCATCCGCGCATAAATCCGCGCAGAGCAGAGGCTGAGGGATAGCTGTGAGCGGCGGCATCGACTACGAAGTCGAATACAACAACCGGGCCCGCGTCCCGGAAAACCCGGCACTGATGGCGGGCTGGGCGAGGGACGCAGCCGCCTATCGTGAGCAACACGCGCCGCGCCGGATCGTCTATGGGGCGGGTCCGCGCCATGTGATCGATCTCTTCACAAGCGAGGGTCAAGACCACAGCAACGTGCCGCTCGTTGTTTTCATTCATGGCGGCTATTGGCAGGCGCTGGACGGATCGTGGTTCAGCCATATGGCGCGTGGGCTGAACGCGCATGGAATTGGCGTCGCCGTTCCAACTTACGATCTCTGCCCGCAGGTTTCGGTCGCCGGGATCATCGAACAAATGCGTCAGGCGACGCGCGAACTGGCGAAGCTTTCGGGGCGGCTTGTCGTCAGCGGCCATTCCGCCGGCGGGCATCTGGCCACCTGCATGCTGGCGACCGACTGGAAGGCCTGTAATCCGTCCCTGCCGCCGGATCTCGTGAGCGCGGCTTATGCGATCTCCGGACTATTTGAGCTCGAGCCGCTGGTTCCGACCTCCATCAACAAGGCGTTGGGTCTCGACCCTGCCACTGCCCACGCTGCAAGTCCGCTGTTCTGGAAGCCGCCCAGCCACGGCAGCGTGGATGCGGTCGTTGGCGAGGCAGAAAGCGCGGAATATCACCGGCAAAGCCGGACCATCGTTGAAATTTGGGGCAAGGCCGGCCTTGAGACGAAGTACGGTACTGTGCCTGCGGCCAATCATTTTACGGCGATTGCGCCGCTTTCCGACCCTGCTTCGTCAATGACCTTGCGGCTGAAAGAATTGGCGGGGCGCTAGGATTCGATGCCGCCATCCTTCGAGACGCGCGCATTATTTGCACCATTCGCGACGGCCTCGCTGCCGCTCGGCCTGCTCGGGTGCGCGCGCTCCCCAGGATTAGGTTAGGGATGGGACGCCTGATCCTCATGGTGAGGAGCGCGGCAGCGCGTCTCGAACCATGTGGCCACGCCGGACGGATTTGCCTACTTGCGCCGAATTACTTTAAGTATAAAATGATTTCGTAGCCGTCATTCCGAGATCGGGAGACGAAGGAAATGTCAGGTCAATTTTCCTCTCCGCTTGGCCCTTCGTGCCACGTCGATGATTTTTCGCGGCGAAACCTGCCGCCGATTGAGAAGTGGCCGCATCTCGCGCTCGATCGGCCGGAATTTCAATATCCGGAATATCTCAACGCCGCGGTCGAACTGACCGACCGGATTGTCGAGAAGGGTCTGGGCGACCAGACCGCGCTGATCGGTAATGGCCGCCAGCGCACCTACAAGGAACTCTCCGACTGGTCGAACCGACTGGCGCATGCGCTGGTGGAGAATTACGGCGTCAAGCCGGGCAATCGCGTGCTGATCCGCTCGGGCAACAATCCGGCGCTGGTCGCCGCCTGGCTCGCCGCGACCAAAGCCGGCGCGGTGGTGGTCAACACCATG
>JBEKZZ010000053.1:0-29407 GCA_049509335.1 Bradyrhizobium sp. | reverse complement strand
GAGAGCACATCGATGCATTCATTAATGACTACAACGCCGACGCCAAACCGTTCGTCTGGACCAAGTCCCAAGTCCACCAAAAACGTCTCAAAGCACGTTTCGCGGATCAATGATTCCGGGTACTAGTCATGTTAGAATCGGAACCAGCAACGATGGGCAGCCTTGGTCTTTCCCGACCCATCATTCGCGCGGCCTTTTGCGCTTTTCTGGCGCTGTTGCCGCTCGGCGCCACCTGGAATCTGGTCGCCGCGCAGTATTTCCCCAAGCGGGCCCTCAAGATCGGCCCCACGCTCGGCGGCGTCACCTACGACACCCCGGTGGTTCTCTCATGGCCGGAGATTCGCGACGGCAAATTCCAGAAGGCTGTTGTGAGCCGGGTCACCGATGCCATGCCCGTCCGGCCGCTTCTCATCCGCATCAACAACGAAATCCGCTATCACCTGTTCGGCGAAGTCACGGCGCCGAATGTCGTCAGGGGCGCCAATGGTCATCTGATCGAGCAAACCTATCTCGACGATTATTGCTCCCGCACCGAAGGCATGGGTGCGAAATTGGCGGCCATTGCGCTGCCGAAACTGAAGGACATCCAGAATTTCTATCAGGCGCATGGCGGGATTTTCGTTTACGTGATCACGCCGTCCAAGGCTGCGCACCTGCCGGAATATTTTGTCGATCGCCTTCCCTGCCCGAGCACGCCAGCCGCACGGGCGCAACTGCTCCCCGACTACATCGGCGCCCTGAAGCGCGAGGGTATCCATGTCGTCGACACCGCCAGCCTCATTCACGCGCTGAAAGGCACCTACCCCTTCGACCTGTTTCCGCAAGGCGGCGTGCACTGGAATGACGTCGGCGGCGCGCTCGCCGTTTCCGCTGTGGTCGAGGAGATCAACCGCCTCGCCGGGCGCGAGATCATTCCGCCCTTCAAATTCACCTATACGATGTCGATGCCGGCGAAAGGCGCCGACCGGGAGCTCGCCGATCTTCTGAATGTTTTCTTCCCGCCGCTGGGCTATCAAACGCCGAAAGTTACCTTCCAGCCGTCCGTCCCTTGCGCGCAGAGCCCCGCGCGGCAGCTCGATGTGACCATGGTCGGCTCGAGTTTCGGCGATCTGCCGTCACGCATCCTGATCGAGGCCAACTGCCTTGATCGGCTTCAATTCTATTATTACGCCACGCTCGGCCGCTTTGGCGGTGCGCCCTACCACGAATTGCAGCGAAACCTTCCCGACAGCGATCTCAACGCCTGGCGAGACGCCAAGGTCATGATCCTGGAGGAAAACGAATCGTTCATGGCCTCGGCCAAGGTGGCCTACGTCGATCAGCTGAGGGCGGTGGTGACGCGGCCGTGAGGCAGAGGCACGGTACCGCTAAACATTATGCAGCGGCGCTGCTGGGCTCCGACTTCTGCGTATCCGCTTTCAGGACAAGTGGCGCCTCGGCGAGATGCTCCCATCGTTCTGCCTGAGCGAGCCATTTCCAATTGTCTTCGGGATGCAAAAATGCCTGTTGGCGACAGAGCAGCGCGATAGAGCGGCACTGTTGAGCGTTTTCCATCGTTTCCTCCCGATTCGTCGATCACTACCGGAACTTGCCGTTCGCTTACGAGGTGATCGTTAGAGAAATATTACGGTCTGCAATTTGTCGGATCAAAGGCGATAAGGCCTGCGATCCAGTTTCAGCATTTGCGAAATGACGTCTGTTGGAACTCCGCCAAGCGCGGCCCGCCGTCGCCCTTTGGGCTTTGGCGCGGCAGCTTTCGCTAGGCCGTGGCTTGCCTAGCTGAAGCTTGCGGAGCAAGCGAAAGCTGGTGGGGGAAGAAGGACTCGAACCTTCGAAGTCTGACGACGGCTGATTTACAGTCAGCTCCCTTTGCCACTCGGGACACTCCCCCGCTTCACACCTCATCGCAAGCCTTCCCGTCTCAATGCGAGAGATCAAGCCGACGATGACGCTGAAGGCCGAAAGACCTTTATAAAGGCTTCGGCCGGGCGTGTTTATGGGCGAAGGGCCATGGCAAAGTCAACCAAGGTGGAAGGCAAAAATGCTAACATTTACAGAGCCTCAGTAAATTGCCTTTGTAAATTGCCTTGGGGCGGGACCCGTGAGACAAGCTTTTCCATGCGTGATCGCGACCGAAAGCCAACATTCCGGCGCTCCGGCGCCAAAGGAACCGATAAGCGAGCCGAAGGGCGCCGAGAAACCGGCCGCCGGGGCTCCTGGCGCGGTCGCGAGGGGGCGGCCGACGATACCGTGATCCTTTATGGCTGGCACACCGTCACGGCCGCGCTCGCCAATCCGCAGCGCCACATTCGCAAGCTGCTGTTGACCGAAAATTCCGCCCGGCGTCTGGCCGATGAAAAGATCGATACCCGCGTCACGCCCGAGATCGTGCGACCGAACCTGATCGACCAGCGGCTCGGGCCCGATGCGGTGCATCAGGGCTTGCTGGCGGAAGCCGATCCCCTCGACCAGCCTGACATCGATACGCTTCCGCAAGAAGGCATCGTGCTCGTGCTCGACCAGATCACGGACCCACATAATGTCGGCGCGATCATGCGTTCGGCCGCAGCCTTTGCGGTGAAGGCCATCGTCACCACCGCGCGCCACAGTCCGGAGGCCACCGGCGTGTTGGCGAAATCCGCCTCCGGCGCGCTGGAACTGGTACCGCTGGTGACGGTGCAAAATCTCGCACGCGCGCTCACCGAGATGAACGAAAGCGGCTTCTTGACGGTCGGGCTCGACAGTGAGGGCGGTGAAAATCTCGCTGCCGTCACCTTGCGTCAACCGTTGGCGCTGGTGCTGGGCGCCGAAGGCAAGGGCCTGCGGCAATTGACGCGCGACACCTGCAGCGTGGTGGCGCGGCTCGATATGCCCGGCGAGATCAAAAGCCTCAACGTGTCGAACGCCGCCGTGCTGGCGCTTTATATCGGCGCGAGCCGTCTCGGTTTGATGTGAAATCCTGAAATGAAAAGTGCCCGCTCGCGGATCGCGCAAGCGGGCACCGATGTGTTCCAGATCCGGCCTCGATCAGGCCGCGATCAGGTGATCAGTAGTAACTGCGCAGCACGTGCGGACGATAATGATAGCCGTAGCTATGCCAGTGGTGGTGATGCCAGGGATAGTGCCGATACGCGTGGTAGCCGTAGTGATGATGGTGATGATAGCCCCAGCCGTAAATGCCTTCTTCCCGATAGACGCGGCGCGGCGCGAAGTCGCCGGGGCCGGTATAGGTCGGGCCCTGCTCGACATAGTAATATTGGGGCGGGGCGACCGGGTGATGATATTGCACTTCCGGATTCGGCAAGCGCTCATAGCCGGCGTAGGGTTGAACGTAGCCGCCGCACGGATTGCACGGCGCGCAGCCGTAGTCGCATGCCTTG
Source organism: Bradyrhizobium sp. (assembly GCA_049509335.1). Classification (GTDB taxonomy): domain Bacteria; phylum Pseudomonadota; class Alphaproteobacteria; order Rhizobiales; family Xanthobacteraceae; genus Bradyrhizobium. Next base: position 26,027 of record JBEKZZ010000053.1, on the reverse strand, counting down.
GCGGGCGCAACGCCCGCAGTGATGACGGCAAACGCCGCTACCAATCCTGAAATAATCTTACGCATTACTCTCTCCTGTTGGGTAGTTTCGTTATTGAACCTGGTTTTTGTCGTTGTTTACGGACGATGCTGCGGGATCCTCGGGTCCCTGAATTCCGGCAGAGTGTTCTCGAAATTGGACTGGTTGCCGCCTTGATTATAGGGCTGCGCCCTGATCACGGGCGGCGGATTGGGTGGCACCTGATTGAGCGGCACTACGGGGTCGGCCTGCCTGGATCCGGCGGACCAGGATTGATGGAAAGTCTCCGCGGGCTTCGGCTTGTCGGCGCCTTCGATCTCCAGCCGGCCGTACCCCGGCAGGTGGCCCGCACTTGGATAATAGTGACCGACGGGAGGCATCGGCTCGATAGGATGGCCGCCATAGACGGTCGGCTGAACATGGATGCCCTTGTCCAGGCCCCAGTCGCCTTCGACCACCGAATAGGATGCATCGACGCCGTTGATGATGACGGGCACGCCGGGGCGTCCCGGGATCACGATGACCGGGCCGTTGCTTTCGGCCGATGCCGCGCCCGCCGTTGCAATCAAGACTGCCAGTGTGACCGCCGCACGCATTTCATCCAAATCCCGATAGGTCCGTAACCCTAATCCAAGCTCAGGCTCCGAGGGTTAAAGCGAACGGCCAAACTAACGGTAAGCCTAACGCTCAGGCCTTCATGCTTCGTCAATTTGGGGGCGTTGAGGGTGCAAAAACGTTAACCGGACGGCGGGCCACCGCCGATCGGCGAAGCCGCATCGGCTTCAGCGGCCGCTGCAACCCCTCAGATAATTTGTCCGGGCGTCTCTTTCGCTGGTGGCGGCCTCGAAGGAAGCGCCAAGACACCATTCGTAATGAACGGCGAAGTCCGTAGACCAGCGGGTGCCCTGCAATCCGCCGCCGCAGCTCGGATTTGAAAGTCCACCGCGCGCCTGTATGAGCGCCGCTCGGGCGTATTGCCGGCAAAAGCCCGGATCGGCCGCCTTGGTTTCTGTAAACAAAATCAATGTCAGCAACGTCGACAAAAACACCGGCAATGAAAGCTTGTTCGTCATGCGTATCCTTCCCAACTTTGATTCGCGTGACGATAACAACCGGGGCAATCCTGTTGGGCAAACGGGAGGAGTTTCTTCAGCGGTGCGACGGCAAAATTGGCGTATCTGAGTCCGTCTTACGCCTTGAAACGATCTTTGCTTGATCGATGCGATATGGAGCGCTGGACCGATCGCAGGCACGGTTAAGCTCTGGTTAATTTTATTTTGCGACTGATGTTCTGGTCGCCTCTGGTCCGGGCTGCGGAGAATACCGATGTCATCGAACTCAGCAATCAGCAGCCTCTTCAGCGCACTGCAATCGAACTATACGGCTACGCCGCAGGTCTCGATCCCGCCCGGTTCAAAATTTGCCAATGTCGACGCGGCGCAATGGAAGGGTACCTGGACCGCAACGGACTCTACTGGCAAGCCGGTTACGCTCACCGTTTTGAACGTCAACGGCTATCGTGCCACCGTGCGCTTTCAGACCGCCTCTGGCGGTCTCCAAACCGGGCGGGTCTTGATCAATACCAATGGCGTCTTCCGCATCGGTAATTCCCAGATCCAGCTGGTCAGCGCCGGCAAATTGACGATCAGCACCGTCGTCACCAATCAGAATACGGGCCAACAGTCGATAGAGACCGATCACGCGACGTTACAAAGCTGAATTGGACGCTGCTGGAGTCTGGTTCTGGCGAAGTCAGAGCCCGCGCCGAAACGAAACGTGCGGATGGGGTTCACGTTATCGATGCTGGTCGAGCCGTGATTCGCCGAACGCTGGTGCCGGTTGAGAGGATTGAACTCCCGACCTTCGGTTTACAAAACCGCTGCTCTACCGCTGAGCTAAACCGGCAAATTGGGGAGCGATAAAACTCTATCTATCGCCGATGCCCGCCGCAACCGGCACTTGGTTGCGGGTTCGCGCGGGTCAAATAGCAGAGTTGCCCGGCAAGGGCTATCCGTGTCGGCAAGGCTGGCGTCACGCCTGGCCGTCCTCCAGGCCGTATTCCCGATAGATCGCCTCCCGATCGGCACCTGGAAACAAGCGGCACTTGGCTTGGGCCAAATGGAGGTTGACGGTCCCGGACTGGCAGCCGGCCGCCAGCAGCTTTCTGATCTCGTCCATGTGGGTGGCGGGCTGGTGCATCGATGGGAGCTGCTCCAGCGCGATCAGGGCCGTCGCCAGTGCTTCCGTGATCACCCATTCGTCGTGGCCCGTGATGCCCTTTCTTGGCATGGAGATCCTCCTCTCGTCTTTGCCTCACGACAGCAGAAACGCATCGAACCGCCTTTTTGGGCGCACGATTGCCACCAATTGAGAATATCGAGGGAATACGGCTACATTCAAGGCCGCGCTCGGCGGCTTGTCGACTAAATCGGCGTCATAAGAAGGCGCATAACAGAACCAGATTGGCGGCACAGGCTGCCAACAACGCGATCGACAGCGTCGTCTGAATTCGCCGGCAGGAGATCTGGCTGATGATGCTCATGGCGACCCCAGCATCGGGCGATTCTACCTGCTGAGTCCCAAGCGATATCTTGTGACTCCGACACGAAATTTTTGCACGGATTCAGGACTCGTTTACGACTCACCCCCCGGCCCCGGACTGCAACCCAAGGCGGCCTTCTGCGTTAAAGAGGCTGTTTCGGAGCTTTTTACCGGGAGTTCTGGATGCCCTACGCGCTATTTTGCAACGATGCGCGGCTGAGTAACGCCTATCCGACGGAAGCGGACGTGTGGAAACTCGCCCGCAAAAGCGGCCTTGTGGTGGATGTGGTGTCCGAAGATGACAGGCCGGCCCCGCGGCCCGTGCTGGAGAACGACTACGAGATCAGGCCTTGCCGGGCGGACCCCCAGGAGGATCCCATGCGGAATCAGGCGGAGGCGGAGCGCGAAGCCGCGCGCGGCCCGCAATGGGATACCCTGACCATGGGCGCTTGAGGCCAGTCAACAACCACCAAAAGGCGGCAGCCTGCCTCGAATTCAGGGTGTCGCTTCCACCAGCGACGCCTGCTCGGCCGCCAGGGCTACGCAGCTCTTGCGGCGATGAAGGCCCCTGATGGCGCCGGTGACCTTGAGCACCTGCCCGGGGGCGCATACGGCGCTTTGGACAAGGACAATCTCGTAGGGGGACAGCAGGAGCGGCTCGGACTTAAGCACGGTTTGAGCCACGCACGGCAAAGCCATCGCGCAGAATAAGGACGCTAATGTAAAAACGCGCATGTGTGCTGTCCAGCGAACCGGCAACGCAACAATAACCGATCTCTCGCGAAAGTTTCACGACAGCGAAAATAATTTTTTGGCCAACCATTCGGCCAGCAAAAAGGCCGGCATTAAGCCGGCCCTTCCGTTCTCGTTTGATAACAGCTCTGCCTCGGTACTTGCTCAGTATTTGGCGACGACCGGGCCACCCCAACCGAAGCGGTAGTTGATCCCGAGCTTGACGGTGTGGTCGTCATCACGAAAGCGGGCCCCGATCGGTACCGGGCCGGTCTGGAAGGTCGTGTTGCCGAAGTTGTAATACTGGTATTCGCCTTTGATCGACCAGTTGGGCGTGAACATGTATTCGACGCCGGCGCCGACCGTGTAACCGTCGCGACGATCGCCCGTGTTCGTGAAGGCAACCGGCACACCGCCGGTGGTTACGCTGAGGTTGTCGTTATTGCGCCAGGCATAACCGCCCTTGGCGTAGAGCAGTGTCGGCCCGAAGGCGTAGCCGACCCGGCCGGTCGCCGAGCCGATCTGGTCGGTGTTGGCGCTGGCGATCGTGCCACCCGGGAACGCGACGCCACCGCCGCTGTTGCCCGCCAGCCAGCTATACTGGGCCTCGGCACCGATCACCCAGTTGTTCGCAAATTCATAGTCAAAGCCGCCCTGCAACCCGCCCATGAAACGGACGCTGCTGGTATCCAGGTTGCTGCTTCCCGGGAATGCCGCGCCGACATGGCCGCCGACATAGAAGCCGGTCCAGTTGTAGATGACCTCCGGCGCCTTATACACCGGAGCCTTGGTATAGGTCCGTGCCGGCAGATCGGCTGCGAAGACCGGAGCCGCGAACGCCACGCAGACGGCAGCGCCTAGCAGGATTTTTTTCATGGTAGTTCCCCGTTATCGTCGTGATCGACAAACAACCAAACATCGTGGCGTCAGTTTGGTTGCTTCGTGGCACGGCCAAACACGTTTGTTTGCAGCATGTAGCGAGCACGCCACAGCGGCATTTTGTTCCACACCTGCCCCGTATTTGGCTGCAATCATCCATTTTGGTCGCAATCGGGCGCCAAAAGGTTTCCTGTTCCCGTGAACTGCTCGCTGAAATGTGATGAAGCGCAAGGTCCGCTCCAGGGCCTTCAGCAGCCGGATTCCGCCAGGAATACCGCGCGAGGAGCGTTCACCGCGTCATCTTTTCCAGTTCCGGAAATGGCCCCAGCGCCACGCCCGTGCAGAGGTCGCCGCTCTTCTCGATCATGCGGTCCAGCCGGCCGTTGACGAAAAGCACCGCGCGGTCGCGCGGTTCGCGGTAGCTGCCGTCGGATTCGCGCGCCGAGTAACGCAGGCAACTGATGTAACGCATCTTGCCGTTGACGTCGCGCATGACCGGTTCGGCCATCGCCGCATCACGTACGCCGACCGGATTGTTCAGGTAGGTCTTCATGAAGGCCAGCAATTCCGGGCGATAGTTGGCGGGGAAGGATTGAGGCGTATCGGGCTTGTTGCCAAACAGGCTGAAGCTTCGGCCTTCGCCATCGCCGCTGCTCGAGCAGGCCGCAAGCGCGATCGGCAGCATCAGGGCAGCCATGCGCTTTGTCGAAATCCCCAACCGTGACCTGTGTTTCTGCAATTTCATCCGAAGGTTTTCTAACCCTTCCAAAAATGAAAGGGAATTCGCATTTTACGGCGAACCAACAGGCGCCGGCCCAGCGCCGTTGGGGCGGCGTGGGCCGGACCTGAAATCCGAAGAGGCGTTGTCGGGTCGAACCGCGTCCGCCTCCGCGGATCGTCTTCAGCCGCGCTTGGCGGGGTGCGTTACAGGCTTGGCTGAGACCTTCAGAGACTTGTGCAGCTTCGCCGCCATCTTCTTGTGGAAGCGGTGATGCTTGTGATGCCGGTCCATCTTGGCATTGGCGTTCAACGGGTCTTTCTTGACCTGCGCCGATTTGGTCGCCGTGACCGACTTGGTGACGGGGGCCTGCACAGTCTTACCGGTGTTCGCGGCAAGCGCAGGCGCAGCGAGAACGGAAACGGCAAGCAGGGTTGCGGAAATAGTCTTCAACATGGCTGGTTCCTTTCGAAAGGGATCTTGCGGAGGTGCCGGTCGGATGGCCGGGCTCCTCGATCGTGGTTTCGACCTTAAGAGGCGCCCGCTGAACCCGTGGTGAAGCCGGGAACCGGACTTCGTTCATCTCGGTGAATTTCTGGTCATGTTGCGGCGGCAGACAGGCAAAAGAGTTTGATTTGCATTTTACCGCCGGACCGAGCCACCTCGTCGCTGGACATTGCTTGGGAAAAAATTCCCAACAAACGCAAAAATTGTCGCTGGAATGATCGCCGACTGCGGGTGTTCAAATCGACGGGCTCCGATATAGGGTTGCCCTAGCTGAAATCAGGAGAGACGCATGACCAAGACTGCGATCCGACTTTTGACCCTTGCGATGTTTGCCGCCGCGACGGCCGCAGGGCCCATGATCAACGTTGCCAAAGCGGCTGGCAGTGATACGCCCTCGCCCCCGGCCGACTCGAGCAAGGACAAGAAAAAGAAGAACGACAAGAGCTCGAGCATCAACGATCCGAGATTCCTCGAAGGCTATCGCGCTGCCTACACCACGATCTACGATCGTCACGACTACAATTCCGCCATCGCGCAGCTGAAGGCGCTCGGACAGGACGACGTCGCAGACGTTGCCAATCTGATCGGCTACTCCTACCGCAAGCTCGGCGACTACAAGGTTTCCCAGGTCTGGTACGAGCGCGCGCTCCAGGCTGACCCGAACCATGTTCGTACCTGGCAGTATTACGGCTTGTGGCAGCTCGAACAGGGCAACCGCGAATCCGCCCAGTATCACCTCGGCCGCATCAAGCAGATCTGCGGCGGCACCGACTGCGCCGAATACAAATCGCTGGCGATGGCCCTTGAGCAGCCCGCGGGCACCGGCCTCGTCTACTGATCGCAGCAAACGACTGGAATTATTGGCCGGCGCGGGCGACCGCGCCGGTTTTTCTTTGGCGCATGATCCGGAAAAGTCCGCAGCGATTTTCCTACTTCATCAACGCTTCGGCCTCGGCGCGGAAAGCCTGGCGCGACCCCTCGCGCGCATAGAACATGTGGCCACCGGGATAGACCACCAGTTTCACCCGGTCGGCAGACGCATAGGCAGGCAATTGATCGAGCCAGATTTTCGACCCGAAGTAAGGCGTGGCGAGATCGAACAATCCGTGCCCGACCAACAGCTTCAGCTTCGGATCGAGCGCGAGGATTTGTCTGAGCTGGGAGATAGATTGGGCCGGATTTAGTCCGCGTCCGAAATCCCAGGAGCGCTCAACCGAGCCGTTGAGCAGATGATACGGACTGTCGGGACGCCAGTTGAGCGTGCGCGTGGTGAGATCAACTGCGGCGGTGGTCAAAGGCGCGATCAGCGATTCGCCCGACGGATCGCCGAAATGTCCTACGCTTGAATCCGGGTCTGGGTCGAAGCCCAGTACGGAACCGTCGTAGCGCCCGGTGACCTTGCCGTCGCGGCGATCGAACTCGCGACGAAACTCGGAGACATCAAAGCGCCCTGCAAGCCGGCGGGCGACGGCCTGATCGATGCCCGTCAGCGCGGAGACACGGTCGGCCAACCGCGTCGTGGCCTCCTTGTCCGCTTCGCCCTTGACCAGGTCGGCGAGGAAATCGCCGCGGGCGTAGGTTTCGACATCAGTCATATCAGAGCGCGTGACCGGGTGTTTGGCTTCGCGTGCCACGGCCGCCATCGAAGGCAGGCTGATGACATATTGCAAAAGGCTGGAGCCGCCGAATTCGCGGAAATCAAGCACCGGAGAGACCAGGATCAACCCTTTGACGCCGACGCCCTGCTCGGTCTGCAACTCGCGAACGATCTTCGGTCCGCGGATGCCGCCATAGCTTTCACCGACGACGAATTTGGGCGACAGCAGGCGATCATACTTTTCCAGATAACGGCGAATGACGACTGCCAGCGCGTTGACGTCGCCGTCGACGGAGAAGAAATGCTTGCGGACATCGTCGTCGGTCGAAACGAAGCGGCTATAACCGGTGTCGACGGGGTCGATGAAAACGAGATCGGTAAAATCGAGCCAGGTTTCCGCATTAGGCTTCAACTCGACGGGCGCCGAGGAAATCGCAGCGTCACCTTCGATGGACAATCGCCAGGGGCCTGCGCAGCCCAGTTGCAGATAGGCGGAAGATGCGCCGGGGCCGCCATTGAAGAAGAAAGTCACCGGCCGGTTGCGAGGATCGGCGCCGTCCAGTTTATAGGCCGTATAGGCGATATCGGCTTGCGGATCGCCCTTGCCGTTGAACAGCCGAAGCGAGCCTGCGGTTGCGGTGAACGCGAGCGTTCGCCCGTTCACAGTGATGGTCTGTTTGGTCGTGGAATCCTCCGGCAGGCGGCGCCCCTCACCCGCCGTCGCCGTGGTATTGCCGCGCGACGGCGGCGGTCTCTGGCTTCCCGGCACGACTGGCGCGGATTGGGCAGACGGCGTCGGCTGCGGCGAAGCCGTTTTCTCGCCCAATAACGTCGACAAGGGTATGGAATTTGCGGGCGCCTCCGACGACGGCTGTGGTTTTGCGTCCTGCCCCTGTGCCCCGCTGAAAAACGCAACGATGGAAAGGGCCAAAACCGCCGGCATGAGACCAGGGACGGCAAGTCGGATACTCATTTACTCTACTCCAGCTTTTCCTGGCTTCCCTGCCATCGCGGCCATTTCGACACGGCGAACCATGTTATCTCTTATGGGGCGGTTTTTAGCCCAAAACCGTGACGGGCGAGAGGCCTGCTTTCAGCGATCGTCTCGACAAGCACCGCCAAGGTCGTATAGACGACCATCACTCCACCAGATGACACGCTCACTTCATGACCGCACCCAAGCCATATGACCGGATTGCCTTTGTCGCGAGTGCCAGCGTGGAAGCGCAGGAGGCACTGGCGCAACTGGTTGCGGCCTACGGCAATCATGCTCCGTCCGATGCGGATATCGTGGTCGCGCTCGGCGGCGACGGCCTGATGCTGCAAACGCTGCACCAGCAGATGCACTCCGGCAAGCCGATTTATGGCATGCATCGCGGCACGGTCGGCTTTCTGATGAACGAGTTTTCGGCCCATCACCTGCACGAACGTCTGGCGGCTGCGCGCGAAACGCTGATCAATCCCCTGCTGATGCGCGCCACCGACATCAACGGCGCCGTTCACCTGCATCATGCCATCAACGAAGTCGCGCTGTTTCGCCAGAGCCATCAAGCGGCGCGCCTGCGGATCCTGATCGACGAGAACGAACGCATGCCCGAGTTGATCGCCGACGGCGTTCTGGTGGCAACCCCGGCCGGCTCGACCGCTTACAACCTGTCGGTTCAGGGACCGATCCTGCCGATCAATGCCGCCCTGATGGCCTTGACGCCGATCAGCCCATTCCGGCCCAGGCGCTGGCGCGGCGCGCTGCTGCCGAACACCGCCTTTGTGGTCATTGAAGTGCTCGAAGGCGACAAGCGCCCGGTTGCGGCGGTGGCCGACCACGACGAGGCCCGCGACGTCCGCCGCGTCGAGATCCTCTCCGACAAGACCATTTCGATGCGGATGCTGTTCGACCCCGGTCACAGCCTCGAAGAACGCATCCTGCGCGAACAGTTCGGCTACTGATGTCTTCCGGCGGATACCCTCACCCGCCCGCCAATCTTAAATATCGAATCCGCAGCTCTTGAGCGGGGCCGTCGCAACCATTCATTAACGCGGCGGGCATATGGTTAACGGCGCGTATATCGGCATTTGCCCGCCCGTATGCGTGTCCCTGAGGACGCCGCCATGTTCCGTATCGATTTCAACAAGCTCCGCTTTCTCGTCTGCGACGACAATCCGCATATGCGCCGCATCCTGCGAACATTGCTGCATTCGTTCGGCGCGCGCGAAGTCTACGAATCCGAAGACGGCGCAACCGCGCTCGAAATGTACACGCACTACGTCCCGGACATCGTCATCACCGACTGGGCGATGCCGATCTTCGACGGGCTGGAACTCGCGCAGATGATCCGGCAACCGGAATCCAAGGGCAATCCCTACGCCCCCATCATCATGCTAACGGGTCATTCCGAGAAGCGGCGCGTCACGGTGGCGCGCGACGCCGGCGTGACCGAATTCCTCGCCAAGCCGATTTCCGCCAAGGGACTCTATCAGCGCATCCTGAACGTCGTCGCCAATCCGCGTCCGTTCATCAAGACCAAGAGCTATTTCGGCCCGGACCGCAGGCGCAATACCAACGGCGCCTATATCGGACCCGAGCGGCGCGTCGGTGGCGAGTTCGAAGTCCTTCAGCAGCCCTCGCTGCTCGACAAGGCTCGTTCCGGAGTCTAGCGGGAAAGCAAATGGCGAACAGCAAAGCCGACATCGAGGTCAAGAAATTCAGCGATCACCATGTGATCACGCAGCCCAACCCGCTGCGCAAGGTGCTTCGCCGCGTCGCCGACGATGATATCGACGATCCGGTCGCGCGCGCCGAACAAGCGCTCTCCGGCCTGTCCGGCGAATTCAGGCAATGGATGGAAATCGAGGTCGGGCGGCTTGCGGCGGCCCATGCCGCCATTCTCAACAGCGGCTTTACGAAAACCACGCGCGACGAACTGTTTCGCGCCGCTCACGACATCAAGGGCGATGCTGCCACCTTCGGCTTCCCCTCCGCCAGCGCCGTTGCCGAAAGCCTTTGCCGGATCATCGAACACGCCCCCGATCTCGCCCGGGTCCCGCCCGACCTGATCGTGCATCATATCAACGCCATTCAGGCGATCGTGCATGAGCACACCAAGCTCGACACCATCAGCATGTCGAACGAACTGAGTCGACGGCTGCGCGGCGTCGCCGACGAATACCTCGCGCGCGTCAACCGCGACCGGCCCGAGCATCTCGAGATCATCCTGGCGCCGAGCATCGCGCCGGCGGATTAGGGCTGGACGCAGCACTGCCGCAGCCAGCGCTCACCGTAGCTAATTCAAGAATGATTGTTGAAATGACAAAGCAGGCCTCGCCTGCCTTGTTATTTATCGCATTTACGCCGCGATCAGGCCGTGCGAGATCGGCGCAACGACTTCCTCGGCCGCGAGCTCCTCGCAGAACAGCCGCGCCTCTTCCCGCGCCGATTCGGTTGCGAAGCGCCGCAGCAGGATCAACAGCGGGCCCGCCGCGCTGTCATCGGCCTCGCATTGCGTCAGCACGCGTTCGACCATGCGGCGGCGTAACCGCGCCGCGGCACTGAGCGTATCGGTAAAACCGGTTTCGTGAATGACGTCGAGCGCGGCGCGGAACGCGGCGAATGTCGACTCCGGCAGGCCAGCCCGTTTCAGGAGCGCCACAAGACTCGCCTCGCCGCGATCGAGCAGCAGAGCGGAGACGCGGTTTCGCGGCAAGTCCGACAATTCGGCCAATGCGGCCTCGAACAATTCGAGATTGCCGGAGAGAAGCGCACGCAGGATCAAACCCGCGGTGAGCTGGGAAGTCGCGCGCAGATGCGCGATCAGTCCGCGCATGTCGTCGCCGCGCGAGGTAGCCGCGATGCTGACGGTTGAGCGGTCGCGCGCCTCGCCTGCCACCCGTTCGGCGCGGTCGGCGCTCAGCCAGTTCCGGGCGACGACAAATTGCGCCAGCGTGTCCGAGAGCTTCGCGACCAGCGCCACCCGCGTTGCGGCGGGCAGATCCTCCAGCACCAGCATTGATTCCCGGATTGCGGCGAGATGGCCGTGACGCTCGACAATGCGGTCCCAGGAAAATGGCGCCAATTCCGCATAGGCGTTTTCGATCAGTTCCAGCGCCGCGGCCGCGGAGCCGACCTCGGCGATCGCGGCGCAAACGGAAGCCGGCAAACTCAAGCGACGAGCAATCGCGCATTGGGTCGCGCTGTCGCCCGTTGCGGCGATGTCGACGAGGTCGGCATCGATCAACAACGGTGAATATTCGAGGATTGGCAAAGCGACCGACGGCTGATCGAGCGCCAAGGCCTGCACAATGGCCGCTGGCGCCTCCTGGCTGCGCGCGAACACGTCCGCCATCGCCCGGCGCACCAAAGGCGAAGCGTCATCGAGCAGCATCAACAGCGCGCCTTCGGCGGCTGCCCGGTCGTCTTGGGAAAGATCTGAGATGAGCCACGCCCGGGCCAAGGCCCGCGTCGCCTCGGCGCGTTCGCCTGCGGGGGCCGTCTTTATCCAACTGATGAACTGCCGAACGATCATTGTCCTGCCGGCTTACGCAAAACCCCTGGCGCCTCTTGAGTTGCGCCAATGCAAGACAAAATAAACCACGACGCTTAACAAAGCGTTCATTATAAGCGGCTGGTTTCATTGACGTTTTGTTAAGGCCTGCGGCGCGCGGGCCTTAAACCCCGTCGGATTTCAGCTACCCGCTGAAGGTGCCGCTGCGATCGCTAAAGAGATCGAGCCCGCTGCCGGTGGCCGCCGCCGGCAGCGCCGCGACGGTGGCTGGGGGCGTTGTAGTGGCTGTTGGGGCCGGTGTATCCGACGTCAGCGAGCTGGAACTGCCCCACAATTCACGCACGGCTTGGGAAACCGGCGGCGTACGCCCGCCGTCCTGAAACAGTGAACGGAAGACCGGACTTGACGGAGCCGCATCTGCGGTCGTCGTGGCCGAGGCCGTTGTGATCGGCGCGGCGGGCGCCGCCGATCGGGTGTCCGGAAAGCTCGAGAGAAAGCTCGCCGTGTCTGCCACGGATAGGTTTGGAGCAAGACTCGTAGCCGAACCTGGGGCCGCGCTCGCAACGGCTACGTTCGGTTTGACGATATCGCCGCCGACCGACGCCATCGCGCTTTGGGTCGCGGGTGCGCTGGCGGCACTGGCGTAGCGTTGCTGAAGCACCGAATAGACTTCCGACACCGTGCGGGCCCGCCCGGTGCTGCGGTCATAGAAGATCGATCGGTTGGCGGCAGCGGCATTCGGAAACAGCCGCGCGGCGGAAGCCTGTCCATTATCCTCGGCATTGCCGATCAGCTTGGCTGCGCCGCCGACGCCCATGAAATGGGCCATATACAATTCACTGTCGCTCGGACGCCGACCGATCATGCCGGTCAGCTGGAAACTGTTGGACTGGGTGAGTGCTGCGGCCATATCGGATGCGACGGACGGATCGTCGCGCAGCTTCATGATCGCCTTCCGCGCGTCAAGATCGGCCACCGAATAGGATCCGTCGGAAGATTTGGTGATCATGTCGGCATAGTTGCCGTAACCAAACTGGGCGCCCGCTTCCTTGACGGTCGTAAGCCAGGTCTGGTCGATGAACTGAAACAGCCCGTGGGCCGAAGAAGTCGACGCTCCCGCCGTCGGATTGAAATCCGATTCCATCTTGGCGGTCGTCAACAGATATTGGAAGCTCGTGCCGCTCGAACTTGCGGCCTGCTTGATCGCGCCGGCGACGCGCACGCGTGCAGGATCAACACCTGGCGTCGCCGTGGCGTTCGATGTGTCGACCGACATTCCTGGTCTCCGCTCCACGCGAAACGACCCCACCCTTTTTAGCCCGCGCGAAGGCTCCCACCAGCGCTCAAGCTGGGTTCACAGTGCGGCTGACATGGTTAAGAGCGGGTTAAGACGGTTCCACGGAAGCTCCTCGCCCGTGGAATCACTTCCGATAGACGGCCTTCGGATCAAATTGCCTGATAGCATCCACGAACGACAGCCGCGCACCGCCATCGGCGGTCTCGATCTTGCGGTAGAAGCAGGAATGCCGGCCGGTGTGACAGGCGCCGCCGGTCTGCTCGACGCGAATCCAGATCGCGTCCTGATCGCAATCGAGGCGCATTTCGACGACGCGCTGGACATGGCCGGAGGTTTCACCCTTGCGCCACAGCGCCTGGCGCGAGCGGCTGTAGTACCAGGCTTCCCCGCTCGCAATGGTCTTGCAGAGCGCCTCCTCGTTCATATGCGCGACCATCAGCACCTCCGACGTCGCAGCGTCGGTGGCGACACAGGTGACAAGACCGCTGGCATCGAATTTGGGCCGGAATGAAAGCCCTTCCTCGATGTCGTTGCTATCAGATGAAGTGGACACTCAAAGAAACCTAGCGGTGCGCCGCGCGCACCATGGAGAGGAAACGCGACTGCTCCGCCGGATTGTCGCGGAACATGCCGGTGTACCGGCTGGTGAAGGTCGTCGCGCCATGTTTGGCGACGCCGCGAACCGACATGCAGGTATGCTCGGCCTCGATCAGCACGGCAACGCCGCGCGGTTTGAGGATTTCGTCGATGGCGGCGGCAATCTGCGCCGTCAGATGTTCCTGGGTCTGCAGCCGGCGCGCGAAGATATCGGTCAGCCGCGCAAGCTTCGATAGGCCGACAACGCGCTCGACGGGCGTATAGGCGATGTGCGCGCGGCCATAGAACGGCATCATGTGATGCTCGCACTGGGAGGTAAATTCGATGTCGCGCACCAGCACGAAGTCGTCATAGCCCGCGGTTTCGCCAAAAGTGCGATCGAGCACTTCGGCCGGGCACTGGTGGTAGCCCTGGTACAGTTCGTCGAAGGCTTCGACCACGCGGCGCGGCGTGTCCAACAGCCCCTCGCGTCCGGTATTCTCGCCGATATAGCTCAGCAAGGTCTGCACCGCCGCTTCGGCCTCAGAGCGCGACGGCCGGGGCTGATCCGGGCGAACCGCGGCTGCCAGAAATTCGGACGGATCAAGCTCGGCGGGCCGGACGTCCACCGGCTTCGTTTCGGATGGCTTGTCATCAGAATTCTTTGGGCGGAGGGATTTAATCAGTGCGTCCATTTCAGCTCCGTTCGACCGGTCGGGAAAGACCGGAGTGTCACCGGCAGACGGGGCGGAATGCCGCCGGGCGCCTGAGTCCCCCACAGATATCGTTTATGGTGGCCAACGGGTACCGGTTTGGACCACCCTCGGGAAACGGCGGGGTGTATTTCCACCATTTCAAGCCATATATAGGGCCATGCACCGTGGACGCCAAGGGCGGGGAGCGTGAGCTCGGGCTATGCTAAACGACGTCTATAACAAGCGCATCATTGAACTCGCCGGCAATATCCCCCGGCTCGGCCGCCTGCCCTCTCCCGACGCCACGGCCTCTGCGCATTCAAAGCTTTGCGGATCGACGGTGAAGGTCGATCTCAAGATGGACGGTGGCGTCGTCACCGACTTCGCCCACGACGTGAAGGCCTGTGCGCTGGGCCAGGCATCGTCCTCCATCATGGCTGCCCATGTCATAGGCTCCGCCGCCGGCGAGCTACGCGAACTGCGCGAGACCGTCCGGAAAATGCTGAAGGAAAACGGTGAGCCGCCTGGGGGGAAATGGGCCGAAATCGCCGTGCTTGAGCCGGTCCGTGGCTACAAGGCACGGCACGCCTCGACGATGCTGACCTTCGACGCCGTGGTGGATGCCATCGGCCAGATCGAGGCCAAAGCCACTGATAAGGCACCTGACAAGGCGGCAGAGCCGGAAGCTTCGCAGCCCGCCTCGGCTTAAAGGCTAATCTTCATTTAGTGGGTTAACGCTATTGCGCCGGCGCCGCCGCGACGCTGGCGGTTGGCGTGAGCGCCTCGGCCGTGCGGGTGGATTTGGCAACCGGCGCGGCCTGCTCATCGCTCACGGTGGTCGAGGCAAAACGGTCCTGCACCGGCTTGGTGGCCAGCGCCACACCTTGCATGACCGATCCGCCCATCGGCGGCAGTACTTCGGCTACAGCATCGGTGGTCACGAGATTGGTCTGCCGCAATTCTTCGCGCGACAGCTCGTGCAATTCTTCCCACGGTGGAACGTTGAGCGAGAGCGCCAGCAGATCACCGGCGCCGCCCATCTCGAAGGTGAATTTCGCCAGACGCCCGATGTCGCGTTCCACGATCATCAGATCATCGGCGGAATAGCTCGCCGCCCTCGCGTCTTCGGCGCGGTCGCCCATCCATATCTGATGCACCCGCACATGCGCCGCCTCGGGCACATAGCGCCCCTTGCCCGACAATACCAGGAACACGCACATCGACTCGCAATAGGCATCCGGCTTGATGACACCGTGATCGCCTTGCGCGCTATGGATCAAAACACTCGTACCGACCGTCGTCATCAGACCGAGATTGCGGAAACGGCGCCCGAGCGTGATGGAGTCGTTGACCGAGCCGCCGCTGGAATCCAGCACGATGGTCGCGCCACGAAGATCGCGCCCTCGCGCGAAATCGTCAAAATCCTTTGGGCTATCCGCCGTCACGATGCCCACTGCGCTGATCCAGCCGCCGCAATGCGGTTGGCAGGCCACCCAGCTGAACTGCATCGGAAGCTTGCGCTCTTCGAGGGTTCCGTCGGCATGGGCCAAATCGCCAAGCAAAGCCAGGATACCCGGCACCGCAACACAGATGGCGGCAGTAGCCTTGACCGCCCAGCCGCGGAAGCGAAGTCTGACACGTTTCAATTTGGTTCCTTCCCCGCAATCGCCAAACGGCGGCTGCGCCGGTTAAAAACAAAGGTGAGTCTGTCATCCCCTCGTTATGAAACGTAAACGCAGTTGACCGAATCGTCCATAGAACCTTTGGTGCGCCGCCGCGAAACCGTTGATATTTCCAGAACTGTGGCACAATTATTGGCGCGGATAAGTTCCATGCTCCGGAACCAAGCAATCGGCGCACAACAACGCAGCACCACGCCTATGAAGCACTCGCCATCCAAGCTGCCGTTGTTGTCCGTGCATTGCGCGGGCTGTTCGCGCAACCCCGGGCAACTACCGAGACAGGCCGGCCGCGCGATGATCTGGCTGTATCGGCACACGCTCTCGCCACTGGTCGGCTACAATTGCCGGCATCTGCCGACCTGCTCGGTCTATGCGGATGAGGCGATCGGACACTTCGGATTGTGGGCCGGCGGATGGATGACGCTGGCGCGGGTGTTGCGCTGTCAACCTTTCGGCACATCGGGGATCGACAACGTTCCCAAGACAAGACCCGCCGGTGCACGCTGGTATTTGCCATGGCGGTTCGCCCGCTGGCGCGGCGTCAACGCGGCGTGACAGGCGCTGCAACGCATCATCGGAAATAGGTTGCGATGGCGCGGGAACCGGCGCTCTACTGCTGAATTGGTTCGATGTCTCCTCCGGCGAGGACGTCAACGATGCGCTGGAAACTTCAACCCAGTGGCCACGATCCCAGGCAGATCGATTTGTTGGCGATCGTCGCGACGGTCCTCATCGTCATTGCGGTCGGCTATTTCTTCAGCGAACCAGTGAAGCGGCGTGGCACCAGCAGCTTTTTCGAGCCGAGCCAGACCGTACGCTGGTAGCGCCACGCTCTCTGGCCGCCTCAAAGCCGATAGTCAGTTGAACCAAAGAAATCCGTGCGACGGTTCCGGCTGCGGTGGCGGCGGACGGGGTTTGCGCGGGCGCGGCTTGGGTGGTGCCGGCGGCACCGTCTCGGTCGAGGCAGTCGCATCCGCGGTCGCCGAGCCGTCATCCGGCAACCGGACCGACAAAAGCAGGTTCGATTCATAGGAACGCCAGCGATAGCCTATGCCGAAATCGATCGGCTGGGCGCGGCGGAACAGTTCAGCGTAGGATTGCTGATATTTGCTCGGGAATTCGCTGATCGGGCCGGCATAGCGTCCGAACGGAAAGAAGTGCCACTTCTTCGCGCTGTAATAGCCGAGCGGAATTCCGGAATCGTCCTGAATGATCGTCGCGCTGTTGGCGAGAATGAAATCGCGGACCGTCGAGAAATTGCCGGAATGCAAAAGATACGATGCGCTCTTGATCAGGCTGCCGCCAGGCGCCAGCGTCGCACAGAATTTCAGGAAGCCGCTGGATCTAACGCCGGAGTCCGAAAGATCGGTCGAGAAATAATACAGCGTCTTTTCGACACCATCGCTTCCCGCAAACACGATCCTCACCCCGCGTACCGCGTTGGCGCCTGCATTCTCGTTGGCGAAATAGGCCGTGCCCTTGTCGTCGATGGCAACCGTTGAGACGTTCTTGATGGTCTTGCCCGAGCGCGCCAGGAACACATAGAGCAGCGGCATCGTGCCGTTGATCTGCCCTTCGTGCAGATCGACCTTCATTTTCTTCGTGATGAAGAAAGAAAAGCTCAGGATCGTGCCGAGCGAATGTTCGACATTGGAGAGCGCCGCATCGACGCTGCCGCGCGGCACCTTTGTCAGGTCGGGCACCGCGCCCGGCGGCTCGAGCGCGCTCAACACATAGGTCGTTGCCTTCGGATAGAAGGCGTTGGCGTAAAGGAAATCTGGGCCGGAGAACATGTAGAACATGGTCGGCTTTGGCGCGGCTATGTTGGCCTCGGACCAGGCGCGAACCTTCGACATCTGCCGCTGCTCGAGCTGAGCGAAGGCGGAATCGAAAAACTTCGCATGGCGCTGCCAGGCTGGATCCTTGGTGAGCGCCATCAGCGGGGAGTCGGCTGAGGGCATCATGCCGGCGAGAAACCGCGCGGTATCGTCAGCCGTGACCTCGGCGGCATGGGCAGCCCCGAGCGCAGTCACGATCAAAAAGGCGGCTGCGGCCGCCGCGATTTTAAGGGTCCGAAGCATGTCTATTGGCGACCTACGGGGTGAGTTGGCGACGAGGTCGCTGGGCCGGAATCGCTCTTTTTGCGGAAAACGAGGTAGATCAGAAGGCCTGACACCATAATCAGAGCACCGAAAAAGGACTGCAACGGCCGTTCGACGACAAGATAATACATCATGAAAAGGGTCACGAGCAGGAAAATTATCGGCGTGACCGGGTATCCCCAGGCACGATAAGGCCGCGGCAGGTTGGGCTGCGTGATGCGCAGCTTGATCACACCTAACACGGTGAAGAACGAACAGAACAGCAGCGAAAACTGGATGAAGTCGAGCACAGCTTCGAAACTGCGGGTAAACAGCATCAACGTCGCCACCGTCAGCTGAAACAGGATGGCATAGGCCGGCGCGCCCTGGACCGATTTACGGGAAAACACCCGCAGCGCCGGGATATCTTCGCCCATGGTCATCATCACGCGCGGACCGATCCACATCATCGCGCTGATCGAGGATACGAGCCCGATGCAGATCATCGCGCCGACGATCCGGCCGCCGATCTCCCCGAAAATATACGTGCCGGCAATGCGGGCGACGTCGATCTGGCCGGCCAGTTTGTCGATCGGCGCGGTGTGCAGGAAGACCGCGTTCAGCGCCACATAAAGCACCAGTACGATCAGCGTGCCCGACAACAGCGCGCGCGGCAGGTTCTGGCTGGCGTCGCGCATCTCGCCGATGATGTAGGTGGCCGCGTTCCAGCCCGAAAACGAGTACATCACGAAAACAAGGCCGATCGCGAACGGCGCGCTGCCGATATAACCTGCGTCGCTGAGTTGGGGCGTGAACGACACCGCTTGCGGCGTGCCGATGACAAAGCCCGCGATCAGGAAGGCCGTGATCAACACCACTTTGAGGATGGTCGAGATCAACTGAAAGGTCGAGGAGTGCTTGACGCCGGTCAGCTGGATCAGCGACACCACCCAGACTGTCCCCACCGCGAGCACCAACGGCGGCGCATCGGGAAATATCGAGCGGCCATATTGCTCGAGCGCGATGGCTGCCAGCGCCACGGGGGCCGCAAATCCAACGGTCGCCGACACAAAGCCCGCCACAAAACCGAAGGCGGGATGGTAGGCGCGGCTCAGAAAATTGTATTCGCCGCTCGAGCGCGGAAACATCGCACCCAACTCGCTGTAGGAAAACACGCCGCACAGCGCGACGATACCGCCCACAGTCCATAGCGCGATGATCGCAAAGCCCGACGGGATGTCCTTGACCTGAAAGCCGAGGCTGGTGAAGACGCCAACACCGACCATGTCGGCGACGACAATGGCAGTCGCAACCGTGACCGAAACCGTCGATCCGCCGGAGAGCCGATCTCCCCACGCCGCAGTTCCAGTCTCTAAAGCCATGCTCGCCCGCACTTCGGGCGCCATGCCCTACCCCGGTATCGTGCGGGGTGGCTTCGGCCAATTCAAGGAGACCGAGCGATAATTTAAATCTGGGGTGATTTTGGTGTTTAAATACCTATTTATGGTCATAAAACACATTCCTCGGCAGAAAGCTGGGGGAGCCCCACAATCACGACACGATTTCGTGTTCCCTAAGCCTTTCCGGAGATGGGGAAAATTTCCGGAGGATTAACGTCACCGCAACATTAACGCGCTGACATTTGCCTGACATCAGGCGGCTGGGGCAAAGGGGTGGATGGTCGGGGCCAATCCGAAATCTGACGTATTTGGTCGCGTGAACCTGGCAAGAAGGCCGGGATCGGCGCGTCATGTGCTGTCGCGCGCCATTTCGTGGCGCTGGCTCCCTCTCCTCTCCGTCCTGATTCCGCTGTCGTTCACGCTGGCCGAATGCGGCAAGGCGCCGAGCGCCGGCTCGCTCGCCGCGAACGTACAGGGCTCGACCGGCGAAACCTTCGACGACCGTTTCCCCAAACCGCAATTCAAGGACCGCTTCCCCACCGCCGCCGAGAGCTTGCAGCAACGGCCGGCAAATGTCGCAGACGCGCAAACCCGGCGCGTGGTGCAGACGCAGTCTTATCGCGTCGCCTCGCTGGCGCCGACCGTGCCGTACCAGCGCCCGCAGCATGAAGCTCAGACTGCACTGATCGGATTGAAATCGTCGGCTTTCCCCTATTACGGCAACAATCCGCGCACCGAGTCGCCCTTCCTGAACATTTCCAACGGCGACCGCAAAGGCCACCGCAGCTATTCGGGCCGCGTCTTCTGGCAGGACGAGACCTTCAACGACAACCGCGTGCTGATGCACGTCCCCCAGCATTTCGACGTCAACAAGCCCGGCGTCATCGTGGTGTTCTTCCACGGCAACGGCGCGACGCTGGAACGCGACGTGCGCGATCGTCAACGGGTGCCGGAGCAGATTTCGGAATCTGGCGCCAATGCCGTGCTGCTTGCGCCGCAGCTCGCGGTCGATGCGGCCGACTCCAGCGCCGGCAAGTTCTGGCAGCCCGGTGCGCTCAAGCGCTTCATCAATGAATCGGCCGATCATCTGGCGGAGCTCTACGGCGATCCAAGCGCGGCCAAGACCTTCGCCAATATGCCGATCGTCATTGTCGGCTATAGCGGCGGCTTCGTGCCGACCGCCTATAGCCTCGACGTCGGCGGGGTCGGCAATCGTATCCGCGGCGTGGTGCTGCTCGACGCCGTCTATGGCGAGCTCGACAAGTTCGCCTCCTGGGTCGGCAATAACCGCTCGAGCTTTTTCGTCAGCGCCTATACGCACTACACCCAACCGCGCGATCACGAGCTGATGCAAATGATCCGCGACAAGGGCATTGCCGTTTCCGATGACATGGACGGTCCCTTGCGTCCCGGCAGCGTCGTGTTCGTCAGGACGCCTGAGGGCGTGACGCATCGCGACTACGTCACGCATGCGTGGACCGACAAGCCGGTGCGCGAAGTGCTGGCCAAGATGGCCTTGACGCCATCGCTGACGCGCCTTGCGGCCTCCGGCGCCGATACACCTATCAGCCGCTAGAGAAAAGCGCGCGTTTCAGCCTTTCGCCACCGCGAGGCGCCGCGTCAAAATGATCGTCATCAGTCCCAGCGCCACGAAGGCCGCTCCGGCATAGCCGATGCCGTACAGGAGCTCATGCGCATACAATAATCCGCCGATCGCAGATCCAATCGCCTGCCCCACATAGAGAAACGACGTATTGAGCGATACCGAGGCGGAGGCGAGCGAAGGCGCGGCGGCCACCAGACGCACTTGCTGCATCGAATTGCTGGAGGCAAAGCCGAGCCCCCAGATCGCGGCCGAGCACGCCATCAGCGGATAGAACCCCGCGCTCAGCGCCCATCCGGCGAGTCCGGCCAGCACCAGCGAGACGGAAAGCACCGAGGCTTTGAGGGGGCCCCAGGAATCGACGATGTTGCTGACGATGGCGATTCCGATAAAGCCGCACACGCCGTAGAGCGCAAAGACCAGCCCCACCGCATCCGGGCCGACCTGCGTCAACCTCGACAGTAACGGCCCCATATAAGTGAACACCGCGAACTGCCCCGACATCAGGAGCGCGGTGATCAGGAGCAGGACGACGATGACCCGGTTACGCCCGAGATCGATCCATGTCTTGAGATCGACCGGCGCGCCGACGAGGCCCGCAGGCAACCGCCAGACCAGCAGCAGGAAACTCAACACGGCGATGATGCTGATGCCACCATAGGCGGCACGCCAGCCGTAGCGGCTCGCCATGAAGGTGATCAGCGGCATCCCGACGGCGGCGGCCAGCGACCAGCCGAGAAACACATAGGCGATGGTGCCGCCGCGTTTTTCCGCCGGCACGATCAAGGCGGCGGTGCCCGCGGCCTGCGGCGTGTAGAGGGCGCCGATCGCCAGCATCACAAGGCGAATGACCAGAAGCGTCGTGTAACCGGGCGCGAACGCGGAAAGCGCATTGCCGAATGCAAGCACCGCCAGGGTCGCCGTCAACAGGGCACGGCGTTCGATCCGGCTCGTCAGCCATGCCGTCAGCGGCGAGCCAATACAGAGCATGATTGCGCCGAAGGTAATCAGAAGGCCGGCGGTGTGGACCGTGATATCGAGATCGGACGACAATTCGATCAGCATGCCCGCAGGCGCCAGGATCGAACAGCCCGTCACGATATTTCCGAACATCAACGCGGTGGGAGCGAAACGGCGATGGACCGGGCTGTCGGATGGCGGCTTTTTCATGCATATGCATTTAGGCCGCGAGTCCGTGAATAGAAAGGCGCGACCGCCGTTATTTTTCGGCCGCGTCGCGCATGACAGCGGTCGTTGTCTTCGGCGGCGGACAAGTTGACAGCAGAGTGTCAACAGCCTGGGACAGGCCCTCGGTCGACCACACCGTGTTCACAGCATGCCGTCCGTCCGCGATCTGCGACGCTTCAATGAATTCGAATTGCGGCTGGCTGGCGAGTTCGTCGACAGCCGCGCGTGTCAAGCGCGCGCCCCAAAACTCACTGCCCGGCGTTTTGATGGGGATCGGTGTGAAATAGAGCGGCACGGCAGCAGCACTATGGATCGCCACGGTGGGAAAAACCGATTTCGTTGTCGGCCGCTGGACGTCAAGCTCGAATTGCTCGGTGCTCAGGCAGATCAGCCGCCATTGCAACAGGCGATAGGCGGGTTCGCCATCGACCTTCTGCGTCGCGACCTTGCCGGCCAAACTGCGCGCGCCATTCTCGAACTGCCACGGCGTCTCGACCTGCACGCGCCGATCGAAACCGAAACGAATGATCTCATCGCGCGTCAGCACGTGCACCTCCTCGAACTTCACCGTGCTCACGAGCTTCAGGAGTCCGGTATCGCCGCCCATGCGCGCGAAGTAGCTCGCCAGCAAGCCGTCGGAGCGCGCCCGTCCCCGCTCGGTCGCCGCGGCGCGCATCTCGGGCGTCGGGACGACACCGAGGAATTGCGTGATGACTTTCGCCGAGTGCACCCCAAGCGAGGTGTCCGGCGCAATCTCGCGCGTGGTAGCGCCGAGCAGGAAATAAGGACAGGCGGAATTGCAGATCGCGTTGCGGGTCCAGAGATCGCCGGTGAGTTCGCGGCCGGATCGCTTGAGCTTGAGACAGACCTCTCTGTCCTGCGCCTCGAAGCCGCACTCCCTCACGACGGTGCGCGCCACCCGCACCACCGCGGGCTTTTCATGCAGGAACGTGCCCATGGCCAGCGCCTGCTCGAGATTACCACCGGGCGAAGTGACATAGATTGGCAGATTGCGATTCCGCAGCGGTTGCAGGAATTTGCGAAACCGCGCCGCCGCGGTGCCATCGATCTGGCCCTCGATCGCGATCCAGGTATCGCAGCCGCGACCGCAAGCGTCGGGCGCGCCCTTGGCGACGTAGAAGACAACCGGATTGACCTGCCCCTGTATCGGCCGCGCCGGTACTGGATGAACCGGCCGCGCGATCGTCTGCGCCGCCGCCGATCCGCATATCATGACGAAAAGAGCGGCGAGAGTGTTGCGCAGTGCCATGAACAAACCCGGAAATTCCAACGACGGCAGGAACGCCAACGAGCTTTCGCTGTCAAGGGTCTGCCGCCCCCTTGGGGCGAATGGCGCGCGATCGTGCGAAATCGCGATGACGCCTCGCGAAATTTTCCGCCGTGCTATTTCGCCACTGTCTCGCCTGATCGGAAGGCTTGCACAGCGGAAGTCGCCCGCGGACAACCGGCAAGAAGGCTCGCCAGCCCCTCCGTCATTTGACAGTTTGATGATTTGCGGAACCCGGCGCCCATCGGCGGCAAGCGATTAATCCATCCACCCGCAACCAAAGGATACGCCAAAAGCGGGGGTTTTGCCGTCCGCCAGATACGATATTGCATCGTCCGATTCGCCTGCTATACCGCTTCCCATTCCGGCTTACCTGCGCTCGTTCGCAGGAGTGAGCCTTGAGGAGACGATCATGTCAGACAAGAATACGCCCGCGTCAGGATTCCAGTACAGCCTCACGAATTTGAAGCCGGCTGAACCTGTGAACAAGGTCACCCTCACCTTCCCGGACGGCGCCCGGCGCGACTATCCCAAAAGCATCACGGGACTTGAGATCGCCAAGGGCATCTCGCCTTCGCTGGCCAAACGCACCGTGGCGATGGCGTTGGACGGCGAATTGGCCGACCTCAACGACCCAATCGAGAACGATGCGAAGATCGAGCTGGTCAACCGCGACGATCCGCGCGCGCTCGAACTGATCCGCCACGATGCGGCCCACGTGCTTGCCGAAGCGGTGCAGTCGCTGTGGCCGGGCACGCAGGTTACGATCGGGCCGGTGATCGAGAACGGCTTCTATTACGATTTCTTCCGCAACGAGCCGTTTACGCCGGAAGACTTCGCGGCAATCGAAAAAAAGATGCGCGAGATCGTCGCGCGCGACAAACCTTTCACGAAAGAAGTCTGGGATCGCGAAAAGACCAAGCAGGTCTTCCGCGACAAGGGCGAGAACTTCAAAGTCGAACTGGTCGACGCCATTCCCGGCAATGAGCCGATCAATATCTACTACCAGGGCGACTGGTTCGATCTGTGCCGCGGCCCGCACATGACCTCCACGGGCAAGGTCGGCAACGCCTTTAAATTGATGAAGGTGGCAGGCGCGTATTGGCGCGGCGATTCCAACAATCCGATGCTGACCCGCATCTACGGCACCGCGTTTGCCAAACAGGAAGACCTCGACGCGTATCTGAAGCAGATCGAGGAAGCCGAAAAGCGCGACCACCGCAAACTTGGGCGCGAACTCGACCTGTTCCACTTCCAGGAGGAAGGCCCGGGCGTAGTGTTCTGGCACGCGAAGGGATGGACCATCTTCCAGGCGCTGATTGCCTATATGCGCCGGCGGCTGACCGGCGACTACAGCGAGGTCAACGCGCCGCAGATCCTCGACAAGTCACTGTGGGAGACTTCCGGCCACTGGGACTGGTACCGCGAGAACATGTTCGCCGCGCAATCCGCCGGCGACGAGGCCGAGGACAAACGCTGGTTTGCGCTCAAGCCGATGAACTGTCCCGGCCACGTGCAGATCTTCAAGCACGGTCTGAAGAGTTACCGCGACCTGCCCTTGCGGCTTGCAGAATTCGGCGTCGTACATCGCTATGAAGCATCAGGCGCCATGCACGGCTTGATGCGGGTACGCGGCTTCACGCAGGACGACGCCCATGTGTTCTGCACCGAGGCGCAGCTTGCAGAGGAATGCCTCAAGATCAATGAGCTGATCCTCTCGACTTACGCCGACTTCGGCTTCGAAGGCGAGCTCACGGTCAAGCTCTCGACCCGTCCCGAAAAGCGCGTTGGTACCGACGAGATGTGGGACCACGCCGAGCGCGTGATGGCGACGGTGCTGCAGGAGATCAAGGCCCAGAGCAACCACATCAGGACCGAGATCAACCCCGGCGAAGGCGCATTCTACGGACCGAAGTTCGAATATGTGCTGCGCGATGCGATCGGCCGCGACTGGCAATGCGGCACCACGCAGGTCGACTTCAACCTGCCCGAACGTTTCGGCGCGTTCTACATCGATGCCGACGGCTCGAAGAAGGCGCCCGTCATGGTGCATCGGGCGATCTGCGGCTCGATGGAACGTTTCATCGGCATCCTGATCGAGCACTATGCCGGCAACTTCCCGCTTTGGCTTTCGCCGATCCAGGCCGTCGTCACCACCATCACCTCGGAGGGTGACGAATACGCCAAGGTCGTCGCGGCGGCGGCGCGCCGCGCAGGCCTGCGCGTCGAGATCGACCTGCGCAACGAGAAGATCAACTACAAGGTCCGCGAACATTCGCTGGCGAAAATTCCGGCGCTGCTGGTGGTCGGCAAGAAGGAGGCGGAGACCCACTCAGTCTCGGTACGACGGTTGGGCAGCGACGGGCAGAAGGTGATGGCAACCGACGAGGCGATCGCCGCGCTGGTCGAGGAAGCCACGCCGCCGGACGTGAAGCGAGCGCGGCTAGTGGAGTAGATTTGACATTCGCCATCCCGTAGCCCGGGATTCTCAATGCGAATGTCAAATCTGAAACTCCACTGGAGACCTGTATTTTTAGTGGTCTTTTGATTCTAACATTTGCAAAAGTGCCTCCGGCGGCGGGGTGTAAATGTTAGAATCGGACCACTACTCGCCTGATTTTCATAATCGCTCTAACAGGCTGTTGAAGAAGTCGGTAGCGAAGCGTTTCGTATCATGATTCTCTGGGACCCGGATTTGACTTGGGGGTCGCGATGCGGGGGAGTGA
>JBEKZZ010000052.1:0-29851 GCA_049509335.1 Bradyrhizobium sp. | reverse complement strand
AAGCGGGGCGAGGTGAACACGTCATTCACGATCGGGAAAGCCAATGACCGCTCCCCTCAACCTCGGCATCATCGGCCTCGGCCGTGCCTTCACGCTGATGCTGCCGACATTCATGGCCGATCCCCGCATCGCGCTGGTCGCAGCCCACGATCCACGCGCCGATGCACGCTTGCGTTTCGCGCAAGAGTTCGAAGCTGACGTGTTTGAGGATGCCGATGCTTTGTGCGCCGATCCGGACGTGGAAGCCGTCTATATCGCCTCGCCGCATCAATTCCACCTCAACCATGTGAAATTGGCAGCCAAGCATGGCAAGCATGTGCTGGTCGAAAAGCCGATGGCGCTGACGCTCGAAGACTGTCGCGAGATGATCGCGGCCGCAAAAACGGCCAATGTCAAATTGCTCGTCGGCCACAGCCACAGCTACGACCTGCCTTACCTCACGGCGCGCGCGATGATCGCCACAGGTCAATATGGCCGCGTCCGCATGATCAACGCGCTCAACTTCACGGATTTCCTCTATCGGCCGCGCCGGCCCGAAGAACTCGACACGGCCAAAGGCGGCGGGGTGGTGTTCAGCCAGGCCGCCCATCAAGTCGATATCGTTCGTCTGCTGGCGCAAGCCAAAGCCACTTCGGTGCGCGCTTTCACCGGCAACTGGGATGCCGCGCGCAACACCGAAGGTGCCTACTCCGCGCAGATCAAATTCGAGGACGGAAGTTTCGCGTCGCTGACCTATAGCGGCTACGCGCATTTCGACAGCGACGAATTCATGGGCTGGTGGAGCGAACTCGGACAAGGACGCGATGCCAGTTCCTACGGCCGCGCGCGGCTCAACTTGCGTGGCGCCAGCGCGACCGACGAAATCGCGATGAAGAACACCCGCGCCTATGGCTTTGCCGGTAGCGAGGCCTTTCGTGCCGGCGACGAACTCGCGCACAATCATTTCGGCTTTGTCGTCGTCAGTTGCGAGCGCGCCGATCTACGCCCCCTCCCCCGCGAGGTCCTGGTCTACGGCGACGACGCGCGCCACCGCGAGGAACTGCCCGCGCCGATCATTCCGCGTGCCGAGGTCGTCGATGAGCTTTATGGCGCGGCGAAGTCGGGCAAACAGCCGCTGCATTCCGGCGAATGGGGCCTGGCGACGCTGGAGATTTGCCTCGCGATTCTGGAGTCGGGGAGAATTGGCAGCGAGGTGGGGTTGAACTGGCAGGTCTAGCACGTCGTCATGGCAGGGCTTTGTCCCGGCCATCCACGTCTTTCTTGCGAATATATTATAGGCAAAGACGTGGATGCCCGGCACAAGGCCGGGCATGACGGTGAAACACTTTATTCACCCGACCCACTATTCGCCCTCGACGCAATAATCGCGATGACGTCGTTCTCCGCCGCAGCCGCGGTCTTGTAGCGCGGCTCGGTGGTGACGAAGGGCTGCTCGGCCTCGGCCGGATGAAAGATCTCTACGTAATAAAGGCCGGAGGATGCGTCCAGTTTCGGCTCGATGCGGATCACTGCCATTTTTCATCTCTCACGTTCGGTCCTCATCCTGAGGAGCGGCCAACGGCCGCGTCTCGAAGGATGAGTATTGGCCTCATGGTTCGAGACGGCGCGAGCGTCTCCTCACCGTGAGGGTCAGGAACCTACTCTATCCGCCGCAGTCGCAAACAGCACGCCGCGTAACTTCTCCGCCAGCGAAGCCGCAGCAGCATCCGACGCCTCCGCCGTCCCGCTCATGCCGAGATAGCGCTCGGCGATCTCGGGTGAATTCAGCAGATCCCTGGCCGCACCCGACAGCGTGATCCTGCCCTGCTCGAACACATAGCCGCGGTCGGCGATCGAGAGCGCAGCCTTCGCATTCTGCTCGGCCAGCAAAATCGTGATGCCCTGGTCGCGCAAGGCCACGATCAGGCGGAAGATTTCGGCGACCAATAACGGCGCGACGCCGAGCGAGGGCTCGTCGAGCACGAGGATCTTCGGCTTCGCCATCAGCCCGCGCGCGATCGCCAGCATTTGCTGTTGCCCGCCGGAGAAGTTGCCGGCGATATCGTTCATGCGCTCGCGCAGCACAGGAAAAAGCGCCGATACCGCTTCCATCTGCGTCGCGTAATCGGATTCCGACACCGCGTAGGCGCCGAGCGCGAGATTTTCCGCAACCGTCATGCCGGCGAAAATCTGCCGACCCTCCGGCACATGCGCGATGCCTCTACGCAATCTTTCGGCCGGCGGCAGCGCCTCGATCGGCTGTCCCTCAAGCAAGATGGAGCCTGCCTGTAGGCGCAATAATCCGGAGACGGCCTTGGCGAGCGTCGATTTGCCGGCGCCATTGGCCCCGAGCAAGGTGACGATCTCGCCACGCTCGAGTGTGAGGTTGATATCCTCAAGCACGCGATGGTGACCGTAGCCGATCGCGACCGATCTCAATTCAAGGAGCGGCATGATGCTCCTTTCCGAGATAGGCTTCGATCACGCGGCTGTTGTTCTGAACCTCTGCCGGTGTTCCCGTCGCAATGATCGCGCCGGAATCGATCACGACGACGCGGTCGGCGACATTCATCACCAGCGACATGTTGTGCTCGACGATGACAACGGGAATGCCGAGCTTGCGGATCGCGCGCAACAGATTCGCCAGCCCCTCGGTCTCGGTGTCGTTGAGGCCCGCGGCCGGCTCGTCGAGACACAACAGTTTCGGCTGCGCCATCAGCGCGCGCACGACTTCGAGCAGCTTTTGTGCGCCCATCGGCAATTCGGTCGCATGCGTCTCGGCAAACGACGAAAGGCCGACGAGTTCCAGCATCTCATCGGCGCGGCGGCGAAGCCGGCGCTCCTCGGCGCGCGCGCCGCGCAGCCAGAGCGTCTGGCTCGGCAACGAATGGCGGCCAAGCCTGTGGCCGCCGACCATCACGTTCTCGATGGCGGTCATGCCAGGAAAAACCCGCGCCGACTGGAAGGTGCGGATCAGGCCAAGGCCCGCGATCTTCACCGCCGAAAGCCCCGCGAGGTCGCGGCCTGCGAAAACGACCTTGCCCGCATCGCGCGACATGATGTTGGTGATCAGGTTGAAGACGGTGGTCTTGCCCGCGCCATTGGGGCCGATGACAGCGGTGATCTGATGGGGCGCGGCATCGAACGACACGTCGTTGATGGCTTTCAGCCCGCCAAAGCTCTTCGCAAGACCGCGTACGCTCAGGATCGCGCCTTCATTCAGCTGAGCTTGAGCGTCGATCGCCGTCATGACACCAGCACCTCAGCCTTGGCCGGCTTCGCACCGCGCGCCCCGCCGAGCCGCGTCATGATCTGGATCAACGCACCATAAATACCCTGCGGCAAGTAAAGGAAACTGGAGACCAGCAGCGCGCCGGAGGCAAAGGTCTTGTAGATCGCAAGCGGCGCAAAGATCACCGGCAACAACGTCAACAACAGCGCGCCGAACAGCCCGCCGGCCAATGTGCTCTCGCCGCCGATGATCAGCATCGCGACCAGTTCGAGCGAGCGCGAGGTGCCGACCATTTCGGGACTGAGGAAATTGAAAAAGAACGCATAGAGACTGCCCGCTAGCGAGGCCAGCGTTACGCTGATCAAGAAGGCGGCGAGCTTGTAGCGCACGGTGTTGATGCCGAGCGCGGCTGCCGCCATCTGGTCGGAGCGGATCGCCTTCAGCGCGCGGCCGAAGCCGGAGCGCATCGCGCCGACCAAGCCAATCAGGATAATGATGTCGAGCGCGAGCACCAGGTAATACATCGCGCGCGGGGTCGCGAAGGTAAAGCCTGCGACCGAGAAAGAGGGAATGCCGACCAGCCCGGACGGCCCGCCGGTGATGTCGAGGAAGCCGACGGCGCAGGAATCGACCAGAAGCCCGAAAGCGAGCGTGGCAAGTGCGAGGTAAAGCCCTCTCAAACGTAGCGTCACCACCGAGAGCACGAGCGCACAAGCAAGCGAGACGCCGATGCCGGCAAGGATCGAGAGCACCGGCGCGACTTCATAGTTGATCGCGAGATATCCCGACGTGTAGCCGCCGATCGCCATGAAGCCGGCTTGTCCCAGGCTGACTTGCCCGGCATAGCCCATCAGCACGTCGAGTCCCATCAGCGTCATGAACAGGATCGCGGCAATCACAAGTCCGCTCAGGATGCCGTTGTCGGTGACGACGAACGGAATGAGCGCGGCCACGATCACCGCCAAGCCTGCGAGCGGCCAGCCGAGATGCGCGGGGAGTTTTGTCGCATGCCCCGCCGCCTTGACTTCGTCGCGGGTATCCTGACGCCGCGCCACGCCGCCCTGCACCAGGCCCTGCGGCCGCCAGATCAGCACCATCAACAGAATGACGAGCGAAATCGCGCTCGAAAACAGCGAGGAGATGTAGGCGGTCGAGAGTTGTGTGACGAGCCCGAGAAAAAGCCCGCCAATGATCGCGCCGGGAAACGACGCGATGCCGCCGATCGCGGCCGCGACGAACCCGGAAATCGTAAACAGTCGCCCGGTGTCGAATTGCAGCGAGGTGGTCGGGGCGACTGTCACGCCCGAGATCGCCGCGATCAGCACCGCGAGCCCAAAGCTCAACAGCGTCATCCTGGCCACGTCGATGCCCATCAGGTGAGCTGCGGAAGGATTCTCGGCGCAGGCGCGAAGCGCTTTTCCGAGTTTGGTTTTGGCGATGAGAAACCAGAGCGCGACGATGCACGCGGCCGTGGCGCCGAACACCCAGAACGCCTGCGTCGGGATCAGGATCGCGCCGAACGCCAGCGGTTGCTCGCCCGAGAACGGCGGCATCGCATAGGGCTGGCTGCCCCAGACGACCAGCGAAAATCCCTCGATCATGGTGAGGATGCCGGCGGTCAGCATCAGCACATTGGCGTTCGACAACCGCGCCAACGCCGGCACGAACGTGAATGTCGCCAGCCCAACGCCAATCGCGACCGTCGTCACGACCGCGGCCGGAATCGCGATTACGAGCGGCCAGCCCCAGGCGACGCCGAGCGTATAGCCGATCATCGCCGCGATCAGCGCAAAGCCGCCTTGCGAGAGGTTGATCGCGCCGGTGACGCGATAGATCAGCGAGAAGCCGAGCGCGATCGCGGCATAGATGCTGCCGACGACAAGCCCGCCAATTGCGATCTGGATGAACTCAAGCACGCGCGCTGCCTATTTGCATCCATCCCTCGAGACGGCGAGTCTTTATATTGCACCGTTCACGACGGCCTCGCCTTGGCTCGGCCTGCTCGGGTGTTCGCACCTCCTCGGGATGAGGCCGGTGGTCCTGGCGCGATGTCAGGCCCTCATGGTGAGGAGCCACGCTTCTTGCGTGGCGTCTCGAACCACGAGGCCGATATGCGGCGGGTCGCCAGCTCATGTCGGACTGGCCCGGTTCATTGTGCGCGCGGAATGCCGAGGGGGTCGCTGACCACGGCCCAGGTCTGCGCTGCCGCATCCCAGCGCGTGACGACGACGTTGGATTCGTCCAGCCCGCGATTCGGCACGGCCTTGAAATCGTAAAGACCGTTGATGCCGGCGACGCCCTTGAGATCGCCGAAATACGCACGCAGGTCTTCGGCCGTCGCATCGGGTTTCAATTTTCGCAAGGCGCTAACGACCAGAAGCGCCGGATCCCAGGCATAGGTCGAGGGACCGTCCGGCTTGATGTCGGTGCCTTCGAACGCCTTGAAGAAGGCGTCCTTCGCGACGGAGGCTTCGTTCGACTTCGAAGGCTGCGCCGATTTGAGAAAATCCGCCGCCGGGATGTAAAGCTCCTTGGGCAGGAAGGCGGCGTATTGCGCCATCTGCGCGTAGGTCTGGTTGCCGTTGGTGGTCGCCACCGGCAACTCGACGCCGGCGTCGTGGATCGCCTTGAAGATCGTGCCGATCGGGCCGCCGGTCGACCACGCCACCAGCACATCGGGGTTGGCGCCCTTCAAACGCTGAATCTGCGCCGCGGCGCTGACGTCGGTCGGGTTGAGCTGGGCTTCGGCAACCAGTTCGACATCCTTGTGACCGTCAGTGCCGAACAGCGATTTGAAATTCTTGTAGGCGTCCTGCCCGCTCGCGTCGGTCGAAGTGATCAACGCGATCTTCTTCCAGCCCCTGGCACCGAAATAGCGCAGCAGCGTTGCAGCAAGCTCCCTGGTCGAAATGCTCGAACTGTAGACGAAGCCGCCGTTCACCGGATGGATGCCGGGCGAGAAGCAATAGAGCAGCGGCCCGTCCTTCATCAAAGGCGCCATCGCATTGCAGAGCGCGACCAGGGACGAACCGAGAATCACCGGCGGATTGGTCGCCTTGATCTGATTGGCGAGCTGGACCGCGACCTGCGGGCTCGACTGGTCGTCGTGGAACACGAATTTGAGCGGCTGGCCATGGATGCCGCCGTCGGCGTTGGCCGCTTTCTCGAATTGCACGAGCGCCTGCTGCTCGGCCTTGCCGAGGAACGCGCCGCCGCCGGTCAGCGGCAGGATGACGTTGATCTCCCGGTCGGCGGCCTGGGCGAGAGAGAGGCCGCAAACCAAAGCGGCGGCAACAAGAATGATGCGGACGCGCAATCGATACTCCCAGGAGGTTGGCGTTTTGGTCTTGTAATGAGTTATCCCGAAGGAAACCAGCCAGCCGCAGGATGGGTTGAGCAATTTACGAAACCCATCTCGGTTGCACTGAGCGATGGGTATCGCTTCCGCCTTCGCTCGTTGAGCTACGGCGGACGGGGTCGCTCCACCCATCCTACCGGCTGGGGCGAATGTCAAACCCACCGCATTACGCCACAGCAGCAGCCATTTCCTTGTCCGTCTCGTCTTCTTCGAGGCCCGAAAGCACCTTCACCTCCTCGTCGGAAGCGCCCAGCGTGCGCCAGGGCACCGTCTTTTCCACCACGCCCTGATAGGAGCGGAGTTTGGCCTGCGGCAGGCGCGGCTGGATCTGGCCGATCACCCGCCCTTCCTGCGCGAACGCGCGGGCGGCGTCGATCATCAGGCGGCGAAACTGCACGATCGCGATGTCGCTGGCGCCGAGGCGCTCCTGCGAGCGGTCCGCAATTTGCCCCATCGATTCCCACATCGCGATGTCCTGGTTGGGAATACCGGGAATGCCGGTGAAATTGCCGTCGGCCATCGCCGCGCGGTCCTGAAGATAGTCGTTGTGGGCATGGCGCTTGATCGGGCGAAACTGCGCGTCGACGTCCACGCCTACCTCGAGCACGCAAAATTTTCGCCACTCCTGCGTGCCGATGCCGGCCTGTTCGCCTTCCGCCCAGGCGATGAAGTGGAACGTGCTTGAGGTGTCGCTGCGCGGCACGATCACGCTCGTGACATTATAGGTGCTGTTGGGCGGGATCAGCGCGGTGAAGGGCGCGACATAGGTCGTGATGCGCACGTAGTCATGCGAGTTCGCATTCGCGATCGGACGGCGGATCGCAGCATAACGCATGCCGTAATTGGTGAGCTGGACCTGAATGCGCGGATTCTTGTCGGTCGATGGCCGGACCCAGTGATCGCCCTTCGCTGTCGCATCGCCCTTGGCGGGGCGCATGTCGGACGAATGCAGCGTGGAGGAATGCGCCGAGTCGATCTGGCCCTCCATGATCTGCGCCCAGTTGCAGGGCAATTCTACCTTGGCAATGGCAACACGCGCCTCGGCATGCGGCGCCCATGGCGGCGCTTCGAATTCCGGCATCGCGTCCGGCGGCCCCATATAGGCCCAGACAAAGCCGCCGGCCTCGCGCGTCGGATAGGAAAGATGTTTGGCCTTTTCCGGCAAAGCGCTCGCCTTCGGCTCCGACGGCATGTCGACGACATTGCCGTCGGTATCGAACTTCCAGCCATGATAGAGGCAGCGCAGGCCGCATTCCTCGTTGCGGCCGAAGGCGAGCGAGGCCTTGCGGTGCGGACAGGCCTCGCCGAGCAGCCCGAGCTTGCCGTTGCTGTCACGGAACGCGACGAGCTTTTCGCCGAACAACTGTACCCGCACCGGCGCACCGTCCGGCTCTGCGACCTGTTCGGACAACAGCGCCGGCACCCAATGGCGGCGCATCAGGCGCCCCATCGGCGCATCGCCCTCGACCCGGCACAAGAGTTCGTTTTCCGCTTGCGTCAACATGGCCGCTCTCCCGAAAAATCCTTAGTCTCCTAAGTATATAATCGACGATCAGCCGTTCCGTCCAGAGGCGGCCGCTTCGCAAAGCACGGATATGGGGATTTAAGGCTCGCCAAAGCATAACGGCCACCTTTCAGGCAGCCGTCCGGAAATGCAGGAATGATCCGCTGTCGATGGAAGCGGCAGCTACATGAGCGGCCTAGATCGCGAATACCCAGACCGCGACAATGGTGCCGAGAACCGCGAGGCCCGAGACGGTCCATCCGACCGCGTAGGCGCCGTCATCGGTGGGCCTGTCTACCATGTGATCGCGCCATTCGGTCATGAGAGCCTCCCTTAAGGCTGTCTCTTGAGTTGCCTCCCGTCGGTTAAGTCGCGCTCCGAGGCACAAGGTTCAATCTGGTGAACCAATGCGGCAGGGCGGGGCTTGGTTCCAAGGGCGCTGTCACCGCAGCGCGAGATGAGCCCCCTCTCCCTTGGGGAGAGGTGAAGACGAACTACGCCGCCCCCTCAAAGCCGCTTCTTCACCGCCGCCACAAACCGGTCGATGTCTTCCTCGTCGTTGAAGACATGCGGCGAGATGCGCATGCGCGACAACCGCGCTGCAACATGGATGCCCTCCTCGGCCAAACCCTCGGCGAGGCCGGCCGGCAGGCCGCCGGGAAACCCCAGGCTCAGGATATGGGGGCTGCGATAGCGCGGATCCATGAGACGGACTTTGCTGCCGCCCAAGCCTTCCGCGATCCGCGCGGTCAGCATCTCAAGGCGCGCGGCGACCGCCTCCGTGCCCCATTCGGCCATCATCTCCATGCCGATCGCGGCCATTTCCATCGAGATGAAATGATCGCGCTCGCCCATGTCGAAACGCCGCGCGCCCGTGACATAGCTCACATCGGCGAAATAGATTTCGGCATCCGAGCGCACGCCGCGGCGTGCAAAGCCGGTTTGCTCCAGCGGAATGCCGTTCTGATGACGCCTGGCCATGTAGATAAACGCGCGGCCATAGGGCCCGAGCAGCCATTTATAGGTCGGGAAGATCACGAAATCCGGATCGAGACTTTTGACGTCCATCGCGACCACGCCGACGCCGTGCGTCGCATCGATCAGGAACAGCGCCCCCTGCCGCTTCAACGCAGCAGCGACCTTCGCAACGTCGATCAGTCCGCCATCCGACCAGTGCACGGAGGAGATCGAGGCGAGAGCCAGCCGCGACGCGCCCGGCCGCTCGATCGCGGCCAACACCGCCGAGGTCCAGTCGCCATCGAGCGGCTGGCGCACGGACTCGACGGTAAAGCCGGCTGAAGCGGAACGGGTTTCCCATTCCAGGATCGGCGAGGAATGGTCGTTTTCCAGAACCAGCACCCGCATGCCGGCCGGGATTGCCAGGATCTTGCCGACCGTCGCCACCCCATAACTGACCGAGGAAATCAGCGCGACATCGCTGGCTTCGGCGTTAATCAGCCGCGCGGCGGCCATTCGGGCGCGCTCATGCTGGCGGTAGGCAAAGCCGGCATCGAGCCTCCACGGCGCGGCCTTGCGGCCGACCGCGTCGCGCGCCGCTTCCTGTGTGCGCATCGGCAACGGGCTATAGGACGCCGAATTCAGATAGCAGATATCGCGCGGCACCGCGAAGAGGCCGCGTTGGGAGGCCAGCATGTCAATCTCTTCATCTGAAAGATCGAAGCTTAGCTGCTTGAAATCGCAGCCGCCACCCCTACAAACGCAGCACGCTTAATGCAAAAGCGCAGGCTCAATGCAGCTGCGCAGATTTGGGCTCGTCCCGCCCGGCGCGCCAGTGCGATTGATAGACTTCCAGAATGCCGCGGGACATCCTGACATCGGCGCGCTTGAATTCGGCCTTGAGGCCCTCGAGTTCGCTAGCCGGAATGCGGTGATTTTCGGCACCCAGGAACAACAGCGCCATCGCGGTCTCCCACGAAAAATCGAGCGCCTTCGACAGTACCAGGATCATGTCGCGGTTGTTGAGCGCGAGCATCTGCTCGGCCACCTCGACCGGCAATGCACACAGCAGCGATAGCCCGACGATCGCCTCCTCGAACTTGTGCGCGAGCGCGTAAGTCAGAATGCTTCTCTCGTTCAGCCGGCCGGCTTTATAGGCATCCGTCACGGCCTGCTTCAATGCGAGATAGCTCGGCTGCCCGGGCCCGAAGCTGGAATAGAGCTTGCCGGCGGCATGGCCCACCGAAGCCTGAATTTCGACCGCGAGGTCCGGGCGTTCGTGCTCAAGCTTGCGCCGGACGTCGTCCGAGGCTTTCGCGATCAATTGGGCGAACATCTGCGGCGGAATTTCCTTGCGCAAGCCCACTCGTTCGGCGAGCACGGCATCCATTTCCGAGCGCTTGATCATCTGGCGGAAGCCGAAATCGGAGAAGCGGGCGCCGTCGTTGGCGACGACCGACTGTACGACCTCCTGGTTGCCGCGCGTGACGAGTTCGTCGGTCAACTCGACCGGCACCGAAGCGCGCCTGGCGATCGCCAGGAGATGCGGCTGTCCCTTGGTTCTGATATTGACGACGAGCGACTTTACATCCAGCCGCGGCGAAAACTGCAGGATGGGGCCTGCGACTTCGATCGAATCGTCGAAGGCGAGCC
This sequence comes from Bradyrhizobium sp., assembly GCA_049509335.1. Lineage (GTDB taxonomy): Bacteria > Pseudomonadota > Alphaproteobacteria > Rhizobiales > Xanthobacteraceae > Bradyrhizobium. The sequence goes on along the minus strand of JBEKZZ010000052.1, from coordinate 19,168 downwards.
TGTACACGACCTTGGGCGGCGCCTTGTCGGAATGCGCCAGCCGGCGCGACAGTTCGGCCCGCGCGGACTCTTCGATTTCTTCCGTCAGGCGAGCGATCACTTCGCCGAAGATGCGGATCTGCTCTTCGCCGAATTCGCCCTCAAGGAGAATATCGGTCGCATGCCACAGCGCCTTGGCGCGGCTCTCGGGAGAGCCCCGCGCAATCACCTCGTCGATGTCTTCCATGGCGTAAGCGACTTCACCCATCGGGCATCCCAGAGTTTCGATTCCGAAGTTCGAAATCGTGAACCACAGCCATAGACGCCAATTTTTAATGACGGGATCTCGCTTTCCCTCGTTTTTAGGAAGACGGCGCTACCGTTCATTAACTCTGGACGCCGCGCGGCCCTCGCCCGGGCGATCAACGCCTCGTGACGGCGAAAAACGGCGCGAAAAGGCCGTGTGGCGGCGGCGATTTGACAGCCCGTTTACTGATCGCTTACCTCCTTTGACGAATGGACTAAAGGACAAGACGAATGGATCAGACTGCAACGCCTCCGAGTATCGAGGCGACGGCACGCGCGACAGATAGTGCGATCGCGATTGCCGCCATCGCGGTGCTGATCGTCTCCTACGCCGTGAACGCGATGGACCGCACGCTGTTTCCGCTGATGCTCACGGATGTACGACGCGAATACGGCTTCGAGCTGCCGCAGGCAGGCCTGATGTCGACCATCTTTACATTGGGCATGGCGCTGGCCGGGATTCCGACCGGCTATCTGATGGCGCGCACCTCCCGCAAAACCGTGATCCAGGTCGGCATCCTGATCTATTCGGCGGCGACCGTGATCACGGTGGCCGCGACCGGCTTTGCCGACATGCTGCTTTACCGGGCGATCACCGGCGTCGGCGAGGCGATGCAGCTCACCGCCTTGCTCGCGGTTTTCTCCAGCTATTTCTCCCGCCATCGCGCAGCGGGCGTGGGCTTGCTCAACTACGCCTATGCCGGCGGCGCGGCGATCGGACCGTGGCTGGGGGCCAAACTGCTGGTCGATTACGGCACCTGGCGCGCGCCGATGATCATCTATGGCCTGATCGGGTTTACAATGATGGTGCTGATATCAGCCGTGGTGCGGCCGCATTTGTCCGAGACCAACACGGCCGGCCAGGAAAACACTGATATCGCGGTCGGCGGCGCCGCGCAGCTCAACAACCGCAACACCATTGTGCTTGCGATCCTGAGCGTGCTGTTTGGCCTGGCGCTCTACGGCTACCTCGGGATGTATGCGACCTTCCTGCGCGAACAGCTCCACTACGCGCCCTCGGATGCCGGCCGCGTCATGAGCATTTACGGGCTCGGTGTTCTGGTGTCGCTGTTCACCGGATGGCTCGGCGACCGCTTTTCGCCGCGGCTCGTGCTGGGCTTGAGTTTCCTGCTGGCGAGCGCGATATCAGCACTTCTGTTCAACGGTCCGGCTGACTTCATGACACAGGCCGCGTTGTCCTTCGTATTGGGCGCGACCTTCTCCGGTACGATCTTCGTCAACCTCGCCGCCTGTCACGTCAAGTCGGTGACCGCGTCCCTCGCCGGCCGCGCTTCCGGGCTATTCGTCTCCTGCGTCTATGGTTCGGCGACCGTCACCGGCTATCTCGTCGGCCGGATCGTCGGCCTTGCGGGATGGACGGTGGCCGGCAACATCCAGCTCGTTTTGCTGTGCCTGGTCGGCGCGGGCATCGCGCTCTTGCTGCGGCCGGAGCAGATGTCGCGGCAAATGAAGCAGGCAGGCTGACGGCGATGGCGCAGCGCGATCTTCCACTCCTGACCGTCAACGTCTTTCCCGGCGGCTTCAACTGGGGCGTCTATGTCGGACAGGACAAGGGCTTCTTCGCAGACGCCGGCATTGTGGTCGAGGTGCAGGGCACGCCGAATTCCGTCACCCAGATGACGGATTTTTCGCAACACAAATTCGATATCGCGATGACCGCGGTCGACAACATCGTGGCCTATGTCGAAGGCCAGGGCGAGGCGCCGATCGGGCCGCAAGGCGATTTCATGGCCGTGATGGGCAGCGACAGCGGCTTCCTCAGCCTCGTCGCATCGCCGTCGATTTCGAAAATCGAGGACCTCGCCGGGAAAACGCTGTCGGTCGATGCGATGACGACCGGCTACGCCTTTGTGCTCTACGAGATCATGCGCCGTCACGGTCTTAACAAGGACAGAGGCGACTACGAGATCGTGCGCGCCGGCGGCATGGTGCAGCGCTGGAACGCGTTGCGCGAGGGCCAGCACACCGCAACCTTGCTGTCGGCGCCCTATAACATCATCGCGCAAAACGCCGGTTTCGCCGAACTCGTCAAGGCCACCGACGTCATCGGCCCCTATCAGGGCAATGTCGCCGCGGTGCGAAGGCCGTGGGCGAAGGATAACCGCGCCAAGATCGACGCCTATATCCGCGCCTATCGCCGCGCGATCGCCTGGCTCTACGAACCCAACAACCGCACCGAGGCGACCGCGATCCTTCACTCGCACCTGCCGCAGATGCCCGAAGTGATCGCGGAAGCAAGCTATGGTGAGTTGCTCGATCCCGCGCGAGGCTTCTTCAAAGCTTGCGAGATCGATTCCACCGGGCTCGACTGCGTGCTGAACTTGCGTAGCCGTTACGGTTTGCCAGCGAAACAGTTGCACGAGCCTGCGAAATATTGCGATTTGAGTTTTGGTTGACTCCCTCTCCCCCTTGCCGGGAGGGATAAGAGTGTCACACCGCAGCGATAGTCTGCACCTCGACCAGAAACTGTTCCTTCACCAGCCGATCGACGATCAATAGCGTGTTCGGCGGATACTTGCCGTCCGGAAACATTTTCGGGAATTCGCGCTGGCGAAACGCCATGAACTTCGGGATGTCCTGCGAGTGGACCAGGTAGGTCGTGAACTGAACGACATTGGCCCAGGACGCGCCGGCCGACTTCAGCGCCGCCTCGACATTGCGAAACACCTGTGCGGTCTGGACGTCGAAGTCGCCGTCGCCGATCACGTTGCCCTTGGAATCGCCGGACAGCATGCCGGCGATAAACAGGAATTCGCTCGCCTTCACCCGCGTCACGTGGGTGTATTGCCCCATCGGCGGGCCGAGTTCGTCCGGATTATAGATGTTGAGTTCTGCTGACATGATGTTCCCTACCCTGACGAGTTCGGCCGTCGTCCGTCCGGCATTATTAACGTGATCCCGAACTTGGCGGCAAGCGCAGACGCGCGCTATTGCTGCCATGCGGTACGCGCGCTAGGTTCGTCTGGTATTTGTGGCAGGAGGCCCGCGTGACCCAAACCGACGAGAGCCAGATTTCCGAGGACCGCCGCGAAGCGCTGCGCTATGCGCTGGCGCTCGGCAGCGGCGCTGCGATCGCCTCCACCCTCGCCACGCCCGCCTCGGCGCAAACCGCCGCCGACAACACGCTGGATCGCATCCGCTCGACCAAGGTGCTGCGGATCGCGGTGCTGCCGGGCGAACTGCCTTACTTCAACAAGGACCTTGCCACCGGCACCTGGTCCGGGTTTTCGATCGAGATGGCCAACGACATCGCGAAACTGCTCGACGTCAAGCTTGAATACACGGAATCGACCTACGGGAATTCGATCCTGGATTTGCAGGCCAACAAGATCGATCTCGGCTTTGCGCTGAACCCGACGCCGCAACGCGCGCTGGTGGTCGATTTCACCAACCTCGTATTTCCGCATCCTTTCGGCGCGATGCTGAAGAAGGGACTGGAGGCCAGGACATGGGCCGACGTCAACAAGCCCGAGGTGAATATCGCGGTCGATGTCGGCTCGGCCAACGAGGCGGTGGCGCGGCGTTTCGCGCCGAACGCGACCATCAAGTCGATGAAGTCGCGCGACGAGGTGATGCTGGAAATGGCTTCGGGCCGCGTCGATTGCGTGGTGAACGCGCTGGTGCTGGGCTTGACCGCGATTGCCAAGAACCCCAGCCTCGGCACCTACAGGATCCTGCAATCGCCTTCCGTGACGGTCGCGAGCGGCATGGCGGTGCGCCGCGAACAAGACAAGCGCTGGCGCGATTTCCTTTCGGTGTGGGTCGACTATAACCGCGGCATCGGCCAGATGCGCGAATGGTTCGTCAAGGGATTGGCGCTTTCCGGCGTGAAGGCGGAAGACATCCCCGTCGAGCTCAGCATATAACTTTTCGAGTGAACGATTGATCATGCGTTGTATTACCACCCTCGCGATAGCTGGGCTTTGTCTTGCGGGTTGCACATCGGCGCCAAGGCCGCCGATGATGGAGATCGCGCTGGAATCGAACCCGCCGGGCGCCAATGCCATGACATCGATCGGCCCCGGCTGCACGACGCCTTGCGCCGTCACGGTGCCGATACCGACCGGCGATTTCACGGTTAGCTATAGCCTGAACGACTACCAGCCGATGACGATCCCCGTGCGGGTCACGGGCGCTCCGGCTGGCCTGATGTCGCCGGGAACGACGGATATCAATCCAAACCCGGTGGTCGCACAGCTTGTGTCCATCGCTCCGCCGCCGAAGCCCGCTCCGGTGCGCAAGAAACCAAAGAAGCCGCCTCCTCCGGCTGCGCAGTAAATCGCGATGAATAAAATGTCCCCTCGCCCCGTGATCGCGCGTTGCGTTGCCCTCGTCATCGCGGCCGTGGGGAGCGCCGTTCTCGCGGGCTGCTCGGGCTTCTTTCCGGGAGCGCCCTTGATCCCGGTCGAATTTCAATCGACGCCTTCGGGAGCCGAAGCCCGCACCTCGATGGGCCAAAGCTGCAAGACCCCCTGCTCGATCAGCGTGCCCGCCCCGGAAGACGATTTCACGGTGAGCTTTACGGCGAATGGGTTTCACCCCTTGACGATTCCGGTACGGATCACCCGCACCGCGGGCAGCGCCCTGACGCCACCGTCTACGAGCATCAATCCCAATCCGGTGATCGCGCAACTTGAGCCGTTGGCGCCGCCGTCAGCTCGGGCGCAGAAAAAGAACAAGCCACCGGCTGCGCAGTAGACGCTCGCGCAGGTCCAATCTTCGGAGCGTATTCCGATGCAGTTTTCAAACAGCACGTTTCTCGCACGCATCAGTCAACGGTCTCGCGGCAAGAATTGCCCGAGTTTTGACGATGGCATCCCTCAAAGATGAGGGCGCAGGGAAGGCCGGGCGTTCGCTTCCGCCCGCGGTTTGCGTGCAACAAAAAGCACGCGGTAGTCTCCACAGGCGAAGCCGATTAGCTCGGCCTTCCCTGCGCAATGGTTTTAACGGCTGCTTCGAGCTCTCCCTGGTGATCGGGCTTTCTTGCCACCATCCCCGCGCGCAATGCAGAGCATTGTCGCAAGTTGACCTCAGCGTCGAGAGATCAGGACCACACGACTTCACCGTCCGCTTGGCCGGCGCATTCGTCTCATGCGCCGCTTCGCGTCCATCGCATCCCGAGCCCAACGTCCGTGACGACGCGTACGCCCCTCTTGAAGGGCCGAGACGCGCGAAGAGGAACCACTGATTTGCCCGACGGCGCAAGCGCATATTTTTGCGCCAACGCTCGTCGAACAAATCAGCCTGATTGGGTTTTCGAATTTGAGTTTTTCGTGCGGCGATGGAGACGACGACCGTGGGAAGATCGGCCGCATGATGCCCTAAATTTGCTTCTGCTTTTGGCAGCAGCGGACACGACCGAACCCCGACCGGCCAGCGATTTACCCAACTAGGGACGCAATCCCCTTGCTATTCTTCAAGGAAGATCGACAACGTCCGCTGCAACTGGCCGAAGGCGCGCACTCCGATTTTTTTGGTCAGGTCTCTTTCCATTTCCGCGAGGATCGGCCTGATCCGGCTGAGCAACGCCGCGCCTGCGTCGGTCAGATACAACACGTAGTAGCGACGGTTGATCGAGGAAGCGGCGCGCGTCACGAGACGGCGCCTTTCCAGATGATCGACCAGCCTGCCAAGGCCGGCGCGCTCGATTGAAAGCACCTCTGCCACCGTGAGCTGGTTCACACCGGGATTGGCGTCAATGACCGTCAGAACTGAAAGTTGAGCAGGACTTATTTCGAGCGACGCCAGTTTCCGGCTGATTTCCTTGAAAACCCACAATTGAGCGCGGCGGATGCGATAGCCCAGGGACTCCGACAGGTCTCCGAGCGCAACCGGCTTTCTTTTCGAGGGCGCGGATTCTCGCACTCCCTCCTGCCTGGGAGGTGATTTTGGCGCCGTTGCCACGCGCCCCCGCGGCTGAAGCGGCTTTGTGTACCGCTTCGTGACGCGCGGGCTTTTTGTTCGCTCCATCGGCGAATACCCTTCATGCAAGTTGAGAGACTGGTCCGCGCTTACGACGTCCCGCGAGGCCCACAGAGGCTCAAGATCAAACATTGGCACTCGAATCGGACGAGCGCCATTATTCCAGTTTGGGTTCGATTGAGAAATCCTCTCCGCGGCCTCATCACAAAAATAATCCGGACCCTCCGAGCCCGGCATCGCGAGAGCGTACCCGGCCACGCGAGGGCAGCCAAGGCCTGCGTGCGTTCTGGCAGTCATGTTGACCTATATACATGAATGTTGACATGGATACATCTCGCCCGTTATCACAGCGAAACTGCTGCCAATAAGAGCAGCAGACCAGGGGGAGAGAGCGTCCGATGCTTCCGCGATCGGTGGGGCCTGTCCTGTGCACACTGCCGGCCGTCAGGCGAGAGCCTCGACCGCCGACGCAGTTGCGACCTGGTTTCGCGCTGCAGGCCGCTCGCGCTCCAGGCTTTCGGTTTACCCATCAAAAATTGGCTCCGTGGACGCAAACGCTCGGCAGGGCTTCTGCCACGCGTCGCGCGGTGACTTTTCCTTTTCAATTGCAATGAGGGAGGTAGTGGTATGAAGCGCCTGTTATTGACATCGACAATCGCGGCAAGCGGGTTGGTCCTGGGTCTGGTTTCGACATCAATCGCGTTGCCGGCAGCCGGCGTCGCTCCCCGGAAGGCATGTTCCAGCCTGACGGGACTGACGTTACCGAATGCGCAGATCCTCAGCGCCACGCAGAACGCGACCTACTGCAATATCGTCGGGATCATCAACAAGCGGACGAGCACGCAGGACCCCGATCATTTCACCTACGGGATCGGATTTGCGCTCAACCTTCCGAACACCTGGTTTGGCCGCTTTGAAATGATGGGCGGAGGCGGCACCGACGGCAGCCTGACCACCGATCCGCAAGGCAGCGCCGGCGTCGAACTGACCCAGGGCTGGGCCGTTGCCGCCGATGACGGCGGGCACGAGGACGCGCCGGGAAACGCCGCGCTTGGCGGATACCAGGATGACGATGCCAATGCGGGCGGCTCCGGTCATTTCGGGATCGATGAGCAGGCCCGGATCGATTACGGCTATAACGGCATTGAACAGACAGCGACGCTGTCAAAGCAGATCATCGGCGAATATTACGGCCTCAACGTCGTCTACTCCTACATCATGGGCTGTTCGAATGGCGGCCGCGATGCCATGAAGGCTTCGCAGAAATTCCCATGGCTGTTCGACGGCGTCATTTCGCAAAATCCCGGCTTCAACCTGCCGCAGGCAGGCGTCACCGAGGCATGGAACGAGCAGGTGCTCGGCACGCTCGCAACATCCAAGGATGCCAACGGGCAGCCCTATATCCCCGACACCTTTCCATCCCAGGACCTCGCGGTCGCCTCGGCCGCGATCCTGAGTGCCTGCGACGGCCTCGACGGATTGGTAGACGGCATCATCGACAACTATCACGCCTGCACCAACAACAAGGTGTACCCGGCATTGGCCGCCTATACTTGCGGTACCGGCTCGCACGGCAGCACGCCTCATGGCGGAACCTGTCTGACCGGTGGTCAGGTGAATGCGCTCAAGAAGATCTATAGCGGGCCCGTCAACTCGAGGGGCGAGCGTCTCTATTCAAACTGGTTCTGGGATGCCGGAATCTGGACGCCGCCCTCCGCACCCGGCGCCGGCTGGGCCTTCTGGAACGTCGCCACGGCCGTGGTGCCGGGTGTCAACACCGCGATCAATCTGACGCTGGGCGCAGGCGCCGTGCCGATGGTTTTCGTCACGCCGCCCGTCGTCACGCCCGTGAACGGCGCCTCAGGGCAGGAAGCCTTTATGTTCCACTTCAACTTCGATACCGACGCGCCGAAGATCTTTGCCGAAACCAAGGCATACCCCGAGAGCTCGATGGACTTCATGTCAGCGGTGTCCACCGACCTGCGGCCATTGAAGGAGCGAGGTGGCAAGTTGATCATTTCCGATTCCGTGAATGACGGCATCTTCTCCGGCGCTTCGATTGCGCGCTGGTACCGCAACATGAATCGCGAGATGGATGGAAGAGCCACCGACTTCGCCCGCCTGTTCATGGTGCCGAACATGGCTCACTGCGGCGGCGGCGCGGCGACCAACGATTTTGCGGTCAACGAGCTCAACGCCATCACCGCCTGGGTCGAAAAAGGCGTTGCCCCCGACCGGATTGTCGCGGCCAACCACAACACCTCTTCGCCTTTCGTCTCGACCCCCGGGCTGTTCGATCCGAGGATCGCGTCAAACTTCCCTTCCAACGGCACGCGGCCGCTGTGCGTCTATCCCCAGATCTCGAAGTACAAGGGTACAGGCGCGACCAACAATGCCGCGAACTTTGTTTGCGTCGATCCGGGTTTTCTTCCTCACGAAGGCGATCACGACTTTTTTGATGACGATGACGGCCCGCACCATTAAGGACGCGCGTATCTAAGACAAAGTACGCTTCGCAAATTCCTGCGCACGGCTGCCCGCCGTGCGCAGGAAAACCCGAAGCCGCCGTCGGCGCCGCAGTAATTTGGCGCCACGCGTGGTTCACCTCTCCCCGCAAGCGGGGCGAGGGAGCGCACTTTCGATACGGCCATTGTGTGGGTGCCTGCGCCTCCTCGGGATCAGACGCTCGCGCACTTGAAGCGATTGCTGCCCGATTCACTTCCTGATCGGCACGCCCTTGGTCGTAAACTTCTGCATCCGGCCGGCGCGTTGCGCGGGCCGTGGCGTGGCGGCGGCTTTGCCGGTGCCGGGCGGCTGGTGAGCCGGCACGAGCTGCTCGGGGCGCGAGCCGATCAGGTCAGCACGGCCCATCTGTTTCAACGCTTCGCGCAAGACCGGCCAATTGTCCGGATCGTGATAGCGCAGGAAGGCCTTGTGCAGCCGGCGCTGCCGCAACCCCTTGATCGCTTCGACCTTGTCGCTTCCGCCGCGCCGCACGCCGCGCAGCGGATTGACGCCGGTATGGTACATCGCGGTCGCGGTCGCCATCGGCGACGGCAGGAATGTCTGCACTTGATCCGCGCGATAGCGGTTCTTCTTCAGCCATAGTGCGAGGTTCATCATGTCCTCGTCGGTCGTGCCCGGATGCGCCGCGATGAAGTAGGGGATCAGATAATATTTCTTGCCGGCTTGTTTGGCCGCGGCATCGAACATCTGCTTGAAGCGGTTATAGGCGCTGATCCCCGGCTTCATCATCTTGTCGAGCGGGCCGCGCTCGGTATGTTCGGGCGCGATCTTCAGGTAGCCGCCGACATGGTGGGTCACGAGTTCCTTGATATAGGCCGGGCTCTCCACCGCGAGGTCGTAGCGCACGCCGGACGCCACCATCACCTTCTTGACGCCCTGCACCTCGCGCACTTTTCGATAAAGCCGGATCAGGTCGTCGTGCGATGTGTTCAGGTTCGGACAGATCTCGGGAAACACGCAGGACGGACGCCGGCACGCGGCCTCGACCTTCGGGTCCTTGCATGCCATCCGGTACATATTCGCGGTGGGGCCGCCGATATCGGAGATCACGCCGGTGAAACCGGGCGTCTTGTCGCGGATGCGCTCGATCTCGCGCAGGATCGAACCCTCCGAGCGGTTCTGGATGATGCGGCCCTCGTGCTCGGTGATCGAGCAGAAGGTGCAGCCGCCGAAACAGCCGCGCATGATCGTCACCGAGAACTTGATCATCTCCCAGGCGGGAATCTTCGCTTCACCGTAGGACGGATGCGGCGCGCGCGCGTAAGGCAGATCGTAGACGGCGTCCATTTCCTCCGTGGTCAGCGGGATCGGCGGAGGATTGAGCCAGAGGTCCCGGTCGCCATGACGCTGGACCAGCGCCCTCGCATTGCCGGGATTGCTCTCCCGGTGCAAGACGCGCGAGGCACGGGCGTAGGCCTCTTTGTCTTGCTCCGCTTCTTCGTAGGCCGGCAGCCGGATCACGACATCGCCGGGAAGGCGCGCCGCGCCTTCATCGGCCGAGTCGAGATCGTCGGCGCGCAATTCGGTGTAGTGCTCGGGCACGCGGCGGAACAGCGCCACGCCGCGGATGGAATCGAGATCGCGCGGCGCTTCGCCGGCAGCTAACCGGTGCGCCACCTCGACGACCGCGCGTTCGGCGTTGCCGTAAAGCAAAAGGTCGGCCTTGGCGTCCACCAGCACCGAGCGGCGCACCTTCTCGGACCAGTAGTCGAAATGCGCGATGCGCCGCAGCGACGCCTCGATGCCGCCGAGCACGATCGGCACATCCTTGAACGCTTCGCGGCAGCGTTGCGCATACACGACCGTACAGCGATCCGGCCGCTTGCCGCCCTCCCCGCCCGCCGTGTAGGCGTCGTCGTGGCGCAGGCGACGGTCCGCCGTGTAGCGGTTGACCATCGAGTCCATGTTGCCGCCGGTGACGCCGAAAAAAACAGCCGGCTTGCCCAGCGCCTTGAACGGCTCGGCCGAGTGCCAGTCGGGCTGCGAGATGATGCCGACCCGAAAGCCTTGCGCCTCCAGCAGCCGGCCGACGATCGCCATGCCGAAGGAGGGATGATCCACATAGGCATCGCCTGTGACCAGCACGATGTCGCAGGCGTCCCAGCCGAGCGCGTCCATCTCGGCGCGGCTCATGGGGAGGAACGGCGCAGGTTTACGGGAACGCGCAGGAGCGGGAACGCGCGACATTAACGGCGTTATGGCTTGGGCGTGGGTTCGGGTGCGGGCTTGGACGTGGGCTTGGGTTTCCATGACGCCCACAGGTAGGCTTCTGGCGCGGCGAATTCAACCGCTGTGTCCCCTCTCCCCGCAAGCGGGGAGAGGGTCAGGGTGAGGGGAGTCTCCACGCACCGAGCGCCTGGTGAGTCCCCCTCACCCGCCCGACTTCGCTTCGCTACGCGGGCGACCTCTCCCCGCAAGCGGGGCGAGGTGAAGGGAGCTCAGCGGATCGATTTATTTCACACCTTGCGTCGGTCATGCCGCGTTCCAGACGTCTCGCAGGATCGCAAAGCCGATCAGCGCCATTGGCGCACATTTCCCCACGCAGCCCAAACGCGGGGCCTCAGCAGCAAAACAAAGGGGCCGAGCCCCCAAGCTCGCGGAAAGGTCGCTTCCAAAGCCTCCTGGCCCGCGCTGGTGATGATGCGGATCGTTTCCGCACCCTGAATTTCATATTTCGCCAGTTCGTGTCCGTTCATGGTCAATTGCGTCGTGATCTCTCCATAGGTCGGAGTGAGGCGGCAGCGGACGGTGATCTCCGCACGGACTGTCGTGAAATCGAGCGTGTTCATGAACCACGGATCGCCCGGAGAGCGCACGGTCGGCTCGCTCTCGAAAAAAGCGAGGAGTTCTTCGTCTGTTGGAAATTCGTTGATCACGGGAAAACCCCTTCAGGGAAACGATTCACGCCTTGTCATAGGTCATGCCACGCTCGAGCCGGCGGGCGATCAGCGTTGCCGGAAACAGGATCGCAAAATAGATCAGCGCGACGACAGTATAGACCTCCAGCGGCCGATAGGTGTCGGCGTTGATCAGGGTTGCATTGTAGACGAGATCCGGCACGGCGATCACAGACACCAGCGAGGTGTTCTTCAACTGCGTGACCGACTGGTTGACGTAAGGCGCGATCATCGGTTTGAGCGCCTGCGGGATGATCACGAGCCGCAGCAGCCGCCATGGCGATAGACCGAGCGCGCGCGCGGCGTCCCACTGCCCGCGCGAAATGCTCTCGATGCTGCCGCGCACGATCTCGGCGTAGAACGCCCCGCCATAAAGCGACAGCACGGTGATCGCCGCGACATGCGCGGGGATGTTGACCCCGATCACGACCGGAAAGGCGTAATAGAACCAGATGATCTGGACCAACAGCGGCGTGCAGCGGAACAGCTCGATATAGGCGATCAAGAGCCAGTCGATCACGGGATAACGCCGCAGGCGAAGGATGCCGACGACGAGGCCAATCAGACTGCCGAGCAGGATGGTGCCGATGGTGTAAGCCATGGTCCAGCCGAGCCCGGCCCAGAACAGATGGCTGTATTTGGTGAGGATGGCGAAATCCCAGACGTAGTTCATGCTGGTGCCTGCTGCTTCGCGCCTTGCATGGATCGTCGACTGTCCATCAGATGTAACGCCCGGGCGCAAACGCGCTCGTATCGAAACCCGGCTTCTCGCCCGCGATCATCGCGGCGATCGCTGCTCCCGTCGCGGGCCCCGTGGTGAAGCCGATATGCTGGTTGCCGAACGCGCACCACAAGCCCGGATGCCGTGGCGCCGGGCCGATCATCGGCAAACTGTCCGGCAAGGTCGGCCGCGCGCCGCGCCAGGGCTCGCCCACGGCAGATCCGAATTCGACGACGCCGCGCGCCATCGGCACCACCATGTCGAGTTGCGCGAATGACGACGGCGCATCGCGATCGGTCAATTCGACGCCGGAGGTGACGCGAATGCCATTTTCCATCGGCGACATCAGGAAACTCCCTTCGGCATCATGGATCGGACGCTGCAAGGTGCGTGCCGGGTTCGGCGCGAACTCCTGATGATAGCCGCGTTCGGTCGCGAGCGGCACGCGATAACCGAGCGGCCGCAGGATATCCGCCGACCACGGACCGAGCGCCACCACGACATGACGCGCGAGAACCGCGCCGTCGCCAAGCACCACGCACCAGCCGCCGTCCTTGGGTTCGATTGCCTTGATATCGGAGTGGCGGACCTCGCCGCCCTGGCTGGCGAGCATCCGCGCATAGGCTTTTGTCACCGCGCCGGGCGAATCCACCGACGCCGTCTGGGTATGCAGAAGGCCGGTCTTGTAAACCGGCAGGATGTTCGGCTCGAGCGCGGAGATCGCTTGCCGATCGAGCAACTGGCTCTCGATGCCGAACTCGGCGAGGAACGCCTGTTCCTGTTTGGCCGCTTCTAACGCATCGCTGCGCCAGGCCTTGAGCCATCCGGTCTCACGGATGCGATTGCCCGCGCCGGCTTTCACGATCCATTCGCGATGCAGCTTCAGCGACGCGTTGATCAGCCCGTGCAGCGCGACCGCACGCGGCCGCGTGCGCGATGGGACTGCGTTACCGAGAAATCGCGCGACCCAGTCGAGATTTTTCATCACCCACATCGGATCCCAGCGCAACGCCGCGCTGGTGTTGGCGAGGTAACCCGGCAGCGCGCTCCACAAGGAAGGTTTGTTGAGCGGCAGGATCGAGCCGCTGCTCAGGATTCCCGCATTGCCGTAAGACGTTTCGCTGCCGGGCTCGCGGCGGTCGATGATAACAACCGAAAGCCCGCGTTGCCGCGCGGCGATGCCGACTGAGGCGCCGACGATCCCCGCGCCGAGCACCGCGACATCTATTTGTTGGCCCGCTATCCCGTCAGACATCGCATCCCCAACTATATCAACGTGAGCCCGCCATCGACGGGCAGCGACACACCCGTCACATGCGAGGCTTCCTTCGACAGCAAGAACGCGACCACGGCTGCGACTTCATCCGGCTCGGCCAGGCGCGACATCGGATTGACTTTCGCGACCGCCTGCCAGGCTTGCGCGTCGAGCGCGCCCGTCAAGCCAGCGTCCTTGCGCGTGAAGCCGGGCACCACGACATTGGCGGTCGCGCCGGAGCCAGCGAGTTCGATCGCCAGACACTTCACCAGCACTTCAAGGGCGGCCTTCGCCGATCCTGATCCGGGATAGGTCGAATCCGGCGTGAAGCGGTGCGCGGCGAAGCTCGAGACCGCAACCACGCGGCCGTGCGGACCGCGCTGCAAATCCGGCAGCGCCGCGCTCGTCATTTCGTGAAAGGCGGCCGCCATCACCGCGAACGCGCGTTCGAGATCCTCGCGCGGCAATTGCGCAAAACCCCGCCGATCGGCGAAACCCGCCGCATGGACGATGGCGTCGATATGGCCGAATTTCTCGCGGGCCGCGCTGACGAGCCGAGATGCCGTGCCAGCTTTGGCGAGATCGCCGGTCGAAGTGCCGACCTTGGCCCCCAGTCTCTCGCATTCGGCGGCGACGTTTTGCAGGCGCGAAGTCCCCGCCGCATCGCGTCCCTGGCCATGCAGCATCAGGCATGCATCCGGGGTGGCCAGACGGCGCGCCACCGCAGCGCCGATTCCGGACCCTGCCCCCGTGATAACAGTCGCGCGCAAACCGCCCCTCGCAAGTTCTCAGCCGAGAGGAACTATAGGTCCTGCCATCTGGAATGCCAACGATCGCGGACCGCGCCGCCGGCCATGTAACGGGCGTCAAGCTGGTCTGCATCCTGCGCCGGTTCCCGCGGATTACAAATGCGAAAGCCTGGAACGAGAGCCTCCGGCAGCCAGTTGGCCCCACGCGTCACATCTGGATTTCAGGAGATTCGCATGAACAGCAAACTTCTCACTTCGACGCTTCTGGCAGCCGCACTGCTCGCGGCGCCCGCTGTCGCGTTCGCACAGGCCGAAACCGCAGCGCCGGCCGAAAACAACATGCAAGCCAAGCCGCCTGCGCAGAAGGCCACCGGCGGCCACTTCCGCGCCGGCACGACCACGGGACTGGGTTCTGAGGGCGCAGGCCGCGCACGGCCCGGCGGTCAATCGGTCGCGCGCAAACCTGCCGACTGACGAGCCTGCCGGTTGAGTAGCGTAACGCGTTAGTTTGACGAGTTAGTTTGTCCCGCATCGGGCGCGGCATTGAGGTCTGGTTAATACTGGACCTCGGTGCTGCGCACGGGGCCGGTGTGCGCGCGCCGACCATCGTCGCGTATCCAACACTTGTTCGTTACGGCAAAATCAAAAGCGCGCCGGCCACCAGCATCGCCGCGAGCGACGATAACGCCAGCGACCAGTGAATCCCGATCAGGCTGCCGATCAGGCCGACCGAAATCCCGCTGAACGTCTTCAAGCCCAGGCTTGCCATGTTGAAGAGGCCGATGACGCGTCCGCGCTTGTCGGATGGCGCGTCAAGCTGCACCAGACTTTGCGCCATGGCGTTGAACGACAGTTCGAGGAAACCGGCGGCGAGCAGGAAGCCGACCGCGAGCCAATAGACGTTCGCCAGCGAAAACACCGCCAGCGCCGCGCCCCACAACAGCGCCAGGATCATCGCGGTGCGCGGCTTCGGCGATAACCAGCCTCCACCTTCCAGAATCAATCCCGCCAGCAATCCGCCCGCCGCGTCCGCCGCCAGCAGCGTGCTATAGGCCAGACCGGGATCGCCGTGCTGAAGATCGCTCGCGAAGTTCGGCATTTGCGAACTGTAGGCATTGCCGACAAAGAACGACGCGGCGCCTGCGAGCAGCACCATCGACACAATGGTCGGATGCCCCTTGATGTCGCGAATGGTCGAGATGATGTCGTTTAATCCGCGTACCGCGCGGCGCGGCGCGGGCTTGTCTTTGCGGAAACGCGGCCCGTAAGGTGCAGAGATCAGCCACAGCACCAGCGGCAGATAGAATACCGTGTTGAGCATGATGCCCCAGGCAGGTCCGAACGCGAGAAGAATGGCAGCCCCGACGGCAGGCCCAGCCAGCACGGCCAGATAACGCGCCATCGCGTTGAGCCGCACCCCGCTTTCGAGTTCGGCCGGACCGACGATGTCATAAAGCAGCATCTGGTTCGGCGTCTGCCACAGCACACCGGCGCAGCCATGCACCACCAAAATCGCCATCGCCTGCCACATCTGCAAAGAATCAGTGAAGAAGAAATAGCCCCAGCTCAGGGACGCGATGATGAACAGCGCCATACCGCATTGGATGACGCGGCGCGGATCGAAGCGCTCGGCGAGCGCGCCTGAAACCACCGAGAACAAGAGAAACGGCAGCCAGTGCGAGACGACCGCAAACCCGCCCAAGGCCGGCGAGTGGAATTTCTGGAATACGACCCAATAGCTGATGACGTGCTCGATATTGTCGGCCATCATCGCGAGCACGTAAGTCGTGAACTGCGCGCGGAAGCCGGGATGGCGCATGGCCGCAAAAGAGCGCCCTTTAGGCGGAGAAGAGGGCTTGAGCCCTTTTGTCGTGTCGTCCATCAGAAGCAAATTCCCTTAAGGTAAAATACGATGCCGGCAGTCGCAAAAGCGCCGGTCGTCCTCGAAGTCTTTACCGTTCTATCACCAGCCTCAGCGAACCCAAATGATAATGCCTCCAGATTGCGCCGCAGATCGGGATATGTCGGCCGCGCTCGAAGCATTGCCCACGCAAAATGAAGCTGGTGGCAGCTCATCGCCGAAATGCTAGGGCCTTGACGTCACCATCGTCAGGGGCGGTTACCGATGAGTTCTACGCACGCGCACTTTACGCCTCGCCGGCTGGCGCGTACCTATGGCAGTTCCCATATCAGGGAACAGTACGCCCAGCCGGCTTTGCCAAAATCCAATGCGGTCTCCTGATCTCGCACCTCCCGAAAAGACCACCACGGCCGCCGCGCGACTAGCGATCGCAGGCGGCAGCGTGGAAGAACGGCGGCGCGCGCTGCGCCGGGCGCGGACGCTCGCCACCTCGCTATTGGTCCTGATGCTCGCGATCTTTATCGCCACCTCAGTTGGCGTGAAGCATTGGCCGTGGCTGGCCTATGTCCGCGCCTTTGCGGAGGCCGGCATGATCGGCGCCTGCGCCGACTGGTTCGCTGTCGTCGCGCTGTTTCGTCACCCGCTCGGCATCCCGATCCCGCACACGGCCATCGTCGCCAACAGCAAGGAACGCATCGGGGTTGCGATCGGCCGTTTCATGGCCAACAATTTCCTCTCGCCCAAAGTGCTCGCCGAACGCATGCGCGATGTCGACATTTCGGGCTGGGCGGCGCGCTGGATCCTGCGCGGCGACAATGCGAAGAACGTCGCGCAGCGCGCCACATCTTCGTTGAACCAGGCGCTGGTCGCCTTGCCGCGCGAAGACCTCAACGCCTTCCTGAGCGGCGCGGTGCGCGGCGGAATCGAGAACGTTCCGGCCGCGCCGTTCGCCTCCAAGCTGCTTTCGCTGCTCTGGGCCCACGGCGAGATGCAGGCGCTCGCCGAAAAGCTGCTGGACCGGGCCTCGATGACGCTTGCCAACAATCGCGAGACGATCCGCAACAAGGTGTCCCGGCGCACCTCCCGCCTGATTCCGAAATGGATCGACGGCATGGTCGCCGACAAGATCATCGACGGCGTGATGCGGATTCTCGACGAAATGCGCGAGCCGAGCCATCCCTGGCGCATTGAAATGACATCAACCGTCGAGCAGTTGATCGGCGATCTCGCCGTCAAGCCGGAGTTGATCGAAAAGGGCGAAGCGCTGAAGGCAAAAATGCTGGCTGCGCCCGCGGTGACCTCGCAGATCGACGCGCTCTGGGTCAGAATCGAAAACCGGCTGGAAGCGCCGGAGACGCAGGCTCAGTTGACGCGGGTGATCGAGCGTTTGCTGGTCAATATCGGGACGCGCATCCAGAGCGACGATCATCTGCGCGACAGCATCAACCGGTGGCTGCGCGTCGCGGTGCTGCGTACGGTGGCGCCACGCCGCACCGAGATCGCCGAATTCATCCGCAACGTGGTCGAGAACTGGGATATCGAAACCCTCACCGAGCGGATCGAACTGACCGTCGGCCGCGACCTGCAATATATCCGCATCAACGGCACGATTGTCGGCGGCCTCGTCGGGCTCATTATCTTTGCGGTGACGCAGTTGTTTTAGGTCGGGGTTGTGGACCGCGAGCTAGCACTTCTTCTTCTGGCAGACATTCAGATTCCTGGTGAGGGTCCCCTGGTTTGAACCCTCGATGTTGTGGACTTCGTCAACGCCCCACTCGCCATCCTCACGGACCATATCGAAAAGCATGACACTTTTGCGGTCGGCGATGTCGAATGTCGCTTTGACGTGGGCGCTATTCTCAGTCTTGTCGACGACGGTCACGGACAGATTATGGACCGAGCCTTCTTGCGTGTTCCTGATGTAGTCGAAGTCCAGCACCGGACCGAACGGCGTATTGGCGTCCATCCATTGCAACTCCTCGGCCCAGAGCCTGCGCATCTTGCGCGACCAGTGCGCGAAAGGCGGCACATAGGTGTCCGAGGTATTGTACAGAATCCTGACGACGTCGTCGGGCTCCAGTGACTGGCAACGCGCGGCGCTGATGCCGCAGATCGACAACAGCAGCAGCAGAATGCCGATCGCGTGCGCGAAACTCTTCACCACGACCTGCCACCGCCGTATTGAGCTTTTCTACGATAGTAAAGGTCTGCACTGCTTCTGTTAAGAATGTAGGCTTGCGTTCCGTTAACGGTGTCGACCGCGTCGTCACCACCGCTAATCTGTCGTGGCGACAGGCAGACGGGAACGCCTCCCTTTTGTTTGTAGTCAGGGTCGAAAAAACAATCGACCAGGTCGCCCCTCATCTGGGCTCGATAACTTCGGGCTGGTTGTTGCTGTTGTGCGGGCTGCGGAGGCGGTTCATCCGGCACCTGGCTTCGCGCAATTCGCACCGCCTCCTGCGGGTTCGGTTTTGCCTGGCCATCTTTCAGGCATTGCAGGTATTGCTGATCGCAAATCGCCTTGGCAGCTTGACTCTGTCTCCCGTCCATTCCCGTCACCCCAAAATCCGCATTCGCGCAGGCGTCGTCGCGGCACTCATCCTTGGAGAATTTCCTGCCTTGATTGCCGTTCGCCGATCCGGATTTCAGATATGGATTGGCCTCGCGCACAGTGCCATTGGAGCAGGGTGAGCTGCAAAATTGCATGCAGTTGTGATAATTGTCCGAGGTCATTTGGTAATTTTGCGAGCAGCCGCTCATACAGGAGCTCTTATTATCGGCACATGCTTGATCATTCTGCGGTGGCGAAAGCACCGACTTGGCTGCGTCAGAAGCCGCTTTATCGTTGCCTTGTTCCTTCGATGGCGAACAGCCTTTGACACGAAAATCGTAGTATCCTTCCTTCGCCGGATCAAAGACTGCAAACCCGCC
>JBEKZZ010000051.1:0-29968 GCA_049509335.1 Bradyrhizobium sp. | reverse complement strand
TGAACGATATCTTGCTCGACCAGCACGATGCTGGTGCCGTCGGCCTTGATTTGCGGCAACGCCGCATAGATGTCGGCGATGATGATCGGCGCGAGCCCAAGGCTGATTTCGTCGCACAAGAGAATGCCGGGATTGGACATCAAAGCGCGGCCGATCGCCGCCATCTGTTGTTGCCCGCCCGACAGCGTCGACGGCGCGGAAGAGCGTCGCTCTCTCAGGATCGGAAACAGCGAATAGACACGATCGAGCGTCCAGGCGCCCCGCGTCTTGTTTCCAGATGCCTTGTTGCCATAGCCGCCGATCTTCAGATTTTCCTCCACCGTGAGCGATGGGAACAGCCGCCGCCCTTCGGGGACGAGCGCAATGCCGAGCTTGACGATGTCGGCCGCCGCCCGCGCGCCGATCGGCGCACCGTCCAAAAGAATACTGTCCGCTGCTCCGTGAATAAGCCCGGCTATCGCTTTAAGGAAGGTCGACTTGCCCGCGCCGTTCGCGCCGATAATCGCGATGGTCTCGCCCTTCTCCAGCGTGGTGTCGATGCCGTAAAGCGCCTGGAAGTCGCCATAGAACGCTGTGAGCTTGTGGGTCTCGAGCAGCGGCATGCGTCAGGCCTCGATGCCGATATAGATCTGGCGCACCTCAGCCATCCGCATCACATCCTTCGGCACCCCTTCTGCGATCTTGCGTCCGAAATTGAGAACGACCAGGCGATCGATGACAGCGAGAAGCGCATGCACGACATGCTCGATCCACAGGATCGCAACGCCGCTGCGGCGGATGTCATTGATGGTGCCGACAAGCTCGAGGCACTCGCCCTCGGTCAGGCCACCGGCGATCTCGTCGAGCAGCAGCAGCCGTGGCTCGGTGGCGAGCGCGCGCGCCATCTCCAGCCGCTTGCGCTCGAGCAGCGTGAGCGAACCGGCCAGCGTATTGGCGCGCTTGAAGAGGCCAAGCGAGGTGAGAATCTCACCACAGGATTGCGCCGCCTCGCGCTCGGTTTTGCGGCGGCCATAGACCGCGCCGACCAGGCAATTCTCGAACACCGTGAGCTTTTCGAACGGCTGCGGAATCTGGCGGGTACGGCCGAGACCGATACGGCAGCGTGCTTGCGGGGAAAGCCCCGCAAGATCGCGGCCGTCAAAACGGACGCGGCCTGCGTCCTGCGGCAGTTCGCCCGAGATCAGGTTGAACAGCGAGGTCTTGCCCGCGCCGTTCGGCCCGATGATGCCGACGGCCTCGCCGGGCGCGACGGCAAGATCGAGATCGTCAGCGACGACGATCGAGCCGAAGCTTTTTTTCAGACCGGCAACATCCAGCAGCATCATAAGCCAGCGCGGCTCGCAATCAGGTGATCGCTTCCATTTTGCCTCCGACGGGAATCGCCGGCGCCGTCTTGTTGTCGGTGATGACGATATCGTATTTGCCGTCCTTGAAACGCCACTGGCCGCCGACCAGCGGCGTCTTGGCGACATTCTTGGCGGCAAACGGCGGCATGCCCGGCGCATTCCATTGCACCTTGCCGACGACGGTATCGATATTGGTCGACGCAATGGTGGCGGCAATCGCCTTGCCGTCACGGTCCGGCGTGCGCTTGAGCACGTCGACGGCGACTTCGAACAGCGCGTGGGCGAAACCAATCGGCTGCGTCCACTGCTTCCTGGTCGCGGCCGTGTAGGCGCCGGCGAGATCCCGGGCGCTCATGCCGGTCAGCGACGACTTGAACGGATGGTTTGGCGACCACCAGACTTCCGACGACAGGTTATGACCATCCTTGCCCAGCGCCTCGACGGCGACCGGGAACAGAATCGCCTTGCCGATGGAAGCAACCTTCGGCTTGAACCCCTGCTGCATCGCCTGTTTCCAGAACGTGGTGAAATCCGGCGGCAGCACCACGCCGGTGATGATCTCGCAATTGGCGCCCTTGAACGCGCCGATCTGCGCCGAGAAATTGTCGGTGAGGTTCTGGTAGCGGCCGGGATCGGTGAGCTTGTAGCCTTGCTTGTCGAGCACTGGCGGGAAGCCGACCATCTTGTCGCCCCAGGCATTGCCGTCGCCATCGTTCGGAAACAGTCCGCCGACGGATTTGTTGGTCGCAACCTGTGCCCACATGTTGGTGAAGACGGCGATGACGTCCTCGAGGCCCCAGAAGAAGTGGTAGGTGTAGTTGAAGCCTTTCCAGGCCGGCGGCCCGCCGGCGGGATTGGCTTGGCGGCCGATGAACCAGGGCTGCCATGGCGCCGTGGTCGAGATGCACGGCACCTCCTCGATCTCGCACTGGGTCGAAACCGGATTGGTCGTCTCCGGCGTCGAGCCCACCAGCATCAGATCGATCTTGTCCTGGACGATCAGATCCTTTGCGACCTCGGCAGCGCGGTTCGGATTGGACTGGCTGTCCTTCACCACCACTTCGACCGGCACAGTGGCGTTACCGACTTTGATGCCGGCTTTGGTCGCTTCCTTGAAATTCGCGATGATGAAATTGTCGGCTTCGGCAAAGGCGGCCAGCGGGCCGGTCTGCGGCGAGACATAGCCGAGCTTGATCGGGCGCGTTTGCGCGATCGCCGGCGACTTCATTCCAACGGACAGCATGGCGCCTGACGCGACCGAATATTTCAGCAGCGTGCGGCGATCGATCTTATGAATCGTGCTGGTGCTATGGCAGGTCATCTGCGCGTCCTCCCCTATGGATGCGCCGGATTCTCTTAACCTGTGTCGATTGACAGGCGGACCGGCGTTCGATATTCGAACAAGCGTTCGTATGCCGACCAGTCTCTTCCAACGATTCCATGGAGTCAACAGGCCGCCTCATGCCGCAAGCACTACCGCCACATCAAGGCGACCCCGACGACAAGGAATTCATGACGACGCTCGCCAAGGGCCTCTCGGTACTCGGCGCCTTCGGCAAGCAACGGCCGACCATGACCCTGTCGGAAGCAGCCCAGGTGGCGGACCTGTCGCGGGCGACGGCGCGCCGCGTGCTGCGCACCCTCACCCAGCTTGGCTATGTGGAACAGGACGGAAGAACGTTTTCGCTGTCGCCGCGAATTCTCGATCTTGGCTTTGCGTATCTGTCGACGCAAAGCTGGATCGATCGCGCGATGCCGCTGATGCGCGAACTCAGCGAACGTCTTGGTGAATCCTGCTCGGCCGCCATCCTGCAAGGCAATGACATCGTCTATGTCGCCCGCGTGCCGGCGCGAAGGATCATGTCGGCGGCGCTGTCGGTCGGCAGCCGGCTGCCGGCACTGCACACCGCACTCGGACGCGTGCTGTTCGGCTACCTGGATGAAGCCGAGATCTGGCGGCGGCTGAAGTCGCAGCGCATCGAGGCCTACACACCGCAAACCATCACCGACCTTCAGGCGCTGTTCGACCGCATTCGCACCGACCGCGAACAGAAATTCTCGATCGTCGACGAAGAACTCGAACGCGGCCTGCGCGCGCTCGCAGTTCCCGTGCTCGACCGCAACGGCCAGGCCGTCGGCGCCATCAATCTGTCGACGCATTCGACGCGAACGACGCGCAACGAAATGCGGGAGTTGTTTCTCTCCGAGCTCAACCGCCTCGCCGCGCAAGTCTCATCGATGACGTTCTGATCCATCCCCAACTCCCTCCCCTTGCCAATCCGCGGGCGTGGCCGTATCGTCGCGTTAAGTTCGGAATACGCACAATAGTTCGATAATCGAACATCGATGGGGAGAGTACGCGAATGGCAGGCAAGGGAAACGGGTCACAGGCAAGCTCGCCGGAGAACACCGGCAACGTCAAAGTCAGCCGCCCGCAAACCGGAGCGGAATATCTGGAGTCGCTGCGCGACGGCCGCGCCGTCTACATCTATGGCGAGAAGGTCAAGGACGTCACCACGCATCCGGCGTTTCGCAACACCGCGCGCATGGTTGCCCGCCTCTATGATGCGCTTCACGGCGATCGCAAGGACAAGATCCTGCTGCCGACCGATACCGGCAATGGCGGCATGACCCATGCCTTCTTCAAGGCGCCGAAAACCATGGACGATTTGATCGCTGGCCGTAACGCGATCGCCGAATGGGCCAGGATGACCTATGGCTGGATGGGCCGCGCGCCCGACTACAAGGCGGCGTTCCTCGCGACACTGGGTGCGAATTCCGACTTCTACGATCCGTACCAGGAGAATGCCAAGCGCTGGTACAAGTTCAGCCAGGAGCGCGTGCCCTTCATCAATCACGCGATCATTCATCCGCCGGTCGATCGCGACCGGCCGCCGAACGAAGTCGCCGACGTCTGTTGCCATGTCGAGAAGGAAACCGATGCCGGGCTCATCGTGTCCGGCGCCAAGGTGGTCGCGACCGGCTCAGTCCTGACGAACTTCACCTTCGTCGCGCATCACGGCCTGATGCCTTTGCAGGACAAGAAATTCGCTGCCGTGTTCATGGTGCCGACCAACGCGCCCGGTGTGAAATTCATCTGCCGCACCTCCTACGAGATGAGCGCGAGCGTGATGGGCAGTCCGTTCGACTATCCGCTCTCGAGCCGGCTCGATGAAAACGACGCCGTGTTCATCATGGACAAGGTGCTGGTGCCCTGGGAGAACGTGTTCGTCTACGGCGACATCGAGAAGGCGAACAACTTCTTTCCGCGCACCGGCTTCCTGCCGCGCTTCGTCGTGCATGGCTGCACGCGGCTCGCGGTCAAGCTCGACTTCATCAGCGGGCTTTTGTTGAAGGCGACGGAGGCCGCCGGCACCAAGGATTATCGCGGCGTGCAGGCCAATGTCGGCGAGGTCATCGCCTGGCGCAACCTGTTCTGGAGCCTGTCGGACGCCATGGTCCGCGATCCCAAACCCTGGATCGGCGATTATCTCTTGCCGAACATGGATCCGGGCAACGCCTATCAGATCATCGCCACCATGGCCTACACCAAGGTAAAATACCTGATCGAACAAACCGTCGCGTCCGGGTTGATTTATCTCAACAGCCATTCCAGCGACTTCAAGAACCCCGAGATCCGCCCCTATCTCGATCGCTACCTGCGCGGCTCGAACGGCTACAAGGCCGAGGAGCGCGTCAAACTGTTAAAACTGTTGTGGGATTGTATCGGCAGCGAATTCGGCGGCCGGCACGAGCTCTACGAGATCAACTATGGCGGATCGACCGAAGAAATCCGCCGCTACTGCCTGTTCGGCGCACAGGCATCCGGCAATGCGGATCGCTTCAAGGGCTTTGCCGAGGACTGCATGGCAGAATACGACCTCGACGGATGGAAAGTGCCTGACCTCACCGATCCCGGCGAGCTCAGCTATCACATGATGAAGAAGTAAAGGCTTGCGAAGATCGGGAGCGGCTCCTCCCGATCTTCAAGGAGATCGAAACAAGATGAACAAATCCGTCTCATCTTCTTCCATGCAGGCCACAGGCCTGCATGGCGTCCCCATCGATCCCAAGCGCTTCCGTTCCGTGATGGGCGCGTTCGCCACCGGCGTTGCCGTCATCACGACCGAATGGAACGGTGAACTGTTCGGCGCGACCGTCAACTCGCTGACGTCGGTCTCGCTGCAGCCATGCATGCTGCTGTTCTGCGTCAGCGACGGCAGCACGACGGGAATGGCCATTCGCAACCGGCGACTGTTCTCGGTCAATATTCTCGGCCAGCATCAGTCCGATCTGTCGGGCCGCTTCACGGAAGCAGGAAAGAAACGCTTTGACGATATTGCCGTCGACTTCAGCAACGATGGCCTGCCGCTGCTGAGGGGTGCGGCGGCTCAACTCTGTTGCCGTGTCGCAAGCATCCATAAAGGCGGCGATCACGATATCATTCTCGGCGAAGTGCTGTCCGGCGAAGACATCGCGTGCGATCCGCTCGTGTTCCACAAGGGCACTTACGGCAGCTTTCAACGCGGCGGTTGAGGCGTCGCCGGGCGGCGTACCTCGACGGGAATGTCGGTATCGGCAGCGTGAGCCCGCCGCCGTCGAACGCATCATCGCGCAGCCGTAGAGGTTCCCCACCGCGCAAATCTTCTTCTCTGAAATTTTTTTGCTGCGAGAACCAGCCGTGCTGGCATGATCTCGTCATTTGTATCGGCTGTTGAACGGTACGCATTGTCGCCGTGTTTATGAACAACGGTTAATGACCGTTGCAAGCGGGGGCTGTGTCAGATGGTCAGGCGGCATGCGATCATTGTCGGTGGCGGCGCGAGCGGCGTGCTCCTCGCCTATCAATTGCTGCGGTTGGGCCGCAACTCCTACCGCGTCACGCTGATCGAACAGCGCGCCGAAATCGGCCGCGGACTGGCCTATCACACCGGCAATCCGCACCATCTGCTCAACGTGCGCGCCGCCAACATGAGCGCGCTGCCGGAAGATCCGGATCATTTCTGGCGCTGGTTGTCCGCTCAAAACACCTGCGAATGCGCGGATCGATATTGTTTCGTACCGAGGGGCGTCTACGGCGACTATATCGCGAGCCTGATCCGGCCGTTGGTTGCACGAGGCGACGACGCCGATGGCCTGAGGATCGTGAACAGCGAATGCGTCGCGATCCGCGAAAACGCCGACGGCGTCGTGGCTGAACTCGCGGGCGGCGCGGAACTCGTCGGCGACATTGTCATTCTGGCGACGGGACATGAGGCCCGGAAGATTCCGGCCGCCTGTTATGCCGACCCCTGGGCGCCGCCCTCCACGGCCGGGATCAGGAAAGACGGCGTGGTTCTGATCCTCGGATCAGGTCTCACCATGGCCGACTATGTGCTGTCGCTGCTGCGCGACGGTCATACCGGGCCCATCGTCGCGATGTCGCGCCGCGGGCTGATGCCGAAGGCGCATCGTCGCGTGCCTCCGCTGTCCATCGACGAAAGGCAAATACCCTTTGGCGCCAGCGCCAGCCAGTTATTGCGCTGGATACGACAACTCGTCGAAAGCCATAGCGCGCAAGGCGGTAACTGGCGCAGCGTCGTGGACGGACTGAGACCGTTTACGCAACGGCTCTGGCGCGAATTTCCGATCCACGCCAGACGGCGCTTTCTCGAGCACGCCCGCGCGTGGTGGGATATCCATCGGCACCGCATGGCCCCCGAGGTCGAATCCACGCTATCGAAGGCGATCGCAGACCGCCGGCTGACCCTGATGGCGGCGAAGATCGCAGACATCTCGCCGAACTCGACAGGAGCGATGGTCAGCTACCGGCGGCGCGGCCAGGCCGCGTTTGAGAGCCTTGAAGTTGACGCCATCGTCGACTGCACCGGTATCGCCAGGGATCCGGCAGCAACCGGCAATCCGGTGATGCGCAGTCTGTTCGATCAGGGGCTGGCACGGGTCGATCCGTTGCAGATGGGCCTCGATGTCGCGCCGGATTGCGCTGTTATCAACCGCTGGGGTTTGCCCTCGCGGCGGCTGTTCGCGGTCGGCCCGCTGACGCGTGCGGCTTTTTGGGAAATCATCGCGATTCCCGATATTCGCAACCAGTGCGTTCAACTCGCCGAACGCATGGTCCGAAACGCCGCCATTTCGGAGCCCGCATGGACGACGGCTTCAATTCATATGCTTTCCGCCCGTCCCCCGAAGCGGAGAGCGGCCCTGGTCGGTCATCACTGAAACGTCCGCCTCGAGAGTTTCCGACGTTTCCGTCTCTGCCGCGATCATGAGGATCAGAACTGGTAGCGAAGGCCGATACCGGGGTCGTAGGTCGAAGCCTTGTTGGGACCAAGCGGGTTGGTGACGCCAGCATTGCTGGTCGCGGCTGCAAGGAAGCCGTTGGCGAGGCCGTTCTTGACCTGAGTCCACATCACGCCGGCGTACAGATCGACGTGTCTGGCGAAGCGCCAGTCAACCACTAGCGACAAGGCATCCTCGGTGCCGGAGCACTGCGATGACGACACGCCGTCGGCCGCGCAGCCTGCGAGCGTGGCGGCACTGGTCGCAAACGTGTTTTGCCATTCGTGGTACCAGGCGCCCGCAATGTCGAGATTCGGCGTGATCGAATACCTCGCGCCGACCCAGACCGTCTGAAGAATCTTGTCCGCGGGGAAATTGGTGTTGTTCGGAGCCGTGATGATGTATCCGCCTGAATCGAACGCACCGGGCAGCAGCGGATTGTTCGGGTTGGCGAACTGGATCCACTCATAGCCACCGAACAGCTTCCACGGCCCGATATTATACCTTGCGCCCACCGAGAAGACGGTGTTGTCGGAGACCGTGCCCGCGAGTTGTCCATTGCCAACGGCAAGGCCGAGCGCGGACGCCTGCTGAACCTGCGCAGCGCTCAGCGGCGATGCCGAAACGCCGTCATAGATCTTGCCGCCGATGAAATCCACCGAGAAACCCAGATAGTCGAAGCCGATGTCGCCCTCGAACGCATTGCCGGTGGTGCTGTTGCCCCCGGTGCGAAGCTGTGCTTCGGCCGCCAGCCGCACCGGCCCGATGTTCAGACGATATTCGTACGAATTGTCGTAGATGCGGCTTTCGGTATCTCCACCGCCGCCATTGGTGCCTTGGCCGAAGAGCAGGGACCAGGAGTTTGCGCCGGAGATCGGATCATAGTTGACGGTGAGGTCCGAAGTCAGCGAACTCTGCCGGCCGATCGTCAGCGTGCCGTATCTCTGCGAGCTCAGACCGAAGTAGGCGGCGTTGTTGAACATCTGGCCTGACTTGGAGGAGTCCGAATATCCGTTCTGGAGCGCGAGATTGGTGGTCAGGCCATTGTTCAGCGCGACCGTGGCCTGGCCGTCGCCGTTCACTCCTGCGGCCGGATCGAAGATCGTTTGCAAATTGAACACGGCGTAGAGGTCGTCCGCGATCTCCTGCTTGCCCCGCAAGCCGATGAAGGAGCTGCTCATCTGGTTGGCGCCGACGCCGAAGTAAGAGCCGAGTCCATTCTTCTGGATGAGCCCGTCATTGTTCGGGTGTGAGGACAGCGGCGCAAATGGCCCTCCGTGCTGCTCATATTGCAACCCGATGTCGATGTCGCCGTACAAGCAGACACCCTTGATGCAAAGGTCGTCGTTCTCTGGAGGCTTGGCCTTGACGGCGGCCTTATAAGGCAGGTCGGCCGCCATCGCGTCCACCGGATTGATCGTGACCGGCCTTGCGGCTTCGAGCGCCTTCTGCCGCTTTTCAAGATCGGCGAGACGCCTGGTCATCGCCGCGTTCTGCTCACGCAATTGCCTGGCCTGAACCTGGATATCCGACAACTCGTCGGCGTGAGCCGCGGCAGCGAAGGCCACAACGGCTGCTGCCGATACAAGAACACTCTTCACGTCAATCCCCCACATCAAGCACGGCAACCAACCTTCGCCGCGAACTGCATCGCGACGACGATGAGTTTTCATCCCTCAATCGACGCGCCGATGATGTGGAACGATCAAAAAATTGTAAATGAAATGGAATTTCGAATGTTGCACGCCGTCGAATGATTGCATCCACTTACCGCAAACAAGACGATGGAAGATTTCTTCGCACGTGAATCGTGATTGCGAAAACAACCGACGCGGCGTTCGACCGGAAGTGCGATTTTCGAATTGTATTTTCTCGGCTCCGCGCAAACGAGAACACGTTCATTGCTCCGGGGCGGGGAAAAAGCGAAGGATGTTTTCGTCGAGATGATGGACGAAATCCCGGCCTGCCTGCTTCGGCGGGTCTGGATCGCGACGGAATAGAAACAGGCTTTGATGGGTCAACGTCAGATGCGGTTTTTCATCTTCAAAATAGTCTTGTTCAAAATAGTCTTGTTAAAAATAGCCTTGAAAATAGTCCTGGCAAAAACAGTCGGCTCAAATTTCGCGATCTCGACTAAAACGCCGCTGTTTCGTTGATCGAAGCAGGGCTTTCCCTGACGCAGACCATTCGTCGAAGATTCGTCTCCGATCGTGGTGAAATACAAAATTGACGATGCGGAAAGCGCGGACTTAACCTCAACTGGAGCAGGCTGGGCGCCTCCTTTGTTTTCAATCTCCGCAAGCGTTGCAAACATCAGACGAGCCGTTGCCCAGCCTGCCGCTTCTATTGTCCGGCGCGAAACACCGCCGTTGGCGTCATGCACGAACGCTCAACCGCCGCGGCGGAGAAGGAAACAGATGGCCAGATCGAACCTTCATCTCGTCAGAGAAACCGACGAAGTCGAACAGCAGTTTCGTTCGATCATGCGCCGTCTTGCCGGTGGCGTCAGCATCATCACCGCCGGTCGCGGCAATGATGTTGCGGGGATGACCGTTACGTCGCTGACCTCGCTCAGCGCCACCCCTCCCCGTCTTCTGGTCAGCATCAACCGGGAGGCATCGTCGTTCGCCTTGATCGAGCGCCACGGGCTCTTCGGGGTCAATATTCTCGGATCGGACCAACTGGAACTCGCGAGACGATTCAGCAATGGCAAACTGAAGGGCCGGCAACGTTTCGAGGGGACCGATTGGTCCCCCGGTTCATCCGGCGTCCCGCTGCTCGGCCAATCGCTCGTGACCCTTGAGTGCCAGGTCGAGGAAATCATCGAGCGGCACTCGCACGGCATTATTGTCGGAAGCCCGCTCGACTTTGATCTGTCGTCGCGGCTGTCTGGCCTGGTGTATTGGGACGGCGGCTATGTCGAGATTGACCGCGACCGCGATCTTGATCTGCTCGCCGACGTCAGCATCCCGCTCGCTCACGTGCGATGAGGGTAACTACTCCGCGGCATCGGGCGTCTCCACGATCCGCCGCCCGAATGCGCCTGCCTGTCGCAGGCCAGGCGCCTTACTGACAGTAAGAAAGCTCGTCTTCCGTGACGACGCGCTCGACCTTGTCGGACTTGATGCGGTATCTCAGACGTCCGTCCGCCTCGACCGGCATACACTGAACGATGGTGTAGATCTTCGGTATTTCGACTTGGACCCGCCCCTGCGGCCCCTGACCGCGGTGCATGACTTCGTCGTTTAGCTGGTAGGCATGTGACATTCTGGATCCCCTTTTGGGTCCTTGTACTACGAAACGAAATTAAGTCAGCCGAAATCCCGCGATCTGGGCCTAAGTTGGTCCAGTCTTTACGCTATTTTCCCGCCAAATAGGGAATTTTTCGGGGAATTTCGAGGCTTTTGGGGGCACGCCAGGCCGCCCCCTCCCGTCTCAATCAGAACGGGCAATGCTGCGGGCCTTCAATCGTGATCCACCGCAAATCGGTGAATTCGGCGATCACGCCTTGCCTGCCGGACGCTGCCCTCCGGCTGGAAAACGCCGAATTTCCGGCCGAGCAGATCGCCTATGGACTTACCTCGATGCCTTGCTAATGGGCCGATAGTCACACTCGAATTGAAATGGCTTGTCCTGCGTGGCCGGCGTCAACACCAGATGATAGCCGCTGCGTTGCATCTGGGCGCCGATATCGATCGTGTTTTCGATTTCGAACAACCGGTCCCGGTGCGGCTTTTGCCAATGGCTGATCTGGGTCTTGGCCTTCGCCTTGGCAGCCACTTCGTCCGGCGAGACGATCAGAACATTCCTGTGCAGTTCCGTGAATTCGGACGGATCGTAACCGCCGAGATTAACGAAGAACAGTTTGGGCTGTTGTTCCTGCGGTGGCTGGGTCGAAAGCCCGATGTCATATCCGTCGGCCTGTTCGACCCCGCCCCAACAGTCCAGATGCAGGCTGTCAGGCTCTCCCCACCACTGCCGGCGCAAATCTTCGAAGCAATCTTCCACCGTTTGCCCGATCGAGAATCTCACATCGTGCAACTCGACATTCGAGTTGCCGCAGTTGCCGCCGACATAAAACATGAAGAGCTTCATTGGGCCTCGGTTTCCCTAAACCTTTTCTCGTCGAGCTTGCTATCACGGCTACAGCATCTTGTGCGAAACGTTTTTCGTGACAGTGTAGTGTTGCAGGCCCTCCGTGCCGCCTAGTCAAGGCACTTCTCAAAAGCGAAATCGCCTTGTCGAACCTTCGCACCCACTTTCTCGGAATCCAAGGGGAACAGGTCGACGGTCTTTCCTACTGGGTCTCTATCTTCGACCACTATTTCGATCTTGTCCTCCGTTGCCCTGACGGCGCTAACTACTTCCGCAACGCTGGAGCGATTGTGCACGAATATTCTAACGATCGGCTTGCCAGGAATTTTATAGTCAAAAGTCTCCCGTACCGCACCGGGCGACGTGCAATCGGTCAACCACGTACCTACAAGACCGAAGTTTCGCATCGCTGCACTCGGCGATCGATGCGACAAAATGATTGATGGAGAGATTGCCGACTTCGTCAGCGGCGCCTATCGCATCACCAGCGGATAGACGTATCTCAGCGTATGATCACCATAACGCGACTGCAGCGCCTTGTTGATCAAATCGGGCAACGTCATCGCCAGTGCGCCAAGCTGGCTGAATGGCAGCCTTATTCTGGCGGGCGCCCCGCTGGAGTCGGTGAAGTCCAAAACAACGGTGTTACCGTCCGGAGCGACTTCGCAGGTCGAGAGCGATTGTGATTCAATGTCCGTTCTTGGCCAATTTGTTATATTCAGTAAAATATATCGCTCCCCCGCACGGCCGTCCAGCCATGCACCAGCAGCCCGGCACCCGGACGGCCGGGCCGCAAAATGCGCTGATTTGCACTTGAACCCGGCCGCGTCCTTTGTTCTAACCGTGCCCACATTCGACCCCTCTCTCACATAGGTCGCCACGATGCCCAAGATGACGAAAACCCAGTTGATTGATGCGATTGCCGAAGGGACGCAAATTTCCAAAAATGACGTCAAGTCCGTCCTCGAACATCTGGTGACGGTCGGTTACAAGGAACTGAACGAAGCTGGCGAGTTCGTGATTCCCGGTTTCGTGAAGATGTCCGTGGTGAACAAGCCTGCGACGGAAGCTCGAAGCGGCATCAACCCCTTCACCAAGGAGCCGATGCAATTTGCAGCCAAGCCGGCCAGCAAATCCGTCAAGGCATCGCCGCTGAAGGTGGCCAAGGACGCCGTCTAGTCAGCCCACGAGCAGTTCGATGCCTCGCCAATGAACGCCATTCCACCGCTTAATGCGTGGTTTGGCGGTTTGGCCGTGTCAAAAGCGACCTCAGGCAGCGGGCGTATCGAACCGGGTGAGAAACTCCTTCACCGAGTGCACCACGCCGGTATCGGTCGCCTTGTAGCCGGGCAGCGCCGCGACGGCCTGTTGAAACTCCTGGCCCTTCATGATGTCGAGCACCCGCCGCATCGGTTCGGTTTCCAGAAAGGTCTGCCGGCAGGCAAAGACATAGTCCTCCGTCAGCAGGCGCACGAAGTCGAGACCAAACTGACGCGCCGCCGCTTCGACGCCGAAGGCGACATCGGCCATGCCGCTGGCGACATAGGCGGCGACAGCGGCATGGGTGAACTCGATCTGCTGCGCTCCGCTGATTCGCGCTTCGTCGATTTCGTGCAACGCCAGAAGCTGATCGAATAACAGCCGCGTTCCCGAATCATGGTCGCGGTTGACGAAGCGTGCTTTGGTGTCCGCGATGTCCTCCACGGAGGAGATCTTCAGCGGATTGCCTCGCTTGACCATCAGGCCCATTTCGCGCGTGACAAAGCTGACGATGCGGTCCTGGCGCGGATCGAGCCATTCCTTGCAAGCCTGAACGCCTTGCGCGCGCAGTTCGCCGCGCGGCAGATGCACCCCTGAGAGATCGCAGGCGCCTTGCGCCAGCGAGACCAGCGAATGCTGATTGCTGACATAGCGCAGATCGACGCCGATGCCGGACTCGCGATCCAGCAACTCCCGAAGCTTCGACACGGCAAAGCCATGGCTGGCGTGAACGCGAATGACGGAGGGGCGTTGATGCAGGAACGGCTTGATTTCGGTGGCGAGTTCCTGCGCGAGGTTTTCGAGCTGCGGGCCGAGCCGCGCCTGCATCCGCTCTCCGGCCCAGACCAGCTTCTCTCCGAACGCGGTGAGCTTCGAACCCTTGCCGCGCTGGGTTTCGACCAGGGGCACACCGAAAAACTGCGTCCACTGCTCGATCAGATTCCAGACGTGACGATAGGAAAGATGCGCATCGCGCGCGGCGCTGGTGATCTTCCCGGTTTTGCGGAGTTCGTTGAGAACGCCCAGCATGACCACAACATTCTGCGGGCTGCCCTCCTTGTGGAATCGCCAGACGGTTTCAATCTCGATATGGAGCATGTCTATCCTAGAGATATGAAATCTAGTTCATATAACAAGTGCCCATAGGCACACGATATCATATTTTACTCCGGAAAATACCTCCTACATTCAAAACCAAGATACGGAGGAAATATGATGTCAGTTGCATATGACTATACCCCGGAGACGGCCGCTGCCGAATACTTGCGGAAACCGCACCAGCTCCTGATCGATGGCCGGCGCGTTCCCTCCTCGTCGGGACGGACCTTCAAATCCCTCAATCCCGCGACCGAAGAGGTCATCGCCACGATTGCCGAGGGCAACGAGGCAGATGTGGACCATGCCGTCGCCGCGGCGCGTCGCGCC
Organism: Bradyrhizobium sp.; assembly: GCA_049509335.1. Lineage (GTDB taxonomy): Bacteria > Pseudomonadota > Alphaproteobacteria > Rhizobiales > Xanthobacteraceae > Bradyrhizobium. The sequence continues at coordinate 15,563 of JBEKZZ010000051.1, read as the reverse complement.
TTCGAGGGTCCCTGGCGCACCATGCGTGCGGCCGAGCGCGGTCATCTCCTGCTGAAATGGGCGGAGCTGTTGAAGCTGCATGCCGACGAGATCATCGAGATCGAGAGCCTCGACGGCGGCAAGCCGATCTCGGCCACGACACGCCAGGACTTTCCCGCGGCGATCGATACGCTGACCTATTATGCCGGCTGGGCCGACAAGATCAGCGGCGACGTGGTTTCGACCCGCGACGATGCGCTGACCTACACCGTGCGCGAACCGGTCGGCGTGGTGGCGGCGATCGTGCCATGGAATTTCCCGCTGATGATCGGGATGTGGAAGCTGGCGCCGGCTTTGGCGTGCGGCTGCACCGTCGTCATGAAACCGGCCGAACTGACCTCGCTGTCGGCGCTGCGCATCGGCGAGCTTGCGCTTGAAGCCGGGATCCCGCCCGGCGTGTTCAACATCGTGACCGGCCCCGGCCGTGTCGTTGGCGACGCGCTGGTCAATCATCCCGACGTCGACAAGGTCACCTTCACGGGTTCGCCGGGCGTTGGCCGCGGCATCATGAAGGGCGCTGCCGGCAACTTCAAACGCGTCTCGCTCGAACTCGGCGGCAAGTCCGCCAACGTGATCTTCGATGACGCCGATCTCGAAGCCGCGGCCAAATCAGCCGCTGCCGGCATCTTCTTCAACGCCGGCCAGGTGTGCTCGGCCGGCTCGCGCGTGCTGGTTCAGGAGAGAGCCTACGACGAGGTCGTCGAACGGATCGCAGCGCGCGCCAAATCGCTGCGCATGGGCGACTTGCTGGATCGGGGTACGTCGCTCGGGCCGGTGATCTCGGAAAAGCAGATGAAGTCGATCCTCGACTATGTCGATATCGGACAGAAGGAAGGCGCAACGCTCGTCACCGGCGGTGAGAGGGTCGGCAAGCGCGGCTATTTCATTAGTCCTGCGGTGTTTTCCGGCGTGCAACACGAGATGCGGATCTCGCAGGAGGAAATCTTCGGGCCCGTCGTCAGCGTCATCAAGTTCAAGGACGAGGCCGACGCGCTGAGGATCGCCAACGGCACCGCCTATAGCTTGGCGGCCGGCGTCTGGAGCCGCGACATGGGCCGCGTGCAGCGTTTCACCAAACGCGCCCGCGCCGGTACGGTCTGGATCAACACCTATGGCTATACCGATGTGCGGTTGCCCTGGGGTGGCGAGCGTGACTCCGGCCTTGGCCGGGAGCACGGCACGGCGGCGATCGACAATTTCACCGAGCCGAAAGCGGTCTGGATGAATCTCAACGCCTGAAGACAATCAGGTTTGCATAAACTTGCAATGCGCGGGCGGAAGCGTCCGCGCATTGTTTTTTAGGAAGCGCGATATTATCCCCGCTTACCCGCTGGCGCGGGTTGCAGATGGGCGCTCTGCGTCCCGGAAGCCGTCAGCATGGCGTCCGGTCTCAGTTCCTCCAGCGGACGTTTGCGCGTTTCGACGCCGAGCAACGCAACAATGATCGCCTGCAAAACAAGAAGCCCGGCCACGGCGGCAACGACGCCCATGACCCCGAACCCGGTGAAAAGCTCCACCACGGCAAACGGCGTCACGATCGACATCAACCGTCCCGCCGTGTTGCAAACACCCGAACCGCGCATCCGCAACTCGGTTGGAAACAACTCCGGGATATAGAGGCCCCAGGCCAATGCCAGCATCATCGCAACCGTCAGCACGAGCAGAAACCCGATCACCACGAATGCCGTGGGGTTGATGAACATCGGATACATCAGCCCAAGCCCGGCGGCGGCAAGCGACAACACGACCATGGACGGCTTGCGATCGATCTTTTCGCCGACCCACATGCCGGCCAGCGTTCCAAGCGGACTGCCGAGCGTCATCAGTACCGTGTAGCCGAGCGACGAGGACAGGTTGATCCCCTGCTTGACGAAGAAGGTCGGAATCCAGGCGATGAATCCGTACACGGCGGCGTTGAGCCCAATCAGGATCGCGCAGCCGACGATCGTTCGCGCGATCAGCGCCCGCGAAAAAAGTTGCGTGACGCTTGCGTTTGCCTGCACCGGCGTCGGCCGATAGGCGGGCGGCGGCAGCACTTTGGTGGCGGCGACCTCGTTTTCGATGGACGACAGGATTTGTTCCGCGGCCTCGGCCCGGCCTTTCGACTCCAGCCATCGCGGAGATTCCGGCAGTGACCGGCGCAACACCCAGACGATCATCGCCCCGATGCCGCATAGCACGAACATCCAGCGCCAGCCAAACGCCGGGATGACGCCCCACCCGACGATGGTGGCGACAAACAGCGCACCGTTCGTGCAGGTGGCGAGTGCTGCTCCCCACCGTCCCCGTTGCTGTGGCGGAATGAACTCCGCCAGCACCACGTAGCCGACGACGATTTCTGCCCCTAACCCAAGGCCCATAAAGAACCGCGCGACGATCAGCCAATCCATCGAAGGAACCGCCGCCGCGGCGAACGCGCTGAGTCCGAAGATAAGCAGGTTTGCCTGATAAGCGAATTTTCGGCCAAACCGGTCCCCGGCCAAGCCGGCGCACCAGGCGCCGATCAGCATTCCGACAAAGGTGACCGAAATAAATCGCGCGTTGTGCGCCAGATCAGACCATCCCGATTGCACCAGTGCGCCGAGGATGCTGCCGGCCAGAAAGATCTCGAAGCCGTCGACAAAGAGCCCGGCCCCGATCAGGGAAAATACCCAAAGTCGAAATTGAGCACCTCCGACAGCAGCACCAGCGCGTCGATCGGCTTGGCCAGCCTGTCGATGGCGGCGAACTTGTCTTCCGCCTCACTCTGCGTTTCCGCCACGACCGGATAGACCGCGGGCGCGATGCAGGCATCTCGCCCTTGCTCGGCAAGTGCGCGCTTGAAATCCGGGTACTGCCTTTTGGCGACGTCGAGGTTCGGGTAGACCAGGAAGATCAGCTCGCCCCATTGCGCGGCGAACTGTTTGCCGCGGCCGCTTTGCCCGGCCTGGATGATGACAGGATGCCCCTGCGCGGAGCGCGGTACGGTGAAGGGCCCGCGCGATTTGAAGAAGTTGCCTTGATGATCGAGGCGGTGCACTTTCGCTGGATCGGCAAACAGTCCGCTCTCGCGGTCGGAGACGAGCGCATCTTCTTCCCAGCTATTCCAGTGCCCGAGCACCACCTCCATGAATTCGTCGGCGCGGTCATATCTCAGATCGTGATCGAGGTGTTTTGACGCGCCGAAATTGGCCGCTTCCGAATCGTTCAGCGACGTCACGACGTTCCAGGCGGCGCGGCCGCCCAAAAGAAGATCGACCGTTGCGAATACGCGCGCGACATGGAACGGCTCATAGTAGGTCGTCGAATAGGTGACGCCGATGCCAAGCCGCCTGGTCACCAGCCCCATCGTCAGCGCGACCGCGATCGGATCGAGCTTGGCCGCGCGTATGCCGTGGCGGACCGTTTCCCTGAAGTCGTCGCCATAGCGGTCCGGGATGGCGAGCCGGTCGTCAAAGAAAGCGAGATGAAACTTTCCCTGCTCCAGCGTGCGGCCGATATCCTCGTAATACTCGCGCGAAAACCAGTTCGGTTTTGAGGTCGGATGCCGCCATGACGCCGGATAGTTCGAGCAGTTCTGGGCCTGTAGAAAGCCGATCAGTTTCATCTGCCGGGTCATGATATCGCTCCCTTTTCCCGTCTGGCGCGGGTAATTGGGCGCCATCAGGCGGCGATGGACTGCCCTTCACGGGGAGCGACCATACTTTGTTTGGTCCGCTCGTTGTAGAGCGCATGAACGGTTGGGAGGGCCGCGCGCAGCGCTTTGCCAAACGCGCCCGCGCAGGCACCGTCTGGATCAACACCTATTGCAATGCGCGGAACGTCAGCGTCCGCGCATTGCCAGGCGAGTGAGACTACCCCGGCATTTTGCACTCGGTGCCGACAGGGAATGCGGTCGCAGCCGGGATCGTTGAAAGGATCTCGAACCACGCATGCGGCTCGGTGACCTGCGCCGGGCTCCTGACCTTGGCGATATAGAGGTCGTGCACCACCATATGGTCGCTGGCGCGGAATTCGCCGCCATGAGCGAACATGTCGTTGAATTTGTGCCCGTCCAGCGCGTGAACGACCGCATCGGCGTCCGTCGTGCCCGCGGTCTTGACCGCGTTCAACCATTGCGTCGTCGCGGAGTAGTCGGCGGCCTGAGCCTCCGTCGGCCGAAGCCCGTTATGGCTGGCGGCAAACCGGTCGGCCCAGGCGCGCGCCGCGGGATCCAGATTCCAGTACCACGGCACAGCCGCCACAACCCCGGCATATCCCTCCTTCACCCGATCGACGTCGGAAAGATACAGCAGCGCCGTGGTGGTGGTCGCTTTCAGCCCGGCCTTGGTGAGGAAAGCAATGCCGGCATCGCCCTTTGCCGCATCATCGAACACCGCGACCACGTCGGGGTTGGCGCCCTTGATATCGCCCAGCGCGCCCGAGAAATCGGCCTCGGTGTTCTGCTGGGGTATGACGACGGATTTGACAACCTCGCCGCCATGCGCGGCAATGATGCCCGACATGAAAGCCGAGCCGGTCTTGCCGAAGCCGGTGTCCTCGGCAATCGTGGCCCATCGCTTGTTCTGCGGCTGGGCCATCAGGTAGTTCGCGGTCGCGGCCGTGATCGACGTCAGGTCGAACGAGTAGTGATAGAAGTACTTGCTGCAAGCCGCCCGCGTCAGGGCCGGACTCGCCGAACCGGTGGTGATCGCGAGCTTTCGCCGCTCGGTGGCGATCTTGGAGATCGCGGTTGCGATCGGCGAGTTCTGCACATCCATCAGCAGGTCGGCGCCGGCATCATAGGCTTGCGTGGCGAGCGCAGGTGCCTCGGCCGCCTTGTTGTGATCGTTGAGGGCGTCGACCAAGATCGGACGGCCCAGCACCGAACCGCCGAAATCGGCAACCGCCATCCGGGTTGCGTCCACTCCGCCGCGGCCTGCCCGCGCGTCGTACAGATCATCATTCAGATCCGCGATCACGGTGATGCGGATCGGCGCAGGCTCCGCCGCATGAGCAACGCCGGCAAGTGCCGTACCCGCCAACAAGCAAGCCATCAATCTCAAGATCATGCGAAGTCCTTCCAATCACGATAATAGGGGGAGCGACAATAAAGGGAGCGAGGTTGTCTCGTTTGCGGGCCGACGAAACCCGGCGGACGGACTACCCTATATATGGCCGGAAGCAAATTGCACGCGGATGAAACCGGCGCTCACGACGGCGTGACCCGATCGCCATGACGCGCCCGCCTGCTGACCAGGCACGCTTGCGTATTCCCGCGGCAGATCATGCCCGAGCTGTGCTGGAATGGTGCCCCTCAAAGCCGAGGGCGCGGGAAAGCCGGGCGCGCGACGCACCCGCAGCCTTGCGTGTAGAAATAGAAAACACGCAAGTTAGTCACTACAGGTTTGCCGGACGTGCCCGGCCTTCCCTGCGCAATGGTTTTAACGGCTTCCTTCGCGCTCTCTCTGGTGATCGGGCTTTCTTGCCACCATCCCCGCCGTGACGCGTCAGCATCAGCGGCCGGTTGATGCCAGCGTCGAGGCATCAAGACCACACGACTTCGCCGTCCGCTTTCAGGTCGCTCGTCTCGCGCACTAAAAGCGTCCATCGCATCCCGCACCCAACGTCCGTGACGATCGCGATACGCCCCTCTTGTGGGCGCGAGACGGGCGAAGAACAACCACTGATTTGCCCGACGGCACAAGGGGAAATTTTTTCGAACGAAGGCTAGACGGCTCTTCGTTTGATTTGCTTGTCAGATCACTTTCCGCAAGGCCGCTCGTTTCGTTGCTGCTTTCAGGCGCTCAACTTCATCTCGATGAATGTCCCTGATTGTTTCCGGGATAATGTCAGCAACCCAACCCTCTATCCAGTTTCCCTGCCGCAAGATACCTTCACACCGCAGTTCCTCGTCATAGAGTATGACGCGCGTTCCTTGTTGGAATTTGCCCTCAATAGCGTCCGGATTCATTCCCCCGATTTTGATTGAGACCGCTTGGCCCCATCTGGAAAACGTTCACGTGCGTTATAATCGACATACAAAGCTAGCATGGCACAATCATTGGCCTATCACAGAGAGGTTTTTTCCCTAAGGGTCGCGATATAGATTATCAAGCTTCGCAGAGAACGCGCCACTAATGGCTTGCGCCCGAGCGTCAGATAGCGGGTTGGGAACAACAACGGTGGAATGCAGTGGATCATTTGGCTGAGGCGTAGCAACCACTGGAGCACCCAAAGCAGCAAGAGCATCGGTCGTCGTGTAGCTTATCGTTCCGTTAGGATACTGAGCATATTGATCAAGCTGATCGACAGTCAAGCCAGGAGCTGACGTAACCGAAAAGCCAGTCAACGGCGCAAAACCTTTGACCGGGCCCTTACCCCCCCTGAAGATTCGTGGGCGCCGCCAAGCCCCCCGAATTACGTATTGAAGTTGGTCTACCGTTGGATCAGCGGTCGAAGTTGTTGTTGCGAGTAGCGCGACTCCTACGACCGCGGCGCCTAATGCCAAAGTACCTGTTGTCACAGGATTACGGTGACAGTGCATTTAATAGCCAGTCGAAAGCAAAGAGTTGTTAACGGCTTTCAGGCTCCTTAATTAAATGCACTGTCACCGTAATTCCGCCGGGAGACTGCGTATTCGCCATGATGCGCAAAATATTATTGCGGGAACCCCCGAATGGCGGAATCAAAATCCTAAAGAGGACATTGATCCAAAATAGAATTTTCAGCCTCATGTTGTGGTTATATCGCGCGCAATGGTGCTGCGAGCTTATTTTTCGCTCTCCGACTTATGTCGAATGCCTTGTTCATCAATTCGACAACACCATTTTATTTCTTTCGCCCATCCTAACGAACGATTGCGCTCGACCATTCCCGAAGCAATTAAATTATCCGGTTTACCATTGTCATCCAAATCGTCAGAATAGACGTCGATCATCATGCCATCTCTAAGCAATATTTTCTCACCATTGGTGGAAAGTTTTTCGTTGGTTGCCGATAGGGCGACCAGATCTTTCTCAATCAGCTCGTTGAAGTCTACGTAGAATTGGGGTCGTTTCATAATAACACAGTGAACATGAGCCTTATCTCGGAAGTCGCGGATTTGGATTTACTCGAACAACAGAGTCTCGACAGATTTTTGCGGATCATCGGCCACGGCGCGCCTCTATCATTTTAACTTCTCGAACTCGTCCAATAAATTCCGCCGCCAGGGTGATCATAGCCTTCAACAACAACATAGAGACCTTTTTGGATCGCCTCTACTCTGTATTCCGCCCCGGGAGTTAATTTCTGAGAGGGCGATGACATGACGTCAAGTGCAATCCCTCGCGAACTGGGTCGGTAAACGACGTATTGTCCGACCGCAAAGGGACATCGATCATTTGAGTCATTCATGGGATTATCCTAGGTCCAGAAACGGTTCCTGGCGCAGTGCCCGCCGGAAATTGGAATTCAGTTAGTGCGAATCCGCCAGCTGTCGCTTCGAGAATCGTTCCGCCGATCCGCTGCCCCAAATCAGACCCAGCTAGCGGAAAGAGACTATTTGTCAGGGGCGTAACCGCTGAACCGATCGAACCTGAAAGTGCTCCGGATGCGCAGCCTCCGCCGGAGGCTGCCGATTGCGCACAACCAACCAAGGCGTGACCAGCGACGTTCTCTGCATATGCAGTAGGATTGAAGTTATCAGCGGTAAAAGCGTTACCTGCGCCTGGCGTAAAATTTCCTACCTCAAAGAACGCGAACGAGGTTACGCCTGCGATGAGTCCCGCCTTCAATGCCTGGCTAAGACTGCCCCCGGATAGTCCGACGACGACGACTGCACTGATGGCGGCGCCGATCAGGCGCACCAGCGTTTTGCGCGTCTTGAATATGACCTTCCGCTTCGGGATATTTTTCTGGATCGACATAAACGGGCGTCGGCTCAGTTGAATTGTTGTTTAGAGTGCCGGACAGTATTTTTGCCGTTTCATTTACTGCCTTTGCTCCATAATAAACTATACCTGCGCCTACCGCCAACAGCGCCGTGACCCCATAGTATGCGGCTGGCACGATCAGACACTGTGGGCAATTTCCAAAGGGGTCGACCAGATTCAGCGGATCATTATTGACGTAGGCATAGAGATGGATTCCGCTGCCATATCCAATCGGATCAACTTGCAAAAACCGCCCGAGCGTCGGCGAATAAATCCGGGCACGAAAATCATATAGCCCGTTGGTCTCCGCATCGATCCGGGCGCCGGTGTAGCGGAAGGCGCCGGCCGTGGTGCCGCTCTCGCCATAAGGCTGATATCCCGCCTTGGTCAGCGCGCCGGAGTTCGCATCGAGCGAGGCGAAAATCGAGCCTTGAATGTCGGGGATGTAGGTCGCACGAGTTGAACCTGCGACGTTGATCTGGTTGAGCGCGTCGTTCGGCCCAAGCCGAAGGCATACCAGTTCTGGATCGTGCCAGCGCTCCCGTCATAGTCGAGCAGCGCCCGCCCTTGAGGGTCCTGCACGAAGATCGTCGTCGTGCCGTTGACGGTCTTCGACTTGCGCCGGATAAGCAGCAGCCTTCTTCAAGCTGGTTCTCACGGAAATATAACTGGATTGACGGTAACGCCACGCGTAGCAGCGGATTGAATGACTTGGCTTATGGCATTCCGCTGTGCTCCGATTCCCGCAGATGGTGGTGCCAAGACAAGTATCCTTTTACGGCGCCCGCGCGATCGACGTGCCGCCACAAGGCGGTGGCAGCGCCACGATCGGCGGGATGATGCGGCCGATTCCGAAGAACTGCTGAGGCCAGGTTTTTTCGGCGAGGCAGAAGTAATAGGTGCCGAGAATCTGTTGCCCACCCGTCGCCCAATGCTCGTTGTCGGCGAACAGCGCCTGCTCGGCAAAGGTTGCGCTGATCGGCTGGGACACCGGCGAGATCGGCGAACACAGATAGGCCCAGGCCGAGGTGATGCCGGTGCTCGGGTCCGGCGTCGTGCAGGCGCGATCGGCGAGATCATTCGTCGTGTGCGTGATGCCGAAGGCGGCTGGGTTGGCGACGATCTGCTGGCGAAGGCCGTTCAAATCGCCCCAGGCATAGCGCACGCCGAGCGTGTTGAGCTGGCTCATCAGTTCGGTGTTGTAGAGATGACGATAAGTTTGCTCTTCCGTCGTGCCGAAGCTTTCGGGAAGATCGGCCACGATGATGTGCTTCGCGCCGCGCTGCTGCAGTGTCGCGATCGATGCTGCGAGTGAGTCGGCAACGCCGGTTATGTAGGTTGTCGGATCGGTCATGTTCGGCGCGACTCCGACGTCATTACCGCCAGAGCTGATGAGGTACAGGGATTCGCCATCCGGCGTATGCCGATCGAGGTAGTTGCTGATCTGCGTCTCCGTCGGTACCGCGTTCGGAAACAGGCCGGTGGTGGGCGTATTGACATCGTGGTTGCGGGCGCCGCCGGTCGCATAATTGGTGCCGATAAAATTAATGATCCCGGTGAGTGGCGGCGGAAGACGGAAGATCAATTCCAGGCCTGGAAACACGCCAAGCTGAAACGGCGTATCCGCGGGCAGCACGTCGGTGCCGATCAAACCAGCCAACACCTCGACCGAGACCGGGCCGGGACTCGAGGTCGGCTTGCCCATGCCATACGTCGGCGGAACGTGGCGCGGACGCGCGAGATTGTAGGTCGACAGGTACTGATCGAATTGGCTCTGACCGCTCGGGCGGAAATTATACCAGCCGGTATCGACGGTACTGTCCCCGAAGACCCAAAGCGCATCGAACGGACGGGCGCTGGCCGAACCGGCCGCGCCCGCGAGCGTAATTGCGCAACCGATGGCGATCGAAATCAAACGCATGGCGTATCTCCCCGTCTGACAAAAGTGTCCAGAACTGCGATGATCCGTTTGCGGGCCTTTAGCGGGTTTTGGGAACCAGCCTTCTCAACGATGACGCTACTAAAGTTGCAGCAGCTTTGTTTCCGGCGTGTTTCGTCGGATGCGAAAATCGATGTCGTCGCTCTGGAAAATTTGTTCCCGGCAATGGGTCCGCTTCGGAAGCCTGGCGCGGGTCCGGCAGGAGAAGTTATTCGACTGAAATATCGGCCGCGCGTGCAATTTTCCGGTACTTGTCGTTCTCATCCAGAATGAACCGGGAATAGGCTTGTGCGGACATCGGTGTTGAGAGCATGTCGATTTGCTTCAACGCTTCCTGAAAATCGGGTGTGGCGGCGATCTTTTGCAAGGCAGCTTCAAGCCGCGCCACGATCTCCGGCGGCAGCTTCGCGGGAGCGGAAAGGCCGTACCACAAGTCAGCGGTGACCGCGGGATAGCCGGCTTCGGCCATCGTTGGGACGTCGGGGAAGAAAACAGAGCGTTCCGCACTCATGACAGCCAGCGGGCGCAATTGCCCGGTTTGCAGCCCTGAGAGTTGCGCCGCCGCGGCGTCGAACATCATTTGAATTCTGCCCGCCATCAGATCGACCACCGCGGGAGCTGATCCTTTGTAGGGCACGTGGGTCAGCTTCACGCCGGATGCCGCCATGAACATCTCTCCCCACAGCTGCGGCCCGCTGCCATTGCCGGAAGATCCGAAATTCAGCTCGCCAGGCTTGCCTCTCGCGTAGGTGACGAGATCGGCGACCGAATGGACGGGTAGCGCGGAATTCACGCTGAGCATCGCCGGAGCGGTCGCGATCAAGCCAATGTGGGAGAAATCCCTGGATGGATCATAGGCTATGTCCTTATAGACGACCGGAGCGGTGCCGTGGGTCGCGATCGACGACAGAAGCAGCGTATAACCGTCCGCCGTCGCGCGTGCCGTGACGGCAGCGGCAATCGTGCCGGCCGCGCCACTCCGGTTTTCGATGACGACATTTTGATGCAGCAATTCGGAAAGCTGCTTCGCAAACTGCCGCGCGACCAGATCGCCCGCCCCTCCCGGAGGTACGGCGACGATCAACGTGATCAGCCGCTCCGGGTATTCGGCTTGCGCCGGATTGGACAATACCGCGACCCAGACTGCGAAAACGAACCCGATCCAACGCACGGTCAACCCTGCCCTTATTTGTCTGTTCGGCCAATTGATGCAAGAAACAGGCTACATGACCGCTTTTAGCCGCTTATGATTTGAATTGGTACGACACCACGCTGCCCCACACGAGCCCGAGAATGCGCCGCCTTGTCCTGATCGCAATGCTGGCCGTCTGCGCGACACCGCTCACGGCCGAAACCTGGCCGAGCCGGCCGCTCACGATGGTGGTCCCGTTCGCAACGGGTGGTCCGATGGACACGGTTGCCCGCATTTTACAGCCGGCTTTAAGCGACGCCCTGCATGAACAGGTGATTGTCGAGAATGTGGGCGGGGCCGGCGGCATGATTGGCGCCGCCCGCGTCGCCAAATCCGCGCCGGACGGATATCAATTCGTGCTCGGCAACGTCGGCACGCACGCCGTCAGTCAAACGCTGTACAAGACGCCATTTTACAGTTCGACGGCCGATTTCACTCCGGTCGTGCTGGTCGCAGAGCTGTCGCTGGTGATGGTGGCGCGCAGGGATTTGCCTGCGAACAATTTGCAGGAGTTCATGGCCTATGCGAAAGCAAACCAGAAGACGATGCAATTTGCTTCGGCAGGCGCAGGCTCTGCCACGCATCTCGGCTGTGCATTGATCAACGCGCGAATCGGCATCGATGTGACCCATGTCCCGTATCGTGGCGGCGCGCTGGCGATGCAGGACCTGATAGCCCGGCGTGTCGACTATCTGTGCATTGATACGCCGACCGCGCTTCCTCAAATTGAAAGTGGCGCCATCAAGCCGATTGCCATCTTGAGCCACGGCCGTTCGCCAAGCTTGCCAAATCTGGCGTCGGCGCATGAGCAGGGACTGACCGATTTCGAGGCATCCAACTGGAGCGCATTCTTCCTGCCCAAAAATACGCCTGCTTTTATTGTCCAAAGGCTGCACGATGCCAGCGTTGCGGCCATGAGCGATCCGGCGGTGCAGAAGCGCTTCGAGGAAAACAGCATCGATCTCGTCGGTGATGAACGGAGATCATCGGCCTATCTCCTCCAGTTCGTCACCGACGAAATCACCAAATGGGCCGGGCCGATCAAGTCCTCCGGCCTGGTTTTGGACTGAGACTTTAATTCGACGCCCGTAACCGATCGATTTCTGGAGACCGACGTGAAGATCAGACTGATGGAGAACTTTCGCGCGATCTTCTATGCGCCCTATTACGCCATTGGCGCGCTCGGCTTCTACGCGAACGAAGGTCTCGACGTCGAATTGATCTCCAGCGATGCACCAGGCGATGCGATTGCTCACATTGTAAGTGGCACGATTGATCTGACATGGGGCGGTCCGATGCGCGTGATGACGGCGCACGACCGGGACGATCGAAGTCCGCTGGTCTGCTTTGGTGAGGTTGTATCCCGCGACCCGTTTTTTCTCATCGGCAATTCCAAAGGGTTTGGGCTTGCGGATCTTGCGCGCCTGCGTTTCGCCACCGTCTCGGAGGTGCCGACACCCTGGATGTGCCTGCAGCAGGACTTGCGCGAAGCCGGAATCGATCCGGCAGCGATCACGAGAATTTCCGATCGGACCATGCAGGATAACTACGCTGCTCTGCGCGGGAAAAAACTTGATGTGATGCAGGCCTTCGAGCCCTTTGCCTCAAAAGCCGAAATGGATGGAAGCGGTGAAATACTTTACGCAGCCAGTTCGCGCGGGCCTACCGTCTACACGTCCTTTATCGCAAGCCGGAGCAAGGTCGCCGCATACCGCGATGAATTCCTTGCCGTCACCCGCGCGCTGGCAAGGATGCAAAGATGGCTCTATTCCCACAGCGGAACGGAGCTTGCCGAAGTCGTCGCTTCGTTCTTTCCCGATGTGCCCGAGGGACTGCTCGCCTCTTCCTTGCAACGCTATCTCGATGCCGGTCTATGGGCGCGCGACACCGCCATGTCGAGACAGGGATTTGAACGCCTCGGCTTGAGCTTCCTTTCGGGAGGCTCCTTGCGCCGATCACCGGTTTTCGAAGATTGTGTCGATCCAGGTCTAGGCTGATGTCTCCCGACGCCCCGTCATGAACAATTCTCTTGAACTCTTCGAGCGTGGGGACCGACAGGTTCGTGTCGGGAGCTGTGCGGGTTTGGGAAGCTGTCGCCTGGTTATTTCGCGGGCGCAGACAAATTGCTGCCGGAGGATCCGCCGCTCGAACGCTGATCTCCTCCGAGACCCGTGATGTCGCTTGGACGCCGAGGCGGCGCTGGCTTATTTGGTCCCCCTTGACCGTAGGGAGCGCAAGTTGACGGCTGGCCATACCCACCCATCATTCGATACGTGCCGGGGGGACAATTTTGCGCATACACAGGAGCGGCGCAGTAGATCAAAAACACCGCCGCAGAGACGGTGGCACAGACAACGACTGACTTCTTCACGATTGCTGCCTTTGTCAATTTCGGCGGCTTCGCCAAACAGAATTATCAGAGCAGAAACAGTCCCGGTATTTTAAAGCACTCGATCAATCGTCCATCCTTGTCAGGGCACGAGAAAATGTAAAGCTGGCTGTCGGATAGATGACGACGAAAAAGCGGTCTTGCCTGCTCAGACCATGAGCCCCGCGGCCGCGTGGGACCGCGACTTAAATATCGACATTATGGGCCAGCGGGATCATAATTTGCGGGGTATGTCGCGCCGAACAGCGACGCCACAGGGAGAAATAGGGAGAAATATGATGCGTTGCGTCGCAGTCGTGGCGGTAATCGCCCTTAGCCTTTCAGCCGCTTCTTCTCTGGCCGCCGACAAACAATACGACACCGGCGTCAGCGATACCGAGATCAAGATCGGCAACGTCGAGGCCTATAGCGGCCCCGCTTCCGCCTATGGCATGATCGGCAAGACCGAGGAAGCCTATTTCAAGATGATCAACGATCGGGGCGGCGTGAACGGCCGCAAGATCAACTTTATCACTTATGACGACGGCTACTCGCCGCCAAAGACGGTGGAGCAGACCCGAAAGCTGATCGAAAGCGACGAGGTCTTCCTGGTGTTCAACGCGCTGGGCACGCCGACACAAACCGCCGTGCAGAAATATCACAACTCCAAGAAGGTGCCGCAACTGTTCGTCGCCACCGGCGCCAGCAAATGGAACGATCCGAAGGAATTCCCCTGGAGCATGGGCTTTCAGCCGAGCTATCGCGTCGAAGCGCGGATCTTCGGAAAGTACATCCTGAAGATCAAGCCGGATGCCAAGGTCGCCATCTTCTATGCCAATGACGATTTCGGGAAGGACTACCTGGCGGGTCTCAAGGAAACCCTCGACAAATCCTCCGCCAGGATCGTCGCGGAAGAAAGCTACGAGACCTCGGAGCCGTCGATCGATTCGCACATCGTGAAGCTGAAGGACACCGGCGCCGACGTGTTCGTCAACATCTCGACGCCGAAATTCGCCGCGCAAGCGATCAAGAAGATCGCCGAGCTCGGCTGGAAACCAATGCACGTGATGACCGACGTTTCGATCTCGATCGGCGCGGTGATGAAGCCCGCTGGTTTCGAGGCCTCCGAGGGCGTGCTGTCGGCCGGCTATCTCAAGGATGCCAGCGATCCGCAATGGAAGGACGATCCCGGCATGAAGAAATTCATGGCCTTCGTCGGCGAATACATGCCGGGCGCCAACATCACCGATGCCAATCTGGTCTATGGCTACGCCGCGGCGCAAACCATGGTGCAGACCCTGCAACAATGCGGCGACAACCTCACGCGCGAGAACGTGATGAAGCAGGCCGCGAGCTTGAGGGACTTCACGCCGGACACGCTGATCCCCGGCATCAGGATCAACACCAGCGCGACCGACTTCGCCCCGGTCGAGCAGTTGAAGATGATGCAGTTCAAGAACGGCGTGTGGGAGCTGTTCGGCGACATCATCAGCGCCGAGACGGGTGGTTAGGCAAGACTGTCGTTCAAGGGCGCTCGCAATCGCGAGCGCGCCTGAAAGCAGTTGCCGGGCTGAGAGCGCTGACGTGCTGACGCCTGATCAAAAAAGAGCCCGGCCGAAGCCGGGCTCTTTCTGTCTTACCGGTTTTCTGTCTTACCAGTTATAGTAGTTACGATAGACTCGACGCTGGTAAACGAGCGGCGCATCATCGTAGTAGCCGGGGTCGGCATAATATCCGTCATATCCGCCAGGGGCGTATCCATAGCCCGGGTCATAGCCATAGCCGTAGCCATTATTGTAGGCCGCGCCGGCTGCGGCGGCGCCGATGGCGCCTGCTGCGAGGCCAGCACCAATCGCAGCGCCTCTGCCAAAACCACGGGCTTCTGCCGGCGCCATGGCCGCTGTTCCAACAGCCGCGACGGCTGCAAGCGTCAGGATGATTTTTCGCATGTGATTGCTCCTTTCATCGTCAGGGAGATCAACAAGCGTGGAGGGACGTCGTTGCCGGAACCAGAACGGAATCTTTGTAAGCGTGTAGCTGATGCCGTTCAGGCTTTGAAGTTCCACGGCATGAGCTGGTCGATCTGAGAGATGGGCCAGCCTTGAGCGATACGCTCGAGGGTCTGTGTGAGCCAGGCCTGTGGATCGACAT
>JBEKZZ010000050.1:0-30494 GCA_049509335.1 Bradyrhizobium sp. | reverse complement strand
TCCGGTGACGCGCTGGTGCCGCCATGGTGCCGCGATCGTGTTCACCTTCATGATCTGCGCCATGCATTACGCGCTCACGGTTGCGACCTCGGCGATGGCGGATGCCTCGGTGGCGCTGCCGGCAAATCTTTTGCCCGCGAACTTCCTGGCCGTTGCCGTGGTCGGCGCCGTTCTGCTCGTCATGGGCAGCGGCTTTTCGACCTATGTCATCGACCTGCGCGCGCGCACGGAATCGGCAGACCGCATTCACCAATTGTCGTTCAACGACACCATGACCGGCCTGCCCAACCGTATCGCCTTCAACGAACGGCTCGCCTTCGACGCCTCCGAGGCCCACGAGAAGGCGCACAAGCTCGCCGCCTACTCGATCGACATCGACGGTTTCAAGGACATCAACGATCTCTACGGCCACGGCGCCGGCGACCTGCTCCTGATCGAGGTGGCCGAGCGCATGCGCAAGCAGCTCGCGTCAGGCGAATTCCTGGCGCGCCAGAGCGGTGACGAATTCCTGGCGCTGACCACGTCGGGTAATCACCCGCACGATGCGCACGCCTTTGCGCAGCGCATCTCGCAGGCTTTTGCCGAGCCGTTCACCGTCCAGGGCAACAGCGTCACCCTCACCGCCTCGATCGGCTTCTCGATCTTCCCGACCGATACGCCGGAACGCGATCAACTCCTGAGCAATGCCAAGCTCGCGATGCATCGCGGCAAGAGCAAGCAAGGTGGCTCGATCTGCATGTATAGCCCGGAAATGGACGACAGCGCCCGCAAGCGCCGCGCGCTCGCCCGCGACCTCGACCACGCCACCGAGCGTCAGGAATTGATGCTGTATTATCAGCTCCAGATGACGCTGGACGACGGCCGGATCTGCGGCTCGGAAGCCTTGATGCGGTGGAAGCATCCCAAGCTCGGCATGATTTCACCGGCGGAGTTCATTCCGCTCGCCGAAGAAACCGAAGCGATCTACGAAATGGGCGAATGGGCATTGCGTGCCGCTTGTCGCGACGCCGCCGAAGGCAAGCTGCCCGGCACCGTCGCCGTCAACCTCTCGCCGGTGCAGTTTGGCCGCGAGGATCTCGCCGAGATGATCCATGGCATCCTGCTGGAAACCGGATTGTCGCCGGCGCGATTGGAGGTCGAGGTCACGGAATCGACCATCATGTCGGATCAGAGCCGCGGCTTGCATATCCTGCGCAAGCTGAAGGCCATGGGGATTTCGGTTGCGGTGGACGATTTCGGCACGGGATATTCGTCGCTGGCGACGCTTCACGCCTTCCCGTTCGACAAGATCAAGCTCGACCAGTCCTTCGTCAAAAGGTTGCCGCACGATGCGGCCGCGGCCGCCATCGTCCGCACCGTGCTCGCGCTCGGCGAAAGCCTGCGCATGCCGGTTCTGGCCGAGGGCATCGAGACCGAAGCACAATGGGAGTTTTTGGCGCGCGAAGGCTGCGCCAAGGGACAGGGCTATCTGTTCGCCAAGCCCGTGGCGGTGGCGCAATTGCCGGCCGCGATCGCGGCCGCCGCGCGCTTCGATCGCGAACGCGCGCGGGCCATCGAGGACCTGCGCGAGACCGTCGCGGCATAGTCCGATCTAGCCTTTCAGCCACGCAATATGCTTTGGTGGGTTCATCCCGCCCTCTTACCATGGCTGTCATCAGGAAACTTTCCGGATCATGCGCAAGTCGTTGAACAAGTCACTGGGGCTGCTCGTATGGTGCGCAGCCTTCGCCGCTCTGGCGCAAGCAGCATTAGCCGCCGAATCCGCGCCGCCATGGCACGCTGACATCGCCGAGATCCGGCAGATGGCCCGCATGATCCCGGGGCCGCGTCCCTTACGCGTCAACGTGATCAAATTCGCTGAAAGCCGGCGCACCAAGAATTTTGCGGTGAAAGGCTTGCCCACCGAGCCCAGCGTGCAGGCGCGCACCGCCTATCAGATTGTTTATGCCGACGGAACGATCATGGTCGATACCGGCATGGACCTTGCCACCCATCGCTTCTTTGGCCGCGGCGCGGAAGAGCCTTATTTTCCGGAAGCCGAAGCGCGCGTGGCGCTCGCTTTACAAAAAGCGAAAGCCATCATCGTCACCCATGAGCATGGCGACCACATCGCGGGCCTGATCAAGAGCCCGTCCTTCAACGAACTCGCGCCCAAGGCCGTGCTGACGCGCGCCCAACTGGACACGCTGCTCAACGAGCCGCAGATGCCGGAGCTCAAGGCCACGCCCGAGATAGCGGCCAGGCTTCACGTCATCGACTATGCCGACACCATGGCGTTCGCGCCGGGCATCGTGCTGATCAAGGCGCCCGGCCACACGCCGGGCTCCCAAATGGTCTATGTCGCTTTGCAATCGGGCAAAGAATTATTGCTGGCCGGCGACGTCGCCTGGCACATGGACGGCGTGCGGTTGAATCGGGGCAAGGACGCGCCGTGGATCAAGGAGCCACCGGAGCTGATGGCCGCCGAACTCGACTGGCTCAACGGCCTCAGCCAGACCGAGAAAAACCTTTCCATCGTGATCAGCCACGACGAAGACCAGCGCCGCGACTATATCGCGCAAGGAATCTTCGGCGACGGCTTCGAGTGACAGGCGCCCGGCGTCCTGGTTCCAATTGAGCCTTACGAAGCCTTGGCGATCTTGTGCTCCAGATGGCCGGTCTCATGATCGCGGCGGAGCTGGCTCAGTGAGGTCTCGTTCAGCTGAAGCAGCACGTCGCTGAGCTTGTCGGTCGCGGGGTAACCGGCGGCAAAACCTTGTCCGTAAATCTTGCGCAACGTGCCGATGAGGGTGTTGCCGTGCTTGTGGCTGATCTGGCCGTCGTGGTTGCTGTGGCGATTGTCGAGACCGGTCTTGCTCATGCTGCTCTCCATGGTGCCCGCGAGCGACAGCATCCTCCCGCCGGTCCCAAATGGCAATCTTGCGCTGCAACCGTGACATCAAGTCCGGGTCGATCTGCCCGTCTGAGGCGACCGCCGACGCTTAAATCAGCGGAAGCAGTCGCTGCAAAATCGCGCCGAGGCAAATCAGCACAACAAGCAATTTCAGAAGCTGTGACAATCGGCGATCAACGGCGAACTTGTCGATGGCCCAAAAGCAGATTGCGCCGATGATTACGATGATCAGCACGCCGATCAGAACTGAAATGAGCCCCATGTCATACCTCTCCGCCTCGATTGGACGGCCTAGCATCGGCCGTCAGTACGCCCGCGTCAATGCCCGCAGATGCAATCCGACGCGTCGGCTCGACCTGCGCTACGCGATCCCATCACGAAGGTTTGTATCGGCCGTCTTCGTGCCAATCTAAAACTTGTGTTTCAACACGCGCTGCCGTTTAAATATTTGAAATCGCAGGCGTGCAACAAATTGAGCCCGTGATCCAAATGGCGACGGGCTGCAAAGGGAGAGATCAAAAAATGACGTTGAACGCGCACGCCAGTAAGAGTCTCCCTTGGGCTGTTTGGTCATCTGTCTTATCGCCTGTCCTGGGTTTGGCCGTGGTGGCAGTGTTGGTCTGTTCCGTCGCGCAGGCGGCAGAGCCCAAGCTCGTCGTCACCACCGATCCGGGATCGGATCCGGAAAGCGTCGCTGAGGCGCCGGACGGTTCGCTGATCCTCGGCAGCGCCGCAAAGCCCGTGATCTACCGCGCCGCAAAAGGCGAGACCCAGGCAAAGGTCTTCATCGACGTCAGCGCCGCCGAGGGCAACGTCAGCTTCCTCGGTGTGCTGGCCGACGGTGCGACCAATACGCTGTGGGCCTGTCAGATCATCGGCACCGGCAAGAACCGCCACTCGATCCTGCGCAGCTTCGATCTCGCCAGCGGAGCCCCGAAATTCCGCTGGCCGCTCCCCGGCGATATCAACCTGTGCAATGATTTCGTCATCGGGCCGGATAAGGCGCTTTATGTGAGCGATACCTTCGGCAGCAAGATTTTCCGTCTCAAGCCCGCGCTTCGGAGCCCGAATTGCTGATCGAAGACCGCACGCTCGACGGCATTGACGGCATCACCTTTCTCGGCAGCGAGCTCTACGTCAACAACGTGATCTCCAACAATCTGTACCGGATTCCACTGGATCAGTCCGGCAAGGCCGGCGCGCCGATACAGATCTGGCCCGACCGCCCGATCAAGGGGCCGGACGGCATGCGCGCCTATAACGGCAAGCTCTATCTGACCGAGAACCGGAACGGCCGCGCCAGCGTGGTCACCGTCAACGGCGATCAAGCGACCGTCGTCACCATTCTCGATGGCCTCACCCGGCCGACTGCGATCGAGCCGACCGCGGATACCTTGTGGGTTGGCGACCGCGCCAAGGATAAGGCGATCGCCCTGCCGATGCCGAAATAAGCGGGCCAGGACGCGGCTGGAGGCATGATTGACCCTCCGGGGAATGTCATGCACCCTTCGCCGGGACAAGCGAGCCGCGCCATGCACCGGGAAACCACGCAAGAAACGACGCAAGTTTTGATCGTCGGCGGAGGACCTTGCGGCCTGATGCTGGCGAATGAACTCGGGCGTCGCGGCATCAACGCCATTCTGATCGATCAGAAGCTGTCGACGGCGTTCAACCCGCAGGCCAACGCCACGCAGGCTCGCACCATGGAGCATTTCCGGCGGCTGGGTTTTGCCGACGAAATCCGCGCCATGGGTATGCCGGAGGACTATCCCACCGACATTGCCTATTTCACGCGATTGACCATGCATGAGCTGGGGCGGGTCAGCCTGCCGTCCGCGCGCGAGGCGCAACGACTAATCAAGACCATGGACGGTTCCTGGAGTGCCGCGGAACTCCCGCACCGGGTGGGCCAGAAATTTGTCGAGGCCGTTCTTTATCGACACGCCAAGGCCTGTCCTTCGATCGAGCTGGCCTTTTCGTCGCGCGCAGTCGCGATCGAACAGACCGCGGATGGCGTCACGGCAGAGATAGAACCCATCGACGGCGGGCCGAAGCGGCAGATCCGGGCGCAATACCTCTTCGGCGCCGACGGGCCGCGCAGTCTGGTGCGCCGTCACCTCGGTATCGAATATTCCGGCAACAGCGATACCAGTCGCGACTTCATGGGCGGGCGAATGCTGGCGCTTTATCTGCGGTCGCCAGAGTTTTACAACGCCTGTCCGCACGCCAGATCGTGGATGTACTGCACCTTCAACGCCGAGCGGCGCGCCCTCTTGATTGCGGTCGACGGCAAAGGCGAGTTCGTTTTCCATACGCAGGTGCGCCCCGACGAAGATCCGAATTCGGTGGATGACGCCAAGGCGCTGGACATGTTCTACCAGGCGCTCGGCGCGACCATACCGGTCGAAATCCTGTCGCGCGATTTCTGGCTCGCCGGACGTGCACTGGTGGCTGACCGTTTCGGTTCCGGCCGCATGTTCCTCGGCGGCGACGCGGTCCATCTGTTCACGCCGACCGGCGGCATGGGCTACAACACGGCGATCGAGGATGCGGTCAATCTTGGCTGGAAACTCGCAGCGGTCCTGAAACGACAGGCGGGCGAAGCATTGCTCGACAGCTATGAGGCCGAGCGCAGGCCGGTTGCACTTCGCAACACCGGTTTTGCCCGAGCCTTTGCCGATTCCATCGGCCTGTATCGGCCTTCGCCCGCGCTTGAGGCCGACGGTCGGGCTGGCGAAAGCTCGCGCCGGCGTGCGGGCGAATATCTCGCCAACCATGCGAGAGCCGAATTCAACATTCCCGGCTTTACGCTCGGCGCGCGATACGATGGTTCGCCCATTATTGCCAGCGACGACGCGCCCTCTCCTCCCGATACGCCCAACGCCTACGTGCCATCAGGCAAACCCGGCGGCCGCGCCCCGCATGTCTGGCTGCCCGACGGCCGCTCGTTGTTCGATTGCTTCGGTTTTGAATGGACGCTGCTTTGCCTTGGCGATCATGCGCGTCAGGCCGGTGAATTCTCTGTGGCGGCTATCAAAGCCGGGCTGGACCTCAAGGTGATCACCATCGACGACGAGGAAGCGCGCGACCTCTACGAAAGCGATCTGGTGCTGATCCGCCCAGATCAAATCGTGGCGTGGCGGCACATCGCGGATTCCATCGTCGATCCCGCAACCGTGCTCGCACACGCGGTCGGCGGCTCGGTGAATGACAAGATGAACGAGACGAAAAGCAAGAGCATGATCCGGAATAGCGGGTAGCGGTTTTCCGTCGCGACAAACGCAAAAGACGTTTGCGCGCGCGACAAACGCAAAAGACGTTTGCGCGGAGATCATGATCGAGGGACGAACCGGAGGAAAAATGGACTTTAAGCGTTGGTCAATCGTCGCGGCCTCCTCGTTAGCCCTCGTCGCGGGCCAGGGGCCCATCAATGTTTTCGCCACCGGCATATTCATCAAACCCATCTCTCTGGAGCTCGGCTTCGGCCGCGGCGATATCGCAACCGCCATCGGCATTTCCAGCCTCATGACGGCGGTCGCATCGCCATTTTTTGGCCGCATGATCGATCGCTTTGGCGTGCGGACGCCGCTCGCCATTTCCATCGTCCTCTTTGCGCTGGCGACGGCGGCATTGTCGCTGCTGCCGGGCTCGCTGTTCGCCCTCTACGCGATGTTCGCGCTGACAGGTCTGGTCGCGATCGGTCAAACGCCGGGTTCTTATTCAAAAGTCGTTGCGGCCTGGTTCGATCGTCAGCGCGGCTTTGCGCTGGGCATCGTGCTGGCGGGGGTCGGGATGGGGACCGTCATCATCCCGATGATCTGCAACACCCTGATCCGAACGCTCGGTTGGCGCGAAGCCTATCTCGGTCTGGGCGGTGTGATCATCCTGCTGGCGCTGCTGCCCGTGCTGGCGTTTGTCAGAGAGCCGGCCAGTGCCCATGCGGGAACTCCCGCGGGCGACCTGTCGCCGGGCGCTACCCTTCCCGGTGTTTCCATGAAGGAGGCCGCGCGCGACCGGCGCTTCTGGTACATGCTGATTTCCTTCTTTCTGGCCGTGGTCGCGATCAACGGCAGTCTCGTGCATGTGGTGCCGATGCTGACCGATCGCGGAATGTCGTCGGCAGACGCCGTCACGATCATCTCCTCGTCCGGTATCGCGCTCATTGTCGGCCGGCTGCTCGCTGGATGGATCATCGATCGGATATTCGCGCCCTATGTCGCGGTCTTCTTCCTGCTCGCGCCGTTGGTGGGACTTCTGATCCTGGCGCTTCAGCCGGCCGCTGTGCCGCCCCTGGCCGGCGTTCTCCTGCTCGGCCTCGGCATCGGCGGTGAAACGGACCTGCTGTCCTATATGGTCTCGCGTTATTTCGGACTGGCCAAATTCGGCACGATCTACGGATGGATTTTCACCGCTGCATTGGTCGGCAATGCCGTGGGATCATCGATCCTGGGATGGGCGTTCCAGTTGACCCACAGCTATTCCGCCACGCTGGTCGTCTACAGCCTGCTGTTGGCCGTAGCCACCGGGTTGACCTTGATCCTGGGCCCTTACCGCTATCCGCCCGCCGATCGTCACGACGTGGCGAGCAAGCTTGAGCTGCGAGCGGTCGGATGAGCCGACACATGGTCATCGCGATTTCAATCGGTGTGGTTTTCGCAGGGTTCGTGCTGCTGTGGTACGGGGCCAACAACAACGATCTATTGCGTGGCATCAAACTGGCGCTGCGTTTGCCGGGGCATCGCGAGGCGCTGCTGTCGCAGTGTCCTGCCATGCCCGCAGCTTCCGGTGTAGCGGTCGATAAGCTGCCGATCCATCTGACGCATTGGGGACAGTCGGGACCGCGCATGGTGATCATCCATGGCGGCGTTCAGGGAAATCTGGGCGGCGGTCCCGCTACGTTCGCCAAGCAACAGGCTCTCGGTGAGCAAGGATGGCAATTGATCCTGCCGGACAGGCCCGGCTTTGGCAAAAGCCCCAGTCGCGGGCCCGACGACATGGAAACGGACGCGGTCTGGATCTCCGATATGCTCGATGATGTCGTTCTCGTCGGTCATTCCTTCGGAGGCGCTGAGGCTTTGCTGGCTGCGGCGCGGCGCCCTGACGGGGTGCGCGCTTTGGTTCTCGTCGAACCGGCGCTTCATGCCTTGCTGCCGCGAAGCAAGGTCATGGAAACCAACCAGGAAGCCCGCAAGGCATTTCTGGAATTCGGCGAAACGTTGCTTTCCAGCAAGACACCTGCCGAGTATGGCACGATCTTTTCCCGGAGCCTTGGGCCGGGTACCGACGCCGCAACGGCTCTCGCTAACGACCCGGGCAAGGCGGCTTCGCTCGGCTGTGCCCTGTTGCGAGCGGGCATGGCCAGCCCCGCATCGTTGAGAGCCGCGGCCGAAACCGTGGCACGCGCGGAAATCCCGGTGCTTGTCATATCCGGGGGGTGGAGCCCGATTTTCGATGCTGTCAGCGAATTGGCCGCCGACCTGACACACGGCGAGCACGTGATCGTGCCGTCGATGAATCATTTTCCTCAGCTCGTGAATCCCGGCGCCTTCAACGACGCCATCATCGCTTTCGTGAAAAAGAGCGTATGAGGGCGCGAGACGGCGGAAGGTAGCGGGAAGGCAACAAAGTAGTCGTTGCGCGGTGCTGATACCTTTGCGAGCCGCTGAGATGCCAAGATCGGATCGAATTGTATTTTTGACGGCTTTAGGCGACGTTCAAGCACCACACCGGTCTTATCTCGGGCGGAACAAAGCTGTGATACGAATTAGATGGACTTCGCACCCGAAGAAGCGCTGAGTTGCGCCCTCTCTAACACTTCTGGCTCACAACAAGCGGCTTTTCGGCCAGACTGCCGAATGAGCCCTTTTGAAAGTCGATGAGGCTGGTCGATGAAAATGGTACTTCTGGTGATGCTGCTCGTCGCCTCCGCTGAGGGGCAGCCTGCGACTGCGCCAATCCCGGAGCCTCTCTCAATTCACGAGCAAATCAGAGCTGACCGGGCCAGGGCCAAGGTAGAGGAGGAAAACAGTCCAAAGGCCCGTTATTGGGATCGCGGCGTCGATGGAAAGCGCCCGTGGGACTCTTCAAAGGAAATCCCGCCGACGAAAGAGTAAGGCCGCCTCAATTGGCGATCTCTATAAACAACACCTCGAACCGGTATTGGCACCCGATGCCGCATCAAAGCCGCCGAATGAGAAAGCTATGGTACCGCGACGTGTCACCCTGACGTTTGACAACGGGCCAACGCCCGGGATCACAGAACGGGTGCTTGAGGTTCTCGACAACGAAGGAATCCTCAGCACCTTTTTCGTGATTGGCCGCAATTTAGCCGATCCCGCCGCCGTCTCGCTGGCACGAACCGCTCATTCCGCTGGCCACTGGATCGGCAACCACACGTTCTCGCATTCGGTCGCTCTCGGTGATCGTCCAGATCCGGAATATGCCGCGCATGAAATTGAGAGCGCCCAAAGCGCTATCTCCGAATTGTCTCACCCGAATAAACTGTTTCGACCCTATGGAAAATCCGGTCTCATCGGGCCCCATCTGTTGAGCAGGGCGTCCATTGCCCACCTCCTGGCGAACAGGTTCCAGACCGTTCTGTGGAACAATGTTCCCGGAGATTGGAAGGACCAGGCGGGGTGGGTTGAGAGCTGCGTCGCGCAGGTGCTGGAAAACGAGTGGAGCGTCGTTGTCCTGCATGACGTCGAACGGGGTTGTTTACCTCGCCTTTCCGAACTGCTTCAGCGCCTGCAAGACCTTGGCGTCATGTATGAACAGGATTTTCCGGAAAGCGTTATTCTGACGCGGGCCGGCAAGACGGCCAATATCTTGCCAACATATGTCAGCGATTGATCGCCTGACCTGACTTAAATCCAGCCCGTCGACGAAAGCCGACGGGCTTTTTGCTCACGGCAGCCGCCGTTGAGGTTCGGACGCGCGGGGTCAGTTCGCCGCGAAACAATACAGCAACCCGTCGCCGCCGGTGCTCTTGAGGTCGGCTTGCGAACAACCGCCGTCCGGACCGCGCGAGGGATGCGAAGAGTTCCAGGATTTCGAGGCGTCGTCATCGCGCAGCCCGATGCGGTCGATATGGCCGAGCATCGCCGCACCTTGCGTCGAGCTCGTCCAGTTCTTGCAGGTGCGGTCTTCACCCGGCGCAAACGCGGTGCCGTCCGGTTGCGAACCCGTCAGCGCGTCATGACGGTTCGGCGTGTCGCCGCGGCCATTGATCACCTCGCCCTTTTCGCTGAGCGCGGTCTGCTTGGTGAGGTTGTTGGAGGCGCTGTGCAGATCAGCGACATCCTTGGCGATCACCACGCCCTTTGAATTCTGCCACGGTCCCTTGCCGATGCGATCGCGTGCATTGACCGCGGGCTTGCCGTCGGTGGCTTGCGTCGAAAGATAAGCGTGCCAGGTCTTGGCGGTCGCGCCCGCGGCCGTGGCGAGTGTCGCGCACTGCTTGTCAGCGCCCTCAAGACCGCCGAGGTCGGCGCCCTTGCCGACGCCGACCGAGGTGACGAAGAAGGTGGTATTGGCCGATTGCGCCTGCGCCGGCTGGATGGCAACGCTCGCGAACAGAACGGCTGAGACGAGGCTGATGTTTCGGGCGATAGCGGGCATTTGAAATCCTCCCATGGTTTTTTGATTGAATAATAATGCAACACGTCGTGACCTGAATTATTCCACTTTGGCGACGCCGACATGAAAAGACGCCGCGACCTTGCCGCGGCGTCTTGAAGTTTTGAGCCTTGCCTGCGGCGATCAAGAAGTCTGCTGGATCGCCGACAATATCCAGTTGCCGCCGCGCGGGCGCATGAAGGTCCAGACTTCCGTGACCTCCTCCGGCTGCCCGTTGCCCTCGACCACGCGGCCGGTGGTGCGGTCAAGCGTGGTGTCAACGAGCGAATAACGCATCGCAACGCTCGCATAATCGGTATCGCCCTCGCGCCAGGCCTCGGCAAGATCGCCTTGCAGAAGCCGCGTGCCGGCAACCTTGTTGACGACGTTGCGCGCCTTGTTCTGATCGAGATCGCGGACGAAATACGACACCATCTCCGGTGTCGCCAGCGTATGAAGCCGCGCGACGTCCTCGTTCGACCAGGCGTCCTGGGTTTCGCCAAGCAATCGCTCGAAGGCCTCATAGTCGGCGGGAAGAATCTGAACCGGCGCGCTGCCCGATCCCAGCCCAAAACCCATGCCCGATCCGGAAGTCGCCTGGGCGCTGAGCGGCGAAGGCCCGCCTGCATAGGCGGCACCCATCTGACGGCGCTGCCACCACGACATCGCAAACCGCACCAGGAACACGATCAAGGCGATCTGCAGGATCAGGCCAATGATCGACGAAAATCCGCCGATCCCGCCGAACAGTCCGCCACCGAACAGCATGCCGAGAAGGCCCGCGCCCAAAAATCCCGCGGCAAGACCGCCGAACAGACCCATGCCCGGCCGGTTGAAGAATCCGCCGCCTCCCGCGCCAAAACCGGGGCTGCCGGGCTGGGTGGCGGTGCGGTTGAACGGTTGGGCGGCACTCGGCGCGGTCGAAGTCGAGGGCGGCGCGGAAAACGTCCGCGTGCCGCGCGAGCCCGAGCTGACGCCGCCGCCGATCCGTGCGTCGGCTGTTGAGGCCGCAACAACCAGCGGCAAGGCAAGCGATAAAACGAGAGCCAAGGCCTTCATCAGACCGAACGCACGTTGTTTGGAATTCATGACGGTATTCCTCAAATCCCGCTTCCTCATATTCCTGTTATGGGGGAAGCGCCCTTAAGGTGGGCAGGGTCGCGCAAAAAGGAAGCCGCAGCGAGGGGGATTGGCTGCGGCGCGGCGTCGCGGGCCTGAAGCATGATCCGAAAAAGTGTGCGGCGGTTTCCCGAAAAGATCATGCTCAATCAACGAACTAACGCGGCATGACGATTCATCGAAATCATCCCGCCGTGGTGTCCCGGTGTTATTATCGGAAGCGCCATGTCAACCTTACGACGGCGTCATGGTCTCTTTGACCTTACCCACCAGTTGGCTCAGCGTGAACGGCTTCGGCAGGAATTCAAATTTCTCGTCCTCGTCCAGGCTTTTTGCGAACGCATCTTCCGCATAGCCCGAGACGAAGATGATCTTCAGGTCCGGATTGTGCACGCGCATCGCGCGCAGCAAGGTCGGGCCGTCCATTTCCGGCATCACCACGTCCGAGACCACGAGATCGACGGCGCCATTCTTTTCTTCGAGCGCCTCCATGGCCTCGACGCCGTTCGAGGCCTCGATCACGCTGTAGCCGCGCGAGCGCAAGCCCCGCGCGTTGAGCGACCGCAGGCCTTCCTCGTCTTCGACCAGCAGGATCGTGCCCTGCCCGGTCAGATCGGTGCGCGGCTTTGCTTCCGCGGCAACCTCCTTGGCGGCGACGGGATCGCTCGCCACTTCCGGCTCGGGGTGGTGCCGCGGCAGGAAGATGCGGAACGACGTTCCCTTGCCGGGTTCGGAATCCACGTAGACGAAACCGCCGGTCTGCTTGACGATGCCATACACCGTCGAAAGCCCAAGGCCGGTGCCCTTGCCGACCTCCTTGGTCGAGAAGAACGGCTCGAAGATCTTGTCGATGATCTCGTTCGGAATGCCGGTGCCGGTATCGCTGACATCGATACGCACATAGTCCGCCGGCGGCATGCCATTGTAGGAGAGTTTTT
This sequence comes from Bradyrhizobium sp., assembly GCA_049509335.1. GTDB lineage: Bacteria > Pseudomonadota > Alphaproteobacteria > Rhizobiales > Xanthobacteraceae > Bradyrhizobium. The sequence goes on along the minus strand of JBEKZZ010000050.1, from coordinate 17,927 downwards.
CGGCCTCTCGCGCCGGGACGTTGGCGGTCTTGATCGTCAGCTTGCCGCCGTCGGGCATCGCGTCGCGCGCATTGACCGCGAGATTGACGATCACCTGCTCGAATTGCGAGACGTCGGCCTTCACCGGCCACAGGTCGCGGCCATGCACCGGATCGAATTTGACCTTTTCGCCGATCAGACGCCGCAACAGCATGGTGAGATCGGACAGCGCGTCGCCGAGATCGAGCACCTGGGGCCGCAGCGTCTGCTTGCGCGAGAACGCCAGCAACTGGCGCACCAGCGTCGCCGCCCGCGTGGCGTTCTGCTTGATTTGCATGATGTCCTGGAACGACGGATCGGTCGGCTTGTGCGCGTTCAAGAGGAAGTCGTTCGCCATCATGATCGCGGAGAGCACGTTATTGAAGTCGTGCGCGATGCCGCCGGCGAGCTGGCCGACCATGTCCATCTTCTGCGACTGGTTGATCTGGTTCTCCAGCGCGCGGCGTTCGGTCGTCTCCAGCATGTAGACGATCGCGGTCTCGGTCTCGCGCTCGTCCTCCTCCACTGCGGTAACGAAGAATTGCCCCCAGCGCTCCTTGGCGCCGTCGAGCATGGCCTCGACCGGCGCGATATCGCCCTGCCCCTGCGCCGCCTGGTTGATGGCGGCGACGAGAAGATTGCGGTCGCGCGCATTCACCGTGTTGAAGATCGATTTAGAGGCGGCGCCGTCCACGCTCACGCCTTGCGCCAGCTTGGCGAAGCGCGCATTGGCGCGCACGATCGCACCGGAACGATCGACGGTGGCAATCGCCATCGGCGTATGGTCGAAGAAGCGCATGAAGCGCACCTCCGCCGCCCGCTGCGGATCGGCGCGCTCGTCGCGCGCACGGCTGATGACGAGCGTCCGCGAGGCGCCAGGCAGCCCATCGGCACCGAAAGCGAGCTTGTGGTAGAGACGGGCCGGCATGGTCTTGCCGTTCCGCATCCGCAGATCAATATCGAATACTTCGGTCGTGACCTCGCCCGGCGCCGGCGTAATGGAGGTCAGAAGTGCGGCGCCATCGCCCGACACGATGTCGGTCAGCTTCAACCCGCCCGATCCGATTTCCGCGAGATCATAGTCGAGCCAGTTGGCGAGCGTCGCATTGACATAGGCAACCTCGCCTGACGCATTGACCGAGAAGAAACCGCACGGCGCGTGATCGAGATATTCGATCGCGTGCTGCAACTCCTTAAACACGTCCTCCTGCCGCTCGCGGTCGCGGGTGATATCGGCAATCGACCACACCGCATATTTCGCCTCGCGCTTGCTCTGGCCGAGCGGGCGGACCCGCATCCTGAGCCAGCGGCCGTGGGCGCCGTCGGTGCCGGCGAGACGGACCTCCTCCTGCTGGCGCTTGCCTTCGCGCGCCGCCTTGAGCAGGCGAAACACCGCTTCCGATACGTCGGGATTGCCGATGAAAACCCGCTCTACGGGGCGTACGTCATGCGGGCCCAAAGCCCCCGTGAGCGCCAGATAGGCCGAATTGAAATAGGCGACATGACCAAAGGGGTCGGTGACGGCGATCCCGTCATAAGCGAGATCGGCGATGCGGCGGACGACGGGATCATCCGTGGAGCGATCGGTGAAGCGAATAATACCGGCCGCAAAGGCGAACAGATTGAACAGGCCGACCATCGCGAGCAGCGCCAGAAGACCCAGAATATAGGGCTGCGCCTGCGCACGCCCGATGGTGGTGAGCGCGACTGCGACGGCAACGATGGCGCCTGCCACCAGCAGCACCAGCAAGATACTGCCGCCCCGCCGCACCGGCTCGTGGGCGGAGGCCGGCTCGGGCGGCGGATAGCGGTCAGGTTCGGCGATCATGGGAAGGAGAATAGCCTGTCGACACGGAAACGACGCACAATATGTACGCTGGATTATGTACGCTAGATTCGGCGCGCCGGCACAATTACCTATGACACGGAACGGGAGGCGTCACCCCCGCCGCCGGCCGGAAACCCCGCGTTTGAGACCCATCACGTAGCCGATGATTTCGGCGACCGCGTGATAGTGTTCCACGGGTATCTCCTCGTCGATATCCACCGTGGCGTAGAGCGCGCGCGCCAGCGGCACGTTCTCGACGATCGGGATGTTGTGTTCGCCCGCGACTTCCCTGATCTTGAGCGCGATCCGGTCCTGACCCTTGGCCACGCAAATCGGGGCCGGCATGCCGCGTTCGTAGGACAATGCGACCGAGTAATGGGTCGGGTTGGTGATGATCACGGAAGCCTTGGGTACCGCCGCCATCATGCGCTTTTTCATGCGCGCCTGGCGCAATTGCCGGATCCGGCCCTTGATGTGGGGATCGCCTTCGGACTGCTTGAATTCCTCCTTCATTTCCCGCAGCGACATCTTCTGCCGCTCGTACCATTGCCGGTACTGGAAGAAATAGTCCGCGATCGCGACCACCGCGAGCATCGCCACCACCGCGCCCATCAGATGCACCGACAGGCTGACGACGGCGCCAAGAATCGACGCTGGATCGAACCGCAGCATCGACTCCAGGCGCTGCCGCTCCGGCCACAGGATGGCCATCATGACCGCACCGAGCGCAATCAGCTTGAAGAGGCCCTTGGCGAAATTGGCGATCGACTGCTTGCCGAAGATGCGCTTGGCGCCGGCCATCGGCGAGATCTTCGAGAGCTTGGGCTTGAGCGATTCGCCCGACCAGACCAGCCGGTGTTGCAGCATATTGCCGGTGATCGCCGCCAGTACCAGCATCAGGACCGGCACGCCGACGGCGGCAAACACCACGTATTCCAGGCTTCGCGCCAGCATCAAAAGACCCGGACCGTCGACGCGGATCATCCAAGAATTGGCGATGAGATTGCGCAGCGGCACCTGGATGCTGCCAATGGAACCGGAAAAGGTAGAGAGAACAAGGGTTGCGCCCGAGATCATGAACCAGGTGTTGACCTCCTGGCTCTTGGCAACGTCACCGCGCTCCAGTGCGTCATCAAGGCGTTTTTGGGTGGGGTCTTCTGAGCGTTCGCCGCCGCCCTCGTCTTCTTCCGCCATCGGCTAGAGCTCCGATTCCGAACGGCCGCCCTGGGCAACCTTCACCTCAACGGAATCAGTTCGTGCATGACGCCGGTAAAGTAGTCGAGGAAGCTTCCCATCATGGCCGTCAGCACGACGGTGAAGATCAGAAATCCCGCCATGATCGACAGCGGCACGCCCACGAAATAGACCTGCATCTGCGGCATCAGCCGCGCCAGCACGCCAAGGCCGACGTTGAAGACCAGGCCGAAAACCAGAAACGGCGCAGACAGTTGCATGCCGAGCCTGAAGGCAGCTGCGAACGCGCGGGTGGCGAGCGCGGCTACGTCGCCGCTCGGCATCGCCTCCCCCGGCGAAAAGACCGAGTAGCTGTCGTTGAGCGCCGCAATGACCAGATGATGGCTGTCGGTCGCAAACAGCATGGTAATCCCGAGCAGCGTGAGGAAGTTCCCGATCAGAACGCCCTGCTGGCCCTGGGTCGGGTCGACCGAGGTGATTGAGCCGAGGCCAAGCTGCTGGGCGATCACGGCGCCCGAGACCTGGAGTGCCGCCAGCGTCACCCGCGCGGTCGCGCCCAGCACGATGCCGATCAGGATTTCGTAGATCATCAGCACCAGGAGGGCGGACATCGAGTTCATGTCGATGTGGTAATCGGCGCGGTGCAGCGGGAGAATGATCAGCGTCAGCAGCAACGCGATCGCAAGCTTGATGCGGACCGGGATATTGGATTCGCCCAATCCCGGCAGCAGCATCACCATGGCGCCGATGCGGGCGAACACCAGCATGAAGGCGGCCGCCAGGATAGGCAAAAGCGAAATATCGATGCGCACAGGCGGAACGTCCTCGCGGCATCACGTTAGCGACTGTCAAATCCACCGCGCCGGCCATCATGCCATCAGCCGCCAATGATTCGCGACGATATCCGCATCATATGGCTGTGCAGCGCGTCGGCCATGAACGGCAGCGACAACAGCAGCGTGAGGAAAATCGCGAGAATCTTCGGGACAAAGATCAGCGTCTGCTCCTGAATCTGGGTCAGCGCCTGGAACAGCGATACCACGACGCCGACGACGAGCCCGACCACCATCAGTGGCGAGGACACCACGATGATGGTCCAGATCGCATCCCGCGCCACGTCGAGGGTTTCAGCACCGGTCATTTTGCAACTCACTTTCATCGCTTGCGTCATTCCGGTGCGATGCGAAGCAGCGAACCCGGAATCTCGAGATTCCGGGTCTGGTCCTTCGGACCATCCCGGAATGACGGCGGAGCCGTCAGATCGACATCTTCATGATGTCTTCGTAGGCCGCGATCACCTTGTCGCGTACCGACACCAGCGTCGAGACCGCCACATCGGTTTCCGCCACGGCCGTCACCACATCCATGACGTTGGCGTTGCCGGATGCCATCGCGACCGTCTGCGCATCGGATTTGCGCCCGGTATCGAGCACGCCTCCGATCGCCTCCTTGAGCACGTCGCCGAAGGACGGTCCGGTCGAATCGGCGGGCTTGGCCGCCGCCCCGCTGTCGAGCGCGCGGGCAGCGGCGGCATAAGCATTGGCGGCAATTGCGGGTGAAGCCATCTTTTAAACCTTTCTGTCAGGCCTTGAGAATATCGAGCGTGCGCTGGATCATGCGGCGCGTGGCGCTGATGATGTTGAGATTGGCTTCATAGGATCGCTGTGCCTCCCGCATGTCGGTCATTTCGATCATCGGATTGACGTTCGGATATTTGACGTAGCCGGAGGCGTCCGCGGCCGGATTGCTGGGCTCGTATTTGGAATTAAACGCCGATTGATCGGTTCTGATCTTGCCGAGCGACACCACCTTGGCATCCAGCGCGCGGTCGAGCGCACTGGAAAACGTCGGCACCTTGCGGCGGTAAGGGTCGCCACCCGCGGTCGACGCCGTCGAATCGGCGTTGGCGATGTTTTCGGAAATCACCCGCATGCGCCCGGACTGCGCGCGCAAGGCCGACGTCGCAATGCCCATCGAGCGGGCGAAATCATTTGCATCGCTTGACATGATGCATCTCTCCTGTGGTTAACCGGCGCCCTGGATCATGACTTAGCCCTTGCCGATCGCGGTCTTCAGAAGGTGCAGGCTCTTGCTGTAGAGAGAGGTCACCGCCGCGTAGTCCATCTGGTTGGCGGAAGTCTTGAGCATTTCGTCTTCGAGGCTGACCGCGTTGCCGGCGGGCCGGGTCAGAAATCCCGCCCGGCCATTCTGATCGAAGGTCGGGTCAGCGCCGTCGGTCACAATATGGCTTGTGCTGGTGCGCGCCATTGCCAGCGTCGCGGCTCCCCCGTCCACCTTGCCGCTGCCGACTTCGAATTTCGGTTCGACCAGGTCGCGCGGCTTGAAATTGGGAGTGCTGGAATTGGATACGTTTTCGGCGAGCACCTTCTGGCGTTCCTGGTGCCACTGCATCTTGGTGCGCAGGATCGACAGGGTCGGAAGATCGTTGATAGCCATCGCGGCGCTCCCCCTTGGTCAGTGGCGGAACACCCCGCTCAAGGTAGGCAGAATTTGCCGCGTGTATGGTTAACGGCTGGTTAAAATGGCGCTGGTGCGACACCGGCACATTTGGGCCTTGAAGTGCCGTGAACGAATCGCTTCGAGCGCAATTTCGCCACGAATGCTGCGTTAACCAGCGAAATCATCGGCATTGGCATCGCGAGAAGTCGTTTTGGCCCTGCCGATTCATGGGCTATTAAGATTGCCGGGACGGCAGCTTTTGCCGTGGGACATTAACTTGGGCCTTCACTGAAGGCTCGTTGGGCGTTGAGAGGTTGCTGACCTCCCTCGCCGGGGACAAAGCATGTCGCAGACACTTATTTTTTTCTTCGCGTTCGTGGCGGTCCTGGCGCTGATCGGCGGGGTGGCGTGGTTGATCCGCCGATTCGCCTCCAACCGGCTCGGCGCCAACACGAATCGCGGGAGAATGCCCCGTCTCGCTGTGATCGATGCCGCCGCGGTGGACGGACGCCGCCGTCTGGTGCTGGTACGGCGCGACAACATCGAACATCTCCTGATGATCGGCGGCCCGACCGACATCGTCGTCGAACCCAATATCGTGCGCGCGACGTCCGGACGCGATCAGTTGCCGCCACGGCCGGCCGTCGCCAGCCCCGACGCCGTACAGCAGCCGCGGATTGTGCCGCTTCCGGACGCCGCCGGCTGGGCCGACGCTGACGCTGCACGGCCTGAACCTTTTGAACATGCGGAACCGCAAATGCCCGAGCCGCCGCCGCGCCCGGCTCGTCCCGCCTTTGCCGACGAGGTGCGCCGGCCCGCCCGCGCGGAACGAGGCGATCCCTTGGCCGGCTTTGCTGCCGAACCGATGGGCGGCCGTCCCGAGCCGCGGACAGAACCGCCACCTGCTCCCCGCATGCCGCGAAGCGAGCCGGTGATGCCGCGCCCGGTACGGCCGGTTGAGGTGCCCAAGCCGCCGCCGATTCGCCAGGAGCGCCCACAAGAGCGTCCCCAAGAACGCTCACAAGAGCGCCCACAAGAACGTCCTCAGGAACGTCCCGTAGCGCCGCCACTGCCGCCGTCCGCACCGGCGATGTCTTCGGCCGACCAGAATCTCGCCGAGATGGCGCAACGGCTCGAGGCCGCACTTCGCCGTCCGCCCGGCGAGCCGGTTGCGCCGCCGGTCGCCCCCGAAACGCCCGTGGCCCGCGCCGTCCCTCGCAACGAGCCTCCGGCACCACCGCCTGCGCCAGCCCCGGCCAAGAGCGGCTTTGATAATCTCGAGGACGAGATGGCCTCGCTCCTCGGCCGGCCAAAGAATCCTTCGTGAGGGCCGCAGGCCCTCCGCGTAGAGTTTTATTTTTAGCCACTCTTTTGACCGCCGGATTGCTGGCCGCGCCTGCATGGGCGCAGGACATCAGCATCAATCTCGGCGGCCAGGGTAATGGCGGCGTGACCGAGCGCGCGATTCAGCTGATCGCGCTATTGACGGTGCTGTCGGTGGCCCCGTCGATCCTGATCATGATGACGTCGTTCACGCGCATCGTGGTCGTGTTGTCGCTGCTGCGCACCGCTCTTGGCACCGCAACCGCGCCGCCGAACTCCGTCATCATTGCGCTGGCGATGTTTCTGACCGCCTTCGTGATGGGACCGGTGTTGCAAAAATCCTACGACGACGGAATCAAACCACTGGTCGCCAACCAGATCAGCGTCGAGGACGCCCTTCAGCGCGCATCGGTGCCGCTCCGCGGCTTCATGCTGAAGAACGTGCGCGAAAAGGACATCAAACTGTTTCAGGACATGTCGGGCGAGCCGGTGCCGGCAACACCGGACCAGCTATCGCTGCGCATCCTGGTGCCGGCCTTCATGATCTCCGAATTGAAGCGCGCCTTCGAGATCGGATTCCTGTTGTTCCTGCCGTTTCTGATCATCGACATGGTGGTCGCTTCGGTCTTGATGTCGATGGGCATGATGATGCTGCCGCCGGTCACGGTGTCTCTGCCCTTCAAGCTGATCTTTTTCGTGCTGATCGACGGCTGGTCACTGGTCGCCGGCAGCCTGGTGCAGAGTTACGGCGGGGGCTAACCTTGCAAGTCGTATTGCTTGGCGAGGTGATCGCCTATCTGCACCAGCATTGCGACGCATTCCGGATAGCCCGGCTTGGCCACCGTCGCCACGTCGGCGCTCGCGCGGAACTCCCAGCTGTCGGCGTTGGAAATCACCGAGATTTCGATTCCATCGGGACAATCGGCATGGACCTTCAGCTCGGCGCGCGCCATCGCGATCAATTCGGCAGCGGACTTGACGGGCTTGCTCATGAGGCACCTTGACGGGTTACGAAGCGAAGGTGGCGCCAACCGCGACATCTGTCGAGCAGAATGGCGGCGGCGAGCCCGGCGTTGCCTACTTCGCGGCCTTTGCCTGCTTCGTTCCGACGATCGCGGGCAGCGATCCCGTCGGGTTCGGATCGGCCTTCGCCATGCCAGGCGCGTTCGCCCGCGCGGTCGCGTCGGGATACCGCGCCCGCATATCACGCAAAAACCCTTCCAAGGTATCGACGCTGGCGGCCATCTTGGCGATCTGGGCAAAATCAGCGCCGCTCGATCCGACCGGCTTGCTCGCAATCTCGAAAGCGGCCCGGTCCGCCCCGGAACTCATCAACGGCAGGTATTTTTCGCGAAAGCGCGCGAGCCCGATAACATCTTCGGCCAGCGCATAACCCACCACCGCGCGGATGATGTCGCTCTTCTCCGTCGCATTCGGCGGCCTGAAGTCACGCCAGCGGTCGGCATAATAGAGTTCGATCTGTTCGGCCGACTCGCGCCACTGACGCGCGGCCCAATAGATATCGGAGCGCAGCCGGATCGCTTCCCGGCCATTGATATTGGAAATGATGTCGAGCGCGAGGTCGTGACGTCCGACATCGCTCTGCGCGCGCGCCTCAAGCAACAGGCGCTGCTGCCGCAATTCGCCGGAAAGGTCGGCAATCCGGGTAGAGCGAAGCGCGTCGATCGCACGCTCCGGCTTGTGGTTGGTGAGATAGACCATCGACAGGCGGGCAGCGACTTGCGCGCGCGCGGCGCCTTCGAGCCGCTTGTCGACCTGGTATTGCAGGAGCTCGGCCGCCTGGTCGAGCAGATCGACCGCCACCAGGCGATCGGCGAGACGGCGGATCATCTCGTCGCCGCGCCGGCCGATCGGCGTCAGGTCGCGATATTCGTAGAACATGCCAAGCGCGTCGATGGCCGGAAGATCGTCGCCCTTCGGACCCAGAAAGAGCTGCGCAAACAGCGCCGATGCCGCATCCTGGCCCTGGCGGGCGACCTCCAGATTGGGCGCCAGCAGGTTGGCGATCCGCACCGCGCCAAAGGATTCGGCAAAGCGCCCGCTGTCGGCATAGATGCGCGCCAGCATTTCAAGTGCCTGCACCTCGAGCGCGTCACCGCGCCAGGTAATCGCAAGGGTCTCGAGCTCCCGCAGCATATCTTCCTGGCTGATTTCATCACGCTTCTGCTTCAAGGCGATTTCCAGCAGCTTGGCTTCCGTCGCGGCGTGGCGGTCCGTTGAGACGATCGCGCGCTTGTATTCATCCAGCGCATCCTTCTCGTGACCGAGGCCCTCGGCGAGCCGGCCGCGCAGCACGGCCACCGCGGCAACCTGCTCAGGCAGGGGGCCAATCACTTCCAGTTCGCTGGCGCGCTTGGCCGCGCCCGGATAATCCTTGACCTCGACAGAGGCGCGCATCGCATCGACAATCACGATCCGCTGCAAATCAATCGGCAGCGACGTCACGGAGAATTCGCTGCTCTTGAATTTCTCGCGTGCGTCCGCCCATCTTCCCTGACGCGCACTCGCCATCGCCTTCCAGAGCTGCGAATCGTAATTGCTGCCGATCACGGGACTGGCGAGATCCTTCAATCCCCGCTCCGGACGCCCCATCAGGATGTTGGCCAGCGCGCGAACGATCAGGGCGGCCGGATCTTCCGAGCCCGCTTTGGCGTCAGCGAGCGCAAGATTGAGCACGCCGACCGCCTCCGGATACATCCTGCGCGCCATGTAGAAGCGGGCGAGATCGACCTGCGCCGACATGCGCGGCTCGACCCCCGCGGTCGCCGCAGCGCCGGCTGCTTCGACCAGGGCGTCCGCCCGCTCGTTGAAGCTTCCCTCCTGGTTCTCGCGCCATTCGCCAAGATCGAAAATCGGACGTACGGCCGTGGGCGCGCGCGCGGCTCCGCTATCGGCCGGCGACAGCGTCAGCCCACCGGGCTTGCCCAGAACAATCTTGTCGGGGCCCACATCCGCCGTCACCTCTTCGGAGTTCGGGCGGATGGCAACGCCATGGATCGACTCCAAAAGCGACAGCTCGACAAAATCCTGCCGCTTGATAAAGCCGCGCGCCGGCGGCTTGGCCGTCACCACGAACAGCGTATCGCCGACATCCGGATCGGCAAAGCGATGAAGAATGCCTGCCTTTGTCAGCGGCACCGTGACGTTGGCAAGCGTGGGGTCCGCGATATTTCTGATGGCTGAGAGCGCCTGAGACGGCGTGTGCACGGTATCGGCAAAGGTGACGGTCCAGTTGGTGCCGGTGGCGAGATCTTCCCCCGACAACGAAGGCAATTGCGGCCGGTTGAGACGGAGGCGGACCGCCTGGCCGATCTCCTGCGGCACGATGCTGACATCGGCGACCGCCACGCCGCCCTGCCCGCGGATCGATTCCAGGCTGATCGGCTTTTTTGAATCCAGCACCAGCCACAGCGTGTCGGCGCGGCGAAACAGCGCCGCGGGCGTACCCGGCGGCATTGAAAAGGTCAGATGCAGACCGTCGCGGTCACGGATAACGCCGACATCGGCGGCACCTGGCTCCCGCTTCGCTTCAGCGGGCGCGGCCACAACGGGCGCGTCAACGGCAGGCGCCGCCTGACTTCTTTTCGACGAAGCCTCGCCAGCCGCGGCCGGCATATCGCCTGACGCGGGTTTGGCGATGGCCGGAGCGGGCGCCATTTTTGGCATAGGTTCGACACTGGTTTCAGCGGGGACCTGTGGATTGACGGCTTCCGCTGCCGGTTGTGGTGGCACTGCTGCCATCGCGGGTTTTTCCGGCGCCGCCATTTTTTCCGGCGCAGCCGCTATTTTTTCCGGCGCAGCCGCTGGTTTTTCGGGAGCAGCCGCCGGCTTTTCGGCCATCGCGGATTTTTCGGCCGCGGCCGGCATCGCCGCCGCGGACTCTGGCGCCGCGGCCGTCTTTTCGGGTATGCGCATCGGCGGTGCGCGCGCGGCATCCGACACCTGCGGCAGCCCCAAAGCCTTGTCCGCCTGCTGGAAGGCAACGTCGATGACGTAATTCTTGTCCTCGCGGAAGGAATGCACGTCCACATCGCCCAGCATCACGAGTTCGACGACAGCGGTTTCGCCTTCGATCTTTTGAATGATCCCGGCCACGTTGGGGGGAGCTGCGAGCTTGGCGTCGGCCAGATCGAAGGTCAGCGCCTTGCTGAACAGCAATTTGAGTTTCTGGTCGTTCAACACCGAGGACACGCCGACGCCGTCGGGCATTTCGAAGACAAAGCGTACGAACGTGGGCTGAACCGACGCGCGGACGCGCACCGGCGCGCGCTTCTTGGCTTCCGACGTCGCCTTCTGCTGGCGAAGTTCGCGCTCGGCCGCGCGGGCGCGTTCGGCGAGTTCCCGCACCACTTCCTGGGGAAGGTTCGGCGGCGGACCGCTCCATGAGTCCGGCAAAAGATCGACGAACAATCGTTCGCCGGCCGTCATGGTATTGATCGTTACCCTGCGGGACAGCGACAGGCGGATCGCCCCGCCATCGGGATCGCGGCGCGCCGCTCCGATATAGTCCGGCACCAACTCGGCCAACTTGTCGACCGAAACGTCGACGGGCCGCTCGAACCGGATCACGACGATCGATCCGGCCGTCACCACTTCCGAACCGACATCCTCGTTGAATTTGATTACCAGGCGGGCAAAGCCGCCGGCGGATGAAAAGCTGGCCTCGGCCGGAACAAGTTCGGCCGCGAAACCGCTAGCCGGGAGCACCAGTGCCGCCAAGACCGACGCAAGCACGACCGCGTGCGCACAAGCGCGCACTCGCGACCAAAATCCAGCGGCAGCCATACGCGCCATTTCGTTCAAGTCTTCCAGTTCATCCGATCGCAGACGAGCCGCCAGAAGGCACAATTTCCCACATTCGACACTAGGATCGGTGATTTAAGGACCTATTAAACATTCCCGTTAATTGGCCTTCTGCGGTTGCAGGATCTTGCCTTCGATTTTCGGGAGGTCGGCCTCGGCACCGGATTTGTCGGAGCCGGCCCGGCGCGCCATCTCGACCGTGAGCCGTTCGGCCACTTCGGGCGACATCAAGCCCAGAATGTCGGCCATCTTGCGCGGAGCGATATGCGAAGCGATTTCGAACAGCACGGGCATTTCCAGCCGGTCGAACACCTTGGCGGCGTCTTTCGGTTTCATGCCTTCGTACATCGTGATGATGCCCTTGAAACGCTGAGCTTCCTCATCGGCTTTTTGCGCCGCGGCGCCCGTGATGCGGGATTCGATCGCCTTCAATTCCTCCACCCGTCCCTCGGCGCGTTTTTCCGCAGCCTTCAAAAGATTCTCGCGGATGTCGATCTCGCGCGCCCTCGCCTCAATCTCCTGACGCCGCGCCTGTAACCGCTCGAGAATGGCGCGCTCGGACGCAGACACCGCTTGTCCCGGCTCCGGATTCGAGGTGGTCTCAGCCCTTGCGACTTCCGGCGCAGGCTTGGCCTCCTCCTCCTTCTTCACCGAACCCGTGATATCGGCGCTGTCGACATACCTGCGGCCAGGAAAATTGAATGTCTCCTGCGCCCAGGATGGTTTGTCCGCATCCGGGCGGTAGTCGAACACATATCCGCCGTCGAGGACGAGACCCGCGATCTTCAAGACCGCCAGACCGAAGACGGCAACCAGAACAACGGGAAGGACGCGGATGTTACGAAACGGTTTCATGCAGCAAGTCCATCAGCCCTTCTGCGATCGGAGAAAGCTTGCGCGGCTGCCGCGACTGCCTTGGCGGCCGAGACCTTCGGCACCGCGGGCGCTGCGACCGGCTCCGGCTCGGCGGGGCGCGCTGCGATCGCAATCTTGGACAGCCGGCGGACGACGCCGTCGCATTCACCCAGTTGTTTCCTCAGCTGCGCCGACATCTCGCTCGCCGCGGTCAGTTGATCGCTGAGATTCTCGTTGACGTCGCGTACCGTGTGCTTGAGGCCGCCGATCGCCCGCTCCGCGATTTCAGTTGCGGTAATGAGTTCGGCGATGGTCGCCTTGAGTGAATGCTCGTCGGCCTTTAGCCGCTTCAGGCGCTTGTTCAACACCATGCAGTAACCTATCGTGAGCATGAGCAAAATTGTTACAAGGCTCTCGATTACAATTCCGAGCGAATGACTCATGGGGCCTCCATCATCTTGGTTTGCTCGTCGGCCTTTTCGAACATCGCAAACGTGGTATTCGGCTTGTGCAATTTTTTGACGACGCGGATGGCGACCCGGTCGCCGACCCGGCCCATCCGCCCCTCGGTGAGCGTCACGCTGCCGCAACGCACGGCCACCAGCGCATCCGCCCGCATGTCGAGCGGCAAGGTATCGCCGACTTTCAGCTTCATGAGTTCCTTGAGCGGAATGTCGGCCTCGTAAAGCACGGCATCGACGGAAATTTCGGCTTGCCCGATTTCGGTGGCAAAATGGCCCTCCCAGATCGGGTCGCGGCCGAATTTTTCGCCCATGAACATCTGCATGAGCACCGGGCGGATCGGCTCGATGGTCGCATAGGGCAGTAGCAGCTCGATATTGCCGCCGCGATCCTCCATGTCGATATGCAGCCGCACCAGGATGGCGGCGTTCGCCGGCCGGCTGATGGCGGCAAAACGCGGATTGGTTTCGAGACGGTCGATCGTAAAGGTCACCGGCGACAGCGGCCGGAACGCCTGTTCGGCATCGGCCATCACCACTTCGACCAGGCGCTTGACGAGATTGGTTTCGATCGTGGTGTAGGGACGGCCCTCGATCCGCATCGAGGTCTGCCCGCGGCGGCCGCCAAGCAGGACGTCGATCATCGAATAGATCAGGCTGGAGTCGACGGTGGCGAGCCCGAAATTTTCCCACTCCTCGGCCTTGAACACGCAGAGCACGGCCGGCAGCGGTATCGAATTCATGTAATCGCCGAACCGCACCGAGGTGATGCGATCGAGCGAGACTTCGACGTTGTCGGAGGTGAAATTGCGCAAGGAGGTCGTCATCAGCCGCACCAGGCGGTCGAAGACGATTTCCAGCATCGGCAGGCGCTCGTAGGAGACCATCGCCGAATCGATAATGGCGCGAATGCCGGAATTATCGTCGAGACTGACCTCCCCGACATTGAAGCCGAGCAGGTTGTCGATTTCTTCCTGCGACAGAACCCGTTCGCCGCCGTTCTTGCCGCCGCCAAAGTCGCGGCTGCCGTCCTCGACCATGGCCGCCCATTGCAGGGCCATGGTCTCGGAAAGTTCGTTGGCTTCCGCTTCCGCTGCGGCCTCGGTCGGATCCTGGGAGTCAAGCTGCGCTTCCCATTGCGCCGCAATTGCATCCTGGTCGACTGGATCGTTGCCCGCCATGTTTTTCTAAATCCGCATCGTCATTGAATGACGACTTCCTTGAACAGCACCGCGCTGACCTGGTTCGGCGACACCGCCAGGTTGACGCGCCGCATCAAATCTTCCTTGAGACGAAACAGGCCGGCCGAACCGTTGAGGTCGCCGGGACGCAATTCGCGCAAATAGGTCTGGAAAATGTCGGTCACGCGCGGCAGCGACGGTTTGATCGCCTCGACCTGCTTCTCTTCCTTGACCTCGAGCACGATCTTGACCTTGAGGTATTGCACCCGCTCCCCGGGCAGGCCGATCAGGTTGACGAGCATGTCCGGCACTTCGACATAAGACGGCGGCTTCGGCGGCGGCGCGACCGCCTCCGCATGCATTTCTTCGTTGTGATGCCGCAGGAAGAAGAACCACGTCGCTCCGCCGCCGGCGATGGCCAGCACGGCTACGACCGCGACGATCATTTTGAGTTTGCCTTTGGATGCAGGCGCTTCGGTTGCTTCCGCAGCGCCTTCCGCCTCATTGTCTGCCATCGCCCGGCCGCTCCGACGTCAAAAAACATTCGATGCCGACAGGCGACCTTCTGACGCGATACACGCGGCACGTCCTGCGCTCGTTTGTGAACGCTAAGGTAAGAATGGTTAACGGAAGCTTTCTTTTGCCTTCCAACTAGGAAAAAGTTGCCGGGCAAACATGGTCAACAAGACCTTATTGCCGACTCCAAAAGCCGCTCTCGATCAAGCAAGCCGTTGAAATGGTTTCCATTTCCGGACTGGCACGGCTTTCGCTCTACCTCTTGTGAGCCGCGGGTTTGGGAGAGCCCGGCGGTTTGAAGATCAGCAAGCGGCCTGGGAGGGCCAACGGCGGATCGTTTAAGGGGAGAACCAGGCGATGGAGAATGCACTTCTCATCGGACTAGCGCGGCAGAATGCGCTCGGGCGGCAGCTCGATGCGATCGCCAACAATATCGCGAACGTCAATACCTCCGGCTTCAAGGCCGACAACTCGCTGTTTGAGGAATATCTCAACACGCCCGCGCATGAAGACAACTTCGTCGGCAGCGACCGCCGCGTCAGCTTCGTGCAGGACCGCGGCACCTACCGCGACATGACGCAGGGCTCGGTGGAGGAAACCAAGAATCCGCTCGATGTCGCGATCAACGGCTCTGCCTTCCTGGCCGTGCAGACGGCGGGCGGCGAACGCTATACCCGTGACGGCAACCTGCACATCAACAGCCAGGGCCAGCTCGTCACCGTCGCCGGCAATCCGGTTCTGGGAACCAGCGGCCCGATCGTGTTTCAGCAGACCGACCACGACATCAACATCACACCGGACGGCACCATCACCGTGGTCGAGGGCAGCGGGCGAACGGATTCGCTTCGCGGCACGCTCCGCCTCGTCAGCTTCACCGACGCCCAGAAAATGCTGAAGGAAGGCTTCAACCTCTACGCCGCCGGCGAAGGGGGGGCGCCGCAACCTGATACCAAATCCAGGGTGCAGCAGGGCTTCATCGAAAAGTCGAACGTGAATGCGGTCTCCGAGATGAGCCGCATGATGGAGGTCTCTCGCGCCTACACCTCGGTCGCAAATTTGATGCAGCAACAGGCCGAGCTGCAAAAAACCGCCATCCAGCAGCTTGCTGACGTACCGACCTAAGGGAGACGACCCATGCAAGCGCTTCACACTGCAGCGACCGGGATGGCGGCCCAGGAACTTAGCGTCCAGGTCATCTCCAACAACATCGCTAACCTGCAAACCACCGGCTACAAGAAGCAGACGGCTGAATTCCAGGACCTGATCTATCAACACATCGCCCGGGTCGGCGCGCAGGCGTCGCAGCAGGGCACCATACTGCCGGTCGGCATCGATATCGGCGGTGGCGTCAAGACGGTCGGGACTCCCCGCTCGATGACGCAAGGCACGCTGTCGCAGACCGGCAACGATCTCGACCTCTCCATCACCGGCGAAGGCTTCTTCAAGATTCTGATGCCCGACGGCACGTTCCAGTACACCCGCGACGGAACGTTCCAGCAGGACAACACCGGCCGCATCGTGAACGCGCAAGGCAATCCGGTGCAGCCCACGATCACGATTCCGCAAAACGCCACGGGCCTTTCGGTCAACGCGCAAGGTCAAGTCTCGGTGCAACTGCCGGGATCGGCGACGACGACTTCGACCATCATCGGCACGATCGGCCTCACACGATTCGTCAACAAAGGCGGCCTGCTGCCGGTCGGCAACAACGACTTCACCGACACGCCGTCTTCAGGCGCGCCCCAGGACGGCACCGCGGCGCTGGAGGGCTATGGGAGCATCAACCAGGGCAGCCTCGAAAACGCCAATGTCGACGTCGTCTCGGAAATGTCCAACCTGATCGCCGCCCAACGCGCCTATGAGATGAATGCGAAGGTGATCACCGCCGCCGACCAGATGATGCAGTCGGCCACCGCGATGTTCCGCTAAGGGAAGGTCGATGATGATTGTGCGTTCGATCCTCGTTATCGCCCTGCTGCTCGCGGCGCCTTCACTCGCGCGCGCGCAGGAAAAGGACGACGCCATCGCAGCACCCGTGCTTCGCGCACAGGTCACGGTGGAGAGCGACATCGTGCGGATCGGCGACATGGTCGACAACGCGGGAGCGGCGGCACAGGTTGCGATCTATCGCGCGCCCGACCTCGGCACCACAGGCACGCTGCCGACCGCCCAGGTCATCAGCGCGCTTCAGGCGCATCAGGTGATCGGGGTCGACACCAGGGACATCAAGTCGGTGACCGTCACCCGCATGGCGCGCACCATCGACAGCCGGGAGATCGAATCCCAGGTTGCGCATGCGATCGAACACCGCGGCGGCCTTGGCGATGCGGCCAATCTCAGCCTGACCTTCGACCGCGACGTGCAAGACGTCAGGCTGGACGCCTGGAACAATGGCGAGTTGCAAGCCGTAAGCGCGCGTTACGAGCCGCGTACCGGGCGCTTCGACGTCTCCTTTGAGGTCAGCAACGATATCAACAGCGCGCGCGCAAAGCTGCGTTTCACCGGCATTGCGATCGAAATGCTCGATGCCGCGGTCCTGACCCGCAATGCCGAGCGCGGCGACGTGCTGAAAGCTTCCGACGTCGTCATCGAACGGCGCCCGAAAGCCGAAGTGGGCAGCGATGCCGCGACGCGCGGTCACGCCGTCGGCATGCAGATGCGCAAGGGCGTTCGCGCCGGGCAGCCGCTGCGGGGTGCCGATCTCGGCAAACCGGACCTGGTGCAACGCGACGACAACGTCACGCTGATCTACGAGGCGTCCGGAATATACCTCACCGCGCGCGGCAAGGCGGTCGATAGCGGCACCGAAGGCGACACCGTCACCGTGCTCAACCTGCAATCCAAGCGCACCATCTCCGGCACCGTCGTCGGCCGCGACCAGGTCGCGATCCAGATCGCGACGCCCCGCTTTTCTACCACCGAGGCCACCGCCTCGATCGATGCCGGCGAGACCGAGGCGCCTGCTCCCGTTGCCAGCCGCAATAACGCGCAGACGATTTCGAAAGCAGAGTAACCGTACATGTTGATTGCAAAGTTCAAACGTATCGCGCTTGCCGGAACCATGCTGAGCGTCGTCAGCCTCGCCGGCGGCTGTGCCGGGATCGACCGGCTCTCCCAGATCGGCGAAGAGCCGAAGCTGTCTTCGATCGAGAACCCGACGACACAGCCGGGCTACAAGCCGGTGCAGATGCCGATGCCGAAGCCGGAGACGGTGTCCTACAATCCCAATTCGCTGTGGCGAAACGGCTCGCGCTCCTTCTTCAAGGA
>JBEKZZ010000005.1:0-129673 GCA_049509335.1 Bradyrhizobium sp. | reverse complement strand
CGGCTGGCACGTCATCAAGGTCGAGGAAAAGCGTAGCCGCAAGGCGCCCGACTTCGAACAGGTCAAGCCCCAGATCGAGACCTATGTGACCCGCAAGGCGCAGGCCGAGTATGTCTCCAAGCTGCGCGAAAGCGCGAAGGTCGAGCGCATGGACCAGGCCTCCAACACGCCGGCGCCCGCGCCCGACGCTATGAAGTCGGACTCGAAGATGGCGCCCGCGAAGAAGTAAAAGATCAAGACGCAAATCAAAATCCACGTCGCCCCGGCCTTGAGCCGGGGCCCATAACCCCAAGCGTGCATTTCTGAGCACGCTGGAACGACGAATTACCGTAACAACCTGGGCCTGTGGTTATGGGTCCCTGCGTCCGCAGGGACGACGAGCCCTCTCCCTTCCCCACAACGAAGGTGATACAGAGCGCTTCCCGATTTCCCTCCTGCTGGAAGCCCCATGTCATCCACCGTTTCCCCGCTCGCCCCGACCAATGTTCCCGACATGCCCGCCATTTCGGGCGTGACGCTCGCGACCGCCGCGGCCGGCATCCGCTACAAAGACCGCACCGATGTGCTGCTCGCCGTCATGGACAAGGGTACGACGGTGGCCGGTGTCTTCACCCGGTCAAAGTGCCCATCGGCACCCGTCGAGTGGTGCCGCGCCAAACTCGACGGCAAATCTTCCAAGGCAGGCAAATCTTCCAAGACGGGATTGGCCCGCGCCCTCGTGGTCAACTCCGGCAACGCCAATGCCTTCACCGGCAAGACCGGGCGTCAGGCGACGTCGCTGACCGCTTCGATCGCCGCGAAAGCGGTCGGCTGCCAGGCGAGCGAAATCTTCCTGGCCTCCACCGGCGTGATCGGCGAGCCGCTCGATGCCACCAAGTTCGACGGCGTGCTCGGCGATCTCGCCACCAAGACCACGCCGGATGCGTGGATGGACGCGGCACGCGCGATCATGACCACCGACACCTTCCCCAAGGTGGCAACCGCCACCGTCAAACTCGGCAAGGCCAAGGTGACGATCAACGGCATGGCCAAGGGTGCAGGCATGATCGCGCCGGATATGGCGACCATGCTGTCCTTTATCTTCACCGACGCGCCGATCACCGCGCCCGCTCTGCAATCGCTCCTGAAGTCAGGTGTCGAAGACAGCTTCAATGCCGTCACCATCGATGGCGACACCTCGACCTCGGACACGCTGCTTGCTTTTGCGACCGGGGCAGCCGCCGCTCACGGTGCGCCGAAAATCAGCCGCGCCGGCGACCCGCACCTGAAGGCGTTCGCGAAGGCCTTCCACGCCGTACTGGCCGACCTCGCCGAGCAGGTGGCGCGCGACGGCGAAGGCGCCCGCAAGCTGATCGAGATCATTGTCGAGGGCGCGGTCTCGAAGGCGTCAGCCCGCAGGATAGCGATGTCGATCGCCAATTCGCCGCTGGTGAAGACCGCGATTGCCGGCGAGGACGCCAATTGGGGCCGCGTGGTGATGGCGGTCGGCAAGGCCGGCGAGCCCGCCGACCGCGACAAGCTCTCGATCTCGTTCAACGGCATCCGCGTCGCCAAAAGCGGCGCGCGCGACCCCTCTTACGATGAGGCGGAAGTATCAGCCGCGATGAAGCAGCCGGAGATCCGAATCAAGGTCGCGCTTGGCCTCGGCAAGGGCCGCGACCGGGTTTTGACCTGCGATCTCACCAAGGAATATGTCGCGATCAACGGCGACTACCGGTCGTGAACATCACGACCGGCTTTTGTTTGCCCACGCCTAGTTCGTGACGTGGGCGGTCACGAGCGCCTGGTTGAACATGGCGGCCAGAGCAGCGGCGATTTGCGAAGTCGAAGTCGCCGTGAAAAAGAAATTCGGCGATGCGCAGGCCTGTAGGCTCGCTGGAATATTGGCGATATTGGCGTTCGCGACGCCATCTTCGTTGCTGAAGATCGTGGTCGGATTCTGAATCGGCTCATAGGGAATATAGAGCACGGCAATCGTGATGCCGCGGTTCTTGAGTGGTGTGCAGTACGATGATGCACCCGTGGGCATCACGGTGGCGCTGTTGCTTCCGCTAAAGCCGCAGCAGGTTTGAAAATTTTGCGCCCCGTCGGTCACGAGAAAAACGAACGGCTTCGTGTCAGTTGCTGAGCTGCCGTCACCGACGGCGCCGCCCCCGAGGGGTGGGATAATCGCGCTCATCTGCGGAAACGCATTTTCAAAATGGGTCCCGCCGGAACCGAGGCCGACGTTTGGGCTATTGCCGGTATCAAGCAGCGTGGCAAGATTGGTCGCCGCGGTCTGAATCGCGGAGGAGGGGCCGATCGAAGCGGTAAGTCCAGAATAAGTTATGAGATTCTGAACGAACGGGTAGAGCCCGATCCGGTACTGACTGGTCGTTAGCAGACTGTTATTGGCCGTCTCGAACAACCCACTCACGCCTTGCGTGGCTTTTGTCGCATTCAAGGCCGTGCCGACCGCGTCGGCGCGCAACTGGATGCAGGCGTCGGTGCCTTCCGTGGGGCAGGCCGTAACCGCCGTCAGGCTGTTCGACATGCTGGCCGTGTTGCCAGTAAGGAGCGAATTCGGGCCAGTCAGCGACGAAGTCAAGTTTGGAAGCATCGCGGGCGGTAGCTGCTGGCCAGTCTTCATGGGATAATTGGTTTTTGACTGGTTGGTAACTGCTGAGTTGAGGAGACTTTGGTACCCGGCCTGACTGACGCGCGAGATCAGATAGCCCAGACAGTAGCTCGCCCCGCCAGGGCCAGAATTGCTCGTTGGATAGGGTGAGTACGCAGGGAGCACGCCGGCATTGGCCTTCTGCCCTAGGGGAGGATTGGTGCACGAGCCTGTCGACTGAAAATGGCACGCAAAGGTACAACCGTTGGGGTAAGCGCTAAAGTCATCCGGGTTGACCGCGGCCAGCCGGGTTTGTTCGGCGTTGGTCGATGGCAATCCCATCGAACCGGAAACGTCGAGCATCACGTAGAAATCGAGATAGAGCGGCAGCGAAGACGTGGCGCTCGAACTGCCCGTCACCGTCAGCTTTGACCAACCAACCACCTTCATGAAGGTAACCGGCACATTGGCGCTGAAACTGACGGTGGACGCCAGCGTTGGGCCTGTCTTCATGACGGTGGCGGTGACCACCAGGCTGTTGTAGAGGCTGCTCTGGGCGGTGACGTTGCCGTTGAAGACATTCACGGCGTCGGTCTGCGCGACCGTGACCGGGCCGTTGCTTGTCTGGGCGGTCGATGCCAGCCAGCCGGCGGAATTCTGAGAAATCGCCGCCACCGCCGCGGCATCCGCGGCCGACTGCATCTTGGCCTTGATCCTGGTTGCTTCGGAGTAATCGATCGCGCACCCGATCGCGGAGATCAGCGGCACACAGGCGATGGCAAAGATCACGGCGACGTTGGCGCGCCGATCGTTGCGGAAACGGTTCATCAAGCCGAAAAAGGAGCGCATGGGGCGTGCCTGTGCAATTGAGTCCCTTACTGATCTATTCGCTGGGGATTAAATTCGGCTTATTGCGACCAAAAAATTGCGGGTCTAATAGAGTTAACAAATCCTTATCCAATCACGCTCCCGGTTCTCCTGACGCATCGGCAAGACCTGGCTAACAAGACCTGGCTAACAAGACATGGCTGACATCAAACTGACCCTGGTCGTGGCCTGCGCCCTGATCGACACCGACAATCGCGTGCTGATCGCACAGCGGCCGGAAGGCAAGACGCTCGCGGGCCTGTGGGAGTTTCCAGGCGGCAAGATCGAGCCCGGCGAGCGGCCGGAAGGCACGCTGATCCGCGAACTTTACGAAGAAATCGGCATCACCGTGAAGGAAGCCTGCCTGGCACCGCTCACCTTTGCGAGCCACGCCTATGACGATTTCCATCTGCTGATGCCGCTTTACATCTGCCGCCGCTGGGAGGGGGACGTGATCGCGCGCGAGGGGCAAAACCTTGCCTGGGCGCGGCCTAACAAATTGCGCGACTATCCGATGCCGCCGGCGGACATTCCGCTGATCCCGCATCTGATCGATCTGTTGATGTGATCGAAAGTCCTCATCGTGAGGAGCGCGCGCACTTCGCGCGCTTCGAAGGATGGCAGCGAGTCGGGCTTCATGGTTCTCCCGGCGATGCAACGCATCGTCCGGTGACGCGCACATTTTATGCTATGGCGCCGTTCGCCAACGGTCTCGCTACCGCTCGACCTACTCGGGCGCGACGCGCTCCTCACCATGAGGGACAGATCAGCGATCGCCTCGCCTTACCGCATCCGCCAGGCTTGCTTTCGCCGACCCCGGTTTGAGCGGCTTTTGCTGATTTTCATGGGGCGCCCAGCCCGAAAGCCAGATGATGTCGAAGGTGGCGCGAACACGGCCGTCAGGATCGGCAAAGCGTTCGCTATAGATTTCCGCCATCCGCAACATCGTGGCGCGGCGGGTCGGCGTCCGCCGCCGCTCCACGAGGATATTGGTCGCCCCCATCCGCCGCAGATCATGCATCAGGCCGAACGCGCTGTCGTAACGCACGACGATGCGGTCGACATCGGTGACGGGCAGCGCAAGGCCGGCCCGCTGCAACAGCGCGCCGACATCGCGCAGATCGGCAAACGGCGCGACACGCGGCGACACGCCGCCTTCCAGTTCGGCTTCGGCCGCGGCAAACGACTGCCGCAATTCGGTCAGTGAATCGCCGCCGATCATGGCCGCCATCAATAATCCGTCGGGGCGTAGCGCCCGCCGGATTTGCGCGAGCACACCGGGCAGATCATTGACGAACTGAAAGGCGAGCGCGGAAACCACAAGGTCGAGCGATTGCGCCTCAACGGGAAGCGGCTCGGATTCCCGCTCAGGCAGATCGACCCGCAAGAAGTGATCGAAGCGGCCGGCAAGCGCGCCGCTGACCTGATCGCCTGGCGTTCCGATCTCGGCAACGCTTTTGAAATCCCGCATGACGGCTTTGAGCCGGTCCGCCATGTCCTCGGCGATACGATCGAGCAGGAAGGTCGCAGGCCCTAGCCGTTGCGCCCGGCCAAGGCGGGAACGCAACAAATAGCGGTCGAACAGAACGGGGGCCGTGGTCGGCTCGTAAACCATGCCGGTTCGTAAGCCCGCGATCCCGGGCTGACAAGCCATCCCTTTCTGGTGTAAATAGACTCTTAATAGATACTTTTCTGAATCCTTTTTAGAGGCTAGCGTTTTTGTATGGCCACAGAAAAAGCCGAAACCGACCGAGTTCCAATCACGTTGGCCCTTTCGACCATCACCTATCTCGAAAAGTTGGTCAGACAGGGTACCCACGGGACAAGCGTTCCAGGCGTTGCACGGACCTTGATCGAGGAGGGCATCCGCCTTGCCATCAAGGACGGGCTGCTTTCGATCCGCGATAACGGAAAGACTCCGTAAGCCGCGGCGTTCGGGACGGATCGGCGACTGTGAGGCCTATGGGGAGCCGGAGTGACGGCTCATACTTTGGGACTTTCAAATGCCCGACAACACCTGGACCACCGAGCTCGTCGAACTCCTCAAAAGCCATTTCGCGGCCGGACTATCCTGTCGCGAAATCGCCAACGAAATCGGGGTCAGCCGCAACGCCGTAATCGGTAAACTATCCCGCCTCAACCTGACCCGCGAAAAAACCCTCAAACCACGAAGGGACAACGACGGCAGGAGCCGTCCGAAATCAGTACCCAGGCTGCAATACCGGATGCTGCGAAAACTGTTCAAAGAGGCAGAGCCGGCTGAAAGCGAACAGACGGTCCAAAGCGAACAGCACTGTTCCCTGCTTGAACTGAGCGAGGAAAGATGCCGCTGGCCCATCAGCCATCCGGGCGAAAAAGACTTCTGTTTCTGCGGCAACCGGCCACTGGAAAGTCTGCCTTATTGCGCCGGTCACAGCCGGCTCGCTTACCGCCGCGCGGGATGAGATCCTCTATGCCAGGCGGCCGCTAAATGGACGCCACGCCCCAGGTCAAAAATACCCGCGTGGCCCGCCAGAACCACGTTGCTCCGTCATGGGCCGCCTGAAGGCTGAAATTTCGCTTGTTCCAAAGGGGATCATGGAAGAAGCGAATATTCTCAATCTTGAATTCGTCTTGCCTTGCCTTCCACTCCGTCGCCCAGGCCAGATGAGCTTCATTGAGCTGCTGGCGAAGTTTGGAGACTTCGATCTGGTACGGATGGGGAAAGAGAATTTGAAGCATGGCGATCCGGCCTGATGGTCGGGTGATGCAGATCGTTACCGTGTCTAGCTAGCCACGGATCACGACTTGGGCAAGGCCGCCCAACGCCTTCTTGCCGCTTGAGCGCGGGTAGGCTCGACGATAGCTTGGCCAGCCATGGACGCCGAACCCACCACATCCCGCTCCTTCTCCTCGCATCTGCACAGTGCGCTGACCGCATGCCGGGGCGCGTGGTCGCACGCCGCGAAACTAGCGCTCGACGTCGCGCTGCCGACGCTGTGCGTCTCCTGCCGCGAGCCGGTTGATGGTGAAGGCGTCTGCGCCGATTGCTGGGCGAAACTATCATTCATCGCGCCACCCTTCTGCCCGCGGCTTGGGATTCCCTTTGTGTACGACCCCGGACCCGACATGCTCTCGATGGAGGCGATCGCCAACCCGCCGGCTTACACGCGGGCTCGCGCGACCGTGCGCTATGATGATGTGGCGCGGACGCTGGTGCATGCCTTGAAATATCAGGACCGCACGGATCTGGCCCCGGCCATGGGCCGCTGGATGGCGCGGGCCGGGCGGGAATTGCTCGACGACGCCGATGTGCTCATTCCCGTTCCATTGCATTGGAGGCGGGGATGGAGCCGTCGCTACAATCAATCGGGCGCGCTGGCGCGCTTCATCGAGCGGCAGACCCGTGTACCGGTAGCGGCCGAGGCGCTACGACGGATTCGCCGCACGGAACAACAGATCGGCCTGTCGCGGCCACAGCGGGCCAGCAATGTGCAGGGCGCCTTCAAGGTCGCGCCCGACCGGCAACACCTCGTCAGTGGCCGCCGCGTGGTGCTGATCGACGATGTGCTGACGTCAGGCGCAACGGTCGATGCCTGCGCACGGGCGCTTCTGCGCGCGAAGGCATCCAGCGTCGACGTGCTGGTGTTTGCCCGGGTTGTGGATAGCCACCGAACTCCCATATAATCGGCCATCTTCATCCAATAGAGCGCTTCATGGCTGCTGCGATCGAAATCTACACCCGTCCCGGCTGCGGTTATTGTACCGCCGCCAAGCAGTTGCTGACGCGCAAGAAGGTCGACTTCACCGAATTGAGCATCGCAGACGATCCGGCCTATCGCGAGCAGATGTACGATCGCGCCGGCGCCGGCTCGACCTTTCCGCAAATCTTCATCGGCCAGACCCATGTCGGCGGCTGCAACGAGTTGTATGCACTGGATCGCGCCGGCCAACTCGACGCGCTACTCGCGGGCGAAAAGGCCAGTTCATGAGCGCCGATCGCTCCTTTACCGCCGCCATGGTGCAAATGCGCACCGGATTACTGCCCGAGGCGAGCCTCGAGCAGGGGACAAAGCTGATCCGTCAGGCAGCAGCCCAAGGCGCCGATTATGTACAGACGCCTGAAGTCAGCAACATGATGCAGCTGAACCGCAAGGCGCTGTTCGAACATCTGGCCGACGAGGCGGACGACCTTTCGCTGAAGGCCTATCGTGCGCTCGCGCTTGAGCTGAAAATCCATTTGCACATCGGCTCGCTGGCGCTGCGCGGATCTGCGGAGCGCGCGGTCAACCGCTCGTTCCTGATCGGGCCTGACGGCGGAGTGATCGCCAGCTACGACAAGATCCATATGTTCGACATCGATCTGCCGGGTGGCGAGAGCTATCGCGAATCCGCCAACTATCAGCCAGGCGAGACGGCCGTGATCGCCGACCTGCCGTGGGGCCGCATTGGCGTTACGATCTGCTACGATGTCCGCTTTCCGGCGCTCTATCGCGCGCTTGCTGAAAGCGGCGCCTCGTTCCTCACCGTACCCTCCGCCTTCACCCGGAAGACCGGCGAGGCCCATTGGCACACACTGCTGCGTGCCCGCGCCATCGAGAACGGCTGTTTCGTGTTCGCGGCAGCCCAAGGCGGCCTGCACGAGAACAAGCGCGAGACTTTCGGGCATTCGCTGATTGTCGCCCCCTGGGGCGAGGTGCTCGCCGAGGGCGGCGTCGAGCCCGGCGTGTTCATGGCGAAGATCGATCCCACCCTGGTTGAGACCGCGCGCAAGACTGTCCCGTCGCTGCAACATGGCCGGCGCTTTTCCGTCGCCGACCCGAAGTCGGGCCCCGAGTATCTACACTTGGTGTCCCCACTCGCGCGGGGATCGGCATGATCCATTACAATTTGCGTTGCGCAAAGGGCCATGCCTTCGAAAGCTGGTTCCAGAGTTCGTCGGCCTACGAGGTTCAGGAAAAACGCAAGCTCGTGAGTTGCCCGGTTTGCGGTTCGACCAAGGTGGAGCGCGCCATCATGGCTCCGCGAATCCTGAGCAAGAAGGGCCGCGACACGACAGCTTCCGATCAGTTGCCCGTGCCAGCGCCGGCCGCCGAAATTGTCGCGCCTTCGTCGCCGACGCCCCTCTTGATGGCGCAGGAGGCCGAGCTGCGCACCAAGCTCAAGGAATTGCGCGACCACATCGTCAAGAACGCCGACAATGTCGGCGAAAAATTTCCGAACGAAGCCCGCAAGATGCACTATGGCGATATCGAACACCGCCCGATCTACGGCGAGGCTTCTCCGGATGAGGCCAAGGCCTTGATCGACGAGGGTGTCGAGGTGATGCCGCTTCCGGCGTTGCCTGAAGACCGGAATTGACTGATGGCGGCACCTCACACAGCGGCGCTCTATTGAAGGCTCGGCTCTATGAACCGACAGGCGGTCCTTTCCTCGCTCATTCAGTTCAGTCAACCTGTCGCAAGGCTGAAATCTGAGCTTGCATCATTTCCCTGGGATGCGGACCAGCCAATCGTCACGCTGACAAAGGATGACCTCATTGCGATTTTGCAGCGGTTTGCTGCCAACGAATTTGACGCAGACACTTTGGAGGGATGGGCTAATCTCGTGGAATGCCGAGAGGATATTGAGTTTGAGTCGGGCCACTCTGAGGTGATCTCCGATGCGATATTTCAACTTACAAATCCGATGCTCTGTGGTCCTCTTGTGACAATGGCGCCTAAGATCATTTCCAATCTTCGTTAGGCGTCTACTCATGAGCGCTTCCTGGCAAATCTGGGCTGTGCTGTCGGCGCTATTCGCTGCCTTAACGGCAATCTTTGCCAAAGTCGGCGTCGAAGGCATCAACTCCGACCTAGCGACACTCATCCGCACCGTGATCGTGCTGATCACGCTGTCGCTGATCCTTCTGGCGAGCGGACAGCTAACAAACCCCGGTCCGATTTCGCTGAAAAGCTGGATTTTCCTGATTCTCTCCGCACTTGGCACCGGAGCGTCGTGGCTTTGTTACTTTCGCGCGTTGAAGCTCGGTCCTGCGACACTGGTGGCGCCAATCGACAAGCTGAGCGTGGTGTTGGTCGCCGTATTCGGCGTGATCTTTTTGGGCGAGCGCCCCTCGCCTTATGGCTGGGTCGGCATCGCCCTGATTGCTGCTGGCGCGGTGCTGATTGCGGCGAAGGGCTAAGCTGCCACCAAGAGCCCCACCCCGATCACGATCAGGACTATACCCGCAAGCTCCCGCGCCGAAATCGGCTGCTTGAACGAGTAATACGCGACACCTTGCGCGAACAAAACTTCCACCAGCGCCAGTGTGCGCACATTGGCTGCCGCCGTGAGCGCGAATGCCAAAAACCAGAATTGCGAGGCGAACGCGCCCATGAAACCCGCCAGCAACGAAGGCTTCCATAGGCCCAGGATCGCCTTCAGCACACCGGGGGCGCGCGCCAGCAGGTAAATCGTCAGGATCAGGGTCTGCACGAACAACCCGAACACGAGCGTATAGGTCGCCGCCGTCACGAAAGACGTTCCCTGAACCGTGATGATCGCGCCGCGGTACCCGTTGGCCGAGAGCGCGAAGGCCGCGGCCGAAACCAGACCGATCACGGTCGGCCGCCAATCCGCAAAGCCTTTGTCGCCGCCCGGCCGCAGCGCGGTGATGACGACGCCGACGGTTGCGATCACGATCGCGATCACCTTCATGGCGGTCAGGTGATCGCCGAGGAAGACGAAACCGAAGATCGCGGTCTGGATCGCTTCGGTCTTGATATAGGCCGTGGTCACCACAAACGAGCGTTCGTTCATCGCAACCAGCATCAGCCCGGTGGCGACGATCTGGCAGAGCGCGCCGAGCAGAAGCCAGGGCCAGAACGCTGGCGTCGGCCATGGCACGGCGTCGCCGGTGAAAACCAACACGCCGACGAAAAACAGGATGGCGAAGGGAAACCCGAACAGGAATCGGATATTGGTGGCGCCCCAGGTGCCGAGCGGGCCCGTCAACTGCCGCTGCATGGCGTTGCGGGCGACCTGCCCCATCGCCGCGGTGACGGTAAAGGGAATCCAGAGCGAGGTAACGGTAAACATCGGGGGATTGCGGAAAGAGGAAAATGGAAAATGGAATCAGGCGGGAATCAAATCATGCCTTCCGCGATCACCATGTAGTTCACGTCCATATCCGACGACAAACCCCAACGATCGGCAAAGGGACTATAGACTACACCGGTCTGCTCGGCGATCGTCAGCCTGTTATCGAGAAGGTGCCCTGCCAATTCGTCGGGCGTGACGAATTTCTCCCATTGGTGGGTGCCGCGCGGCAGCCAGCGCAGGACGTATTCCGCGCCGACGATCGCGAGCGCAAAACTCTTCCAGTTGCGATTGAGCGTGGAGACCACCATTAACCCGCCGGGCTTGAGCATTGCCGCGCAGCGGCCGAGAAACAGGCCGACATCGTTGACATGCTCGACCACTTCCATTGCCAACACGATATCGAAACGCTCGCGCGCGTCCATCTCTTCGACCGTAGTGCAGCGGTAGTCGATCGACAGATGGCCCCTGTCAGCGTGAAGTTTCGCCGCGGCGATATTGCTGGCGGACGGATCGACGCCGATCACCTGGGCACCGAGCCGGGTCAGCGGCTCGCATAACAGGCCCGCGCCACACCCGATATCGAGGACACGCAGTCCCGTAAGGCAGTTAAGGCTTTTGATGTTGCGTTCGAACTTGCGGCAGGCGGCATCGCGAATGTAGGTCAACCGGAGCGGGTTGATCTTGTGAAGCGGCGCCATCTTGCCCTTGGGGTCCCACCACTGCTCCGATAGCTTCGAAAATTTGGCGATCTCGGCGGGGTCGACCGTGGACCCGGCAGCTCCGGAAGATGCGGCAGGAAGGTTCGGTTGCGTGGCCATCGCTGCCTGCCATTCCTATCGCGCGGTGATGGCGCTGCGAAACGCCAGCGGCGATGCAATCGTTTTGATCACCTGGGGACTCATTTCTCCCATGCCCACGATGGTGACGTTCCCGTAGTTCAGCAGACGGCCCGGAATACTCTGGTCGACTTCGACGCTGGCGATCTTGTCGAGCGATATCTCGAACGTGTGCCGGTTGATAAATCCGGTCTTGTGCACCACGCGACGGTCCGTGACGTCGGTTTCGGTGGTGAACCGGTGGAACCAGCCCTTGATCGTGAAGTACAGCGCCGCGATCGCTATTACCGCGGCCGCAGCCATGCCTAGCGGGGCCACGGGCGGGAAAGAGACGGCGGCGGCGAGGAGCGCCAGCGCCGCGATCCAGGCCACGATCGCCGGCAAATAGAAGATCCAGTGCGCATTGGTTGAATACAGCACCTTTTCGCCCGGCTGCAGGATATCGTCGATATAACGCCCCATACGAACAGCCTCAATGATCTCAATGACCTAGCGCGATTTCGGTTGCTTGCCCCCGATCGCGCCGTTATGTATACGCGCCTTTCAAGCCGCGCGCCTGCCAGCGCGGGCGTCCGGTCACATTAATAGTCTTCGCAGGGGAATTAACCAGTCGTCATGGGCCGTCTCGTGATGAAATTCGGCGGCACATCGGTCGCCAACATCGAACGCATCCGCAACGTCGCCCGCCACGTCAAGCGTGAGGTCGATGCCGGCCACGATGTCGCCGTCGTCGTTTCGGCGATGTCCGGCAAGACCAATGAACTGGTGGAATGGTGCCGCGAAGCGTCGCCCATGCACGATGCCCGCGAATATGACGCCGTGGTGGCCTCCGGCGAGCAGGTCACGGCAGGACTTCTGGCGATTGCGCTGCAAGCGATCGGCATCCAGGCGCGTTCCTGGCAGGGCTGGCAGCTTCCGATCAAAACCAGCGATGCCCACGCCTCGGCGCGGATTCTGGACATCGACGGCGGTGAGTTGATCAATCGTTTCAAGGAGCGCAAGGAGGTCGCGGTCATTGCCGGCTTCCAGGGCATCTATCCGCAGACCAACCGGATCACCACGCTCGGGCGCGGCGGTTCCGATACCTCGGCCGTGGCGGTTGCCGCCGCTATCCGCGCCGACCGCTGCGACATTTACACCGACGTCGACGGCGTCTACACGACCGACCCGCGGGTGGTTCCAAAGGCCCGCCGGCTCGACCGGATCGCCTTCGAGGACATGCTCGAACTGGCCTCGCTGGGCGCCAAGGTGCTTCAGGTCCGCTCGGTGGAACTCGGCATGGTGCACAACATGCCGATTTTCGTCCGCTCCAGTTTTGACAAGCCCGAAGATATCGATCCACACGCCAACCAGCCGCCGGGCACGCTGATCTGCGGCGAGGAGGAAATCATGGAAAGCCACGTTGTCACCGGCATCGCCTTTTCCAAGGACGAAGCGCAGATTTCCATTCGCCAGATCGAGGACAAGCCAGGGGTTGCCGCATCGATTTTTGGCCCGCTGGCGGACGCCAATATCAATGTCGACATGATCGTGCAGAACGTCTCGGAAGACGGCAAGACCACCGACCTCACCTTCACGGTGCCGGCTTCCGACTACGCCCGCGCCCGCGACACCATCACCGCGGCGAAAGCCGGGATCGGCTATGCCCGGCTCGATACCGCCACCGACGTCGCCAAGGTCTCGGTCATCGGCAGCGGCATGCGCAGCCATGCCGGCGTCGCTGCGAAGGCGTTTTCGGCACTGGCGGCACGCAATATCAACATCCGCGCCATTACCACTTCGGAAATCAAGTTTTCGGTGCTGATCGACACCGCTTACACCGAGCTCGCCGTGCGTACGCTGCACACGCTCTACGGTCTCGATCAAATTTAGAAACAGTTTCTCTTAGCGTGCAACATAAGTTGACGCGGCCATGTCAGCGCCTGTGTCGGATTTCTGAACCGTTACACTGGTGTGGCCGTTCAGAAGTCCGCATCATTTGTGCCGCGGGTTCGTCATGCGAACTTCGGAATCGGGACACTGGCAGGGCTTTTGCTTGGCAAAACAAGCCTCGATTCGGTATACGGCCTGAGACGAGCCCGATTGTGACTGCACCACTGTTTTGGCGGTGTGATTCGGCCGATATCTCGGATCTCGGGTTAGCGGCACCGCCGAATGAATAAAATTGTTGCGTTTAGAGTTTAACGCCAGTTCCCGGCCACCCGGCGGGCTGGCCTGGTGGGAGAGGATTTGAAGAGATGCGAAGCGCGTCGGGAGGCCCCCGCGTCCTGTTGAGACGGCTTCGCGAAACCATGGCGGAGCAGGTCTCAGCCCAGGAACGGCTGGACAAGATCGTCGTGCTGATCGCCGCCAACATGGTGGCGGAAGTCTGCTCAGTCTATGTGCTGCGGGTCGACAACACGCTCGAACTTTACGCCACCGAGGGTCTCAATCGCGACGCGGTGCACCGTACCGTGTTGAGCGCGCATGAGGGCCTGGTCGGCCTCGTCGCAAGCGAGGCGACGCCGCTCAATCTCAACGACGCGCAAAGCCATCCGGCCTTCTCGTTCCGCCCGGAAACCGGCGAAGAAATCTATCACTCCTTCCTCGGCGTGCCGATCCTGCGCGCCGGCAACACGCTTGGCGTTTTGGTGGTGCAGAACCGCGCCAAGCGCACTTATGTCGAGGAGGAGGTGGAGGCGCTCCAGACCACCGCGATGGTGCTCGCGGAAATGATTGCCTCCGGCGAATTGTCGGCACTGGCACAGCCGGGCGCCGAACCAGCGGCGCGGCACTCGCTGCACAAGACCGGCGCGATCCTGTCCGACGGCATCGCGCTTGGCCATGTGGTTCTGCATGAACCGCGCGTCGTCATCACCAATTACATTGCCGAAGACCTGCCGAAGGAAATCAAGCGGCTGGATGCGGCATTGGCGAAACTGCGCGCCGACCTCGACCGCATGCTGGAACGCGGCGACGTCGCCGAAAGCGGCGAGCATCGCGACGTGCTGGAAGCCTACCGGATGTTCGCCAACGACCACGGCTGGTCGCACAAGCTGCATGAGGCGGTAGCCACCGGCCTCACCGCGGAGGCCGCCGTCGAGCGCGTTCAATCCGACACCCGTGCGCGCATGCTGCGCTCCACCGATCCCTATTTGCGCGATCGCCTGCACGACCTCGAAGACCTCGGCCATCGCCTGATGCGGCAACTGGTCGGACAGGATCACGCGCCCTCGCGCGAGCAATTGCCCGACAATGCTATCCTGATCGCGCGCGCGATGGGACCGGCGGCGCTGCTCGACTATGACCGCAAACGCCTGCGCGGACTGGTGCTCGAGGAAGGCACTGCCAACTCACACGTCTCGATCGTGGCGCGCGCACTCGGCATTCCGGCCGTCGGCGAGGTGCCGAATGCGCCGGGCATCGCCGACCCCGGCGACGCGATCATCGTCGACGGTACCTCGGGCTCGATTTACGTCAGGCCTTCGACCGAGATCGAACAGGCCTATGCGGAACGGGTGCGGTTTCGCGCCCGCCGGCAGGCGCAATATTCGGCGCTGCGCGACAAGCCTTGCGTCACCAAGGACGGCCAGTCCGTCGAACTCCTGATCAATGCCGGGCTTGCGATCGACCTGCCGCATATCGACGACACCGGTTCGGCGGGCATCGGCCTGTTCCGCACCGAATTGCAGTTCATGGTCGGCCAGAGCCTGCCCCGCACCAGCGACCAGCTCGCTTTATACCGTACCGTGCTCGATGCCGCCGGCTCAAAGCCGGTGACATTCCGCACCCTCGACATCGGCGGCGACAAGGCGCTGCCCTATATGGAGAGCGTGATCGAGGAAAATCCGGCGCTGGGCTGGCGCGCGATCCGTCTTGGGCTGGACCGGCCCGGCCTTCTGCGCGGCCAAATTCGAGCGCTGCTGCGCGCCGGCGGCGGCCGCTCCTTACGCATCATGTTTCCGATGATTTCGGAAGTTGCCGAATTCGATGCCGCCAAGAGCATCGTCGAGCGCGAGCTGACTTACCTGCGCCAGCATGGACACGCGCTGCCCGAACGGATCGATGTCGGAACCATGCTGGAAGTGCCGGCATTGCTCTATCAGCTCGACGAGCTCCTGAAGAAAGTCGATTTCATTTCGGTGGGGTCCAACGACCTGTTTCAATTCCTGTTTGCGGTCGATCGCGGCAACGCCAAGGTTTCCGAGCGGTTCGACACCTTGTCGGCCCCGATCCTGCGGGTGCTGCGCGAGATTGTGCAAAAGGCCAGCATGGCGAAGAAATCAGCTTCGCTGTGCGGCGAAATGGCGTCAAAACCAATCGGCGCGCTGGCGCTGATTGCGCTCGGCTACCGCTCGCTGTCGCTTTCGGCGACCGGGCATGGCCCGGTCAAGGCAATGGTCCTCGACCTTGATTCCAAAAAAGCCGAAGCCGTCATGAACTCGCTGCTCGATGCACCCTCCGGCAGTGTGTCGATTCGCCAGAAACTGACCGAATTCGCCGAAGCCGAAGGGCTGTCGTTGTAGCGGGACAATTTTCCGCTCCGCTCCCATATGCTGAAAACGACGAGATTCGAGACCACACCATGTCGATGCTCCCCGAGACCAAACTGGATATTCTGCTGGCGCACCACGCCTCACTGGAGGCCCAGATATTGGGCCAGCTGAATTCGGAGGACTATGTGCGGATCACCCGCGAACTGGCCGAGCTCAATCCGCTGATCGATGCCGTCAAAACCTATCGCGCCGCACGCAGCGAACTCGCCGACACCGACGGCTTGTTGGCGGACCCCGCGACCGATGCTGAAATGCGCAACATGGCGGAGGCCGAGCGCGACGAGCTTCAAGCTCGCATTGGCGAGTTGGAACAGAAGATCCGCGTCGCACTGCTGCCGAAGGACGCCATGGACGACCGCAACGTGGTGCTGGAAATCCGCGCCGGCACCGGCGGCGACGAAGCCTCGCTGTTCGCCGGCGATCTGTTCCGGATGTACGAACGCTTCGCCAATTTGCAGGGCTGGAAGGTCGAGGTGATCTCGGCGAGCGAAGGCACCGTCGGCGGCTACAAGGAAATCATCGCCGAAGTGCAGGGCCGCGGCGCTTTCGCCAAACTGAAATTCGAATCCGGCGTACACCGGGTGCAGCGCGTGCCCGACACCGAGACGCAAGGGCGCATCCATACCTCGGCGGCAACGGTTGCAGTACTGCCCGAGGTCGAGGATGTCGATGTCGACATCAAGAGCGACGATTTGCGGATCGAGACCATGCGCGCGCAAGGCGCCGGCGGCCAGCACGTCAACAAGACCGAATCCGCCATCCGCATCACCCACATCCCGACCGGCATTGTGGTGATGATGCAGGATAGCCGTTCGCAACATAAGAACCGCGCTTCGGCGATGAACATCCTGCGCTCGCGCATCTACGATGCCGAACGCCAGCGCATCGATGCCGCGCGCTCGGCGGACCGCAAGGAGAAGGTCGGCTCCGGCGACCGCAGCGAACGCATTCGCACCTATAATTTTCCGCAAGGGCGCGTCACCGACCACCGCATCAACTTGACGCTCTACAAGCTGCCGCAGGTGATCGCGGGCGAAAGCCTCGGCGAGATGGTCGACGCACTGACGACGGAGCATCAGGTCGCGCAACTCGCCGCGCAAGGCATGTCGGCGTGACGGCAACAGCCTCTTTCGCGGGGCAGACGATCGACGCCGCGCGGCGCGCGCTGACTGCGAGGTTTAGGCAAGAGGGCATCGATTCAGCCGAACTTGACGCACGCATGTTGGCCGGCGCGGCACTCGGTCTCGATCTGACCGGCTTGATCGCGGCAACGACGCGGACCCTCACGCGGGGCGAAGCCTTGGCTCTGGAAAATTTCATGCAGCGGCGCCTTGCCGGCGAGCCGGTCGCCCGCATCCTTGGCGTCAAGGAATTCTGGGGACTGACATTGCAGCTTTCTCCGGCAACGCTGGTGCCGAGACCGGATACCGAAACGGTCGTCGAACTCGCCCTCGAAATATGGCGCAGCGAACATCGCGGAGAGCCGCAGCGTATCGCCGATATCGGCACCGGATCAGGCGCTATTCTGCTCGCGCTGTTGTTCGAATGGCGTGAAGCAACCGGTGTCGGCACCGACATCAGTTCGGCGGCGCTGCAAACTGCAAGCGACAATGCCAGGCGTCTTGGCTTCGCTCCGCGAGCAGCATTCGTGAGCTGCAACTACACAGCGGCTTTGTCAGGAGTGTTCGACTTGATCGTGTCGAATCCGCCTTACATCCGCTCGGCTGATATCGCAGAGCTCGACCGTGAGGTGCGCGAATATGATCCGCGCGACGCGCTGGATGGGGGCGTCGACGGCCTTGATGCCTACCGCGCAATCGTCCCCGAGGCGGCCCGCCTGCTTGCGCCTGGAGGGACCCTTATCGTGGAAGCCGGATGCGGCCAAAGTGGCCCTATTTCGCAATTGATGTCGGCCTCAGGGTTAATGCCGGTGCATTCGCCAAAGGCCGATCTGGCCGGTATCCCGCGGGCCATCTCGGGGCGGAAACCGTCCCGATAAAGCCTCATCGGAATGCAAAAAAACCACTTGGAATATTCCCCGGGAGCGACTACGTTCCGCTCCAACATCGATCCAGGGTTACTGGCCCCGTAGGCAGATACGGATTGAGGCCGGAGTTCTCGAAACGAGAGCCCTCCCCGGGTGAAAGGTTCCAAAACGCAGGTCCTTTTGAGCGCGATAGCTTAGGCAAGCTGCGCTGCTTTCGACCGCAAAGTGAACGAAAGCCTGATATTGCGCTTGAAAAATCACGCTCGAAACCTGTGCTTGTTTTGTCAGGCGGAATGACTTGATGCGGCCGGCGATGCACGCTGGACCGGTGGGGAACGCGTCTTTGTTGACTGCAACGTACGGCAAATCTGTGTGGAAATAGGCGGCGGTTTCGATTCGCTGCGCGCGAGAATCGCGCAGGTCGGATCGGTGACACGACGTCGGAAGAAGCGAAAGCAGTAGTGCTCCAAAGCCAATTAGCGGGCTACGGAGTTTTGAGTCAGGACAATTTCAGGGCTGGATCAAAGGCACGATATGAGAAACGGTCAGAACAACAAGCGGATGCGTAACCGGAACAATAATAACAACAACAATAATAATAACCGGCGTGGTCAAAACCCGATGACGAGGGTGTTTGAGTCGAACGGACCGGACATCAAAATCCGCGGTACCGCATCCCACGTTGCCGAGAAATATGTGCAGCTGGCGCGTGATGCGCGCTCCTCCGGCGACCCTGTCGCCGCGGAAAATTATTATCAGCATGCCGAGCATTATTTCCGCCTGATTGCCGCAGCCCAGGAGCAGTTCCGCCAGAACCAGCCGCAGCCCCGGCCCGATGCCGAAGTGGTTTCGGAAGACGGCGATGACGACGAGGGTTTTTCAAACTTCGGCCAGGAGCCGGGATTTGTCCCGGTGCAGCAGCAACCCTACACCCCCCGCGACAACGGCCAGCGGGATCATCAGCAATCCTATCAGCCGCGCGAACAACAACACCAGCCGCGCGAACATCAACGCGAGCAGCGCAACCAGCCGCAATATCAGCATCCGCCGACACCACAACCTTCTCCGCCGGACAATGGCGGCGTCGATCGCCTGCCTTCGTTCATCACCGGCCCGCAGCCGCAAATCAACGGCGGGCAAGGCGGCTTCGAGAGCAATGGCGGGGAACGTTTCCCGCGCCGCCGCCGCCGTCCGCAGGGGCCGCGCCCGGAAGGCGTGTCTGCAGCTCCCGCTTCCACGCCTCCCGGCGACGATTTCAATCCGGGCAACGAATAGCAGGCTCCGCGGATCATCCCACGGGCGACGTCTATCCGTCATCCCGCTGAAATGACGACGGCACCAGCACCGGTGGCAACGACGGAATGAGGCGCGTGCGCTCGCGGTGTGCGGGGATCGCGCGGTAAACCTGCTTGGTCGCTTCCACGATGTGAACACCTGCAAACGGCATCGATATTGCGGCCCCCACGCGTTCCCATGCGACCGCCGAACGCAGAAACCAGCCGGCTGCGATCGGCGGGACGAACAGGGCTTCCCCCCAGCCGATCGGTGTGAACCAAGTCTGCCGCAGCAACTGGGTAATTTGCGCGCGTGAATAAGGCCGGCCGTGACCAAACGGTGTTGTATCGGTGCGGGTCCATACGCTGCGCCTGTTCGGAATGACCGCCATCATGCGCCCCGAAGGCGCCAGCACCCGCCACACCTCGCGCAAAAGCCCCTCCGGATCGTCGGACATTTCCAGCGCGTGAACCAGCAAGATGCGGTCGACTGCCGCATCCGGCAGCGGCAGCGAAAATTCATCGACCAGGGCCGCCAAGGTTGGCCGCGCTGTTGGCCATTTCAGCACGCCCTGCGCTGCCGGCATGAACGCGATGCAGCGCTCGGAAGAGTCGCGGAACAGGCCGAGATAGGGTGTGGGATAGCCGATGCCCAGCACACGCTGGCCTTCGGCTTCCGGCCAGCGGGCGTGAATGCCGCGGTTGATCAGTCGCCGGGCCACGATGCCGAGGCGCTGCGAATAGAAATCTCTCAAATCGATGACATCGATCGACATGGACCGCAATCTATCATGGCGAGGGGCCTAATTGGGCCCGCAATCGCGCATTGCTCATTCGGCGTTAACGCCCTATTTCATGCTTAAGAGTGCCGTCAGAAAGCAATGGAGATATCATGGCCGCCGAAATTCGCCTGTTCCCCTGCCTGTCCGATAATTTCGGCTATCTGATTCACGACCCCGCGACCAAGGCGACCGCCTCGATCGACGCCCCCGAAGCCGCCCCCGTCATCGCCGCGCTGGAGCGCGAAGGCTGGACGCTTAGCGACATTCTCATCACCCATCACCACCACGACCATGTCGGCGGCGTGGCCGAGCTGAAGCAGAAATACAACTGCCGTGTCGTCGCGCCCCACGACAAGTCAACCAGCATCGCCAATGTCGATCTTCGCACCAAGCAAGGGGACGTCTTGAAGATCGGGAACCTGCTGGCGCGGGTGCTGGAGACGCCCGGCCATACGCTCGACCATATCAGCTACGTCTTCGACAACGAAAAGGCGCTGTTCGCCGCCGACACGCTGTTCTCGATCGGCTGCGGACGGGTGTTCGAAGGCACCTACCCGATGATGTGGGACTCGCTGCTCAAGCTGCGTGCGCTGCCCGACGACTTCAAGCTCTATTGCGGCCATGAATACACCGCCTCCAATATCAAGTTTGCGCTGACGATCGAGCCGGAGAATGCCGCGCTGAAAGCGCGCGCCGAGGAGGTGAAGCGTCTGCGAAGCGAGAACAAGCCGACCATCCCGACGCTGCTCGGCGAAGAGAAAAAGGCCAATGTGTTCCTGCGCGCGGACGAGCCATCGGTTGCCGCCAGCGTGCGGATGAAAGACCGTAGCGCGGCTGAAATCTTCGGGGAATTGCGCGAGCGCAAGAACAAATCCTGACGCAGGAAAATCTTGATGGCCAAGCGGCCTTCCGCTGCCGACATCATCACGCGGCTTGATCTGAAGCCGCACCCGGAAGGCGGTCACTACCGCGAGACATTTCGCGATTCCGGCGTTGACACCCATGGACGTTCGCGCTCCACCGCGATCTATTTTCTGCTGGCGCGCGGCGAGCGTTCGCACTGGCACCGGATCGACGCGACGGAGGTCTGGCATTACCATGCCGGAGATGCGCTGACGTTGCGGATATCTGACGGTGTCGGCACGCGCGGCATCACGCTCGGGCCGGACGTTGCCGCCGGTGAAGTCCCGCAGGTGATCGTGCCGGCGCATGCCTGGCAGGCTGCGGAGAGCACCGGCGATTGGACGCTGGTCGGCTGCACAGTTGCACCCGCTTTCGATTTCGCAACGTTCGAACTGGCGCGGGCGGACTGGGAGCCGGAATAGAACTCATCAGCGCTTGCGAAACATGTCTTTCGCCGCGATCAGTCCTCCGCCCGCGATCAGCACGGCTGATATCGCGATGTTGGCGCTTGGTCTGGCAAAGCCGGCCAGGATCAGAAAGGCCGTCGATAACAAGGGGGTCGCATAAGAGGCGGCGCCCAATACCCGGATATCGCCGCGCTTCATGCCGACATCCCAGGTGTAAAATGCAGCGCCGACCGGTCCGACGCCGAGTGCGATGATGGCGAGCCATTGTCCGGCCGTCTCGGGCCACACCGTATTTTCCACCAACGCATGCATGAGTGCAGCGAGCAGCGCGGTAGCGAGGCAAAATCCCGCGACCGCTTCCGTCGGCACGGCCTTGAGCCGCCGCGACATCACCGAATAGCCGGCCCAGACGAAGGCCGCGACAAAAGCGGCGAACAGGCCGGGCAGTTGCCCCGGCGCAAAGCCCGACAAGCCACCACCGGCCAACAGCAACACGGTGCCGGCGAGTCCCGCCAGCGCACCGATGACGTGATGCACCGCCAGTCGCTCGCCGGGCAGAAAGGACGAGAACAAGACGATCAATAGCGGCCACAGGTAATTCAAAAGCCCGGCTTCCGCCGGCGGGGCAAAGCGCAGCGCCAGAAAATACAGCGCGTGATAGCCGAACAATCCGCCGACGCCGACGGCCCATACCAGCGGCGACTGCCGCAGGGCGGATAGCGCCTCCGGCCGTCCGATGAAGGTGACGAGCCCGACCAGCCCGCCGATCGCAAACGTGATCGCAGCCAGTTGAAACGCAGGAATCTTCCCTGTCGCGACGGTCAGCACGGCCAACAGCGACCACATCAGGATTGCGGTCAGTCCGATCAGGGTAGCAGTGCGGGAGGTCATGGAAGGTTCTCGTCATGCCCGGCATAGTCGTTCGAAGAACGGCGCCGCTTCCGCTCGCCTATGCCCCGGGCATCCACGTCTTACCGGTCAACATGCATCTACAAAGACGTGGATGGCCGGGACAAGCCCGGCCATGACGACTCATTTGAAAATTCACCCGTTACATCACACCATATACTGCCCGCCGTTGATCGACAGAGTCGAGCCGGTGATGGCGCCGGCCTCATCGGCCGCCAGAAACACCACGGCGCGCGCGATTTCGTCGGGCTCGCCGAGCCGGTTGACCGGAATCAGCGGCAGGATGCTCTTTTCAAGCACCTCTTTCGGCACTGCCTGCACCATCTCGGTGTTGATATAGCCGGGACAGATCACGTTCACGGTGATGCCGCCCTTGGCATTCTCCAGCGCGAGCGCTTTGGTGAATCCGATATCGCCGGCCTTGGCGGCCGAATAGTTGACCTGCCCGAACTGGCCCTTCTGTCCGTTGATCGAGGAGATATTGATGATGCGGCCGAACTTTCTGGCGCGCATGCCCTCGATCACCTGGCGCGTGACATTGAACAGCGAGCCGAGATTGGTGTTGATCACCGCGCTCCACTGCTCGAGCGTCATCTTGTGGAACGCGCCGTCTTTCGTGATGCCGGCATTGTTGACGAGCACCTCGATCGGGCCGAGATCGGATTCGACCTGCTTGACGCCCGCGGTGCAAGCGTCGAACGAACTGACATCCCATTTGTAGACGGGAATGCCGTTCTCGGCCTTGAATTTTTCCGCCGCAGCATCGTTGCCGGCATAGCTGGCGGCGACCTTGTAACCGGCAGCCTTCAAAGCCTTGCTGATCGCAGCGCCAATGCCTCGCGTTCCCCCCGTCACCAATGCAACACGTGCCATGTCGGAACCTCCCTTGGAATTATTTTTATGGTCCTTGGAATTATGCGAGCCGCTTGACGAACATCAAGAGCAAAACGCCCGGCTTGCGCCGGGCGTTTCATTTAGTTCAGCACTGAGCGGTTGCGAAGGAAAAGATATCGGCAGCGATTGAACCTTTTTTAGACGCGTGCAATGCACTCGCCCTCTCGATTCAGCCGCGAGCCGGCCGCATTCAGTCGCGCGCGAGGCACATCGCGATTCCCATGCCGCCGCCGATGCAGAGGGTGGCGAGGCCCTTCTTGGCATCGCGTTTCTGCATTTCATGCAGCAATGTCACCAGTACCCGCGCACCGGATGCGCCGACGGGATGGCCGATCGCGATCGCGCCGCCGTTGACGTTGACCTTGGCGGTATCCCAGCCGAGGTCCTTGTTGACCGCGCAGGCCTGCGCCGCGAAGGCTTCATTGGCCTCGATCAGGTCGAGATCGCCGATGCTCCAGCCGGCTTTCTTGAGCGCGGCGCGCGAGGCGGGAATGGGGCCCGTGCCCATGATCTTCGGATCGACGCCGGCCTGTCCCCAGGACACGATGCGCGCCAGGACTTTTTTGCCTTCCTTGGCGGCCTGCTTGGCGGTCATCAACACCACCGCGGCCGCACCATCGTTGATGCCCGAAGCGCTGCCGGCCGTCACCGTACCGTCCTTCTCGAAGGCCGGGCGAAGCTTGGCCATCGCGTCCAGCGTCGCGCCGTGGCGCGGATATTCGTCGGTATCGACGACAACATCACCCTTGCGCGATTTGATTGTGACCGGGACGATCTCGTCCTTGAACTTGCCGGCCTTCTGCGCGGCCTCGGCCTTGTTCTGCGAGGCAACCGCGAATTCGTCCTGCTGGGCGCGGGTGATCTGATACTGCCGCGCGACGTTTTCGGCGGTGTTGCCCATGTGGTAGCCGTTGAAGGCGTCCCACAAGCCGTCCTTGATCATGGTGTCGACGAATTCGATCGGACCCATCTTGGTACCCCCGCGCAGATATTGCGCGTGCGGGGCCATGCTCATGGATTCCTGGCCGCCGGCCACGACGATTTCCGAATCGCCGTTGAGCAGCGCCTGATAACCGAGTGCCACGGTGCGCAAACCGCTTCCGCAAAGCTGGTTGACGCCCCAGGCCGGGCTTTCAACCGGAATACCGGCCGCAATCGAGGCCTGGCGGGCCGGATTCTGGCCCTGCGCCGCAGTCAGGATCTGGCCCATGATCACTTCCGAAACGCGACCCGGCTCGATTCCCGCGCGCTCCAACGCCGCCTTGATGGCGACGGCGCCGAGATCGTGGGCCGGCAAGGTGGCGAATACGCCGTTGAAACTTCCGACCGGGGTGCGGGCGGCACTGACGATGACGACATCGTCTGACATGGACATCTCCTGGGGCTTGAGGTCTTTTTAAGGGGCGGGCGC
This sequence comes from Bradyrhizobium sp., assembly GCA_049509335.1. Classification (GTDB taxonomy): domain Bacteria; phylum Pseudomonadota; class Alphaproteobacteria; order Rhizobiales; family Xanthobacteraceae; genus Bradyrhizobium. The sequence goes on along the minus strand of JBEKZZ010000005.1, from coordinate 105,210 downwards.
CGGACTGGCAGGCCACTCTTCCGTGCATCCTCTTAACGTAGTTGAGGCATGTCAATTGGCCAGTGAGCAGAATTGCACGGCAGTGCATTCAAATTGATGGCCTTGGCGCTTTCCTGAGCCATGCCCGTGCTTTCGGATTAACCGTGCCGCACAAAACGGTAGCCGAACCGCATTGAAAATGCTTACCTTTGCTGCAATGCATTGAGTTTAGCCCTTCGGCGCTCCCGCAGGGTTCCCATTTATAGGTCCTTCTGTGCGAGCCCCCATGGCGAAATCAGACCAACCCACCACGATCAAGAAATACGCGAATCGACGGCTCTATAATACCGGCACGAGCACCTACGTGACGCTCGAGGACTTGGCCGCGATGGTCAAGGACGGCGAGGACTTCCTCGTCTACGACGCCAAGACCGGCGACGACATCACCCGTTCGGTGCTGGCGCAGATCATCTTCGAGCAGGAAAACAAGGCCGGGCAAAATCTCTTGCCGACCACATTCCTGCGGCAGCTGATCCGCTTCTACGGCGACAGCATGCAGATGGTGGTGCCGAAATATCTCGAGCAATCCATCGACACGCTGACGCGCGAGCAGGAAAAATTCCGCAGGCAGCTCACCGATACTTTCAGCGGAACGCCGTTTGCGCCGCTGGAAGAGCATGTCCGCCGCAACATGGAATTGTTTCAGCAGACGTTCTCGATGTTCAAGCCGTTTGTGCCGCAGCGCGGCTCGGCGATTGGCGAACCCGCCAAGGTGCCGGAGCCTTTGCCGGACGACAACATCGACGATCTGCGCAAGCAGATGAAGGACATGCAGGATCGTCTCGATCGCATGTCGAAGGAACCGAAGACGGAAGAGTGAAGCGGCTCTCACTCTCGTGTCCCGGACGCGGTGCAGCGCGCTTTCGCGCTGCTCCGCAGAGCCGGGACCCACAAGCAGCATAGACCCCGGATCAGCAGCGCGCCACGCCAAGCGGCGTGCTGCGCTGCATCCGGGGAACGCGCCGATACTGCATAAAAAATTCAATCGTAGCTCCATCGAAGGCACGCCCTCGCATTCTCGCGCCGCATTTCGCGTCCGAGTTTGTCCTGGAACCGTCCGCCCCCTCTTCATCAGAGGGCGCAGGGAATGCCGGGCGCGCCAATCGCACCCGCAGCCTCGCGTGCGAAAATAAAAGCACGCAAGTCAAGTCGCCACAGGTTCGCCGGCACACCGGCATTCCCTGCGCAATGGTTTTAACGGCTTACTCCGCGCTCTCCCTGGTGAACCGGGCTTTGTTGCCACCATCCCCGCGCAATGCGAAGCATTGTCGCGAGTTGACGCCAGCGTCGGGGCGTCAGGACCACACGGCTTCGCCGTCCGCCAAACTCCTCGCACGCCTTGCGAAGGCCAGCGTCCACCGCTCCCTGCCCCGCGTTCGTGGCGATCGCGAGCCGCCCCTCCTAATGGGACAGGATGGCGCTGACGCGTAAAGGTGATTTGCCCTTCGGGGCAAGGGGAAAATTTCGGCGAGAGGGCTGAACCGGTAAAAGCAAACTGAATTGGTTCGAGACTCCGAACTTTACCCTATCCGAATCGCATGTTCATCAATCGCTCGGCGTTGCCGACCATGATCTTGTGCCGAACCGCGGGATCGAGACCGAGATCATCGAGAGCCTTGATATGCGCGGGGATCGGCGCCAACGGCGCATCGCTCGCAAAGACGACGCGGTCCGCGCCGAAGAACTCGATACCGCATGGCAGGCCGTAACGGCCGCCGAACATCGCGGTGTCGGCGTAGAACTCCTTGAAATACTCCAGATGCGGTCGTTTCAGCGAGGAGAGCACCTTCGTGTGGTCCTCCTCGATCGTCCGGGCGCCCAGCACCTCCATGCCCGCGCCGATGCGACCGTCGAAGAAAGGAATCATGCCGCCGCCGAGGTGGTGGGTGATGATCTTCAGCCTGGGATGGCGATCGTACAAGCCGTCGAACACGAGGCGCGCCATCGCCACCGTCGTCTCATAAGGCCAGCCGAAGCACCACCACAACTCAAAGCGGGATCGCGGCTCGGAGGCATAGTCAGGCATGCTCGACGTGCGTGCCGGATGCAGCCATATCGGCAAATCGTGGGCGGCCATCGCCGCAAAAAACGGCCGGAAGCGCGGCTCGTCCAGCGGATGGCCGGCAATGTTGGTGAAGGTCTGGACTCCGCGCGCGCCCATCTTGATGGCGCGGTCGACCTCGGCGATGGCGGCATCGACATCGTGCATCGAGACCGCGGCCGCAAACCCCGGGAAGCGGTCGGGATGTTTGGTGCATAGCTCCGCCATGGCGTCATTCGCGACACGGGCCAGGTTCGTCGCCACTTCGCCTTCGGCGATGTCCTCGATCGGTGGATTGGGCAGAGAGATGATCTGCCGGTAGTCGCCGATCTCGTCCATGTCCCGAAAACGAAGATCGAGATCGAACAGCTTTTGCACGGTACGCAACCGCTTGCCGATGCTGCCAAGTTTGGGGGAGCCGCGCTCCAACTCCTGGAAGAAGCGGGCCGGCAAGATGTGGGTGTAAATGTCTACGATCACGGCCGGCCTCTCGCGCGCTCGCTACTGTCATGATGGCCTAAGGGTGGCTGTTTCAGATTAGCTGAAGGTCGAGGAATAGGAAATGCCCGACAAAGCCACTCGTGCCTTGCGGCAAGTCAGCTTTTGGGTCTGAAGCGGACTTCGTACGCCGGGATTGCATGCAGATCGATCAGGCACGGCCCGTCGTTCTTACTCCCCGCGCGCTAGCTGTCCATAGCCTCGATCAAGGAGGCGATCTCGATGGTCGCGAAATTGCAGAAGGTGTCCGAGACCGCATAGGGAAAGATGATCTTGTCGCGATGACGCATCGCGCCGCAGGTATAGACGACGTTCGGAACGTATCCCTCGCGTTCGGAAGGGTCCGGGCGCAAGAGCGGCTCGCGCAGGCGGCCAAGCACCTTCGAAGGATCCTTTTTGTCGAGCAAGGCGGCCCCGATCGAATATTTTCGCACCGGGCCGACGCCGTGCGTCAGCAACAGCCATCCTTCATCGAGTTCGATCGGCGATCCGCAATTGCCGATCTGGACGAATTCCCAGGGATATCGAGGCTTCAGAATCGGCTGGCCGCCGTCCCACGTATGCAGATCGTCGGAATAGATCAGATAGAGGTTTTCGTTATCCTGGCGCGCGATCATCGCATATTTGCCGTCGATCTTTCGCGGGAATAGCGCCATGCCCTTGTTGCGCGCGGCATTGCCCTGCAAGGCCGATAGCCGGAACGATACAAAATCACGCGTTTCAATCAGCTCCGACCGGATCGCCCTGCCGCTATAGGCCGTGTAGGTCGCGTAGTAGATTTTCTGTCCGGCATCGCCGAATTGCACGAAGCGGGCATCCTCGATCCCGTTCGACTGCGCATCTGTAATCGGAAAGATCACCCGCTCGCTGATATCCTGGCCGGCCGTGAAACTGACGTCGATCACGTCGCCGCCGGCGCCCGATGCCAGCCGGACAAGATCGGGGCTGGATGCAAGACGCGCCGTCGGGTCGATGCTGACCGCCCCGTCTGCTGCGACAAACCCCGACCGAAATGTCAGGGAAGACACGTGGCCTTCGCCAACGGCACGAAGACTGAGGATAAAGCGAAGACTACCTTCCGGTGTTCCGGACTGATCAGGATGCGCGACAATGCTCGGATTGAAAAGTGCCGACGCCTCGAATGAATATTCATTGAGAAAATAAGCGCCCACGAGCTGCCGCTGCACCAGCGTGAACGCGGCATGGTCGGCCAGCGCCTCTTCCATCTCGGCCGCGCGCGCCTCGAAGATCTGCAGCAGGTTCCGATGACGGCCGAGGAAATTCCCCAGCACATCGGCCAATTGACGGTCCGTTGCCTCGGGGTCGAGCGCGAGAACCCGCTCGACGATATGGTTGGCGCGGGTCTTGTCCGTCGGATTGAGGTCGCGCGGCTCCGTTGCCGGCTTGAAAGGCCGAACGATCACACGGGTCGGATCCGGCCGCAGATGAAGGGCCTGGCGATTGAGGACGGGAGATTGCGACAAAACGGCCTCGGTTGGTTGAAGAAGGGAATCGTATCGGCGCCGTCAAGCGACCAGCGGAGCAGGCTTGGCGCGGCTTTCGCTGAGGCGGGCGATTTCTCGAATCTCGGAAAGGCCGAGCAGGTACGACACCACGGATTCACCTCCCCTGTTCTCATTGGCACGGTCGGGGTGCAGGCCATCGCGGCAGCTTCCGGTTTCCAGATCGACCAGGGAGACCGAGAGATCGTTGCTGCCAAGAAACCAGGCGAAGACCCGCGCAGCTTCGGCTTTCCATTCGACATCATGATCGGCACGCCACGCGGCGAGGCAGGCTGCGATGGTCGCCGCGGCCTCCAGCGGCTGCTGGTCGAAAGCTTGCGGCGGTTGGCGCCTGTCGCCAAATCCCGCCGTACCAACCGGCCGGAACTGGCCCTTCGCCGAGGTTTGCCGGGTCACAAGCCAGCGCAGCGACTTCAGACCGGTATCGACATAACGCGGTATCTTGCGGGCGATGCCGGTCATGATCAGCGCTTGCGGCAATCGGGCGTTGTCATAGGCGAGCCCCTCCTCGAACCAGATCCAGTCATCGGATGCGACGGCATCAAAAATCGAGATCAACCGATCGGCCAGCAATATGCGCAGACGGCTCGCGCGGACGTCGTCCGCAACGGCCGTGCAATAGGCATCAAGCCCGAGCAGGACAAAGGCCCACGCCCGCGGCGAGCGAAAGCCTTCCACTGCGGCCAGCGCTTCGGAAAACAGCGATGCGGCCCATGCGCGCCGCGACATGTTGGCGTCGGTAAGCGCGCAAACACCCAGGGCCCAGAGCGTTCGTCCGTGGCTGTCCTCCGATCCCATGTCCTCCAGCCAACAGCGATTGAACCCCATGAAATTGCGAAAGCGTTGCGCATCCGGGTTCCAGGCGTGCTGGACGAAGGCCGCAAACCGCGCCGTCAGGACTTCCGGCAGCCGCTGTTCGCCGGGGTTGTTGAGGGCACACGCCACCAGCAGCGCCCGGGCGTTGTCGTCGATGCAATAGCCGTGCGCACGGTCCGGAACGCTATGAACCGCATGCTGAAACAATCCGGTATCGTCGCACATCGACAGGAAATGGCCGATCTGCATTTCCGGCGGCGCGCGGCTGTCGCGCAACAGCGTGCTGGTATCCGAGCGCGCGATGGTCTTGAGCCGATGCCTGCGCCCGGCATTTTCAAAGACCGACATATAGCGCTCGGCAGTCCGTTCCCATGTCATGGAGCGGCTGCTCGAATAGGCGCGCTTGCGCATCGCCTGCCGCAGCACGTCGTTGGTCAGGAGCTTTGAGATTTCAACGCCGAGCGCGGCCGCGTCGCCGAACGGAACCAGAATACCGCGGCCGTCGGCCAGCAGTTCGCGGGCATGCCAATACGGGGTGGAAACCACGGCTTTGCCGAGCCCGAAACTATAGGCGAGCGTGCCCGACGTCATCTGGGCTTCATTGAGGTACGGCGTGACGTAAACGTCCGACATCGAGATGAACTCGAGCAGCGTCTTCTGGTCGACGAACTGATCGAGAAACACGACGTGATCCGCGACACCGGCCTGGCGCGCATGCGCCACCAGGCTCTCACGATAGGTTTCGCCCTGATCGCGCACCAGGTTGGGATGTGTCGCACCGAGCACGACATAAACGGCGTCGGGCCGGGTTTTCAGGATCGAAGGCATCGCGTCGATCATGACTTCGATGCCTTTGTTCGGCGAGAGCAGGCCAAATGTCAGGATGACGGACTTGTTGCCGAAGCCGAGTTTTGTTTTGGCTGCGTCGGGCTCGACGAATGCAAATTCCGGAATACCGTGCGGGATGACCTCGATCTTCTCATCGGCAACCTGATAGATCGAGCGCAACAACTCCCGGCCTTTTTCAGCCATCACCACGACCTTGGATGATGCCTCGACAATTCCCGCGATGACATCGCGCTGGGCCTTTGTCGGTTCGGACAGGACCGTATGTAGCGTGGTCACGATCGGGATGGTCAGGCGCGACAACAGAGTCATGATCTGATTTCCGGCTTCGCCGCCGAAAATGCCGAATTCATGCTGCAGGGAAACCGCCTCGAACCCCCCGCTGTTGAGGTACTCGGCCGCCCGCACATAATCATCGGGCCGATCGTCGTTGATCTCGGTGCCGACGGTGGACGGGTAATCGTAGACCTGGCCGTGATCGGTCATCGCAACGATGACAGTTTCCAGATCGCCTCGCGATGCCGCAACGGCGCACTGCAAATCGGTGGTGAAGGTCGCGATGCCGCAGCGGCGGGGCAGCGAATTTCCGATGAACGCGATACGATTTACGACGGCCAATTTTGCGTCTCCGGTTGTTTGAGCGCGGCACTCTCGAAGCCCGGGACCGGCGGGGCGCACGGCGAAGTGTGTGGTGCGCCGTCGGCGCCGGCAGCACTACGCGCTGTCAGGGCATCGGGATTTACGTTCGGGCCGGGATAGGCCAGCAACGCTTTCAACCCGTCCGCACCGACCTCGATTTCGGCATGGTCCGCTTGCAGGAAAACGGCCTCACCCGGCGCCAGCCCCGTCGAGCCGAGTTCGGCGTGACCTTCGATCGCCAGAAGCCAGGTCTCTTTTGGGGCGTCGAGCGTCCAAACGGAGCGCGGAGCAAGATCAATTTGTTCCAGGGCAAAGCAGGAATTGACCGTGAGAACCATTCGCGCATCGCTCAATCGTTCGGGAGGCGATTGAATTTCGCGAGGCCCCGCGGTTGCCACGGTGACGGCGCTTTCGACGTGCAGTTCGCGCTGCCGCCCATAATCAAACAGCCGGAACGTCACGTCACTGCGCTGCTGGATTTCGGCGAGAACGATGCCGGCCCCGATCGCGTGGATGGTTCCGGCGGGGATGAAGATGACGTCGCCTTGATGAACCGGATGCCAATGCACGATATCGGCGATTGAGCCGTCCGTGATGGCCGCTCGCAACTCGGTGGCGGAGCGCGGATCATTCAGCCCCACCGCGACTTGCGCGCCAGCAACGGCGGAAAGGATGTACCATGCTTCAGTCTTGCCGTTGGCAAGCCCGATCGAACGCGCGAACGCATCGTCCGGATGAACTTGAATCGATAGTGGCTCGGTGGTGAAGAGCAGTTTGAGCAGCAGCGCCGTTCCGGGCGTGGCGAGGCCCGGGCGCTCAAACCACAATTCCCCGATCGGGCCGTCTGTCGTCGACGCCTCGCTCCACGGGCGCAGATCGAGGCTGCCCCAGGGCTTCGGCTTGGTTCGCACGACGGCATGTTCGATCGTCAACACAGCCTCCAGACCTCTAGCGCTAGCTGACTTGTGCTGCCGCGAAGGTGGCGCAATTAATCCTTGGCCGTCCGCGCAGGACGCGGGCCGGTCCATGCGGGAAGCGCGTCCCATTCGGCCCATCGCATCCGGCGCTCTTCGTCGCCGACTTTGACAAAAACAAAGGGGGCGTCGTCCTGCCCGGTCTTCGATCCGGCGAATGTCGCGGGAAGCCCGTTTGCGTTCCTGATGATTGCTGTGTTTGCCATGTCGTCGACCGCCTGCTCGGTTAAGGCGGGAGCGCAACGCTCTCAGTCACCGATAACAGCCGAGGGAGGGCGGTGATATCAGGTATATGGGAACTCGCCCGCCCAATAGCCAGACGAAAGCACCAGCAAATATCTATCTTATTAGCTGTATCTTTAAGGCGGCACTGCTCTATGGTTGGAGCGTCCGGCGTCGGGATCGACGAGGGGCATTTCTCATTCTGAACCCTGGCCGGCTGATCCCTTTGCGAAGGGTTTTCGGCGATCGGATGTGGCATGGTTTCGACCGATCATTTCCGGCAAGAGATTCGATCCCGGTTCCAATTGGCGAGTACGCAGGGCCGGAAAGACCTGATCATCGAATGTGGCGAGCTTTACCGATCCCTCAGCGAGTTCCCTGTCTTTGATCGATGGATGATCTTCTGCTGCAACGCGATGCGTGCCGAAATGGCAACGACGGATCGTTTGATCTTCAATGACAGCAAGGCAAGCCTGCTGACGATCCACTATGCCTTGCCACGACATCAAAGGCCGCCGCCGAAATCAAATTAGGCCCTGATGGGAGCGCTCGATGGGTATCCGATCAACTCAACCGGCGGCCCAATGACCCGTTTGTCGTCGCTGCTGTTTCAGAACGGGTTGCCCGATCTTCCCGTGGCACTCATCGAGCCTCATCGAAACCACGGCGGGGTCTGGCGCATCAAGTTCAGCTATGACACCGATCAGCCGCTCTCGATGAGCGCCGGACAGGCGGCATCATTGGCAACGGATCTTCACACCATCGGTGAAGATCAACTGGCCGGTGAGATCGATTGCGCGATCAGAAGCGCGACGCGCTATAGCTCGATGTGATTGCTATACACGCTGTCCCGAGGGAGATGAACAGAGTCCTGCACTACCCCGCCGCCGGCAACACCGTCTCCGCCGGCCCCTGCCAAGGCCGCTGCGACGAGGCGAGGCCGATCAGCCGCCCCTGGATGTAGTCGCAGCCCCAGTCGCGCAACATTGACGCTGCTTCTTCGTCCTGCACCCATTCGGCGACCGTCTTGATGTCGAGCCGGCGCGCCAGATCGATCAGCGTTTGCACGAAGGCACGGTCATCGGCGGAGCGCGCGATGTTCTGCACGAAGGCACCGTCGATCTTCACAATGTCCACGCCGAGCTTGCGCAGGTTACGGAACGAGGTGTAGCCGGCGCCGAAATCATCAATGGCAATACGACTGCCGAAATTCTTCAACCGCGTGACAAAGCCGCGGACGTCATCGACATCCTGGATCGCTACGGTTTCGGTGATCTCGACGATCAGCCGCTCGCCGACGCCGGGATGGGCGCGCATCAGCGATTCGATCGACGTCCACCAGTCCGGATCCATCGTGGTGTCCGGCGAGATGTTGAGGCTGAGTTCGACGGCAGGCGAGGCCGCAAGTTCCGCCACCACAAGCTCGAGCACGCGATGATCGACCAGGCGGATCAGCCCGAGTTTTTCCGCGACCGGCACGATATCGGGCGCCAGCAAGATCTGCCCGTCCTGCTGCTCCATCCGGATCAGGCATTCATAGAAGGCGGCATGGCGCGCGCGGGCGTCCACCACCGGCTCGAACGCCATGGCGATGCGGCGCTCGTTGAGCGCGGTGACGATTTCATCGGTGACGCGGATGTTCACCCGGCGCTGGGCGTCGCGCTCGACATTCGGACGCCACAGCGAAAACGACCCCGCGCGCCGGCTCTTGGAGGCGTCGAGGGTTTCCTGTGCGCGGTTGATCGCCTCATCGGCGCTGCGCGCATAACGCGGCACGCTGACGGCACCGATCGAGGCCGTCACCGAGACGGGTCCGGATTTGGTCGGCACCACCTCGTCGCGAACGGCGGCCAGAAACCGCTCTGCGGCGACGCTCATGTCGTCGACGGTGCAGTTCTTCAGCACCAGCCCGAATTTGTTGCCGGAGAAACGCCCCAGCACGTCGCCGCCGCGCAAGCGCGGACGAATGCGTGCTGCTACTTCCGAAATCACGGCATCCGCGACATCGAAGCCGAAGGCATCGTTGATGCGCGCCAGGTGGTCGATGCCGATCAGCATGAAGGCGCATTGGCTGCGAAAACGAACGGCCTCCTCGATAATCTCCGCGAGCGAGGCGATCAGGTGCGTGCGATTGAGTTCGCCGGTCAGCGGGTCGTTCCGCGACAGTTTGACAAGCTGCTCGTCGCGGGCGTGGCGCTCATTGTTGACCCGCACAATGCCCTGGGCGCGTACCGGCCTGCCGTCGGCGCCGGCAAACCAGCAGCCGGTCTCCTCGATCCATTGCACGGCTGCCGACGTATTCGCCCTCACCCCATATTCGAGTCTGTAAGGCGCACCCTCCGCGCTCTGCGCCGCGGGCGACGGGACAAACGCATCCGTCCGGACCGAACGTTGTGGCTCGATCAGGTTTGAGAACTCCGCGCCAATGGCCAACCGCTCGAGGGGAATATCGGGAAACACGGCCGCGACGTGATCGCTCCAGACCATGCGGTCGGTCGCGATATCCCAGAAAAAGGCGGCCTGGCCGAGCGAGGCAAGGATGGCTGAGGCCGGGGGGAGGACTGGGTTCAAGATCGCCTCGTTTCGGGACAGGCTTTGGCTGACGCTGGCGGTCCGATTCGGGACTAAAACCTTGGCCAGTTACGCGCCAACCTTATGGTGAGTTCATAAATATTCTGGAAACCACGTCAGCTTTGCGATCAGGAACAAAACAAGCCGGACCGGCATACCCCTTGCGAGGGCGACTGTAACAGAGGACCGAGATGTCCCAAAATGTAACAGTTCAACAGGGAAGCTGTCACCCCGATGCCCAACGACCGAATAGAGCCGGCCCTGAATGAACCCGCAGCGTCCGCGGCCAAAGCCGCCAGCCGCGCGCTGGTGCCGTTGGCGTATACGGAACGGCGGTCGCGCCGGCGCTGGTACCGCTGGGCGCCCGACCCGATCTTCATCACCCATCTGATTGCCGAGGCCCAGCAGGTCCCGCAAGCCCGTCGCATGCGGCGGGCGAGCCTGGCGGATGCCCAAGCAGCCTACGGGCCGCACCCAACTCCAGCGCAGGACATCGGCAGCCGGACGCGGCAGGTGGTCTGAAGAAAATTAGTGCGACGCCTCGGGCGGCAGCTGCGAGCCGCTGTCGGGGTGCGATGGCGCGGATGACGACACTTCCGATGGGTGCGCGGCCGCGGTCGTTTCGGGATGGACGGTCTTTGGATGATCGAACGTCGGCTCGGAAGGCGCAGAACCTGCGGGCTTGTTAGCCGGCGGCCAGCCACCCTCGTCGGGCATACCGGGCTCCTGCCTGACCTCGGTTGAAACGCGCGACGCTCCTCGCGAGGCAACAACTGTCGCCGGCACCCGCCGCACGCGCAGCGCCACGCCGGAGAGAAAATCCGTCAACGCCAAAAGCGTCAGCAGGAAATAGGTCGAGTTGGCAAAGCGCGGCCACAGCAGGAATTCGGCGACCGCGCCGCCAAAGACGATCAGCGACAGCAGATGGTCGGTGAGGAATTTCGCGCCGGGGCGCGCGCCCTTGATGACCTCAAGCAGCAACATCAAAATGCCGAGCGACAGCAGCACGTCGCTCAGCGTCACCGCCCACGGCGCTCCCGACATCAACGGCAACGTTATCAGCGTCCCGGCGAGCGAAACGTCGGGCATCAACCAGACAATAATGTTGTAGATCGCAAGCGGAATCAGAAGCAGCGGAAAACCGACCATCGACATCGGCAAGGCCTTCTCGCGTTCGGATCAGGAATCCTTCTTCGCCTTCAGAACCTGCCGGCCCTTGTACATGCCGGTTTTCAGGTCAAGGTGATGCGGACGGCGCAGTTCGCCGGAGTCCTTGTCCTCGGCATAGGTCGGCTTCTTCAAGGCATCCGCCGAGCGGCGCATGCCACGCCGCGATGGCGATGTTTTTCTTCTGGGAACGGCCATATCGGTATCCTCTAGGCATGTTGTCTGGCGGCATCATCCCGAAACGGGGCTAAAGCGCCAAGGCGCAAGCTTAAAATGCCGATGAGGCCGCGCTTATAGAGGATGATGGGGGGCAAAGCTAGGTTCAAAATTGGTGAAAATGGCTCAAAAACTGCCCCAGCAACGCTGTAATTCCTGGGCTTGGGCCCGGACCACGTAAATACCCGCCAGCCGGCGGACACCCGGCCCCGGATTGCGGGCGCTGCGCGTATGTGGATTGGGCAGGATCGCCGCCAACAGCGCCGCCTCTCGCGGCGTCAGCATGCCAGCGCCATGGCCGAAGGCATAAAGGCTGCCGGTCTGGACGCCGAACTGACCGCCGGGCCCGAGTTCGGCGATATTGAGATAGATTTCCAGAATCCTCGGCTTGGGCAGGACGAAGTCGATCCATAGCGCCAGCGGCAGCTCCAGCGCCTTGCGGACCACGCTGCGGCCCGGCCACAGGAACAGGTTCTTGGCCACCTGCTGGGTGATGGTCGAGCCGCCGCGGGAGGGCTCGCCATCCTCGGCGTCGTCGATCACCTCACGCAAGGCATCCCAGTCGACGCCGTGATGGGTGCAGAATTTGGCGTCTTCCGAAGCCACCACCGACCGCGGCATGGAAGAAGCCATCGCCGTCAGATCAACCCACTGCCGCGATACCGGGGCGCCCGTGATATGGCGCCAGGCCATCAACGCGGAGGCCGGGTGACCGGTGCGATAGAACGGCGTTAACAGATAGGGCAGCAAAAGCACGGCCAGCAGGAACACCAGCAGCGTCAGAAGCAAATTTCGGGCAATGCGCAAAATGAATGGTTTCTGGCTTAATGGGCCGTATCGAGCGATATCTGCCCGATAATTCCTGATTTTTTCAACGGTTTTAAGGCCCCCCGAATGGCCTGAGCGCAATTGACGCGGGAAGCGTCATCAACGATTGTCCGCCCAATTTGACTAGGAGTTCTCTTTTGATGACGACCACTACCCAGGATTTTTCGAAGCGACTCGATCAGACCGCTGAAGATACCGAGGCACTGCTCGCGAGGCTTCTCGCCGACACGCTGCTGCCGGATGAGATCGCCCGGCCGAAGCGGCTGATGGACGCGATGCGCTATTCGAGTCTCGGCGGCGGCAAGCGTCTGAGGCCGTTCCTGGTGGTCGAGAGTTCGGCGATCTTTGGCGTGCCTCGCGACGCGGCGCTGCTTGCGGGCGCGGCGCTGGAATGCATTCACTGCTATTCGCTGATCCATGACGATCTGCCGGCGATGGACAACAGCGATCTCCGGCGTGGCCGGCCGACGCTGCACAAGAAGACCGATGATGCGACCGCCATCCTCGCCGGTGACGGCCTGTTGACGCTCGCCTTTGACATCGTCACCCGCGACGAAATCCACAAAGACCCGACCGTGCGTCTATTGCTTACGCGCGCGCTGGCGCGTGCCTCCGGCATCGGCGGTATGGTCGGCGGCCAGATACTCGACCTCGCCGGCGAAGGCCGCTTCGGCGACCGCGAACCAGTCGATGTTGCGCGCTTGCAGCAGATGAAGACCGGCGCGCTATTGCGCTTCGGCTGCATCGCAGGCGCCATCCTCGGCCAATCGTCGCAACAGGAATATCAGGCGCTCGATGACTACGGCCGCGCGCTTGGCGAGGCGTTCCAGATCGCCGACGACCTGCTCGACGTCGAGGGCGACGCGGCCGCGCTCGGAAAGCAAACCGGACAGGATGCGGCACTCGGCAAGACCACGTTCGTCACCCAGCTCGGGATCGACGGCGCCAAGCAGCGCGTTCGCGATCTTCTGGCGCGTGCGGATCAGGCGTTGTCGATCTTCGGCCCCCGAGGCGATATTTTGCGCGCGGCCGCGCGTTTTGTCGCTGAACGCAAGAACTGAGCGGCATGGCCGGCGAGGAATTCGAAGAGCGGCTGCTTCGGTTCCGGAAGATGCCGAAAGCCGTCCGCCTGGTTTATGCGCGACCGCGCACGTCCCTTGCGATCGTCCTCGGAATTATCGCGTTCTTCCTGCTGCCCTCGTCGCTCCGGCAGGTCACGCGACTGTTGATCGGGTGGGACACCTTCGTTTCGGTGTATATCGTGCTCGTCTACGTCATGATGTTGCGCAGTACGCTGGCAACGATCCGCCGCATGGCCGCGTTACAGGACGACGGCCGCTTTGTGATTCCGCTCCTGACCGCGCTTGGCGCCTTTGCGAGCCTGGCTGCAATCGTATCGGAGTTGGGTCAGGCCAACCACAAGCCCACTGAACTGATATTTGCAACCGCGACCGTCGCGCTGTCATGGGCGGCCGTGCATACGGGCTTCGCGTTGCATTACGCCCACGACTATTATCGCGGCAGCAAACCGGGCGGCCTTCAATTCCCGAATGGCGATAACGACGAACACCCCGACTATTGGGACTTCGTGTATTTTTCGTTCGTGATCGGCATGACCGCGCAGGTGTCCGATGTCGGCATCACCGCCAAGACGATCCGCCGCACCGCCACAGCGCATGGAATCATCTCATTCCTGTTCAACACCGCGCTGCTCGCGCTGATGGTGAATATCGCCGCCAGTGCGCTTTAGGAGTTGCGGACCGCCTGCGCAAAGCTGCCCCGTTGACCTCGGTCGCCTTCCGGGCAAACTGGCCTGGAATAGATCGAGGAGACCGTGGAAACCAGTTTTCAGCTCTTTCTGATCCTGATTGCGGTGCTGGCCGGAACCGCGCTTCTGGCACGGCGGATCGAGGTTGCGCCCGCGATCCTGCTGCTGCTCGCGGGAACAGCGCTGGCTTTTGTGCCAGGCATGCCCTCGCTGGAGTTGCCGCCGGAGCTGATCCTGCTGCTGGTGCTGCCACCGTTGATCTATTCGGCGGCGGTGGCCATGAGCTGGCGCGAGTTCAAATTCAATCTGCGCCCGATCATTCTGTTGTCGGTCGGATGTGTGGTCTTTACCGCTTTCGCGGTCGCAGCCGCCACGCATTACCTGATGGGCCTGCCGTGGAACGTCGGCTTTCTTCTGGGAGCCATCGTCGCGCCGCCGGACGTCGTGGCGCCGCTGGCGGTTGCCCGCAAGCTCGCCATCCCGCGCCGTATCATGGTGGTGCTGGAGGGCGAGGGACTGGCGAACGATGCGACCGCGCTGATCCTGTATCGCTTTGCCGTCGTCGCCATTTCGACCGGCGTGTTCTCGCTGCCAAAAGCTGTCGGCGAATTCTCCGCCATCATCGCCGGCGAGGCGATGTTCGGTATAGCTGTGGGCTGGCTCTCGTTGCGGGTACGGCACTGGGCGCGCGATCCGCAGATCGAAATTACCCTGTCGCTCATCACGCCCTACGTCGCCTACTGGCTGCCGGAGCATTTCGGAGGCTCCGGCGTCATCGCCACCGTCGCCTGCGGCCTCTACATGAGCTGGAACGGGCCGCTGCTGATTCCCGCCGCCACGCGCTTGCAAGGCATCTTCTTCTGGGGACTCATGATCTATCTGATCGAGGGGCTGCTGTTTCTGCTGACCGGTTTCCAGATGCGGCTCTTGTATGAACGCTCCAAGGCATTTCCGCTCGACGAGATCCTGACCCTGACCGCTCTCGTCACCGTCATGATCGTGATCGCTCGTTTCGCCTGGACGTTTCCCGCAATCTACGTGCCGCGGATGATCGAGCGCGTGCGCCAGCGCGATCCCGCACCGCCATGGCAATGGGCGTTTGTGATTTCGTTCACCGGTGTCCGCGGCGCGGTTTCGCTGGCCGCCGCGCTCGCTTTGCCGCTGGCACTATCTGACGGCAGCCCGTTTCCGAACCGCGACCTGATCCTGTTTGTTTCCTTCGGCGTCATTTTCGTCACGCTGGTCGGGTTCGGACTTGGCTTGCCGGGCGTCGTCCGCTGGCTTGGCGTCGCCCAGGCCGGCCGCAGCGAGCGTTTTGCCGAACTTGAATCGGAAGTCGCGGCGCGGCGCGAAGCTATCGATGACGCGTTCAAGTCACTCGACCGAATCACCAGGCACCGCGAAATATCCGATGAAGTCGTCCAGCTTTTGCGCGCGCGGCACGAAATCCGCGCCAATCAGCTGCCCAATTCGCTTGACCCGAATGAGCGTATCGCTTCCGCGGTCGGGGGTGATCTGACACGGGAATTGATTGCCGCCGAGCGGAAGTTCATCCACATCCAGCTGCGCGACGGCAAGATCACCGACGAAACCCGGCGGCATATCGAACGCGATCTCGACCTCGAGGAAGCAAGCCTGGCGAACCGCGAATTCGGCGATGATCAGCCGTAACGCAGCTGCCACAACGGCCTGGAACAAGGCAGGCCGGCACCGGGCGCCTACCAGGCTCGAAACTCAGCTCGAGACGCCGATCAGCATCTGCGCGAGTTCGTCCGGCGCCGTCACCATGGCATCGTGGCCGGTCGCGATTTCGGCCCAGCGCCAACCGGCTTGCGCCTTCACCCAATCGCGCGACGCCTGCAGCGCGGCGTAGGACGGGTTGGTGCAATGGATATAGGTGCGCGGCAGATGATTACCGACCGGCCCCTTGATATTCTGCTTGCTGGTATAGGTGGACAACGGATGCGGCGTCAGCCTGCGCCTGACCCATTCGGCATCCTGCGCATCCGAAACCCCGAACACCGACGGCGGCGGATTGGGAAGACTTAACCCCCCGCTCGATTCCTCCGCCAGCTTGCGGCGCGCCGCCACGACATCGGCCGACAAACCATCGAACGGACTCTTGCCGCCCTCCACCACAAGCGAATCCAGATAGACCAGATGGCTGACACGTTCCGGCATCACGTCGGCCACGCCACTGATCGCGTTTCCGCCGAAGGAGTGACCGACCAGCACGACCTTGTTCAGTTCCTCGGCCTCGATGACGTTGACGATATCGGTCCTGAACGTATCGAGCGTGATGTCTTTCGAGAGCAGGTGCTTGCGCTCGCCAAGGCCGGTTTGCGTCGGGGTGAAGACCTGATGGCCCGCCGCGCGCAAGCGATCCGCAACCCGGCTCCAGCACCAGCCGCCATGCCAGGCGCCATGAACCAACACGAATGTTTGAGCTGTGACCATTCCGCTACCCCAACTACCGTGTCCCGGACGCGGCGCAGCGTCCTGAACGCTGCTCCGCAGAGCCGGGACCATCGCTCCGCATTTTGCTATGGACCCCGGATCGGCAGCGCATCACGCAGCGAGCGTGCTGCGCTGCGTCCGGGGAACGCCCGAGATCGTTTATTGCCGTCCCAGATGAGTCGCCTGTTCGACGCGATCAAATCTTTCCAGCGAGAGAATCGCGTCTGCAAGCTGATCCGCGCGGCCGTTGAGCACCGGGCGCGCCAGCGTCAGAAATTTCTGCGCCATCGCCTGCGCGTCCGGAAACGAGTTTGGCTCGCCTGAGGGATCGGCATAAATCCGTTCATGGACGCCATCATCGGTCGTGATGCTGACGCGGGCACCAAAGGGATGCTTGCGGCCGGTTTCCAGACGATCGTCCTGTACGACGTCGAACTTGTCGGCGAGCGCATCGACGGCGGCATCGCCAAGCCGCTCGTAATCGTCCCAGCCGAAGCCGCCCTGATCGAGCGCCACCGCGCCGGTGAAGAACATCGAGAATTGTCCGCCGACCACCGAAGTCGGATGCCGCTTGGTGGCGGCATCGCCGGTCAGCGTAATGCCGTTGCGATGCAGTCCGATCTCGACGCGCTTGATCTGATCCGGCGTCAGATTGTGCTCCCGGCGCATCGCGATCAGCGCATCGAGCGCGGCGTGGGTGTAGCGGCAGCTCGGATAAGGCTTCACGCCGATCTTCATGGTCTCGTAGACGTGGCCGAGACCGGCGACCGCCTTTTCCGGATGCGCGTTATCGCTATAGCCGACCAGCAGGCCATGCTTGCCTTCGACCGATTGGGTGGCGCCGACAAAATCGTTGCGCGCGAGCGTCGCGGCAATCACGCCGTTCATAGCGGACGCGCCGACCTGATAACGTTTGTTCCAGGCGCCATTGACCAGAAATTGCAACGATCCTGCCGCCTGGCTGCCGGCCACGCCAAACGCGGCGATGATCTGATCCTTCGACAGCCCGAACAACTTCGCAGCCGCCGCGGCCGCGCCATAAGTCCCGGCGGTCGCCGTGGGGTGAAAGCCACGGGCGTAATGCGAGGTCGGATCGAGCGCATTGCCGAGCCGGCAGCAAATCTCGTAACCGGCGACAATCGCGGTCAACACCTCGCGGCCCGACGCATGCACGAGTTCGCCGATCGCGAATGCGGCCGGCACCACCGGCGCACTGGGATGCAGCGAAGAATCCGCGTGCGTATCGTCGAAATCAAGCGAATGGCCGAGCGCGCCATTGAGCAGGGCCGCCATCGCCGGCGTCCACGTTCTGTCGTCGCCGAACACCGTGGATTCGCCGCGCGTATCGAGCGCCAGCGCCTCAAGCGTCTTGAACAGAGACGCCGTCGATTCCGCATCGCGCCGGGCACGGATCGCGCTGCCGAGAAAATCAAGCGTCAAGGCTTTGGCGCGCTCGCGCACCTCTTGCGGGATGTCCTCGAATTTCAACCCGGCGACATAAGCGGCCAGCGTTGCGGTTTCATCGGCCATTTGGGTTTACCTTGGCGTTATCCCGGTTTCAGCTTATGGCTTCGGATGTTTTGGTACGGCTGCCGCCGTGCGCCGTCAACATCGGCAAATAGCAGCCCAGCCCTGCCGAGCGGCGGAAACGCCTCTTAAGCACGTGCCGGGACGCGGGTAATTCGGGCGCCGAGCGCATTGAGCCGCTCGTCGATCCGCTCGTAGCCGCGCTCGATCTGGTCCGCGTTGTTGATGGTCGAAACGCCGTCGGCGCAGGCGGCTGCCAGCAGCATGGCCATTCCGGCGCGGATGTCAGGCGAACTCATCGCCGCGCCCTTCAGCCGGCTGGGACCTGCGACAATCGCACGGTGCGGGTCGCACAGCACGATGCGGCCGCCCATCGCAATGAGTTTATCGACAAAGAACATCCGGGATTCGAACATCTTCTCGAACATGAGAATGACGCCAGCGCATTGGGTTGCCGTCACGATGGCGATCGACATCAGGTCGGCCGGAAAAGCCGGCCAGGGCTGGTCTTCCAGCTTCGGCACATGGCCGCCGAAATCATCCTGGATTTTGAGGGTTTGACGATCGGACACGATGAGGTCATCGCCTTCGACCTCGCAGGAAATGCCGAGCCGTTCAAACCCCATCCGGATCGAACGCAGATGCTCCACGCCGGCGCGCGCGATGCGCAGTGGCGAACGCGTGACCGCGGCAAGGCCGATCAGCGAGCCGACCTCGATGTGATCGGGCCCGATGGCATAGTTGACCGAGCCGAGCGTGGCCGGCCCGTGCACGACCATGGTGTTGGTGCCGATGCCGTCGATACGCCCGCCGAGCGCGACCAGGAAATGCGCGAGGTCCTGCACATGCGGTTCGGACGCCGCATTGCGTAGATAAGTGGTGCCATGGGCCGCGACCGCGGCCATCAACGCATTCTCGGTCGCGGTAACACTGGGCTCATCGAGAAAGACATCCGCGCCCCTGAGGCGGGAACAGCGCAGCTCCAGCCGGGTGGATGCCGTTACCGTCGCGCCGAGTTGTTCGAAGGCGAGGAAATGCGTATCGAGCCGGCGCCGGCCGATCACGTCGCCGCCCGGCGGCGGCAACACCACCTCGCCGCAGCGCGCCAGCAGCGGCCCCGCGAGCAGGATCGAGGCACGGATCCGCGCACAGAGCTCCGGATCGAGATCGGCGGCGCGGATGGATTTGGCGTGAATGGCGAGCGTATTGGACGTCTGCCATTCGGCCGAGGCCCCGACCGAGCGGACCAATTCCACCAGCGTCTCGGTGTCGCGAATGCGCGGGACATTGTCGAGGGTGACGGGATGTTCGGTCAGTAGTGCGGCGGCGATGATCGGCAAGGCGGCGTTCTTGTTGCCGGACGGCTCGATCGTGCCTGTGAGCCGATGACCGCCCTCGATGAGGTACTGGATGGGCGACACGTGCGTATCCTCCAAGCAAAATGAGCTTGTTTCAGCTACTCCGGATCATCAGGCAAAATCAACGGATGTTGTCTAACTGAACTGCACCGCCGGGCGCGACAGCCCGAAATGGGACCGCAGCGTTTCGCCTTCATAGGCGCTGCGGAATAAACCTCGCTTGCGCAGCAACGGGACAACCTCCGCGATGAAGAGATCGAGCTGATGCGGCAGCACCGGCGGCATCAGATTGAATCCATCGGCAGCGGCGGTTTCGAACCAGTCCTGCATGACGTCGGCGATCTTTTCCGGCGGTCCCGCCATCGTGAAATGCCCTCGCGCACCGGCAAGCTTGGCGAGAAGCTGCCTCAGCGTCGGCCGCTCCTTGGCGACAAGCGCAACAACGGCTTCGGTCCGGCTGCGGGACGCCTCGTTCTTGCTTGGGTCGGGAAAGTCTTCCGGCGACAGCGGCTTGTCCAACGCCAGGTGCGAGAAATCGTAGCCGCCAAAACGTTGCGACAGGCGATTGCGGCCAACCTCGGGATCGGACAATTCGTTGAGCTCGGCGCTATAGCGCTCAGCCTCGGCCTCCGTGGAACCGATGATGGGGCTAAACCCGGGCAAGATCAGAACGTGGCTGGGATCACGGCCTTCGGTTGAAACCAGTTCCTTGAGATCCGCATAAAACGCTCGCGCGGTTGCCTTTTCGAGATGTGCGGTGAACACCGCTTCGGCATGGCGCGCTGCAAATTTTTTGCCGGTGTCGGAGGAGCCAGCCTGGACAAAGACAGGACGGCCCTGCGGCGCGCGCGGCATGTTCAGCGGTCCAAGCACCGGAAAGTGCGGACCCTTGTGATCGATCGCCCTCACCCGCGTGCGATCGGCGTATCGCCCGCCTTCGCGGTCGTCGAGCACGGCGTCATCGGCCCAGCTATCCCAGAGGCCCTCGACCACCGCCATGAATTCCTCGGCCCGATCGTAACGATCGGCATGGGCGACCTGTCCGATATGGCCGAAGTTGGCGCCGGCCTGGGGCAACCAGGTCGTCACGATGTTCCACCCGATGCGCCCCCGGCTGATGTGATCGAGCGACGCAAACTGACGGGCCAGGTTGTAGGGCTCGGTATAGGTCGTCGAGCAGGTGGCGATGAGCCCGATGCGGCTGGTCGCCATGGCGAGGGCTGCGAGCGCCGTGATCGGCTCGAGCCAGTTGAATGGGGCGCTCTCGACATCGTTCCACAGACCAAGGACATCGGCGAGAAAGATCGAGTCGAAAAAGCCGGCCTCGGCCTTTTGTGCCAGATCGACGATGTAGCCGATGTCGGTCAACGGCAACGGCGACGATTTCGGATGCCGCCACGCCGCTTCGTGATGCCCTCGGCCCTGAATGAAAAGATTGATATGCATGCGCGGCATCGGACATCTCCAGATCAGACATCTCAAGGCTCGTTGACGCTTCGAGGCCGCCTGATGTGTGAGGGTATTTCAGGGACAATGAAGGGCACCAACATCAGCGCGGCCGAAGACCTGTCACGGGACACTGAATTGGACCGTACTATCTTTTCGACTGATCTAACCAGCGAGTTCCCGCCGCGAGGTTGCTGTTCAGGCGGCTTCCGGGACGTAGTGCAGGACGAGCAAGTCCGCCAGGGGGCAGGGTGCAATCGCGTAGCCACGACCTTGGTCGTCGCTGAGCTCCACGAGCAGCGTCCTGTCGTCAAGTTGCTCGACGACGGTGCCGACCTGTCCACGGGTAAGCCGCTGCGCGGGAAGGTCCGTCAGCAATGCCACCACGTCCAAAACGGACGGTCTTTCGTTCTTGGCCTTCTTCGCCTTCATCACAGCATTCAGCAGGTAACGAACCTCGGCACGCTCTCGCCGGTTCGCACGATCCAGATTGTTCTTACCACAGCGCTCTTCTCTTGTCGCCTCACGGTCGCATCGAGGCGCCAATACGTCCCCCAAGCGTCCTCCCCATCCTGGACGGCGGCGCCGGAACGCGCAGCTTCGAGCAAAGCATCGCGGAGCCATGATGCACCGCTCCGCTGAAGACCGAGCGCCTCGCGGAACACCCGGGCCTTATGCCGGCCCCGCGGATGCGAGGAGTTCAAACAATAGTCCTCGATCTTGCGCAGATCGAGAATTGCCTGATCGCCCTTTGGCAGACCGTTAATCATTGCGGCAGATTGGCTTCGCATACGGTGGAGCGCAAGCCCATCACTGGTAGTGCCTCTGAGAAGGCGGCGAAGATGTGGATGTCCAGGCGCGCTTCAGGCCGCCACGTCATGGCGCCACAGCGAATACGCAGCGCCCATCTTTATCAGCCGTAGCGTCTGACGCTGTCTCAAACGCCTGCAAGCTCAAACGATGCGTGCGACACCGGGAATACGAAGGGCCCGCCCCGCGATCAGATAACAAAGCGCACAAGCCAGCGATCCCGTGATGAGGAACTTGACGAGCGCGGGTGCTGCGACCTCATGCCATGCCACCGCCACGCCAACGAGCACAGGCGGGTGAATGATGTAGATCAGGAAAGCGCGGCGCGCGAGGCTAGGCCAGATGCCGCTGAGCTCGACAAGCTTCCGCTGAAAGAAAGTCAGCAACCCGAGAATGAAGCCCCAGGCGACGAAGGGTTCCCATAAAGCGTAAGTCAACGCCTGAAGATTCAAGCCGCCTTCGGCCGGCCCGTGAAGCCACGACACCTTGCTTCCCAACAGCGCAACGATGGGGAAAACGAGAAAAGCCGCCCACGCGATGCGTAGCCATCGCCTTTTGCGGCTTTCGGGAATCTGCTCGAGCCATTTTTGTTCGGCGCCAGCGCAGCCCGCTACAAACAGCACGATGTAGGAAGCGAAATAGGCAAGTTGCAGGAAGCCGACGTTCACACCGACCGGCCAGACGAGCCGGAGCAAGAACGCCGCGATTCCCGTGACGAGAGCGGCCACCAGAAGAACCGCATCGGATGGAAATGGGACAACGCGCGGGACGGGTGAGTTTCTGAATGCCAGCCGCCACAACAGCCAGAGGGCCACAAAAATCAGCAGCGCCTCGGCAAACCAGAGCGGACCCGGGTCGAACAGGCCGTGGCTCCAGACATAGGTGAAGACGCCGACAAACGAACGCCCGTTTGCCGTCATCGCCAGCGCGACGGTGATCGGATGCAGGATCAGGAAGTAAAACACGAGTGGAATCCCGAGCCTCAGCAACCGTTCTCTGACAAAACCAGCCGTGCCATGACGCTGATAGGCCGGCGGCGTGTAATAGCCCGCGAGCAGGAAGAACAGACCCATGAACCAGGCCTGGTTCGCGGTGCAGAACAGGATCAGCAACAGGCTGCTGGGAGAATCGGACGGGGCAATTTCCCTGTAGTACCAGCCGCCGATGGCGCCATAGGTGAGCGCGGTGTGGTGAAAGACCACGAGCAGGGTAACGGCCGCGCGAAGCGCATCGATTCCGCCGTTGCGTTCCTTTGCACCGGCCTTGACGATGCGCGACGATGGCGAGCTTGCCGCAGCAGCCCTATCGGTCTCGCCACCAACCTCGTGATGACTGATCTCATCAAGGGCAGCCATATCAAGGGCGGCCATGGGACACTCCCGTCGCTCAGTCGTCGAAGGTTATCGATCAACGGCAGGGGCAGCAACGTGAACTACATCACACGTCCACATTCGCGCTGAGCGAGTTGTCCTGGATGAATTCGCGGCGCGGCTCGACCACATCGCCCATCAGCTTGGTGAAGATGTCGTCGGCCTCGTCGACCTCCTTCACTTTCACCTGCAACAGCGAGCGCTCGTTGGTGTCGAGCGTGGTCTCCCAAAGCTGGTCCGGATTCATCTCGCCGAGACCTTTGTAACGCTGGAGCTTGACGCCCTCGCGCCCCGCATCGGTCACCGCCTCGAACAGACTGACGGGACCGTGAATCGCAGTCTCGCGATCCTTCCGCCGCAAGGTGCCGGGACGCGGATAGGCCTCCTGCAACCTGGCGGCATATTCATCGAGCTTGCGCGCATCCGCCGAGCCGAGCAGCGCGTCATCGATGATGGCGACGTCCTTGACGCCGCGCACCGTGCGCTCGAACACGAAACCTTCGCCTTCGGTGAAGCGGCCGGTCCAGCCGCGTTCGACCTCGTCGGCCAGGGCATCGAGCCTGCGCGCGATATAGTCCGCGGCCGCGTTGGCGGTCTCGACATTGCCGACAATGCCCGGGCTGAGCACGCCGGCGATCGCAGCCTGTTCGACCACCTTGCGATTGTAGCGGCTGTGCAGATTGTGCAGCGTGCCGCGGATCACGCGCGCGTCTTCCACCAAGGCTTGCAGGTCCCGGCCCGAGCGGTCCTCGCCGGTGGCGAGCTTGAAGACGCAGTCGTCGAGACCGGTCTCGATCAGATAATCTTCCAGCGCGCGTTCGTCCTTCAGATACTGTTCGGATTTGCCGCGGTTCACCTTGTAGAGCGGCGGCTGCGCGATATAGAGGTAACCGCCTTCGATCAGGGTCGGCATCTGGCGGAAGAAGAACGTCAACAGCAGCGTGCGGATGTGCGCACCGTCGACGTCGGCGTCGGTCATCAGGATGATCTTGTGGTAGCGCAGCTTCGACAGATCGAAGTCGTCGCGGCCGATACCGGTGCCGAGCGCCGTGATCAGCGTTCCGATCTGCTCGGAGCTCAGCATCTTGTCGAAGCGCGCGCGCTCGACGTTGAGGATCTTGCCGCGCAACGGCAGCACGGCCTGGAATTCGCGGTTGCGGCCCTGCTTGGCGCTGCCGCCGGCGCTATCACCCTCGACGATGAAGAGTTCTGACTTGGCAGGATCGCGTTCCTGGCAATCAGCCAGTTTGCCGGGCAGCGAGGCGATGTCGAGCGCACCCTTGCGCCGCGTCAGTTCGCGCGCCTTGCGGGCGGCTTCGCGGGCGGCGGCGGCTTCCACCACCTTGCCGACGATGATCTTGGCCTCTGAGGGATGCTCCTCGAACCAGGCGGCGAGCGCCTCGTTGATGACATTCTCGACCACGGGGCGCACTTCCGAGGACACCAGCTTGTCCTTGGTTTGCGAGGAAAACTTCGGATCTGGCACTTTGACCGAAAGCACCGCGGTCAACCCTTCGCGGCAATCGTCGCCGGTCAGCGCGATCTTTTCGCGCTTGGCGATCGCATCGGCATAGCCGTTCACCTGGCGCGTCAGCGCACCGCGAAAGCCGGCGAGATGGGTACCGCCGTCGCGCTGCGGAATGTTGTTGGTGAAGCACAGTACGTTCTCGTGGTAGCTGTCGTTCCACCACAATGCGGCCTCGACGCCGATCCCGCTCATCTCGGCGTTGACCATGATCGGCGCGGGCACCATCGCCTTCTTGTTGCGGTCGAGATATTTGACGAACTCCTCGACGCCGCCCTCGTAGTGCATCGCCTCGCGCTTCTCGACCGCATGGCGCATGTCGGACAGCACGATGTTGACCCCGGAATTCAGGAAGGCAAGTTCGCGCAAGCGATGCTCGAGGGTCGCGAAATCGTATTCGACGTTGGTGAAGGTTTCCTTGGAGGCGAGGAATGTCACCTCGGTGCCGCGCTTGCCGTGAGCGTCGCCCACCACTTTGAGCGGCGCGACCGCGTCGCCGTGGACGAACTCGATGAGGTGCTCCTTGCCGTCACGCCAGACCCGGAGCTGCAATTTGCTCGACAGCGCGTTGACGACGGAAACGCCGACGCCATGCAACCCGCCCGACACCTTGTAGGAGTTCTGGTCGAATTTTCCGCCCGCATGCAGCTGCGTCATGATGACTTCGGCAGCCGAGATACCCTCGCCCTTGTGGATGTCGACGGGAATGCCGCGGCCATCGTCACGCACGGTGACGGATCCGTCCGCGTTGAGGACCACCTCTACGGCGGTCGCGTGCCCCGCCAGCGCTTCGTCGATGGCGTTATCGACAACCTCGTACACCATGTGGTGCAGGCCGCTACCATCGTCGGTGTCGCCGATATACATGCCCGGCCGCTTGCGAACGGCATCCAGCCCCTTCAGAACCCGGATCGATTCCGCGCCATATTCAACAGGAATCGGACGGTCGTTGTCACCGATCGGTTGCCGGGCAGGTTCTGTCATGTGAGGCCTTTGAGATGTCTTCGAATCGGCGCGCAAATCAGGCGCAGATTAAGTGTATTTCTGCCACGAAAGGCAGGGCGCGCCTAGCGCAAAGTCTGAGTCCGCAAGATATTGAAAAAATAGGGATTTTTAGCGATTTTTCAAGCCTTCGGAACGCCGTTTCGGGGACCTTGCAAAAGCGCGATTCGGCCGATGATTCTGCGCCCTGTTTGGGACACTCCTTCTCAGGCGTGACGTTTGATCTGGCCGGAATCGACGCCGAAGATCTCTCCGGACGAGCCGACGTCCGCAAATGCCGCGGGGTCGGCGCCGGTCATCCAGACTTGCGCGCCGAGCTTTGAAAGTTCGTCGAACAGCGCCACGCGGCGGCCAGGATCGAGATGCGCCACCACCTCGTCGAGCAACAGCAACGGCGTGATGCCGGTCATGTCAGCCACGAGTTCCGCATGTGCGAGCACAAGCCCGATCAGGAGCGCCTTCTGCTCCCCGGTCGAGGCATCGCGCGCCGGCATGTTTTTCGGCGCATAGACCACCTGAAGATCGGTGAGATGCGGGCCATCCAGCGTGCGGCCGGCGATGGCGTCTCGCGCACGGCCCGCCCGCAGGATTTCCCGATAACGATCCTCCACCGCGGTCGCCGGTTCCGACATCAGCGCATTTTCCATCCAGCCATCGAGCGCAATCTCCGCGGAGGGGAATGCAGAGGCCTCACCGCGTGCCCGCAGCATCGCGGCCAGTCTCGTCGCGGTCTGGCCGCGCATGGCCGCGACCGCGACCGCGAGTTCGGCCGTTTCACGCTCGATCGCATCGCACCAGTGATCGTCGTAATTGCGCACCTCGAGCAGGCGATTTCGCGACCGCAACGAACGATCGAGCGCCGAGACCCGCGCCGAATGCTCACTGTCGATCGCCAGAACGAGACGGTCGAAGAAACGCCGCCGCTCCGACGCCGGACCCAAAAACAATCCATCCATCGCGGGGGTCAGCCACACCATGCGCAGGTGGTCGCCGAACGCCGTTGCGGAAGCCACCGGTTCGCGGTCGATACGGCAGCGCCGGCTGACCGAAGCCTCCGCCACCGGCGCATCGATGCCGGTGCCGAGCGTGGCCAATCCCAATGCGCCCTCGACTTCGGCGGAAACAGCCCACGAGCCATCGCCCTGATTATCGGCAACGTCCTCGAGGTTGGCGCGGCGCAATCCGCGGCCGGGCGACAAGAACGAAATCGCCTCGATGCAGTTGGTTTTTCCGGCTCCGTTCGGCCCCACCAGCACGACGACGTCACCGCGCACATTGAGGCTCGCCGCGCGATAGTTACGGAAATGCGTGAGCGTCAGGCGATGAATGCGGGATGGGGTCATGGCTAGCCGTCATTGCCGGGCCTGACCCAACAGGTCATTTGGTCCGATGGATTGCCGGGTCAAGCCCGGCAATGACGATTGGTATTCTTCACACCCGCATCGGCATCAGCACATAGAGCGCGCCCTTGGAATCCTTGTCCTGCACCAGCGTCGGCGAACCCGGATCGGCCAATTTCAACACGGCAACCTCGCCCTCGATCTGGGCTGCGATATCGAGCAGATAGCGTGAGTTGAAACCGATATCGAGCGGATCGGAGGCGTATTCGACTTCGAGTTCTTCCGTCGCACTTCCCGAGTCCGGATTGGTGACCGACAACACCAGCCGGCCCGCGGACAGAGCGAGCTTCACCGCGCGGCCGCGTTCGCTCGAGATCGTCGAAACGCGGTCGACGGCGGCCTCGAAATCCTTCTTGTCGACCACAAGTTCCTTGTCGTTGTTTTGCGGAATGACGCGGCCATAGTCGGGGAAGGTGCCGTCGATCAGCTTCGAGGTCAGAACCACGTTGCCAATGGTGAGGCGGATCTTGCCCTGCGACAGCTCGATCTTGACTTCGGCCTCGTTGTCCTCGATCAGGCGCTGCACCTCACCGACCGTCTTGCGCGGCACGATCACGCCCGGCATGCCGGCCGCTCCCTTCGGCTGCGGCAGGTCGACCTGGGCCAGCCGATGGCCATCGGTCGCCACGGCGCGCAAGGTCGCCGCCTTGGGCGTACCGGCCGAGTGCAGATAAATGCCGTTGAGATAGTAGCGGGTTTCCTCCGTCGAGATCGCAAACTGCGTCCGGTCGATCAGCCGCTTCACATCGGCTGCGGCCAGCGTGAACGAATGCGTCATGTCGCCGGCGGCAAGGTCCGGAAAATCGTTTTCGGGCAGGGTTTGCAGTGTGAAGCGGGAGCGGCCGGCGCGGATCGCCAGCACCGAGCGATCGCCATCGCCTTCCAGCACGATTTGCGCCCCGTCAGGCAGCTTGCGCACGATGTCGTAAAACATGTGGGCCGGCACGGTCGTGGAACCGGCGGTCGCCGTTTCAGCGGCAAGCGTCTCGGTGACTTCCAGATCGAGGTCGGTGGCTTTCAGCGACAGCCGCGCATTCTCGGCCCGGACCAGCACGTTGCCGAGAATCGGAATGGTGTTGCGGCGCTCGACCACGCGATGGACGTGGCCCAGCGATTTCAGGAGTTGCGCGCGTTCGACGGTAACCTTCATTGCCATACCCGCCTGATCGAAGATGGAAAAGCCGGGCCGCGCTGGAAGCGCGCCACAGCGTTTGGACCCGAGGGACGATCGGAACTGGATCGACCAGTCCGCTTGGGGGGACCCCAAAGTGGCGCGGATGGCGGGTCAACGCAAGAGAGGCGACCGGCCGCTCCCCACTTTTGGGCTTTTACCGGTCGGCTCGTGTCCCGATTCTAACATTCCTGATCCCGCCCTCGCCTTACGGGAGGGCGGGGGGTGTCTTCAGGACTGTTCGCTCTGCAACTGGCGCTTCAAGGATTCGACCTCTTCCGACAGCGAAACGTCCTTGGAGACCAGTGCCTCGATTTTGCGCACGGCATGCAGGACCGTGGTGTGATCGCGCCCGCCGAAGCGGCGGCCGATTTCCGGCAACGAGCGCAGCGTGAGGGTCTTGGCCAGATACATCGCCACCTGCCGTGGCCGAACGACGTTGGCCGTGCGGCGCGATGACAACAGGTCGGAGCGGCTCACATTATACTGCCGGGCCACCACCCGTTGAATGTCCTCGATCTTGATCCGCTTGGGCTCCTGCGGACGGATCAGGTCGCGCACCTCGCGCTCGGCCATTTCCAGCGTCACCGGCTGGTTGTTCAGCTTGGAGTGCGCGAGAAGCCGATTGACGGCGCCTTCGAGATCCCTGCCGTTATGGGTGATGGCGCGGGCCAGATATTCCAGCACCTGCTCCGGCACGTCGAAGCTCGCATGATGCGCACGGGCGGCTGCGACGCGCGACTTGAGAATGCCAAGCCGCAATTCCTCGCCGAGCGATCCCATTTCGACGACAAGTCCACCTGCAAGCCGTGAACGCACGCGATCATCCAGGCTTTCTAGATCGGAAGGCGGGCGATCGGCTGCGATCACGACCTGCCGCCCGGCATCGATCAGCGCGTTCAGCGTATGGCAGAATTCAGCCTGGGTGGATTTGCCTTGCAGGAATTGCAGGTCGTCGATCACAAGCACGTCGATCCCGCGCAAAGCCTCCTTGAAGGCCAGCGCCGTCTGCGTCTTCAACGCCGCGACGAAGCCATACATGAACTTTTCGGCCGTCAGATACAGCACTTTGCGCTCGCTGCCCGAATTGCCGGCCCAGGTGACGGCCTGCAACAGATGGGTTTTGCCCAGCCCAACGCCGGCATGGATATAGAGCGGGTTGAACATCACGGGGTCGCCGCGGCGGCCTTCGGCCACCTGACGCGCGGCCGCGTGGGCAAGCGTGTTGGAACGGCCGATGACAAAGCTCGCAAAGGTCAGGCGGGGATCGAGCGGGGAACCGCCGAGCGCATCGTGGCTGGCGGATACCGGCGCGATCGCCACCGAGCGCAGTTCCACCGCCGGACGGTTGTCCGTCCGTTCGACGCGGCGCGCATCGAGCTGGGCGTGAGCTGCGTCCTTTGCCGGCACTGCACACCGCGTCGCGGTGCGCACGGAAAGATCAATCTTGTGTACTTCGGGCATTTCGGCCTGACAGCAGGACAGGACACGCTCGACGT
The DNA here is from genome assembly GCA_049509335.1 of Bradyrhizobium sp. GTDB lineage: Bacteria > Pseudomonadota > Alphaproteobacteria > Rhizobiales > Xanthobacteraceae > Bradyrhizobium. The sequence goes on along the minus strand of JBEKZZ010000005.1, from coordinate 75,497 downwards.
AATGCGCCTGAATCCAGCTCTTGAGGAAGCGCGTCGGAACCGAAAGATGGACGCTTTCTTGCTGCACGCTTTCCAGATCCATGCGGGCAAACCAGCTCGTATAAACGTCTTCACCCACGCTTGAACGCAACCTTCCTTTCACACGTGACCAACGATCCTGTTCCATATTTGTCATTGCCTGAGACTTTTCTGTGGGAGTCCTGAAGTAGTTCTGAAGCTGGTGGAACCACCGTGCACGTGCCGCACGGGGGCAGCCTTGCGCGAAGCCTGTTTCAGCCATGGCTCCGCCGTTCGGCGAGAAGCCGTCGGATGGACCCTGGACTAGAAGGGAAGCTTCGCGAGGCTAGCGCGTACTCGACGGTCTGTCCGGAGCTCGCGCGAGAGGCCGTGTCACGGCCTTTGAGGCATTGTTCGATGCCGGGATATCCAAAGCACTTTCATTCAGTGCCGTATCGTTCGCAATTGAACTGAGATCACAAATTCCAATGATTTCGTAAGACATGCTACCTCCCCCTCTCGCCGCAACAAGACACAGCAAGCAGTCATTTCAAATCATCTCAAAACCGACCGGCGACGCCTGACACTGAAACACAATCCAGCCGCACCACCACTCGTTCCGCTCGCTTAACTCATCCCGTCCGTTCGCATGCTTCGCTTTCCTTACCGCCGGGTCCGACTGTTTCGTATCTCTCAGTTTTTTAGATGGCGAAATACGAGCGCTTCGCCTTGAGAAATTTCGACACAGAACCACGTTACCCATATTGCTATAGGTCCGAACCCAACGATCGCTTGGAGAGCGTCGCTAACGCGCACACCGCCGCCGATTTGCACGTCCGCCCCGGCCTTACTCCGCGCTGGTTTCAAGGTCGTGGGCGCTGCGAACGCCCTAAGAGATACGATCAAGCTTCATTTCCCGCAACGAAAAATTCACCCTCGTTGCCCTGCGAAAACAACTTGGCGTTTCGCCCAATCGGCACGCGATTTTCGCGCAAAGCCGCAAGGTTTTGAATCTGTGCGAAGATTCGAAGCGCAAAGTCGCTGTCACAATTTGCGCCACACTAAAAATAAAAATCATAAATTGGTCATGTTTGACGGACGGGGAAGCGAATTTTCAAACAACCCGTTATCGCTATGCCGATAAGTGACTACGCAAACGCGTTTTTTTTTGTTCATCGCACGAGGGTAACCTTGAAAAGTTGCAGTGCACCCGATTGCGGCGGCGATTTTTTTGAAAATGCATCCTTCAACGTGCAAACCGCACCGTCGCCGCTCCGTAAAAGCACTGGCTTTCGCTCCCGGTCACCATCCGTAAAAGCGCGGAAGAATTTTTTGTCCGGGGAAAATACCGCACGAAAAACAAAAGCCCGGCATTGCCGGGCTCTTGCAGTCATAGCTTTGCAGCTGGTTTATTTTGCCAGCTTGGCGATCTGATGCGCAAGACGCGAAACCTTCCGGCTCGCGGCATTCTTGTGAATGATGTTGCGCTGCGCTGCCCGCATCAGTTCGGGCTCGGCGCCCACCATTGCCTTGAGCGCCGCGGCGCGGTCGCCGCGCTTGATGGCTTCTTCGACCGACCGCACGGAACTGCGCATCTCGGTCCGGCGCGATTTGTTGATGATGGTGCGGCGGGCAATCTTGCGCGTCGCCTTCTTGGCGGAAGTCGTATTGGCCATGTTCTCAAATGTCCTTCGGCGGTGACCGATCGCGGGTGGGCTGAATATGACCCACGGTTTTGCCTGATCGACGCTGATTGTTTTCGGGTGCCCCGTCGAGAATGCCTGGCCGGAAACACGTGCTCCGGCAGCAATGCTCAAAAGAACAGCGGCGGCGGGATTGCGCCCGCCGCCAATTGAGGGGTCTTATAGAGGCCGCCAGATGCAGCGTCAACGCCTTAACCTGGCCTTGCCGGGCCGTGGGAGCGGGCCCGCACGGTCTATAAGATGCTGATCAGGTTGAATTTCCTGCACCGCGCCGCTAATGGCTAACAGCGCAGGGACACGGCAGATAATGGGTGAGGCATGATCCGCGGCTTTTTCCGTTTAATAGGACTACTGCTGTTGGCAGGCGGGTTTATCTTCGTGGTCTATGACGGGGCAAGGTATGTCGCCGACAACACCTTGCGCCTTACCCGCTTTGGCCAGTTCTGGAATGACATCCATCAATCCAGCCAGCTGGCCTTCCGCGTCCGGGTGGAAGGTCTTTCGCCCTGGCTCTGGAACAATGTGTTTCGCGTCATCCTCGACCAGCCGGTTTTTGCGGTGATGGCGGTGCTCGGGATTTTGTTGATGCTGCTGTTCCGGCCCAAGAAGCCGTTGATCGGTTATTCAAGGAACTGAGACAGGCTTACCCTGCGGGGCAGAATTACGCCGCGTTGTCGTCATGTGACGGGGCTGCCGGATTTCGCGTAACGGCCTATATAAGCATTAAGGCTCATCGCTGCCCCGGGGGCGGATGTGCCTCGTTAGGGAGGTAACCCATGCTTTTCATGCGCAAGACCACCACGCTGCCGAACGCCACGGAGGCGCTGCCGGGCCGGGCCGATCCAATTCCGACGGCGCCACGGCACTTCGTCAACGGCCACCCATTGCAGCCGCCTTATCCTGCGGGCATCCAGCAAGCGGTGTTCGGGCTCGGCTGCTTCTGGGGCGCGGAGCGCAAGTTCTGGGAACTCGGCGGCGGCGTGTATGTCACCGCGGTGGGATATGCCGGCGGCCACACCAAAAACCCGACCTATGAAGAAGTTTGCTCGGGCCGCACCGGTCACACCGAGGTGGTGCTGGTGGCGTTTGATCCGGCGAAGATCTCCTACGACCGGCTGTTGAAGACGTTTTGGGAAATCCACAACCCGACGCAGGGCATGCGCCAGGGCAACGACGTCGGCACCCAATATCGCTCCGCGATCTATACCTATGGAGACGCGCAGCATGAGGCAGCGGTCGCCTCAAAAGCCGCTTACCAAAAGGCGCTGGCGGCCAAAGGTCTCGGCACCATCACGACCGAGATCGCAGCCGCAGGTCCGTTCTATTTTGCCGAAGATTATCATCAGCAGTACCTGGCCAAGAATCCGGCCGGCTATTGCGGACTGGGCGGGACCGGCGTGTCTTGTCCGCTTCCCACGGGCGTCACGGCCTGATGCCGCGCGGAGAGTAGCCGGTGCTTCCGGCCGCTCTCTTCAATAGGCCTCGCGCGGCCAAAAAACGATTTGTTAACCATGTCAGGTGCAAGACTGAGCTGTCTCGTTAAATAGGACTGCTCAGTTGCGGGTAATGCGCGCGCTTTTACTGCCGCTCACGGCTGCCATGGCTGCATTCGCGCTTGCGGGCTGCATGCAGACAGGCCAGCAGGTAGCGTATGCGCCGCCGCGCAGCGACCTCGACGCCATGGCCTATGGCCAGCCGTCTTATTATTCCCCCTCACAGGTGGCATCAGCCGATTCCGGAGGCGCCATCAGCGCGCTGCGCGCGAGCTTTGCCGCCTCCTCTTCGCCGCGCGGCTATGCGCCGGTGGAAAATGCTTACGCCGCGGCTCCCGTCGCCGCCACGCATGATGCGCCCTATCATCTGGATGCCGGCGACAAGCTGCGCGTCGTGGTCTTTGGCCAGGAAGGCCTCACCAACACCTATGCAATCGATGCCGGCGGTTCGATCACCATGCCCTTGATCGGCGCGGTCGCCGCGCGCGGCAAGACGCCGGCGGGATTGGCTGCCGATATCTCCGCCAGACTGCGCAACGGCTATATCCGCGAGCCTTCCGTCGCGGTGGAAGTCGAATCCTACCGGCCGTTTTTCATCCTCGGTGAGGTCGCAGCTCCCGGCCAATATCCCTACGTGCCCAATATGAGCGTCGAAAGCGCGGTCGCGATCGCCGGCGGCTTCTCGCCGCGCGCCAAACGCGACAGCGTCACGCTGACCCATAACGCCAGCCGCGCCATCGTCCCGCTCGGCACCCAGCTTAGCCCCGGCGACACCGTCCTCGTCGGCGAACGCTGGTTTTGATCCCCGCGATCTATTAGCTCTTCAAATATTTGCTGAAGAAATCCAGGCTGCGCGGCCAGGCGATATCGGCGCTCGTTTTGTCGTAGCTGGCGCGTTCGTCGCAGTGAAACCCGTGCTGTGCACCCGGATAGATATGGATCTCGACATCGGGCCGTTTGGCGCGGATCGTCTCCACATCGCTGAGCGGAATGCCCGCGTCCTTCTCGCCGAAGTGGAGTTGCGTCGGCACCTTCGGCTTGTCGTCGGCAAAGCGAACGATCGCCCCGCCGTAATAGCCGACAGCCGCCTTCAGGCCCGAGAGTTTGGTCGCAGCCGCATAGGCAATGCTGCCGCCGAGACAGAAGCCAATGATGCCGACCGGGCCGACATCCTTGACGGCATCAATGGCGGCCTGGGTATCGCGGAGCATCGCGACCCAGTCCGGATTGGCGACGAATTTGCGCGCCACCGCCACTTCATCGGGTGAATAGCCGGACTGGAAGTTGGGTTCGAGGCGGTCGAAGATGGCCGGCGCGACCGCGACATAACCTTCCTGCGCGAAACGATCGCATACCGCGCGGATGTGATGATTGACGCCGAAGATTTCCTGGATCACGACCACCGCCGCCTTTGGCGTGCCTGCGGGGTCGGCGCGGTAGCCGGCCAGTTGAAATTGATCCGAAGCGGTCAGTTTGATGTCGTGTCCCACAGGCTGTCCTTTTTTGGTGTTGCAGGCGCAATCTACGGCGAAGCCGGCCGACGCGCAAAACGTCGCATCGGTTCGAGGGCGATCCCGGCAGGCGCCTGCAATTGCTCGCCCGACGTTCTCCCGAGCCGTTTCACCGCCCAGATATTCCGGAGAACAAAATTATGACAGCATCATTGCCGCAACGCACAACCAAGGTCGGGTTTTGATCGCGGCTGATTTTTATTGCCTCTAAAACAGATCGCGATCATTGTCCTTACCGGCACCATCCCGGTGGGTGTCATCAAACGAAAAAAATGAGTTCCGCCGTAAGCGGTTTTCATCACCGGCAGGGAAAGAAACCTATGCCAAGTCTCACCATCAATGGGCGGACTCTGTCCGTCGATGCGGCCAACGATACGCCGCTCCTCTGGGTCATCCGCGAACAACTCCAAATGACAGGTACGAAGTTCGGCTGCGGTGCCGGACTTTGCGGCGCCTGCACCGTTCACATCAACGGTGAAGCCGTCCGCTCTTGCCAGACGCAGGTCAGCGACGCGGTCGGCAAGAAGATCACCACCATCGAAGGTCTCGCCGCCAAGGGTGATCATCCCCTGCAGAAGGCGTGGATCGCCGAGCAGGTGCCGCAATGCGGCTACTGCCAGTCCGGCCAGATCATGCAGGCAGCCTCGCTGCTGGCAAAGAATTCCAACCCGACCAAGGAAGAAGTGGTGGCGCACATGGACGGCAATCTCTGCCGCTGCATGACCTATTCGCGCATCCAGAAAGCAATCATGCGCGCCGCGACCGAAATGCGCACGGCCTCCAACGCCGGAACCGATCGGAGAGCCACATGAATTCGCACGTCAAAATCACCTCTCAAGAGCCGGCTGATCTGAGCCGCCGTTCATTCCTCGTCGGCTCCGCCGCCGCGGGCCTTGCGCTCGGCTATTCCGCCGTTCCCGGCCTTCTTGGTGCCGATCAGGCATTTGCCGCAGCCGGCAATTTCGATCCGAGCGTGTGGTACTCGATCGCGCCCGACGGCATCGTGACGGTCATGAGCGGCAAAGCCGACATGGGCCAGCACATCGCCTCCACCATGGCGCAGATCATCTGCGAAGAACTCTGCGCCAACTGGAAGGACATGCGGATTCAACTCGTCGCCAACGATCCGAAGTTCAACGATCCCGTGCTCGGCGCGATGGTTACCGGCGGCAGCTGGAGCACCATGATGAACTTCGATGCGATGAGCCGGGCGGGCGCCGCCGGGCGTATCGCCATGACGGAAGCGGCAGCGGTGATCTGGGGCGGCATACCCGCCGGCCAATTGATCGTGCGCGATTCCACGATCACGGATCCGAAGTCGAAGAAGTCGATGACATTCGCCGACGTCATCAAGAGCGGCAAGATCACCAAGACCTTCACGCCCGACGATCTCAAGGCGATCAAGCTGAAGACGCCCGACCAGTACACCATGATCGGCGTCTCGGTTCCGCAGCTCGACATTCCCGGCAAGACCAACGGCACGATCAAATACGGCATCGACGTCATGCTGCCGGGCATGGTCTACGGCAAGGTCGTCACACCTCCGGTGCGCTACGGCGCGACGGTGAAATCGGTCGACGACAGCGCGGCCAAGAAGGTGCCGGGCTTCATCAAGGCGGTCACCCTTGACGACAAGACCACGACGACGACCGGATGGGTGGTGGCGGTGGCAGACACCTACGCCAACGCAACCAAGGCGGCCGAGGCGCTCAAGGTCACCTATGACGGTGGTCCGAATGCCAAGCTGTCGAGCGAATCCATCCTGGCGGAAGCCAAGCGGCTTCAGGGGCTCGACGACTCCGGCCTGTTTTTCGTCAAGGACGGCGATACGGCGGCGGCGTTCGGCACGGCAGCCAAGGTGCTGGAGGCGGAATACACCACCAGCATCAACATCCATGCGCCGTTGGAGCCGATGACAGCGACGGCCGAACGGCAGGGCGACATCTGGCACGTCTACACCGGCAACCAGTTTGCGACGCGCTCGGGCGCGATCGCAGCGGGAGCTGCCGGCGTCGATCCGAAGTTTGTCGTGATGCATCAGCAGTGGCTCGGCGGCGGCTTCGGCCGGCGTCTGGAGGGCGACATGCTGGTGCCGGCGGTGCAGGCGGCGATAGCCGTCGGCAAGCCGGTCAAGATCATCTATACCCGCCAAAACGACATGACGATGGACTTCACGCGTCCGTTGACGTTCCAGAAGGTCAAGGCTGGACTGGATGGCGACGGCAAGCTGGTCGCGTTGAACCATGACGTGGTCGCGGCGTGGCCGACCAAGCGATGGGGCATTCCTGCCTTCCTGTCGCCTTCGGTCGACAAGAAGGGTGCGCTTGACGCGTTCACGGTGAATGGTGCGGACTTCTTCTATTCCGTGCCCAATCACAATGTCCGCGCCATTCTCAACGAGATGGCGCAGACGGCGACGCCTTCGGGTCAGTTGCGGTCGGTTGCACCCGGCTGGACCTTCTGGGCGACCGAAAGCATGATCGACGAATTGGCGCATGCGGCGGGCAAGGATCCGGCAATGTTCCGGATCGAATTGCTTGACGGCAAGGGCGCCAATAACGGCGGTGCTCAGCGCCTGCGCAACGCGCTGCTGACGGCAATGGGCCTGTCCGGCTACGGCACCAAGGAATTGCCGAAGGGCGAGGGCATCGGCATCGCCTGCGTCTCGTCGCAGGAAAGAGCCACCGCAAGCTTCACGGCCTGCGCGGCCCATGTTGCGGTTGCGCCGAGCGGCGAGGTCAAGGTCAAGAAGCTGACCGTGGTCACCGACGTCGGCACGCAGGTGCATCCCGACAACATCCGCGCCCAGGTCGAGGGGGCGGCGTTGTGGGGACTCTCGCTTGCGCTGTACGAAAAGGGGACGCTGAAGGACGGCGGTATCGAACAAACCAATTTCGATACCTACACGCCCTTGCGGATGAGCCAGACGCCGGAAGTGTCGGTAAATGTCATCGCCAATGGCGAGCATGCTACCGGCGTTGGAGAGCCGGCGGTAACCGTGATCGCACCAGCAGTGGCAAATGCGATCTTCAACGCCAGCGGCGCCCGCGTGCGCTCGCTGCCGATTACCGCAGAAGCGGTCAAGGCGGCGATGAAGGCGTAAGGCCTTCAAATAGCGAAAATACCGGCCGCCGGAGGAGATTCCTCCGGCGGCTTTTTTATTCCGATGGTCCCTTCGGCCCCCGGCGTTCGTTCAAATTTTAACTTCAACAAGAAGCGAACGTTCATGATTTCTCTTAAGCCTCGGGGAATGTCTTCTCGGTTAGGTTGCGGCTCATCCGTCCGCACTTGTCCAAAGAGGGTCCATGTCAGCTCAAGCCCAAAAGCGCCGCCTGCTGCTGGCGTCCGACAACCAGGAACAAAGCCGCGAGTTGGAACGCATCCTTCAGTCGGTCAGCGAAGTGCATACGGTTTCGACGTCGGAACTCCCCGATGTGCCAACCGATCAAATCTCCGGTATCGTGGTCGACATCAATCTGCGTTCTTCCGAGAGCGTGCAGCGGGTGCGCAACAAGCTGCGGCATGAATCCTACCGCGCGATGCCGCGCCTGTTCATTCTGGCGGACGCGCTTCATCATGGGTCGATGCAGGCCTGGGCGCTTGGCGCCACCGATACGATATCGCGGCCATTCGATGCGGCCGGCATCCTGCAACGCATCCGCGCCGCCTTCCCCGACAGTCAAGGCTTCGATGCGACCGGCAAAGGCAAGACCTTGAACCGGGGCGTGGCCGCCGCCCACGAAGTGATGGTCAAGATCTTCCAAAAGCTTCCCGCGGGCGAGCCGCTGAAATTCAGCGACGTCATTCAGGCCGAGAACAAGATTCTCAAGGCGCTCAAGCACTCCTCGCTGCGCGAGTGGCTGACGACGGTCGGCTGTCACCACGCCGATACCTATCGTCACTGCCTGTTCGTCACCGGCTTCGCGGTAGCCTTTGCGCAGCATCTGGGCATGCGCGAGGACGACCAGCGCCGCCTGGTGCGGGCAGCGCTGCTACACGACGTCGGCAAGGCTTTCATTCCGACGGCCATCCTGGACAAGCCGGGCCTGCTCAACGACGAAGAAATGAGCGAGGTGCGCAAGCACCCGTATCTCGGCTATCAGGCACTCGCGACGCAAGGCGGCTTTCCGCCGGAGATGCTGGACGTGGTCCTGCATCACCATGAATTTCTCGACGGCACCGGCTATCCCGACGGCCTGCGCGCGGAGGAAATCAGCGATATCGTGCGGCTGACAACGATCGTCGACATCTATGCGGCGCTGATCGAGCAGCGCCCCTACCGGGTGCCCTTCACCCACGCCAAGGCCTTTGCGACCATGGAAAAGATGGAAGGCAAGCTCGATGTGCATCTCCTGCAAGCCTTCCGGCCGGTGACGCTGGGCGCGTATTAACGCTCGCGCTAACACATCTCGCCGTCATTGCGAGCGTCCGCGAAGCAATCCAGCCTGGCCCCGCATCAAAGCCGTCATGCCCGCGCTCGTCGCGGGCATCCACGTCTTACTTCTTTTCGTGCGCCAAAGACGTGGATCGCCGAAACAAGTCCAGTCATGGTCACATGAATATATCTGCGATCCTGATAGCTGTAGCCGCGTCGATAGCGATAGGCCTTCTGGTGGAGCGCTGGGCTACTCCATGGACTGGCGCATTGCTGCGGAAGGGTCGCATCGAATCCTGGCAATCCGATCGGCTTTGGGTTCTTCTGGTCGTCGGCTCAGCTACAATTACGTATCTGCTTATCCAGCCCGTAGTGCTGGATATCCTTCAAACGCCGGTTTCACCGATCATTTTCGAAGCACGCTGAGACGGCAATAGCTGTTATCTTCCACTTCTGGCGCGTCTCGGACCGTAGGATGGGTTGAGCAATTCGCGAAACCCATCACGTCCGGACGTTGACCGATGGGTATCGCTTCCGCCTTCGCTCGTTGAGCTACGGCGGACGGGGTGGCTCTACCCATCCTACACATCTGCTTCAGCCGACGTCACCCTCATACGACGAGATCTCGATCAGGCTGCCGTCGGGATCGCGGCAATAGACCGATCGTATGGCGCCGCGGGCGCCCTGCTTCGTCACGGGACCTTCCTCGATCGCCACCCCACACGCTTTCAAGTGCGCCACCACCTGCTCCGGCGTACTCGATGTGAGAAAACATAGATCGTCGCTGCCGGGCATTTCGTGGTCGGCGGTAAACCACTCGACCTTGTCCGCACCGCGCGGCCGCACATTGATCTTCTGGTGGCCGAACGCCAGCGACGTCCGTACCGGCTTGCCGTGGCCGGGATCGAATACCCTGACCTCCATGCCCAGCACCTTCCGATACCAGTCGACGGAACGCACGACGTCCGCGACATTGATCACGATATGGTCGAGCGCAGTGACCTTGACACTCATCTAGCCGTCCTTTCGTCGTCGTCGCGCGGTGCTGGCTGCGCCCGATTTTGTTTGTTACAACGGCGCAGCAAGCCTGTTCAATAAAAGACGGGAGGGAGAAACGCATGGCTTCACGCCGCACCGCGATAGCTCTATTGGCACTCGGCCTGTGCGCTTCGGCCCTACCATTCAGCCAGGCGTCGGCGTTGGACTACCCGACGCGGCCGGTGCGCTTCATCGTCGGCTATCCGGCCGGTGGTTCCACCGACATCATTGCCCGCCTGATCGGGCAAAAGCTCTCGGAGCGGCTTGGCCAGCAGTTCGTGATCGAGAACAAGCCCGGCGCCGGCAACAATATCGGCACCGAGACCGTGGTCAGGGCAGATCCCGACGGCTACACGGTGCTGCTGGTCAACCCCGCCAATTTCATCAACACCTCGCTCTACGCCAATCTCAATTTCAACTTCATCCGGGACATCGCGCCGGTCGCCACATTTCTGCGTGTCCCCAACGTAATGACGGTGGCCAAGGAAGTTCCCGCCAAAACCGTCGCCGAATTCATCGCTTATGTGAAGGCCAATCCGGGCAAGGTGAACCTGGCCTCCTCGGGCAACGGCACGTCGGTGCATCTGTCCGGCGAAATGTTCATGGCGATGACCGGCGCGAAGATGTTGCATGTGGCCTATAAGGGGGCAGCGCCCGCGACCACCGACCTGCTCGGCAACCGCGTCCAGGTGATGTTCGACAATATGCCCTCGATCATCGGGCACATCCGCGGCGGCGCGTTGCGGGCACTGGCGGTGACCACGGCGGAGCGATCGCCGGAACTGCCCGATGTGCCGACCGTCGCCGAGACGGTTCCCGGCTACGAGGCGAGCGCCCTGTTCGGGATGGGCGCGCCGGCCAAGACGCCACCGGGAATCATCGCCAGGCTGAACCACGAGATCAACGCGGTGCTGGCGGACCCTGAGGTGCGGAAGCGCCTGGTCGAGCTCGGCGGCGAACCGCTGATCGCCACGCCAGATGATTTTGGCGCGATGATCAAGGCCGAAACCGACAAGTGGGAAAAGGTCGTCAAATACGCCGACATCAAGATCGAATAAACAAAATCGGCGCCGGATCATCCGGCGCCGATTGGTAGATCATCAGGTATCGCTATATCAGGTGCCGCCGCCGGGCGTCATTGCATCGGATGGCGGCGGCGTGGTGCTCTCCGCTACCGGCGTGCTCGACGGTTCGGGATCAAAGCCGAACAACTCGACCAGGAATTTGTAGTATTTCGGCAGCTTGTCCTTCAGTTGCGCGCGGGTGTGCGGCTCACTGATGGTTCCTTTACCGGCCAGGAAAACGCTCGCGGTCACCGCGAAGAATTCCTGCGGGTTCGTCATCGCATACTCTTCCTTGGGGAAGGCGTTCTTGCTCACGGCTTGCGCGTACATGGCCTTGATGCCGAGATTCTCCAATCCCCCGCCCATCAGCTTGTTATGATAGGCGTGGAGCATCTCATGAAGGATAACCGGGTCCTCGGTATATTTCAGCATGTTGGGTCGCAGCTTGATGACGCCGGTGCCGGCATCCGCTGCCAGATCGACGAAATTCGGGTTGCTCCAGCTCATGGTCTTGGAATCCCAGACCGTGAAGGAGCGGGTCCGCGCCGTCGACGTTTCCGGAGGGACGGAAGTGTAGCAGGCGATCGGCGGGCCGAAGTCGGTGCATGCCATTTCGCTGGCGACGATCGGAACCGTATGGAAGAACTGCAGTACCTTCGGACTGAGACCGACGCTTTCGACGATGTCGAGCTGCTTCTTCAAAAGATCGGTGATCGCAGCCTTGTCCTTGCGGTCAACGTTTTCGGAAAGGTCGTAAATATAGCCGTTATAGGACTCAAAGCCCGGCGGTACTTCCGCGGCCGGCTCGACCGCGATGACGCGGGGAGCTGCGCCTGCAAAACTTGAAGCAAACGAAAGCATGAACACAACAGACGAAGTCAAAAGCAGCCCGCGCATGGTTTTCCCCACTTTATTCGTGTTTGGCGATCGACGATGCGATCTGGTCGGCCGTTACGAAGGCCGCACCATACAAGAGCCAACTTGCAACGCCGTTTCGCCGTTCGAAGCAACTTGGCGCGCGGCGTTACAACGACGTTAACTATGGGTACGCGCGCTTAGCCCAACTGCGCCGCATGCGCGTTCAATCGCAGCTTCAAAGATTGGCAGACCCCCGCCTGCCCAAGCAAGTCGGGGGCGCCCGCACGGGCAAGCGGGGGTCTGCATCCTGCACGCACCTCTGAGAACGGTACGACAGAAATTACTTCAGCGAGCTGTTGATCGAGGAGAACCTGGTATTGAGCTTGGAGCCCAATCCATTGATGACTGCGATGACGGCAAGCGCAATGCCGGCCGCGATCAGGCCATACTCGATGGCCGTGGCGGCTGTTTCGTCTCTCAAAAATCTGGAAATGGTGTTCACGCCGATATCGCCCCGCTATTCCGTCCAAACGAACCGTTCTGGATAGATAACGTGCGGGCTTCTCTCGCAGCGTGGCGCGATCATTAGCGCATAACATTTTACAGAAATGCTAAGCGGCAAGGTTAAGATCGAATTACGATCCTGATCTCCCTACAATGCCGGCGCGTCGCGGATCTCGACCCGGATCGGGGTCGGATTGAAGCCGTTGCAGGGATTGTTCACCTGCGGGCAGTTGGAAATCACGAACAGCACGTCCATTTCCGCTGTCACCTCGACATGATTGCCCGGCGCGGAGATGCCATCAACCACCGTGAAATTGCCGTTGGCGTCGATCGGCACATTCATGAAAAAATTCAGATTCGAGACGATGTCGCGCTTGGTGAGACCATGTTTGGACAGTTCGAGGATGAAATTCTCCCGGCAGGCATGCTGATATTTTGTCGGCTCGCCAAAACGCACCGCGTTGCTCTCGCAGGAACAGCAACCCGCCGACGTATCATGCCGGCCGCAGGAGTCCGATGTGATGCTCGCCATCACCCGGCTTTTGTTGGAAATCAGCCGCGTACCAAGCTCGATGTAAGCGGAGCCCTGGACGCGCAGCGTATCCTGCGAAGAGTAACGCTCGGACAGATCGGCTGCACAATAGAGCAAGGCATCGACCGCCTGCTGGCCTTCGCTGTCGATGATCCGCAGCGTCTGCCCCTTCTTCAGCACGCGCGACCACGGCCGCTCCGACGGGATATCGAAGGCATATGTCACATCGGGAAGGACTGAATCGGTCACGAGATTCTCCTCAGGCGTATAGCCGGTCCGTAAAGGCGAAAGCGCGCATGGCCTCGGGCGAAGCGGTTCGGCACAGATCATCCGATCGCGGCACCGGCCCGCGATGCCTAATCAGCGTGGCAGGCCCGCCGGCCGATTGCGAAGGATTCAGCGGATGCACGCAGTTGGAAGCAACGACGATCAGGTTCATCTCGGCGCGCAGGTCGACGAAATCGCCTGCCCGCTTGCGGCCCTCTTTCCAGAGAAAGCGCCCGGCATCGTCAAGCGTAACCGGTGCAAAAAACGTGATGCAGGGCGGAATGTCGCGGACGCCCAGCCCGACCTTGGAGACAGCCGCCAGGAAATTCTCCTGCGTGTTGCGCCCGCTCGCGCCCGATGAAGCAAGGACAGAGGCCGGCGTCGAGCCGCCGACCAGAAGATCGTGCGCGCCGCAGCTATCCTCGACCAGTGAAAACATCACGCGCCCCATGTCGGAGAGGATGACGCGGCCCTTCGAGATCGCGGCGCTCCACTGTACTTTAATAGTATCGGCGCAATTGATCCGCTCGGATGGGTCTTCTTCGCGCCAGGCCAGCAGCGATACGCTGGCACGGCCGGCATCGTCGATGATCCGCAGCACCTCACCCCGGCGCAAAACCAAGGTCGTGTACCAGCCGGGAGGCACCGCCTCGCGATGAATCACCGCATCGGGCGCCATCGGCGCGCCGTCCAAAGCCGTCGGCTCCGGCAATCCCTTCGGCGTCAGCTCCTGTCCCGCGGCACGAAGCTCTTCGTAGCGACGCCGGTTCTCGGCGATTTGCTGTTGAGTCTGGGCCATCGTTGATTTGCTCCGAACTGCTATCCGCTAATCGTGAAATGAGCCTCGACCGGCTTTCCTGCCTTGCCGTTGATCGGCAGGATGTCTTGCGGACAGGCCGAAAAGGCGATGACGAGATCCATCTCCGCGCGCAGGCGGACGTAACCGCCCGGTATCGGCCGTGGCGGCGCGGCGAATTCCAGGGTGCCGTCCTGCTCCCAGGGAATATTCATGAACAGGTTGAGCGGGCTTGGTACCTCGCCTGGCACCAGGCCAAGTTCGGCCATGCCGGCAAAGAGATTGTCCGTGCAATTGTCGTGGTGACCCTCGACGCCGAGGAAGGCGTAGCGATAGCGGTCGCACGCCGCGATCAGCGTATCGTGAACACCGCCCGAGGTGTCTTCAACCAGCGTCAGGATCGGCCGCCGCTTGTTGGTCCGCAGCACGTCGCCGGGCTTCGGCACCAGATGCAGGCTATGGGCGCGGGTGTGCTCGTTCGACATGAACTCGCCGAGATCCGTCCGGTTGAAGGCCCAGGTGTCGACGACCTGTTCGCCATGGGTATTGATGACGGTCACGGTCTGCCCGGCCGAGACGAAGGCGGCCTTGCCGCGCCGCGCCGGAATTTCGATCGAGTTATCCATTGATCCGCTCACGGTCTGATTCCTTCCCCGGCTCTTGCTCAGCGCCTGCCGCCCGCGGTCTCTCCCGCGTATCGCTGGATAAACTGCCGCGCACGATCGGTTCCGGGATTGGAGAAGAACTGCTCCGGCGATCCCGTTTCGACCACACGCCCGTGATCGAGAAACAGCACGCGCGTGGCGGCTTCGCGCGCAAAACCCATCTCATGCGTCACGACCACCATGGTCATGCCTTCGCGGGCGAGTTCGCGCATCACGACCAGCACCTCGCCGACCAGTTCCGGATCGAGCGCGCTGGTCGGCTCGTCGAACAGCAACAGGTCCGGCTTCATCGCCAGCGCGCGGGCAATGCCGACGCGCTGTTTCTGGCCGCCTGAGAGTTTCGCCGGGAAAACGTCGCGCTTGTCGCTGAGTCCGACTTTCGCCAGCAAAGCCAGCGCCTCTTCTCGAACCTCGGCCTTGGGCCGCTTCTGGACCTGGATCGGCGCTTCCATCAGGTTTTGCAGCACCGTCAGATGCGGCCAGAGCGCGAAGTGCTGGAACACCATCCCGATATGGGTGCGGATGTGGGATAGCTCGCGGTCGCCCATGACGACACCGCCGCCGCTGAGGCCGACTTCCCGGCCGTTCAGGTAAATATGGCCGGCATCGGGCCGCTCGAGCCAGTTGATACAGCGCAGCAGCGTCGACTTGCCGGAACCGGACGGCCCCAGCACGCAAACCGTTTCGCCCTTTTGAACCTGGAACGAGATGTCATGCAGCACTTCGAGATCGCCGAAGCGCTTGGATATGCCGACCACGTCGAGAACTTTTGTGACGTCTCTCATCGCCTTGCCGCTGCCATGCGATCGATCGTGCTCACGCCCGCCTCGATCACCAGACACAAGCTCCAATAGAGGAACACTGCGGTGATGAACGCTGCGAACGGAACATAATGCCGCGACTGGATGGAGGCCGCCGCATGCGTCAATTCCGGCAGCGCGATGATGGTGAGAAACGCGCTGTCCTTGACGATCTGGATCATCTGATTGCCGATCACCGGTCCTGCCGCAAGCAACAAGGGTGGCAGAACAATACGACGAAACAGCGATAGACTTGAAAAGCCGAAGGCTGTGCCGGCTTCGATCGGCTCGCGCGGCTGCGCCGCCCAGGCCCCGCGCAGGATTTCCGCCATATAGGCCGCGTTGTAGATCGTCAGCGCCAAAAGCCCGGAGGTCCAGTTGTCGAACCTGAGCCCAAGCGAGGGAAGCCCGTAATACACGATATAGGCAAACAGCAGGAACGGCACGCACCGCATTCCGTCGACAAAGCTGCGCGCAGTCCAGGCCAGCCACGGCTGCTTCGACATCAGCGCCGGCGTCAGGATGAATCCGATCAGGAGAGCAGCTATGCCCGACAACAGCGACAGGATGGTGGTGTTGCCGAGCCCGCTCAAGAGCAGGGAACGCTCGCTCCAGACAATGCCGAAATCGTGGATCATGCCGTAGCCTCAGCCCGGAGCTGACGTCGCTCAATCCAGCGCTGCAATGAGACCAGCAGGAACACGATCGGCGCATACAGCGCGAGCGCCACAAAGAAGGGCGGCAGCGGATCGTAAGTCTCGGCGCCGATCCGCACCGCGGCCCGCGTGATATCGACGACGCCGACCACGGCGAGCGCAGGCGTCACCTTGATCAATAACGACATCTCATTGACGAGGCCGGGAAGACTGACCCGCACGATCTGCGGCAGCACGATGCGGCGAAACCTGAGCGTGGCGTTCATGCCGACCGACTGAGCCGCCTCATACTGATCCTTCGGAAAATTCATCAGCGCCGCGCGCCAAACCTCGCAGTTGAATGCGGCCGTATTCATGACCAAAGCGAGAATCGCCGCCGAGATCGGGTCCATTGCGATGCCGATATTGGGGAGCGCAAAGAACAGCAGAAGCAACAGGGTCACGAGCGGGGTCGCGCGCAGGATGCTGATATAGACGGTCACCACACGCGCGGCGACCGGTACATCGGCCCAGCGTAATACCGCAAGCCCCAAGCCGATCGGCGAGCCGATCAGGATGCCGGCGAGTGACAGCAACACCGTCACGACGGCACCCTGGAAAATGGCCAGCAGATCGCCCCAGCTCATGACCGATCAGCCGAGTCCTGGGTCAGAACTCGGGGTCCCATTTCACCGGCAGGTCCGGGAACGAATTGCCGAACCACTTCTTCTGCAATTCAGCGAAGCGGCCGGTTGCCTTTTCCTTGGCAATGAAGCCGTTCAGGAAGTTGAGAAGCTCGGTATTGCCCTTGGCGACGGCCCACGCCGGGTACGATTTGCCGGAGACGGCCTGCCCCAATTCAAACACGGCGGGTTTTTCGGCTACCATCGTCTGCAGGTTGACAACGGTGTTGACGACATAATCGACGCGGCCGAGCGCGAGATCCTGATAGGCCTCGGGATAGGAGGTGTACTCCACGACCTTGCCGAGCTTTCCGCCTTCCTTCTCCAGCATGGCGCCGAGTTCGGGCAACCGCGCCAGCAACGCGCTGCCGGCCTGCACGCCGACCGTCTTGCCGTTCAGATCCTTGATCGAGGAGATGCTCTTGTCGTCCTTGCGCTTGACATAAAAGTGGGTCGCGTCCGCGATCGGGCTGGTGAAATCGAGCGACGCCAGTCTTTCCTTGGTGATGATGACGGCCGTAATGGCGGCATCGTATTTGCCGGTGCTGACACCGGCGAGAATCCCGGTCCAGGGCAGAATCTGCTGATTGACCTGGAACGACGCATATTTGCGCAAGTCGTCGATCATCTCGTTATCGAAACCGGTCGCCTTGCCATCCTTCACGAATTCGAAGGGACGGAAATCGTCTTCGGTCGCAACGATCAGGCCGCGCTTCTTGATTTCGTCGAGGCTTGCGGCCTGCGCGCCGCCAAACAACGCAGGCACAGCGAACACCGCGGCGGCCAGGCCCAAGACAAAACGTAAGGCAAGACGCCTGGAAAGTGGATGGCGGATCATCGAAACGGTCGTCATGAGGGACTCCTTTTTTGGTAGATCAATCGAACTTGAATCCGTGTCGTCGCAAATAGGGCGGGAACGCCGCGCCTTCGGCCTTCGCCGCCTGACGGGCCTTGTCCTCCGACCAGCCGTAAAAGCTCACCTCACCGAACTCGGCATTGGATCGCTGCTGGTCCTTCGGAATGGCGTGGCGCGCGTGCCTGCGGCGGTCGTAGTCGTCGAGCGACGACGCCAAGGCGCTGTCGTCGTAACGATCGGTGTGAACAGTCACTCCGCGCGGCAAGCGCAGGCTGACATGCCCTTCGACGGCCGGATAACCGAGGCAGAGTCCCGCGACCGGAAAGACCAGGTCCGGCAAAGCCAGAATGGCGGCTACCTTGTCGATCTCGTTGCGGATCACGCTGATCGGGCAGACCCCGAGCCCGCTCGATTCCGCGCACAGGATCATGGTCTGCATTGCCAGCGCCGCATCGACACTCGCATTGAAGAAACCTTCCAGCGTGCCGTTGGCAACCGGCTTGCCGCGCAGTTCGCCAATGCGATGAAGCCGCCTGGCGTCGCCAAGAAACACGAAAAACACCGGCGCGTTGCCGATCCATGGCATGCTCGGAAACAACGCGCCGATCGCGGCGCGCTTCTCAGCGTCGCGCAAGCGCAAGATGGAAGTCTGCTGAAAATCCGATTTTGCCGAGGCACTGAGGGCGCAGGCAGTCAGACAATCCAGCAATTCCTCGCTGGGCATTTTCTCGCTGTAGCGCCGCACCGTCTTTCGCGACAGCACGCGGCGCATCAGTTCATTGTCTTCGGCGCCGTCTACTGGCGGACCGCCATCGCCGAAGCGGTGGCTCAACATCTCTGCGATCGATGGCATCAGCGCCGCTCCTGGTTGTAGCGACAGCTCTTTTCGTTGGCGATGAATCTGTCAACCGGAAGCTTCGAAACCATCCGAGGGGATCTGGGGCAACTCATCACCAACTCCACACCACCTCAAAACCCTGGAGATTGGCACCGACGCCTGCAGCGCCAATCCCGGCTACTGAGGTCTCCCGGGATCTTATCCCGCCGAATAAGGAGCAAAGGACATGCCAGATCATGAGCGGCTCGACGCATTACAGTTCGCTCTCGTGACCTATTGCAGGCTTACCGCGCCAAGTACCTCTGTCTTGCGGGGAATCGCCACCGCAATTGCGTGCCACAGTCGAGGAAATACGAAGTGTGCTTCGTAATTGCTGCCCGGAAGATTGCGGTACCGAAAGCTCGTCAACCCCGGGCGGCGGCTTTTCAGGCAGCCTGCCCAGATTATAGCCGCCCGGCCGTGCCCTTTGTTCCGTCAGCCTGGAACTGCCGCGGTATCCGCCTGGCTGGCGCGCGCGGACACGACCTTTTGCATCATGACGATGAATCGTTTTTGCTCAGTCTTGCTGAGACCCGCCAGCGTCTCATGATGCGCCGCACGCGCCGAGGCTTCGATCTGTTGCAGAAGGCGCGCACCGGACTTGGTCAACCGGCACATCTGTGCCCGGCGATCCCGGCTGTGCACGGTGCGTTCGATAAATTTGCGGGATTGCAAACGCTTAAGCGCGCCGGTGGTGGTGGTGCGATCGAGCATCACCTCCGCCGCCAGCGTCGTTTGATCGGCGGTTCCGCAGCGGGCCAGTGCGGTCAGAAGGCTGTATTGCAGCGGCGTGAGGTCAAAGGCCGCGCATCTTTCCTGAAACAGCGCAACATGGATTTGGTGCAGCCGCCGGATCAGAAATCCCGGCCGTTTCTCCAGCGGCCAGGTACCTCTGCGCCGCGTCACTGCCTTCCCGATCATGCGCGTTATATCCTCGTTATAGCTGCACTCAATTGATGCAACCTATGGCACGAATGTTGCTGCATTCAAATACGAAGTATACTTCGTATTCGGCCGGCTCTATAATTCTATAACAAGCCAGCTCCGGAAAAGGAGGTCCACCATGTCTGTAACCACCAGCTTCGATTTGCTCCTGCGCGGAGGCCGCGTGATCGATCCGGCCGCGGGCATCGATGGCCTCAAGGACGTGGCGATCCGCAACGGCAAGATTGCGGCGGTTCAATCCGACATCCTGCCGACCGCCGCCCGCGAAGTCATCGACGTCACCGGCAAGATCGTCCTGCCGGGGCTGATCGATACCCATGCCCACGTCTATCAATACGTCACCGGCCGCTTCGGCGTGAACGCCGACATGGTGGGTGTCCAATCCGGGGTGACGACGCTGGTCGATCAGGGCGGCCCGTCCTGCATGACGCTGCCGGGTTTTCGGCATTTCATCGCCGAGCAGGCCAAGTCGCGCACGCTGGCCTTTTTGTCGGCCTATCTGGTCGGAGGCCTGGAAGGACATTATTACCCCAACCTCTATAGCCCCGACTGCGTCGAGATCGACGCCACGGTGAAGGCTGCCACAGCCAACCGCGACCTCGTTCGCGGCATCAAGGCGCATGCCGAAATCGGCGGCTTTGCCCGCTGGGGCATTCGCGTCATCGAGATGGCGGCCGAGATCGGGCGTCGCGCCGACTTGCCGGTCTATGTGCATTTCGGCCAGCTCTGGGGACTGCCGACCAGCGGCACCAACGGTGAGGATGTCGATACCATTCTGGAGCGCGTGATCCCGCTGCTGCGCGCCGGCGATATTCTCGCCCATCCGTTCACGCGTCACCCCGGCGGTTTCGTCAATCGTGAGGGCGAGGTGCATCCGGTGATCCAGGCCGCTCTCGACAAGGGGCTGAAAGTCGACGTCGGTCATGGCAGCCACTTCTCTTATCGCCTCGCCCGCAAGGCGATAGCCGCCGGCATCATCCCGACCACGCTGGGCGCTGACATCCACGGTTATAACACCCACATTCCAGCCCCCGCGGGCACGCCTGACGAACCCGCCGACGACGAGAACCATCCGTTCGCGGGCCAGGCCAAGTTCAGCCTGGTGCAGGCCATGAGTTCGATGATGGCGCTGGGCCTGACGCTTGAGCAGGTCGTGCCGATGGTGACCTCGCATCCGGCGGAAATGCTCGGACTTTCCGGCGTCATCGGCACGCTGCGCTCAGGCGTCGATGCAGACATCACAGTGATTGACGAGAAGCGCGGCCGGTACATCCTGCGCGACAATGAAAAGACGGAAGTGGTTGCGGACCGCCTGTTGCAGCCCGAGTTCTGCTTGCGGGCAGGCGTCCGTTATGATGCCATCGCCCCGATCCTGCCGCGCGCGGTGGCCGCTTAGCCGTCGGCGGCTAGTGGAGCTGCAAAACGAATGGCATCCGTCGAGCGCGGGCCTGAGCCTGCTTCAATCACGGCGGGATCTGGTCAGGGCGTTGGCGCCCGGCTCCTCCGCAAGGAAGATGACCGTTTCTTGCGCGGCCGCGGCCAGTATGTTGCCGATATCAGACTGCCAGGCCTTCAAGACGTCGCCTTCGTTCGCAGTCCGCTGGCGCACGCCCGCATCAAGGCCATCCACATTCCCGAGCGCTATCGTAACGTTGTCTTCACGGCAGATGATCTGACCGATGTGAAGCCAATCCGCGCGGTGACGGCGCTGCCCGGTTTCAAGGTCTCCGAGCAGTCCGTACTCGCAACCGGCAAAGTCCGCCATGTCGGCGAGATGGTGGCGATGTGCGTGGCGGAGACGCGGGCCGAAGCCGAAGACATCGCCGCCGCAGTGAGGCTGGACCTCGAACCACTTCCCGCCGTCTACGACATGCGCAAGGCACGCGAACCCGGCAGCGCGCTGGTGCACGAACACTGGGGCGACAATGTCTTCCTCGAAAGTTTCTTCGAGGTCGACATCACGCAAGCGTTTGATGCGCCGATCAAGGTCTCCCATGAAATCTCAACCGCGCGCCAATGCATGTCGCCGCTCGAAGGCCGCGGGGTCGTCGCCACCTTCGATCACAGGCTCGACCAGCTCACGCTCCACACCGGCGCGCAGATGCCGCACATCGTACGCAACGGACTATCCGACACGCTCGGCATCGAGCAGGGCCGCATTCGCGTCGTGTCGCCCGATATCGGCGGCGGCTTCGGACACAAGGGAATTCTGCTGCCGGAGGAAGTCTGCCTTTCCTGGCTCGCGCTGTACAAAAACCTCACCGTCCGCTGGATCGAGGATCGGCGCGAGCATTTGAGCGCAAGTTCCAATTGCCGCGAGCATCACTACAAGATCACCGTCTATGCCGACCGCGACGGCGGACTGCGCGGTATCGATTGCGAGGCCACCGTCGATTCCGGCGCCTACTCGTCCTATCCCTTTTCAGCCTGCCTCGAGGCCGCGCAGGTCGTCAGCATTTTGCCGGGCCCCTATCGAATGCCGGCCTATCGCTGCCGCACCTATTCGGCGGCGACCAACAAGTGCCCGATCTTGCCGTATCGCGGCGTGGCGCGAACCGGGGTCTGCTTTGCGCTCGAGATCATGCTGGACGCCGTGGCTGAGGCAGCAGGGCTTGAGCCTCATGAGGTCCGGATGCGCAACCTGGTTGCTCCGGAGGAAATGCCGTTCGAGAACATCACGAAAAAGCATTTCGACAGCGGCGACTACCCGGAAGCCATGCGGCGCATGTTAGAGGCGGTCGACGTCCCGGCGATCCGCCAGCGACAGAAGACTGGAGAGCCGGACGGACGGCTGATCGGCTTCGGAATGTCCGTCTATTGCGAACAGGCGGCCCACGGCACGTCGGTTTACTCCGGCTGGGGCATCCCCATGGTGCCCGGACACGAGCAGGCGACTGCGCGCATGACGCCCGATGGCGGGTTGGAGCTGCGGGTCGGCGTGCAATCGCACGGCCAAAGCATGGAGACGACGCTGGCTCAGGTCGCCAACCAGATTCTTGGCATCGACACCGCGAAAATCCGCGTCATCCACGGCGATACCGCGATGACCCCTTATTCGACCGGAACCTGGGGCTCGCGCTCGGCGGTGATGGCCGGCGGCGCGGTCGGGACCGCCTGCGGGATCATTGCGGAGCGTGCCAAACGCATCGGCGCCAAACTGCTGCAACTCGATCCGGCATCCGTGATCTTGCGCGACGGACGGGTCTGCGGACCGAACAGCAGCATCGGCCTTCCCGAGATCGCCCATACCTGGTACCGGCGGCCGCAAGATTTGCCGCCCGACGTCGATCCGGCCGGCCTGGAAGCGACCGGTGGCTACAAGCCGCAACGCGACAGCGGTACCTTCAGCTATGCGGTGCATGCCGTGACGGTCGCCGTTGATCCCGACCTCGGCGATGTCGAGATACTGGACTACGTGATCGTTGAAGACGGCGGCGTGCTGCTCAATCCCATGGTTGTCGACGGTCAGATTTTTGGTGGCCTCGCCCAAGGCATCGGAACGGCGCTCTATGAGGAGATGCCGTTCGACAGCGCAGGCCAGCCGCTGGCCACGACGTTGGCTGATTACTTGTTGCCGGGACCGACAGAAGTCCCCGAGCCGCGCCTCGATCATATGGAGACGCCGTCGCCTTACACCATGTTCGGCGTCAAGGGGATCGGCGAAGGCGGCGCCATTGCGCCGCCGGCAGCGATCACTAATGCCGTGAACGACGCGCTGCGGCCACTTGGGGTCAAACTTCTGCATTCGCCGATTTCGCCGCGCCGGATTGTCAAAGCCGTGCTGGCGGCCCGGCGGCCGGAAGGCGAGAGCGTATGAAAGCCGCACCCTTCGCGTATGAACGGCCGTCAAACCTGGACGCGGCCATCGCCTTGATGGCTGAAGCCAAAGGCGCCGCCAAGATCATGGCCGGCGGACAATCGCTCGGTCCGATGCTCAATCTTCGTCTCGTTCAGCCGGATTTGATTATCGATATTACCGGGCTTGACGAACTCAAAACCGCCGAACGGAGCGGCGATGAGCTCGTGATCGGCGCCTGCGTCACGCATGGCGATATTGAGGACGGGCGGATTCCCGATGTCACCCATGATGCGATGCGGCGGGTCGCAAGCGGCATCGCCTATCGCGCCGTTCGCAACCGCGGCACGATCGGCGGCTCGCTCTCCCATGCCGATCCCGCGGCGGACTGGGTTTCGGCCTTGCCGGCGCTCGGCGCCAAAGTTCGGCTGCGTGGTCCAGCCGGGCATCGCGACCTGGCGATAGAAGATTTCATAACAGGCGCACTGGAGTCGGCGCTTGGGGCCAACGAGTTGGTCGAGGCCGTGCGCGTCCCCGTCATGCGAGCCTCGGCGCGCTGGGGTTATGTCAAAGCCTGTCGCAAACCCGGCGAGTTCGCCCACGCCATCGCCGCCGTGGCGATCGATCCGGAAGCCGGAACAGGGCGCGTGGTGATCGGCGCGATCGAAGCGCCACCGATTGTGCTAGCCGACGCCTCACCGCTGTTCGGCGGGAAGATCACCGGCAACTTCAAGCGGGAGTTCATGACAAGTGCGGCTGACGCCCTCTTGATCAAAGCCGGCATCGCTGATGCCGCCGACCGGCATATCCACGTCGCGATCTTGCGCCGGGCGATCGAGGAGGCCGCGGCGTGACGACGATCGGCCTCACCGTCAACGGGCGCGCGATCAACAAGCCGGTCGACCCGCGCACGCATCTGGCGGATTTCCTGCGCGACCAGCTCGATTTGACGGGGACCCATCTCGGTTGCGAACACGGCGTTTGCGGGGCGTGCACGCTGCTGCTCGATGATATGCCGGCGCGCTCGTGCATCACCTTTGCCGCGGCTTGCGACGGCGCGCGCGTTACCACGATCGAGGGACTGGATCATGACGAAATCGCAAGCGATCTGCGCGCCGCGTTCAGCCGCGAGCACGCCTTGCAGTGCGGCTATTGCACGCCGGGCATGCTGATATCGGCACGCGATCTCGTGTTGCGTCTCGAGACCTCGGATGAGCGCGCCATTCGCATCGGCATGAGCGGCAACGTGTGCCGCTGCACCGGCTATGTCGGGATTGTGCGCGCGATTCGCTCGGTCATCGATGCGCGACGGAGCCGCGGCATCGCGCCGATTCATGGTGCGGGTCGCCAGCAGCTTGGACCCGTCGGATCAGGGAACGGCGCATTCACGAAATCAGCCGGCGCTACGCGAACGGCGACCCCAGAGATTCAGGAGCCGCAGGGAACCGATGCCGCTTTGCTCGTTCCGGATTTCGTGCCCGACAAAAACTTCGACGAACATTTCACCGTAACCTTTCCGCCCGACGAGGTCTTCGAGCTGTTCGGCGATCTCGGACGGGTCGCGGTCTGCCTTCCCGGTGCGGTACTGACGGCCGTCCCCGCTCCTGACCGCGCCGAGGGACTGATCAGTGTCAAGCTTGGGCCGATCTCGGCCAATTTCCGTGGCGCGGTGAGAGTCGACCGCGACCCCGCAACGCTGTCGGGGCGTATCATCGGGATCGGAAACGACCAGCGCAGCCATTCGTCCACGCAGGGCGACATCCGCTATCGTTTGTTGCCGACCGAAGGCGGGACATCGACACGCGTCGAGCTTTCGATTGGTTACAGCCTGCGCGGCTTCTTGGCCCAGATCGCGCGCGAAGGGCTGGTGCGCGACCTTGCCAAACGGCTGACGGCGGAGTTCGCCCGCAATCTCGGCTCAAGCCTGGCAGGCACCGCGCCGGAACAGCCGAGGCAACTCAACGGTCTTATTCTCGCGTTTGACCTTCTCAAGAAAGCGCTACAGAAAGCCTTTCGACTCCGGACATGATTGAAATCGACGTTGAAGTCCACGTTTCCCTGGGCTAGCGGTGACGACCACCGACAACAAGACCGGGAGAAACGGCGATGATGGAAGGCTTCAGGAAGGAAACGCTGCATGTGAACGGCGTGGACATCGTCCTGCGCCGCGGCGGAAAGGGACCGCCGCTGCTCTTGATGCATGGCAATCCGTTTACGCATTTGTCCTGGAATCGCGTGGTGCCCGACCTCGCCCAACGCTTCACGGTGGTGACGCCGGATCTCCGCGGTTACGGCGACAGCTCCAAACCCGACGGCGGCGAAGATCACTATGCCTACTCGTTCCGCGAGATGGGAAAGGACATGATTGAGGTGATGAAGAAGCTCGGTTTCGAGACATTTTCAGCCGCCGGCCACGATCGCGGCGCACGGGTGCTGCACCGGATGTGCCTCGATTATCCGCAAACGATCAGCAAGGCCTGTTTTGTCGACATGCTGCCCCAGCATCACCTCCTGAATAATGTGACATTCAATTGGGGGAAATTCTCCTGGCACTGGTTCTTCATGATTCAGCCGACACCCTATCCGGAGACGATGATCAACAACGACCCGGAATTCTTTCTTCGCAAGAAATTGTCGAAGACCGGTCAAGGCACGAGCTTCTTCGTGCCCGAAGCGCTCGATGAATACATTCGCTGCATCAAGAACCCGCGAACGGTCTATGCCATGTGCGAAGACTATCGCGCGACCGTATCCTGCGACCTTGAGATGGACACAGCCGATTTCAACGCCGGAAAACGGGTGACCTGCCCGACCTTCCTGCTATGGGGCGCCACCGGCGGCGTCGGCCGCAACCACAATGCGAAAGAGATCTGGTCGAAATACGCGACCAATATTGTCGGCACACTTGCCGCGCCAGCCGGACATTATGTGCAGGAAGAAGCCCCGAAAGAGACGCTCCAGGCCATGCTGGGCTTCTTTGCGGATTGAAATAGGCTGATACAATCGTATAACCGGGGTTAAAGTGAAACCAGGGAGCCTCCGATGGCCATAACCAGTTCTCTTCCAGTGGCGATGCCACCCGCGATCCCGGTGCGCGAGATTTTGCCTTGGGCAATTTTTGGCAGCTTGCTGTTTGTAATCGGCCTCTACTTCGTGGGCGTCGAGGAAGGCGCTTTGGCTGTTTTCAACGGCATGTATGTGCACGAATTTGTCCATGACGGCCGCCATTTGCTCGGCTTTCCCTGCCACTGACCGCACGGCTCGGATGACCGGAAAACTGCTTGTACGCGGCATGCTGTTTGGCCTGGTGGCCGGGCTTCTTTCCTTCGGCTTTCTGAGACTTGCCGGCGAGCCTTCAGTGGACCGTGCCATCGCCTTTGAGAGCGCGATGGAACAGGCCAAGGCGGACGAAGCCAGGACAAAAGGCCTTCCCGCGCCGGTCGAATATCCGGAGCTCGTCAGCCGCTCCGTTCAGGCCGGCATTGGGCTATTGACCGCAGTCGCCATCTACAGCACCGCATTCGGCGGTATTTTTGCGCTTGTATTCGCGCTGGCCTATCGCCGCATGGGCGACTTCGGCGCACGCGCCACATCGGCTTTGCTGGCACTGGCCGGTTTCGTCAGTGTCTATGTCGTACCGATGCTGAAATATCCGGCCAATCCGCCGTCCGTCGGTCTGGCCGAGACGATCGACATGCGGACAAGTCTTTACTTCGCAATGATCCTGATTTCATTGGCTGCCACAATCGCCGCCGGAATGCTGCGGCTGCGGCTCTCTCAGCGTTTCGGCCACTGGAACGCGGCGTTGATATCGGCCGGTTTTTACATCGTGGTCGTGAGCGCGGTCGCGCTGGCGCTGCCCGACGTCAACGAGGTGCCGGAAGGCTTCCCGGCGACGGTGTTGTGGCAGTTTCGTATCGCTTCGCTGGGCGGCCAAGCCGTCATGTGGGGCGTACTCGGCCTGTTGTTCGGCGTCGCCGCCGAACGGGTCGTCGCCGAGCGCGAACCGGCATTGCGCCGATCGACGGTTTGAGTTCTTCCAGGGGCGCCCGGTGAAGCATGACGATGCGTCTTCATCTGCTTTGCTCGGCTTCGACCGCCTCGGCCAGGTCCGTTGCTTTTGCGGCTGACGAGCCGCTCGATGCAAAAGGAAGGGAAAGTCTCTCCAGCCTTTCCGGCCAACTTCCCTCCTGCGACATCGTCTTGCGCAGTCCGGCGCTTTGCGCTCGGCAAACCGCGGATGGCCTCGCGGTCGCTTCATCCATGGAACCGTTGCTGCGCGATTGCGATTTCGGCCGCTGGGCCGGACGATCGCTTGAAGATGTGGAAGCCACCGAGCCGGCGGCGGTTGCGGATTGGCTGCGAAACCCAAGTGCGGCCCCCCATGGCGGCGAATCTTTCGCCGACGTGACCAAACGCGTCGGGGGATGGATGGACCAGATGATTGCCAAAACCGGCTCAGTTCTCGCCATTACGCATGGCATTGTGATCCGCGCGGCCATCGCTCACGCGCTTGGCGCGGGCCCGGAGGCTTTCCGGCATATCGATGTTGCCCCGCTCACCAGGGCCAAACTGTCAGGCGGCGGTGGACGGTGGACGCTCGCCTCACTCGTCTCGCCGAGGGAGTTGCGATGACGGGCCACAACCATCGCAGCAAGGTTCGCGGATGGCCAAGCATGCTGACCGCCGTTCTGGCGATACTTGTAACAGCTCCGGCCGACGCACATCATCGAATCGCAAATGACGGAGCAATACGTGGCGTCGCCATTCCCGCGATTTCCCATGGCGAGATGCCGGTCATCGCCAAATATCGCAGCCAAATACTCGACCTCGCGGCCCGCCAGCCCGCGACAGATTCAACCTTGCGCCGCTTGACCGGCTTCGTGAGCCTGCAAACCTTTGCCTGCTTTTGGGGACTCGTTCCCGGCAGCCTCTCCGACGAACAAAGCCCCTTCAATGAATGCTCCCACGCCTATCTGGCCGGGGTGCGGGAGCTTCTCGCGCATATGATAGCCATGCCCGGCAACCAGTCCGCGGCAAAGGATCTCAAAGCGCGCATCGACGCCGAGATCGCAGCCGATCCCGACCGCAACGTCATGTGTTCGAACAGCAGCGAAACCTTCGACAGCGCCGATGTGATCGGGCCTGACTGGCAGCTCGCGCCGCTACATGTGCCGACCGTTTTGACTTTCTCGGCGTTTGTGATGCTGGTCGTCGCGGGATTTGCCGTCGCCGGCCGCCGGCGGCTCTTTCGCAAGGCAGAAACCGCTAGCGCCGCGTCGTAAATTGCTCGGCCGCGCGCCGGCATTCCCACTTCGCACGCTCCAGATCGGGCTGATTATCCTCCGTCTCGGGATAACCGAGGCAGAGATAGCCGATGAATTTCCACGATTTTGGCAGATCGAGGATTTCGTTGATCTGCGCGGGATTCAAGATCGATACCCAGCCAAGCCCTATTCCCTCCGCGCGCGCCGCGAGCCACATCGAGCAGATGGCGGCGACGACGGAATATTCTGTTGTTTCCGGCATCGTCATGCGCCCAAGGCCGTGACCTGCCTGGCTTTCCTTGTCCGCGAAGACAGCGAGATGACCCGGCGCTTCCTCGAGCCCCGCGAGCTTGAGCGTCGCGTATTGTGACGCGCGATCTCCTGAATAGGAGCGCAGCGCCTCGGCGTTGCAGCTCTTGAAATCCTCGATTACCGCGCGGCGTCGTGAGGGGTCTTCGACGATGACAAGCCGCCAGGGCTGGCTCAGGCCCACGGAAGGTGAAAGGCAGACGGTCTCGATCAGCCGTTCGATCGCGCCTGGAGGCAGCGGATCGCGGCGAAAACGCCGCACGTCGCGGCGCCACACGAACAGCTCGTGTAGTTGGCGGCGAAATGCTTCGTCGAATGCGACCATCAGAATTCCCTAGACCAACGCAGTTGCCACCAGCAAAACAACGATCTCGCCAGCCTGCTCCAGCGCGCCCAATATGTCACCCGTCTGTCCGCCGATTTGTCGCTTCGCCATGAAGCCCCAGATCAAGGCGCCGATCGACAGCAGGATGAGCGCCATGATCGTTTTGCCCGGTCCAAAGCCGACAGCAAGGCAAAGAACCCCGAGGCTCGCTGCAATGATCGCGCTTTGCGCGGGCGGTTGTCCGGCCCCCGCCGAAAGCCCATCCGGCCGTGCCGGCGGGACCAGCCACATGAACACCGGCAAGGCAGCCCGCGCAGCCGCGTGGGCAACCAACAAAGCCACTGCGACCGCCGCGGGCCCGGCAATCGTCGCCAATGCGCTCCATCGCAACGCGATCGATATGATGAGCGCACAGG
Organism: Bradyrhizobium sp.; assembly: GCA_049509335.1. GTDB lineage: Bacteria > Pseudomonadota > Alphaproteobacteria > Rhizobiales > Xanthobacteraceae > Bradyrhizobium. The sequence goes on along the minus strand of JBEKZZ010000005.1, from coordinate 45,785 downwards.
CGCCATAGGTACCGATCCGGCTATCGCGCATGATCTCGAGCTTTTGCTCGCGGCTTTTGCCGCCGCCGAGACCATCGAGCGTATCGGCAAAACCATCCTCATGCAGGGCGCCGGTGACGAGCATTGTGGCCGCGAGCGCGAGCACCGCGGCAACCCCGGCTGGCAGGCCGACACGATGCGCGATCGCATAGACCGCCGCTCCGACGAGGCCGACCACCAGCCCTGCGACCGGCAAGGCCCAGCTCGCGCGCGCGACCTCGCCATTGTCGATCGGCTTTGCCGAACCAACAGGAAGAATCGTCGAGAGCGACACAGCAATCCTGACGTCAGTCACGATTTTTGCGAGCAACTCGAAATAACTCATCTGACCGAAACCCTCGAACGTCAGTTGCTCAAATCTATTTCAGCTTCATCGGCAGACCGGCAACGACAAACTCAACCTCATCGGCGACGGCCGCCATTCTCTGGTTCATGTGGCCTGCAGCATCGCGATAGACACGCGCAAGCGCATTGTCAGGCACAATGCCAAGCCCGACTTCGTTCGTCACCATGACGACGGGGCTGCGCTGACGGCTCAGGGCGTCTGCGAACTCGGAGACGGCCATCGACCAGTCGCGTTTCGAATGAAGCAGGTTTGACAGCCAGAGCGTCAGGCAATCGACGAGCCTGGCGCCACCGCCATCGGTTTCGATCAGCGCCTGCACCAGGTCGAGCGGCACTTCGCGTTCGATCCAGTCGCTTCCACGCCTTGCACGGTGTTGGGCGATGCGTTCAGTCATCTCTTCATCGAGCGCCTCGGCGGTCGCAATATAGACGGGCCGCCCCGGAAACGCGCGCGTGCACGCCTCCGCGCGCCGGCTCTTTCCCGACCGCGCCCCTCCCGTGATCAAGACGACCGGCATGCGACCTCCGTTTGCATCAGCAATAACCATCATTTGCCGGCAAGACAAAGCGAATCCGGGGGCTTGATTAGGCTTGCGCGCGGCCCGCTTCTTGCGCATCAGAAGGGTATCGGCACGGGAGGGACTACTTGGAATTTGCGGGAGCAATGGCGGTGGCGCTAGCGGTAGACGCCGTGCTGGGCTGGCCGGAGCAGTTGTTCCGCCGCATCGGCCACCCCGTCACCTGGCTCGGCCGGCTGATCGATAGGGTGGACGAGGCCTGCAATCGAGATTCGGACTCACCCGCATTCCGTCGCGCCGCCGGCGTTATCGCGACACTGGTGATGATTGCATTGCCGACAATTCTTGCGACCGCCGTTCAGGCACAGCTGACAACTGGATGGGACCGCATCTTCATCACCGGAATCCTGGCATGGCCGCTGGTAGCCTTGCGCTCGCTGTATGATCATGTGGCCGCGGTTGCGCAGCCGTTGCAGTCCGGCGATATTGATGCGGCGCGTTTGGCCGTCGCACGGATTGTGGGTCGCGATCCGGCAAGCCTTGACGAAGCCGGGACAGCGCGCGCGTCGATCGAGAGCCTCGCTGAAAACAGCTCCGACGGCGTGATCGCACCGGTGTTATGGGGCGCCATCTTCGGCCTGCCCGGCCTTGTCGGCTACAAGATCATCAACACGCTCGATTCCATGATCGGCCACCGCACGCCGCGTCACGAAGCGTTCGGTTGGGCGGCGGCACGGATCGACGACCTCGCCAATTTCATTCCCGCCCGCCTGACCGGCTTGCTGTTCTCAATCCTTTCCGCGCGGCCTTCAGATACGATGTCGTGCATGATGAAGGACGCTCGCCATCACCGCTCGATCAATGCCGGATGGCCGGAAGCGGCCATGGCCGGTGCGCTCGGGGTGCGGTTGAGTGGTCCGCGAGTCTATCACGGGACGTTCGCCGATGAGCCCTGGCTGAATGGCGGCGCGCGCGACCCGCTCGCGGCCGATATCGGGCAGGCACTCAAGCTGTACCGACGCGCGATGTGGCTGCTGGCGGCAGCACTTGTCATTCTGGCTTTCTTGTGAGGACGACCGGAAATGCCTGAGCACGGCGGAAATCTCGATGTGGCCTCGCAGCGTTTCGGCGGCGATGCACGAGACTGGATCGATCTTTCGACCGGCATCAACCGGCAGCCTTATCCGGTGGGTGAGCTGCCGGCCACATCCTGGAGCGCTTTACCGTCGCGCTCGAGCATCCAATCCCTGCATCGTGCCGCGCAGCGGGCTTACAGCACAGACGCGTCCATTCTGGCGACGAATGGGGCGCAGGCGGCCATTCAATGGCTGCCCCATCTTGCTCCACGCGGCCGCGCGCGAATCCTGTCCCCTACTTACAACGAATATGCGGCAGTCTTCTCGGCCGCAGGATGGCAGGTGACCGAGACCTCCGATCTCGACGCGCTCGCGGACGCAGATATCGCCGTGCTCGCCAATCCCAACAACCCCGACGGCAAGCGATATGAGCCCGACCAACTGCTTGCGCTGCTGCCGCATGTCGGGCGGCTGGTGGTTGACGAAAGTTTTGCCGATGCCGTTCCCGGCCTTTCGCTCGCGCCCCAAGCAGCGCAACCGGGGCTTTTGATCCTGCGGTCTTTCGGAAAGTTTTTCGGGCTTGCCGGATTGCGGCTCGGTTTCATCCTCGGAGGCAAAGCTGACATCACCACGCTTGCTGGCTTGGCGGGACCATGGCCGGTTTCAGGCGCCGCCATTGAAATCGGCAGCCGCGCGCTGCTCGACCGCGAATGGGCGGATATGACATCGGCGCGTCTGGAACGCGCGTGTTCGCGGCTTGACGCTGAAGTGGCGCACCTCGGCTGGATCCTTGTCGGGGGAACGCCGCTGTTTCGTCTCTACGAGACCGGCGATGCCAATCGCGCACAGGACAGGCTTGCGCTTGCGCATATCTGGTCGCGCGTCTTCCCGCATCAACGGGGATGGCTGCGGCTCGGCCTGCCAGGCAGTGAGATCGAGTGGGCGCGCTTGTCGGCAGCTTTGGCCGACTGAGCTTAACGCGCCAGCGCGAATAGTCCGTCGACGTCGAGATGGGCCTCGATATGATCGGCGAGCGCATCGAGCGTGTCTTCTACCCTGGCGCGGTAAGGCTGATCGGTAGCCGGAATGTCCAGCTGCGCGAGAAACGCCTTTCGGAAAGCGTCCGACGCAAACAGACCATGCAAATAGCTGCCATGGACGCGACCATCCGCCGATACCGCTCCCTCGGGTCGACCATCAAGCATGGCAAAAGGACGCGCGCAGTCCGCGCCTTCCGTATGCCCGATGTGAATTTCGTAGGCTTCGATCGGCTGTCTTGTAGCAGCGTGCGAAGCCGTCACGCACGTCAGCGTTTTCTGCGGCGTCATGACGGTCGTCACATCGAGCAGTCCGAGACCTGGCGTTTCGCCCGATGGTCCTTCGATCCCTTCGGGGTCGGCGACGCTTTGTCCAAGCATCTGATAGCCGCCGCAAAGGCCGAGCACATGGCCGCCGCGACGATGATGGGCGAGAAGATCGATGTCCCAGCCTTGCGCGCGCAAGAAGACGAGGTCGCCGCGGGTCGATTTCGAGCCGGGAATAATCACGAGCCGGCAATCGCCGGGAATAGCCTGTCCCGGTCGAACCATCACCAGGTCGACCTCCGGTTCGAGCTTCAGCGGATCGAGGTCATCGAAGTTAGCGATCCGCGACAACGCGAGAAAGGCGATCTTGCATTTGCCGCTTCTGCGCGATTCCCCCAGCCCCAACGCATCCTCGGCGGGAAGCTCACTGGCGCGGGTAAAGTAAGGCAGAACCCCAAAACCCCGCCAACCCGTTTGCTTCTCAATCAGGCGATAGCCGTCGTCAAATAGCGAAGGATCGCCGCGGAATTTGTTGATGACAAAGCCACCAATCATCGCGGCATCGTCGGGATCTAGCACCGTCTTGATTCCGACGATCTGGGCGATGACGCCCCCACGGTCGATGTCGCCGACCAGCACGACCGGCACATCGGCGCGGCGGGCAAAGCCCATATTGGCGATGTCGGCCTCGCGAAGATTCACTTCGGCGGGACTGCCGGCGCCTTCGACCAAAACCAGATCGGCGCGATCTTTCAGCCGCGCAAAACTTTCAAGCACCGGCGTCATGAGTGAGGATTTCATGGCCGAATACTCGCGCGCGCGCAGTCTCGCGACCCGGCGTCCTTGAACGATGACCTGCGCGCCGATGTCGGTTTCGGGTTTCAGCAACACCGGATTCATATCGGTGTGCGGTTCGACTCCGGCGGCTTGCGCCTGCAAGGCCTGCGCGCGCCCGATCTCGCCGCCATCCTTCGTCACAGCGGCATTGTTCGACATGTTTTGTGGCTTGAAGGGCAACACGCGAAGGCCGCGGCGCAATGCGGCCCGCGCAAGGCCGGCCACGATGAGCGACTTGCCCACATCAGAGCCGGCTCCCTGGATCATCAATGCGCGGGCCATCGATCTGGATTCTCGCGTCGTTGGTCAGAATTCCACGCCGGGCTGTGCCTTGATACCGGAGCGGAACGGATGCTTGACCAGCGTCATTTCGGTGACGAGGTCGGCGGCTTCGATCAATTCCTCTTTTGCATTGCGCCCGGTGAGCACGACATGCGTCATCGGCGGCTTGTTGTTTTTCAGAAAATCGACGACTTCATTGATATCGAGATAGTCGTAGCGAAGCGCGATGTTGATCTCGTCGAGCACGACCATGCGCAAGGTAGTATCGGCGATCAACTCTTTGGCCTTTGCCCAGCCGGCTTGCGCGGCCGCGACATCGCGCGCGCGGTCCTGGGTTTCCCAGGTGAAGCCTTCGCCCATGGCGTGGAACCGGCAGAGATCACCGAAGTGACCGGTCAATAGACGCCGCTCGCCGGTATCCCATGCGCCTTTGATGAACTGGACGACCGCGCAGGGAAAGCCGTGCGCGACGCATCGGACGATCATGCCAAAGGCCGAAGATGATTTGCCCTTGCCGGCGCCGGTGTGGACGATGATCAGACCTTTATCCCCGCTCTTGGTCGCCATGATCCGATCGCGGGCGGCTTTCTTCTTGGCCATTTTTTCCGCGTGACGTTCATCGAGGGAAACCTCTGACAACGCGGGTTTTTCGCTCGTAGCAGCATCTTCCTCTGAAGTCATCGGATGCGCTCCTTTGGCTTGACAAGTAATGCCCGTGGGCAAATGGTGAGCCCGTGTTGGTTCCTGTCCTATGACAGGCGAAGAGGGAATGCGAAAGGGTCAAATCCCCAGCGATTTGACCTGAAAAGCAGCCGCCCCCGCGACCGTGACCGGAGAGATGCCCAAGGCCACTGACCCCAAAAGGTCGGGAAGGCGGGGATCGAAGGGATAAAACCCTGCTCCGCAAGCCGGGAGACCTGCCAGCGCACCTGATTAAGACCGGCGGACGGGGTGTTCCGCGACGGGGAGCGAACCATTGTGTCGGTTCGCGCACCTCATCGCTTCCGTCACGACTACGAGGAGAGCGATGACCGTCACACTTCACGTCTGCATCACCTGCCGTGCCGGCCTATCGCTGCAAGAGGGCGAGACCACGCCCGGTGCGCGTCTGCATGCGGCCATCCTCGACGCCGGCGTGCCGGAGAGCGTCAATGTCGTGCCCGTCGAATGTCTGTCAGCTTGCAACCAGGGTTGCTCGGTCGCGCTCAGCGCACCCGGCCGATGGTCTTATGTCTATGGCCGCCTGTCGGACGCCAACGCATCGGATGTGATCGCGGGTGCTGTCGCCTACGCGGCCGCGCCCGATGGCATCGTGCCCTGGCGCAGCCGGCCCGAAATTTTCCGCAAGCAATCGCTTGCCCGCATTCCACCCATTACCGCCCTGCCGGAGGCCGCCGAATGAATACGCTTGCCAAAGTCCCCGTCACCGTCGTGACCGGCTTTCTCGGGTCGGGGAAGACGACGCTGATCCGGCATCTCATCGCCAACGCCAACGGCAAAAAGCTTGCCGTGCTTGTCAATGAATTCGGCAGCGAGGGCGTGGACGGCGATATCCTGAAATCCTGCGCCGATGCCAATTGTCCGACTGAGAACATCATCGAACTCGCCAACGGCTGCATTTGCTGCACGGTCGCTGACGACTTCATTCCGGCGATGGAACAGTTGCTGTCGCGGTCCGTGAGGCCCGACCATATCCTGATCGAAACATCCGGCCTGGCGCTGCCAAAGCCGTTGCTGAAAGCCTTTGACTGGCCGGAGATCCGTTCGCGGATCACCGTCGATGGCGTGATCGCGCTGGCGGACGCAGAAGCCGTCGCCGCCGGGCGTTTTGCGCCAGACCCGGCTGCGGTCGATGCGCAGCGGGCCGCCGATGAAAATATCGATCACGAGACGCCGTTGTCGGAAGTGTTTGAGGACCAGATCGCCTGCGCCGACATCATCCTGCTGACCAAGGCCGACCTTGCCGGCGCGGCGGGGCTTGAAGCGGCCAAAGCCGCGATATCAGCCGAAATGCCGCGCCGCGTGCCGATGTTGGCAATCGCCGATGGTGCGATCGATAGCCGCATCATCCTCGGCCTCAAAGCTGCGGCGGAAAATGACCTGGCGGCGCGGCCGTCGCACCACGATGGCGAGGACGAGCATGAGCATGACGACTTCGCTTCTGTCGTGATCGACCTTCCGGAAGTTGCCGATATCGACGCGCTTGTGGCATCGGTGCAGCGGTTGGCGCGCGAGCAAAACGTGCTGCGCGCCAAGGGATACATCGCGGTCGCGGGCAAGCCGATGCGGCTATTGTTGCAGGCGGTGGGCGAACGGGTCCGGCATCAATACGATACGGCCTGGGGTGCGCGGCCACGGCAATCGAAGCTGGTGCTGATCGGCGAGCAGGGTGATATCAACGAGACAGCCATCCGGGCAGGACTTGGTGTGTGATGCACGTTGTCTTTCGCGAGAGTCGCGGGCTTGAAGAGACCGCGGTCCCGAAGGACCTCGGCCAGGACCCGGCCGAACTGGTGGTGCTCTCGTTCTCTGACAGCGATCTTGCAACCTTTGCGGCCGGCTGGCAGCGCGGCCGCACCAGCCTGCCGAGGTTGCGGCTAGCCAATCTCGCCGAGCTTCGTCACCCGTTATCCGTCGACACCTACATCGAACGGACACTATCGCAGACGCGCGGCATATTGGTGCGGCTGATCGGCGGCGAATCCTACTGGTCGTACGGGCTCTCCGCCGTGCATCGCCTGGCGAAAGACCGGGGAATCGCACTGGCGGTATTGCCGGCGGATGGCCGCGACGATCCCGGGTTGGATGCACTCTCGACCGTGCCTGTTTTGACGCTTCGGCGGCTCAAGGCGCTGTGTGACCAGGGCGGAGCGACCGCGGCGCAAGCTGCCATCGCCGAACTCGCGTTGGCCGCGGGCCTCCATGCTGGACCGGTCATCGGCGAGATCGATATCCCGGACATGGGTTTTTACGATCCTGTTCACGGCGTGATCTCCGCGCCGCCGAATCCCGGTCAGCGACCGCGCGCGCTGGTGACGTTTTATCGCTCCTATCTGACCGCGGCCGATACCGCGCCGGTCGATGCGTTGATCAAAGCGCTCCGGCAAAAGGGCTTTGATGCCTATGGCGTGTTCGTAACCTCGCTGAAGGCGGCGGGCGTGGCCGATTGGTTGAGCGCGCATTTCGAACAACATCCGCCCGCCGCCATCGTCAATGCGACCGCGTTCTCCGCGATCGGCGACGACGGTACGACACCGTTCGATGCGGCATCGGGTCCCGTTTTCCAGGTCGCGTTATCGACGGCCCGGCGCGAGGATTGGGCAGAATCGCTTCGCGGCCTGTCGCCGGGCGACCTCGCGATGCATGTGGTGCTGCCGGAAGTCGATGGCCGCTTGTTCGCGGGCGTGGTGAGCTTCAAGTCGCCGGGGAAACGCGATGCCGATTTGCAATTTGCGCATCTCGCGCATCGCCCCGATGACGAAAGGGTAGACGCCATCGTCGCACGAGTATGCGCCTGGCGCAGGCTTGCGACGAGATCGGCGAGCGAAAAACGCGTCGCGATCGTGCTCTCGAACTATCCCGGCCGCCCGCATCAGATCGCGCACGCGGTGGGACTAGACGCGCTCGCGTCGGTTGAAGTGCTGTTGTCCGATCTCAGCGCCGCCGGCTTCGACGTCGGATCCGTGGAAGCGCTTGGTGACGTTCTGTTTCAACACGAATTGACGTGGGACGTCGACGATTATCGCGTCGAGCTGGCCAGGTTACCGCGACCATTGCAGGACGATCTCGCCAAGGCGTGGGACGCGCCGGAACATGATCCGGCCTGCCGCGACGGGAAATTTCATTTCGCGGCCGTGGAATGCGGCAAGGCCTTCATCGCCATTCAGCCGGAGCGCGGCGACGCCAACAGCCGCGACGCCGATTATCACGACATGTCGCGCACGCCGCGCCATGCTTACGTCGCCTTCTATCTCTGGCTCCGCCGGCAAGGCTATGATGCGCTGATCCACATGGGCGCGCATGGAACACTGGAATGGCTGCCCGGCAAAGCCGTGGCCTTGTCGTCGTCCTGCTGGCCGGAAGCGCTGATCAGCGATTTGCCCGTCATCTATCCTTTCATCGTCAACGATCCCGGCGAGGCCGCACAGGCCAAGCGGCGCATCGGTGCCGTGACGATTGGTCACTTGCCGCCACCGCAAGTACAGTCCGCCGTGCCCGAGTATCTGCGCCGGCTCGAGCATCTACTTGACGAATATTCAACTGCCGATGGCCTCGATCCCGCGCGCCGGCAACGTCTGATCGCGTCGATTCGCATTGAGGCCCGTGCCGCAGGCCTGGAAGATGACCTTGGCCTTGGACCCTCGGCCGCACCAGCCGAAGCCATTCCCCGGATCGATCGCTTCGTCTGCGATCTCAAGGAAAGCCAGTTCGGCGACGGATTGCATATCTTTGGCCGCGGCGAATGCGGCGAGGCCGAGCGGGACGCCGTACTCGCGGCACTCGACGGCAAGCGCATCGCGCCGGGACCCGCCGGCTCGCCCTATCGCGGACGCCGCGATGTGCTGCCGACCGGGCGCAATCTGTTTGCGGTCGATCCCCGTGCTGTGCCGACGCCGTCGGCGCACGCGCAAGGCGTCAAGCTGGCCGAGGAGCTTCTGCGCCGACACCTGCAGGATCACGGCGACTGGCCGAAAGGATTGATGGTCGATCTCTGGGGATCGTCGACCATGCGGACCTCAGGCGAAGATTTCGCGATGGCGCTGCATCTCGCAGGCCTCGCGCCGCGCTGGGACCACGCTTCGGGGCGCGTATCGGGTTATGACATCCTCGCGCCGGCCGAACTGGGTCGGCCACGCATCGACGTCACGCTTCGCGTGTCCGGCCTGTTTCGCGACATCTTTCCAGGTCTAGCGCAACTGTTCGAGACTGCGACCACAGCGCTCGGTGAACGCGACGGCGAAGGGGATGAAAATCCCTACCGCCTCCAGACATCGCGGGTGTTCGCCCCGCGTCCCGGGCAATATGGTGTTGGAATGGCATTGGGGACGAGTACGTTTACGCCGGAATCGCGCGCAGCGGCCGGCGAGGCCTGGTTGTCAGCTTCCTCCTGGGCCTTTGCGTCCGATGGCGAGATGCGGCCGGATCGCGGGGGCATCGAAGCAAGGCTCGCCGCGTCGGATGCGTTCGTGCATACACAAGACCTGCCGGAAACCGACCTGTTGCTCGCGGCCGACTATGCCGCCCATGAAGCGGGTGTGGCAGCCGCCGCGGCGCGGATCGGTTCGGCCTCTCCATCGCTCTATCATATCGACGCCACCCGTCCCGACCGGCCGCACGCACGCACGCTGACCGAGGAAATATCGCGCGTGGTGCGCGCACGCGCCACCAATCCGGTCTGGATCGAAGGCATGATGCGCCATGGCTTTCGCGGCGCGGCCGAAATCGCCGCGACGCTGGAGCACATGGCCGCGTTCGCCCATCTTGCTGATGCCGTGCCGCCTCATCTTTTCGATCTCTATTATGACGCCACGCTCGGCAATGACCGCGTGCGTGCCTTTATCGCTCGCGAGAATGCACACGCGCTTGCGGCGATCGAGACCTGCTTTGCCCGGTTGCGCGAAGCTTCGCTCTGGACAACGCGGCGCAATTCGATCGCAGCCGCGGTTGGAACTGCTTCATGAGCGTCGCTGCCATCAAGGGCTGGTGCCCCGGCGCCTGGCAGCCGATGCGATCGGGCGACGGGCTTGTGGTTCGCATCCGGCCACGCGGCGGACGCCTCGACGCCGAACAAGCGGCAGGAATCGCCGAGCTCACTGAGCGCTACGGCAACGGACTGATCGATTTGACCAACCGGGCCAACCTTCAGATCAGGGGTGTCAGCGAAGATAGCTACCCGCCGCTGATCGACGGCCTGGCACACCTTCGCCTGCTCGATCCCGAGCCGGACACCGAAGCGCGGCGCAATGTTCTCGTCGCGCCGTTCTGGACAGCGGATGATGAGATCACTTCCATCGCCGACGAACTGGAGCGGGCGCTGGCGAATGGCCCAGCCGGCCTTCCGGCCAAGTTCGGCTTCGCCGTCGATTGCGGGAATGAGCGCGTGTTGGCGGCGGCATCCGCCGACGTGCGGATCGAGCGCGACCTCGATGGGCAGCTCATGGTGCGTGCCGACGGGGCAGAATTTGGACGTGCTGTCACGCGCAACGAGGCCGTGACGACTGCGATACGTCTTGCCGAATGGTTTGTGTTCTCGGGCGGCGCCGATGCGGGCCGGGGACGGATGGCAGCCCATATTTCCGCTGGCACGCAGTTGCTCGAAAACCTTTGCGGCCATGCGAGGCCAGTGCCACGACGAGATACGCCTGATCCCAGCCTTACCCCGCATGGCGCACTGTTCGGTGTGGCTTTCGGGCAGGTGAATTCGGCCACGCTGAATTGGCTGGCCAAGAATGCCCAAACCTTGCGGATGACCCCATGGCGCATGATGCTGGCGGAAGGCATGCACGAGATGCCCGCTTATGAAGGCCTCATCACACGCGCGGACGATTCCCTGCTGCGTGTCGTCGCTTGCAGCGGCGCGCCGCGCTGTCATGAAGCGCACGCCGATACGCGCGCATTGGCGGCAGCGCTCGCGCCACATCTCGCCGCCGGCACCCGGCTTCATGTCTCCGGCTGCGCCAAAGGCTGCGCGCAATCAGGCCCTGCGCCGATCACGCTGGTTGCGACCATCGAGGGATTCGACATCATCCGCGATGGTTCGGCCCGGGATACGCCCGTCCTGCGCGGATTGAGCGGCGCGGGCATCGTTGCAAACCCTTCTGTGCTATTGGGAGGGCGCTGATGCAGCACAGCTACGAGACCGATGGCGCGGCGATCTATCGGAAATCCTTCGCCATCATCCGTGCTGAGGCCAACCTCGCGCGGTTTTCGGCCGACGAGGAGCCCGTGGTGGTGCGGATGATCCATGCCGCCGGCTTGGTTGGACTGGAATCCCACGTCCGCTTTACGCCCGGTATGGCCGCGATCGCGCGAACCGCCTTGCAGAATGGCGCGCCGATTCTTTGCGATGCGCGCATGGTCTCGGAAGGCATTACGCGCGCGCGTTTGCCGGCCGGCAATGCCGTCATCTGTACGCTCGACGACCCCACCGTTCCTGCGCTCGCGCAAACCATGCGCAATACCCGCTCGGCGGCGGCACTGGAGTTGTGGCGGCCGCATCTCGATGGCGCGGTCGTTGCCATCGGCAATGCGCCGACCGCTCTGTTTCACCTCCTCAACATGCTCAGGGATGAAACCTGTCCAAGGCCCGCGGCGATCATCGGCTGTCCGGTTGGTTTCGTCGGCGCGGCTGAGGCCAAGGCGGCGTTGATGATCGATCCGCCCGCACCGGCGCTCACGGTCGAGGGACGCCTCGGCGGCTCGGCGATCACGGTGGCCGCCGTCAATGCGCTCGCGTCCAGGAGCGAATAGCGATGGGCAAAATCATTTGTTGCGGCCTTGGCCCCGGCGATCCCGACTTGATGAGCGTGCGGGCCGCGCGCGAGGTGCGAGCGGCCCGTCACGTCGCCTTCTTCCGCAAAAAGGGACATCCGGGCCAGGCGCGGCGCATCGTCGAGGGAATGCTCGCCGACGGTAGTTCCGAATATCCGATGGAATATCCGGTCACGACCGAGATCGCCTTCGACAGTCCCGAATACGCCCGCCTGCTGGACGGCTTCTACGACGAATGGGCTGAGCGGCTGGTGCGGCTTGCGAGCCGCGACGACGTCATCGTGCTGTGCGAGGGCGATCCTTATTTCTACGGCTCCTTCATGCATCTGCACGTCCGCTTGCAGGGACGCGCCGAGATCGAGGTCATCGCCGGCATTCCCGGCATGGCCGGTTGCTGGAATTCGGTCGGCCGGCCAATCGCGCTCGGCGACGACGTGGTGACCGTATTGATGGGGACGCTTGGCGAAGATGAGCTTGAGCGCCGCATGAGCAACGCCGATGCGCTTGTCATCATGAAGACCGGCCGCAACCTGGACAAGATCCGCCGCGCGCTGGCCTCTGCCGGCCGTCTGTCTGACGCGTGGCTGATCGAACGCGGCACGATGCCGGGTGAACGCGTCGCACGGCTTATGGATGTCGGTGAGACCGAGTGTCCCTACTTTGCGATCGTGCTGGTCTACGGCCAGGAATATGGCCAGGAGCGGCGCATGAAGGCCGCCGAATGACGGGGACGTTGACCATTGCGGGATTGGGGCCGGGCAACGAGGCGCTGGTCACGCCGGAGGTATCGGCTGCGCTTGCTTCCGCGACGGACATACTGGGCTATACGCCCTATGTCGCGCGCGTCGTTCCTCGCCCCGGCCTTAAGCTGCATCCATCCGACAATCGCGAGGAATTACGGCGCGCAACCGAGGCGCTGCGGCTGGCGTCGGAAGGACACGATGTGGTCGTGGTTTCCTCCGGCGATCCCGGCGTGTTCGCGATGGCTTCCGCGGTGTTCGAGGCGCTGGAGGCTGCACCGCAATGGCGCGATCTTCCCATTCGTGTCCTGCCCGGTATCACCGCGATGCTCGCCGCTGCGGCACGCATCGGCGCACCGCTCGGCCATGATTTTTGCGCGATCAATCTTTCCGACAATCTCAAACCCTGGGCAACGATCGAGAAACGCCTGCGGCTGGCGGCTGAAGCCGACTTTGCGATTGCGATCTATAATCCGCGCTCGGCGAGCCGCCCCGACGGCTTTGCGCGCGCTCTCGAAATTCTAAAGGACGCCGGCTGTGGCGGACGCCTCGCGATTTTTGCCCGCGCGATCAGCGCGCCGGATGAGAAGATCGAAACAGTGAGCTTGCAGGACGCACGGCCCGAGATGGCCGACATGAAGACGCTGGTCATTGTCGGCAATTCGGCGACGCGCCGTGTTGGCCGCTGGATTTACGCGCCGAGGCAGGCCCGATGACCAAGCCAGTGCATCACCTCCGCCACGCTTTCCACCCGCAACCGGTCGGGCATCCGCGGCCGCGTGATCATGACGACAGGGAGTTTCAATTCGCGCGCGGCGTCGATCTTGGCGCGCGCACCGGTGCCTCCGGAGTTGCGGGCGACAACCCATTCGATCTGCCGCATGCGCATCATGCCCAGTTCACCTGCGAGTGTGAACGGTCCACGCGAAACGATGAGATTTGCATCCGGGAGCGGCAGCGGACCTCCTGCGGCATCGATGAATCGAAGCGTGTAGGCATGTTGCGGCCTTACGGTGAACGGCGCGATGTGCTGCCGCCCGATGGCAAGAAACACGCGCGCAGGCTGCTGCGGCAAAGCTCCGACTGCGGACGCGATATCGGCGACCTCGATCCAGATATCGCCGGGAGCTCTCATCCATGGTTGGCGTTCCAGCGCGATCAGCGGCGTTGCCGTTGCCGCGCAGGCCACCATTGCATTGCGGCTGATCTCGGTTGCGAAGGGATGCGTCGCATCGACCACATGCGTGAAGCCGTCTTGCCTGATCGCCTCGGCAAGACCGTCTGCGCCTCCAAAGCCGCCAACGCGAGTCGGCAGCGGCTGATTGACCGGAACCTGCGTTCTCCCGGCATAGGAATAGATCGCGTCAAGCCCCGCAGCCACCGCTGCGGCCGCCAGCATATTCGCTTCGCTCGTTCCGCCCAGGATGAGGACGCGCATGGATAGTCCCTGGTTGACCATTATCGGCATCGGCGAAGATGGCCTTTCCGGCCTCTCGGAAGCAAGCCGAAAGGCATTAGCTAAAGCCGAGAGGATTTTTGGCGGAGAGCGGCATCTCGCACTTGCCGATATCGGCGATCGCGGCCGGCCCTGGCCGGTGCCGTTCGACGTGAGTGACGTGCTCGCCCGTCGCGGCCGCCCGACCGCAGTGCTCGCCTCCGGCGATCCGTTCTGGCACGGCGTCGGCAGTATTCTTGCCGAGCGGCTGGACCATAGCGAATGGATCGCCCATCCCGCGCCTTCGACGTTCTCACTCGTCGCCTCGCGTTTGGGTTGGCCTCTTGAATCCGTGATTTGCCTTGGTCTGCACGCCGCGCCGTTCGAACGCCTCGTGCGGCATCTGGCGCGAGGCGAACGGATCATCTGCTTGTTGCGCGACGGCCGGGCGGCGGTTGATCTTGCAAAATGGCTGACGGCCCATGACTGGGGCGCCTCGCCATTGTGGACCCTTACCGCGCTCGGGGGACCGCGTGAATCCATCACGAAACATCGGGTTGACAGCTACATGACAGATCCGGCGGCAACGCTTGTTGCCGTGGCGCTGGAGGCGAGAGGTTCAAACGGACTGCCTCGCAGTTCCGGCCTTTCGGACGCGCTGTTCGCGCATGACGGCCAGATCACCAAGCGGCCGATGCGCGCGCTGGCATTATCCGCGCTTGCGCCACGGCCGCGCGAACACTTGTGGGACATCGGCGCGGGCTCCGGCTCGATTTCGATCGAATGGGCGCTGCGTGAAGGAACCGCTGTTGCGATCGAGGCCCGCGGTGATCGCGCCGCAAATATCACCGAGAACGCGGAAGCCTTCGGCCTCGCCCATCGGATCACCGTCATTGAGGGAATGGCGCCCGCGATACTGTCCGAACTTGAAAAGCCGCAGGCGGTTTTCATCGGGGGCGGCCTCAATGCTTCGTTATTCGATGGCGTTTGGCCGCTGATCCCCATGGGAACGCGGCTGGTTGCCCACGCCGTGACAATCGAGACGGAAGCGCTGTTGTCGGAACTTCATCAACGTCACGGCGGCGAATTGATGCGGATCGAGATTGCCCAGGCGGGCCAGCTCGGCGGCTACCGCGCCTATGAGCCGGCGCGGCCGGTCGTGCAATGGAGTGTGGTGAAATGACCGTGCACTTCATTGGCGCGGGGCCCGGTGCTGCCGATCTTATTACCCTGCGCGGGCGCGACCTCATCGCCGCTAGTCCGGTGTGTCTCTATGCCGGCTCGCTGGTGCCGGAAGCAATACTCGCGCATTGTCCGCCAGGCGCGCGGATCGTCAACACCGCGCCGCTGTCGCTCGACGACATCATGGCGGAGATCGCGACCGCACATGCCGAGAGCAAGGATGTCGCGCGGCTGCATTCCGGTGATCTCTCGATCTGGTCGGCGATGGGCGAGCAGATGCGCCGGCTGCGCGCGCTTGGCATTCCCTACACGGTCACGCCCGGCGTGCCGGCGTTTTCCGCGGCGGCCGCCGCGCTTCAGGCGGAGCTGACGTTACCGGGGTTGGCGCAATCGGTGGTGCTGACGCGCATGCCAGGGCGAGCAAGCACGATGCCCGAACGCGAAAGCCTGACGGCTTTTGCCGCCACCGGCGCGGTGCTGGCGGTTCATCTGTCGGTCCATATGCTCGATCAATTGATCGCTGAACTCACGCCGCACTATGGAGCGGACTGCCCGGTCGCCATCGTTTGGCGGGCGAGTTGGCCGGACCAGCGCATTATCAGCGCGACACTCGGCACGCTCGATGCGGCTGTCGGTCCCGAACTGGAACGTACCGCGCTCATCTTCGTCGGCCGAACGCTTGATACAGAGGCGTTTGCCGAGAGCCGGCTTTATGCGGCCGATTATGACCGCCGCTATCGTCCGACCGGTCCCGCGCCGCGCTTTCCGGAGACCTCCTGATGGCACGCGGCCTCATCATTTCGGCACCGGCTTCAGGTGTCGGCAAGACAATACTGACGCTGGCTTTGGCACGCGCCTATCGCGATCGCGGGCTGACAGTGCAATGCTTCAAAAGCGGCCCCGACTATATCGATCCCGCATTTCACGCAGCCGCAACGGGACGCGCTTCGGTCAACATCGACAGTTGGGCGATGACGCGCGAGAGCATCGAAGCGCTCGTCGCACGCGGCGCTGATGCCGATCTCGTTCTCGCCGAAGGCTCGATGGGCCTGTTCGACGGTGTGGCTGTGCCCGGCGTCTCCGGCACCGGCGCGACCGCCGATATTGCGGCGATGATGGGTTGGCCGGTCTTGCTCGTGATCGACCCTTCAGGTCAGGCGCAAACGGCCGCCGCCGTCGCCGGGGGCCTGCGCGATTTTCGCGCCGGTATCCGGCTTGCCGGCGTTGTTCTTAATCGCGTTGCCAGTCCGCGGCATGAAGACCTCGTGCGTCGTGCCCTGGCAGATGCCGGCATTGCGGTGTTCGGCGCCCTACCTCGGCATGCCGCGATTGAGCTGCCGAAGCGGCACCTGGGGCTGGTACAAGCCGAGGAACAGAAAAGTATCGACGATCTGATCGGTGAAGCAGCACGCTTCATCATTCAACACGTCGATCTGGACGCGATCCTGCAATCGGCCGGAAACTGGTCCGCCAAACCGCTTTCAGGAAGCGTCAACCTCACACCGCCCGGCCAGCGCGTTGCGCTGGCGCGTGACGCTGCGTTCTCTTTTATCTATCCGCATATGCTGGAGGCCTGGCGCGCGGCCGGCGCCGAGATTTCAACTTTCTCGCCTCTGGCTGACGAAGGCCCAGACAAGAGCGCGGACATATGCTGGCTGCCGGGCGGCTACCCCGAACTGCACGCCGGGCGGCTCTCGGCCAACACAAGATTTCAGCGTCAGCTTTCTTCCTTTGCCGAAACGCGGCCGGTCCATGGCGAATGCGGAGGTTATATGGTGCTCGGGACGGCCTTGACCGATGCCGATGGCGTGAGCCACCCGATGACGGGACTGCTTGGCCTTCAGACAAGCTTTGCCCAGCGGCGCATGCATCTCGGCTACCGGCTTGCGGAGCTGGCTTCAGCCATCCCGGGCTATCAAACAGGTAGCCGCCTGCGCGGCCATGAATTCCATTATTCCACGATTCTGGCGCAGCCCGACACGCCGCTGGCTTTGGTGCGCGATGCGACCGGCGCCGTGATGGCAGAAACCGGGTCGCGGCGCGGTGCGGTCACCGGCACGTTCTTTCACCTCATTGCGGAGGACAGGTGACGTCATCATCCAACGCGCATCAAACAGGTATCGCGCTGTCATTGATCGGCATCGGCTGCGGCGATCCTGAACAGCTCACGCTGGCGGCGATCCGGGCCATCAATACGGCGGACCTCATCCTCATTCCGCGCAAGGGAGACGAGAAGTCCGAACTCGCTGACTTGCGGCGGGTCATTTGCGCCGACGTTCTCACCGACGATACGACCCGTGTCGTCGAGTTCGATCTGCCGGTGCGTAACGTGGGCGACGAGGACTACCGCAAGGGCGTCGACGAATGGCACGACGTCGTTGCCGCGGCATGGTCAAGAGAAATTGAAAATCACCTTGGAGATAAAGGCCGAGTTGCCCTGCTGATCTGGGGCGATCCCTCACTCTATGATTCAAGCCTGCGGATCGCGCGAAGGCTCAACCCGTTGCCCGGCATCGAGGTGATCCCTGGCGTCACTTCGATCCAGGCGCTTTGCGCCGCGCATGCGCTGCCCGTGAATGATATCGGCGAGCCTTTTTTGGTCACGACAGGCCGCCGGCTGCGAGACGATGGCTGGCCGGCTGGCGTAAACACCGTCGTGGTGATGCTGGATGGCGGAGCCTCGTTCCAGTCGCTCGATCCCAAAGGATTGAATATCTGGTGGGGCGCGTATCTCGGCATGCCCAATGAGATTCTCCTATCAGGCGCACTCACCGAGGCAGGCCCGCGCATCATAACTGCGCGAAGCGAGGCGCGCGAAAAACAGGGCTGGATCATGGACAGCTACATTCTCAAGCGCACCTCATAAAATCTTCTGATCAGCGACAGCACACAGGGCGAAACACATGCTTCCCGAATGGGCCACTCAGGAATGTCCGGAAATCTCGACCGCGCACCGTGACGCTGCGCTGGCGCGCCAGGCTCAGCTGACAAAGCCGGCGAACTCGCTCGGCCGGATCGAGCACCTCGCATGCGAGCTCGCAGCTCTCCAGCAGACCGAGCGGCCACGCGCGGCGCGTGTCCCGATCATCATCTTTGCCGGCGATCATGGTGTCGTGGCCCAGGGTGTGTCGGCCTTTCCGCAAGAAGTCACGATTGCCATGATGGCCAACTTCGCAAGCGGAGGCGCCGCGATCTCGGTTTTGGCGCGTGAGCTGGGTTCGAGCCTGGAGGTGGTGGACGCCGGCACCCTCGCGCAATCGCCGATTCCAGGCATTGTCACCGACAAGCCGCGCCACGGCAGCCGCGACTTCAGCCAAGAGGCGGCGCTTGCGCCTGCTGAGGCAGCCTTCGCCTTGGAGTGCGGCAAGCGAGCCGTTTTGCGCTCGGGCGATCCGGATATCCTGATCTTTGGCGAGATGGGCATCGGCAATACGACGGCCTCGGCCGCCATCGCGGCGGCTCTCCTCGCCGTGGGCGCCGAGCAGACGGCCGGGAGCGGGACCGGCGTCGATGCGAAGGGGCGCGCGCTTAAAACGCGTGTGATCGACCAGGCTCTCGCGCGTCACGGACTTATGCAGGCGGGTGCTTCCGTTGAAAACGTGCTGTGTGCCGTTGGCGGCCTGGAAATCGTCGCCATCTGCGGCGCCATCATCGCGGCAGCCCAACGCCGGATTCCGATCCTGGTCGATGGCTTCATCGTGTCGGTAGCGGCACTGGCCGCCGTGCGGATCAACCCCTCATGCCGGCCGTTCCTGCTGGCATCCCATCGATCCGCCGAGCAAGGACACCGGCTGGTACTTGAAGCGCTGAAGTTGCAGCCGCTGATCGATCTGGACTTGCGGCTCGGCGAGGGATCGGGCGCTGCGATCGCACTGCCACTGCTACGGCTCGCCTGCGCCCTCCACAACGACATGGCGACGTTCGCGCAGGCCAACGTGCCGGATCGTGCCTAGAGCGGGAATTACTGACGAAAGGTCTGGTTCACCGACATCACGCGCCACGCTCCGTCCAACCGGTCGATCCGCGTCAGCGAGAGCGGATCGATGGCAAAGCGCAGCGCGGCCTGCGGCGCGACATCGAGCGCGATGCAAAGCATGGCGCGAATGGTTCCGGAATGGATCACCAGGATCGCCGGGCCCTGCTCGATCCGGCCGATGCCTTGCCGAACCCGGGCGACTTGATTTTCGAAGCTCTCCCCGCCCGGCGGGGCCGAGCGGGCCGGGTCATTCCAGAATTGCGCATAGGCTTGGCCGCCGCCAGCGGCCAGATCGTCGTGACGGCGGCCGGTCCAGTCACCGAAGTCCTGCTCGGCAAACTCGCCCACCAGCACGGGATCAAGCTGCAAGGCTTTCGCGGTATCGATCGTTCGTTGCGCCGGGCTTGCATAAGCCTTCGCGTCGCGTGGCAGGTGCGTACGCAAAATATCGAATGAACCCCGATCCCTGAGATTGGCCGGAGCGGTCGGAGGCCAGATCGTTCCCTTCGCGCCGTCAACCGCTGCATGTCGTATGAGCCAAAGGATAGCACTCTCCCTCATCTCGCACCCCGCGAAGCCTCAATTCGGGCAAATGTCGACATCAAACCGCTGACGCTACGTATCGCCGCCAGCCGTCGCTCCGCAAACGGCAGGCATCGCAACTTCCGCAGCCAAACCCCCAATCGTGGCGTTGGCTCCGATAGCCCTGATAGCAGCTGTGCGTCTTCTCAATGATGAGATCGACGAGCGCGCGGCCGCCAAGCTTGTTTGCAAGTTCCCAGGTCGCGGCCTTGTCGATCCACATCAGAGGCGTCTCGATCACAAGGCGCGCCTCCATGCCGAGATTGATCGCAACCTGAAGCGCCTTCATCGTGTCGTCCCGGCAATCGGGATAACCGGAATAGTCCGTCTCGCAGACCCCCGTGACGAGGTACTTGATCTTGCGCTGATGGGCGACGACGGCCGCGAAGGTGAGGAACAACAGATTTCTGCCCGGAACGAACGTCGCCGGCAATCCGTCGGGGCGCGTATCAAATGGCAAGTCCGCGGTGAGAGCACTGACACCTACCTGGGCGAGAACGCCGAGATCGATGAGATGATCCCGCCCGAGCTTCGCCTTCCATGCCGGCACGATCGCCTCCAGGCCTGCCCGCACAGGTTCCCGGCATTCCATCTCCACCAGGTGACGTTGGCCGTAGGTGAAGCCGATCGTTTCAACGTGGTCGTAGCGCGACAGCGCCCATGCCAGGCACGTTGTCGAGTCCTGGCCGCCGGAGAAGAGGACGAGCGCGCTTTCCGACATGATGCCTCCTAATCGCATCCATCATATTCCGCCCAGCAGTCAGCCGTCTCATAGACCTTCACGGCGGACAACTGCGGCAGTCTGGTTTTGGTCCGGCTCCAGATCCAGATTGCGATATTCTCCGCCGTCGGATTCTCCAGCCCCTGGACCTCGTTCAGAGTGTGATGATCCAGCATCTTCAGTAAAGGAACGAACGCCTCCTCGACATCAAAGAAGTCGGCGACAAAGCCGGTGCTGCTATCGACGGGGCCGCTCAGGATGAGTTCGACCCGATAGGAATGCCCATGCATCCGGTAACACCGGTGCGTTTGCGGAACATTCGGCAGACGATGCGCCGCTTCGAAGCGGAAGGCCTGGGATATTTTCATCGGATGCCGAGATGCTTGTGGGTCTGGACGCTCAGACGCCATTTCGGATGGGCCAGGCAGTATTCGATCGCCTCGCGCGTGTTGGCGACAATGTCGGGACCGTCCATGGGCTGAAGAAGAAAGTTTTCAAACGCGAGGTCCACAAAACGTTCGGGCAGCGCCTCGGCTTGCGGATAGACCAGTTTAAGCTCATTGCCGCTGACGATCTCCAGTCGGGTGCCCGACTTGGGACTGACGCAGATCCAGTCGATGCCGTCGGGCACAGGCAACGTGCCGTTGGTTTCGATCGCGATGCGGAAACCGCGGCCGTGAAGCGCGCGCACAAGGCCGTCGTCCACCTGCAGCAGAGGCTCTCCTCCTGTGAGCACGCAAAGGCGGTTGGTCTGGCCGCCGGTCCATTCCCTCTCGATCGCATCGGCAAGTTCATCGGCGTCGCGGTATCGGCCACCCCTGGTGCCATCAGTTCCGACAAAATCGGTGTCGCAAAACGTACAGACGGCGGTGCTGCGATCCGTTTCCCGGCCGCTCCAGAGATTGCAGCCGGCAAATCGGCAGAACACCGCGGGACGACCCGCCTGCATGCCCTCGCCCTGTAGCGTGAGAAATATCTCCTTGACCGTGAAAGAGCCCATCGGAACCTTAATCGCTTTTCATTGGTGGGTGGATCAAACAACGAGCCGTGCGACACTGGTCTGTCGTCTGCCCTCGTATTCTCTGGCGTGGGACACCCTGCTAGCTATTTGCCAGCCGGGGAGCAACGGGAAAATGAACAGAAGGCGCCGCGCCGGCATAGGCGAAAATCGCGTCCCCGATGACCGGCGATGAGCGATCTCAGAACTCAGCGCCTGACAGGGCTGTCAACGCGCTCGGCCTCGCTTCGAGGTGAAGGCGTCATAGACGAGTTTCCGGAACGCGACCCTGATTGGGCCACGCTCGTTATCGGTCTGTTCCATCAGCAGGTAAAACATGTCGAGCTTGGGATCGATACCAACATAGGTGCCGCTTAAACTGTCCCACTTCAGCTCACCCATAGAACCCGGCTGGTTGGCTTCTCCCGCGCTGGTCCGCACAGCAAAGCCATACCCATAACCGAAGCCATCGCCCGGGAAGTAGAAATAGTCGTGGCCGATGCCGGTGCCCGGACCGACATGGTCGGTCGTCATATCCTTGAACGCGGCCGGGCTGAGGTAACGCTTGCCTTCAAACGTGCCGCCGTTCAGCAGCATTTGCGTGAAGCGCGCGTAGTCGACGATGGTCGAGACCAGCCCGCCGCCACCGGATTCCCACTGAGGATGGGACCTGCGCCGGCGCTCCTGGTCGACGAGGTTCACATCGCTTGGCAATGGCTCGGCCATCAATGCACGTTCTTCGGGCGTATCCAGCACGAACCTGGTGTGCGTCATTCCAAGCGGATCAAAGATCGACCGCTTCATGAAATGAAACAGCGTCTCGCCCGAGGCGACTTCGATGACGCGCCCAAGCACGTCGGCGGAATAGCCATAGCGCCAGAACGTACCGGGCTGTCGCGTCAGCGGTACTTTGCCGAGCCGTTCCGCGAGGTCGGCGTTGGTGAACTCCCCGTCGAACAGATGACCTTCCTCATAGAGCTTTGCCACCCACCCGCCGACGTAGCCTCCGGCGATACCCGAGGTTTGCAGGAGCAGATCCCTGACGGTCGGAGGCCGCACAGCGGGAACAAGTTCGAACGATGGCTTGCCCTGCGCATCGGTTTGCTCAAGCGCCACCTTCGCATTCGCAAAGGACGGGACGTATTTCGCCACGGGATCATCGAGCGACAGTTTTCCGGCATCGACCAGCATCATTGCCGCGACGCTCGTGATCGGCTTGGTCATCGAGCGAAGGGCCAAAACCGTATCCGTCGTCATCGGACGGTTGGTCCTAACGTCGCGCATCCCGAATGTCTTCTGGTAGACGGGCCGGCCATGCTGCTGGATCAGGACGACGGCGCCGGAGATCTTTCCGGTCGCAACCTCGTTGTCGAAAAAATCGCCGAGCAGCCGAAGCTTCTCGGCCGATGGCACATTCGCTTCAGCTCCGCTAGCCGTTGTGCTGACGTGCGCGGAACACACCATCAAGCCAGCGATCAGCGCCCATCGCCTCACAGAGACTGTGCGCTGAGAGGGCAAGGCGGGTCCCGCTGGCTGAGCCGTGGGTGTGATGCCCCGGGTTTTAGCGCTCAATTGCGCTGGGTAAAATTGGCCGCCGTCCTGAAACAACACGCTAAGGATAGTTAAAACCCTCTTTCGCATTTCCGTCTCCATTGCAACGATGCATCGAGCGAAAATCGCAGCCGGCTCCTCACCGGAGACTCCAATCAGGCTTTCCTGGCTTCACCGAGACGCTCGAATCCCGCGACCGCGACGGCCGACAAAAATGGGAGGCTCTGGATGATCAGGATCGCACCGAACAAATCGATCTCCAACAGCCGGTAAATATTAGTCGCAAAAACGGTGATGCCACCCGCGACCAGCAGCACACCAAAAACGGCTTCGGGAATCGCGGCAAAGCGCGCGTGGATCGGCCGGCTCCCGCCCTTGCGGGTGCGATGGAAATAGGTTTCCCGCGCCGGAAACGCGGCTTTAAAAGCTGAGCTCGCCACCGTCCATTGCACCGACATGAACACCACCATGGCGCCAAGCATCTGCGAGAAAGGAACCGCAACGCGCGTCCGGTATGCGCTGACGAAATGGAGCATCGAGACCAGGAAGGCCGCGATGCTCGGCAGCAGCAACAGCGGATCCGGAATGGCGACGACCTGAAACACCACAAAGGGCAACCAGATCAGATTGAGCAGCGCGGCCGTCACCGCAACGATTTCGGACCCGAACCAGCTAAGCCAGCCGAACGCGAATTCACGTTTCTGGTTGTGGTCGAGCAGGCTCCTGCCCGGCAGGAAACGCCGCCAATGCTTTTTGACGATCTGCACGGCGCCAGCGGCCCATCGCGCCCGCTGGGTCTTGAAGGCCTGATAGTCCTGCGGCAGCAATCCCCAGCCGTAGCGGCGGTTGGTATAGTGGGCACGCCATCCGAGCTCGAGAATGGTCAAACCGAGGTCGCTGTCTTCGCAAATCGTGTCGCTCGACCAGCCGCCCGCGGCTTCCATCGCGGTCCGGCGGATCAGGCACATCGTGCCGTGGACGATGATGGCGTTGACCTCGTTGCGCTCGACCATGCCAATATCAAAAAAGCCGGCGTATTCCGCGTTCATGGCGGCGTGGATCGAGCTGCGGCAGCCGTCACGATGATCCTGCGGCGCCTGGATCAAACCAACCTCCGGATCCGCGAAGCGAGGGACCAGATCCTTCAGCCATCTCGGATCAACCACATAGTCGGCGTCGATGACGCCGATGATCTCGGCATCAGCAGCGGTCTGCTCCATCGCGATCCGTAGCGCCGCGGCCTTGAATCCTTCAAGATTCAGGACGCAAAGAAATTTGAAGCGCGGACCAAGCTCGCGGCAACGCTCTTCGATCGGCTCCCAGAATGCCGGATCCGGCGTATTATTGATGACGACCACACACTCAAAATCCGGATAGTCGAGCAGCGCGACCGAGTCGATGGTACGCAACAGCATGTCCGGGGGCTCCCGATAGGCGGGGACGTGAATGGAAACTTTGGGCAGGCGGGCGTCCGGCACCGGCGACATCAGATTCAACAGCCGCGTAGGCTTGCCTCCGAGCGCCACGGTGGCCATCTCGCGCACCCGGAACAGCACAATCGGCGCGAGCAGGCCCATGAGCGGAAGCGCGATCGCAAATGTCAGCATCTCACCATGCAGGAGGTAGTGGTCGTGCCAGTATACCTGTACACCTGCGCACCAGTCGCCGATCAAATGATCGGCGCCGGCAAGCACCGCCGCCTGGCCGAAGGTGACCCCCGGAAGCGCCAGAATCGAGATCGACAAGAAAGTGCCGATCAGGATGGCAAGCCAGCCCGCCTTCCAGTAGTCGGCGTCCACAAGTGGACCTGTCCAGGAAAATTTAGGCCGCAACGACGCGTCGAGGATTCCCCAATAGGGCCCGACATTGCCCTCGAAGAGCTTTTCCGGCTGATCAATCGCCTCGATGATATTGTAGTCGACGCCTTGGGCACTGGCCTCCCCAACAAAGTCGCGCAGCAGGCCGGCTTGACTAAACGGTCCGGGGACGGCGCGCTCGAAATTGTGCCCCGCGCTTGGCCAGCCAAATTCGCCGATGACGATTTTTTTGCCTGGATAGGCCGCGCGCAGCCTGTCGTAGATCGCCAGCGATTCCCCTACAGCACGTTTCTTGGGGAAACCTTCCCAATAGGGAATGATATGGGCAAAGACCTGATCCACCGACTCAACAAGCTCAGGATGGTCAAGAAATGTTTTCCAGTTGTCAGCGGTCGCCACCGGCACCGGGCTGTCTTGCTTGACGCGGCGAACGATGTCGGCAAGTTCGCCCGCCGTGCGTTCATGCCGGAATAACGTCTCGTTGCCCACGACCAGGCGGGTGACGTTGGGGTTGAGGCGCACCAAGTCGAGTGCGGTCTCGATCTCGCGCTCGTTTCGAGCTTCATCCGTACCGATCCAGACGCCCAGAGTGACTGTCAGCCCGAGTTCAGCCGCGATCGCCGGTACGCTTTCCAGTCCTTGTGTTGAAGCATAGGTGCGTACTGCCTTGGCTTGTTTGGCAATCGCGGTCAGATCAGCGCGGATCCGCGCCTCGGGCACCCCTGAATCGACGGAAGAAGGTTTGGCAAATCGGTTGTAGGAGACACTCGACAGCTTCCCTTCAACCAGTGCGGCGGTCGTACGCGGCTCTGCCAGACCCCAAAATGCCAAATGCAGACCCGCGACCAGACAAAGAATAAGGACGACGGTGACAATCGGCATGTTTTGGCGACGGCCGCTGGCCGCGTCAGTCCAGCTTTCACGTCTGACACCGTCGTCCGGCATCTTCATATACCTGATCGCTTCGCCCGCCGGCGTCACCTCGGTGAAATCAGGCGGCCATATCGTTCTACTCTACACGCCTGGGTGCCGGCTTCCCATCAGCCGCAAGGGCTTGATAATAGATCATGGTGGCCTAGTGTCGTGAGCTTAGCTAAAAGCATGCGCCAGCGTCACGTCAAAAAAAGCCGACACCAGATCGGGATTGCAGGAGAACGACGATGAAGGAGCTCATCAGGCAATACCTCAACAATGGCATTTCGCGCCGCGATCTCATGCGCGGCCTCGGTGCCGCTGGACTGACCGCTTCCGCGGCCAAAACAATCGTCGAGTCGCTAACTCCAATGCCCGCGGTGGCTCAACCAGCCAGCGGCGGGGCCGTCCGTCAGGTGACCGGCACCGGCGGCAAGCTCTATATCGAGCAACTTAAAGCCGCCGGCACGGAATTCATCTTTTTCAATCCATCGACCGGCGACGCTCCGATCTATGATGCGCTGGTCGACATGCCGGAAATCCAGCTCATCAAAGGCGTCCAGGAAGGCGCCGTTGTTGCCATGGCCGACGGCTATGCCCGCGTCTCCGGCAAGATCGGTGTTGCCCAGATCGCCAATGTAGGTCTGCCCAGCGGCATGACCCAGCTGGTCAACAGCTGGAAAGATCGCATCCCCGTGCTGCTCACCGTCGCGGCATTCAGCACTGAAACCACCGGGCGCGACTATCCGCAGGACTACGACCATCAGGAGCCGATGGTTACGCCCATCACCAAATCATTCTGGGTGGCCGAAAATACGGCCGGCATCGCCGACGTGACCCGGCGAGTCCTGAAATTCGGCACCACCCCGCCGACCGGACCGGTATTTCTCTCGATTCCCGACGACCTACTGCGGGCGACCGGCACCGCCGATATTTACGACGGCCGATTGTTCAACGTGGCGATGAAAATCCGTCCCGACCGCGATGACGTCGAAGCCATTGCCAAGCTGCTGATCGAGGCGCGCAACCCGCTCATCACCGCGGGCGACGAAGTCACCCTTTGCCAGGCGGAAGCGGAGGTGGTCGAACTTGCCAACCTGCTCGGCATTCCGGTGACGACCATCGCCGGCTCGCTCGGGAACTGGTCCAAACCATATCCGACCCGAGACCCGCAATTCATCGGCGCCTTCGTCCCCGGCGGGCACTTCCCCGGCCCCGTCGACGTCCACTTCAACGTCGGCAGTCAAGTCGGCGAGCAGCGCATGCCGAACGCCACTACCATTTCCATGAGAAACGACCCGACGGGGCTTGCGCGTTCGTGGCCGATCGACATCCCCATTGTCGCGAACATCAAGCTTGGTCTTGCCGACGTCATCGCTGCCGTCAAAAGTATGGCCACAGCCGACCGCCTGAAGCAGATCGCCGGGGAGCGCTCCGTTCGCACCCGCGACTACACTGCCGGCACGGCCAAAATGCGCGCCGAGATCGTCAGGAATCTCGACAATGGCTCGTCCATCACCATGGAACGTCTGGGCATCGAACTCGAAAGCGGCTTGGACAAGGAGACCATATTCGTGACGGATTGCGAGTCGGGCCGCATCATGGATTCCATGATGAATTTTGGCGGAACCGATAAGGCTTTCTTCTCCACCAGCGCCAATATTCTCGGCTGGGCGCAAGCGGCAGCCATGGGCGCGCAGCTCGCCCGCCCCAACCGCCCGGTGGTCTCCGCCATGGGAGACGGCAGCGCCATGTTCGGCGGACCGCAACCGCTATGGAGCCAGGCGCGCTACAATGCGCCCATCACCAACATTGTCGTCAACAACCGCAGCTACAACAACGAGCGCAACCGCATCTGGAGTTTTACCGGCCCAAAGCAGTTCAATTCGGGCAAGGATATGACGTGCTACAATGGCAGCCCCGATGTGGATTTTGCCAAATCCGCTGCCGCCTATGGCGTCGAAGGCGAGACGGTCAGCGACCCAGCCAAGATCCAGGAGCACCTCGCCCGGGCCAAGCGCGCCAACATCGAGGGCCGTCCCTATTTGCTCGATATCCTCGTCGACCGCGCAGGCGTCGGTGCAGCCTCGGAATGGTATCCGCCATATTCGATCGCCGCCAAACGCACGCGGAAGGTTTGATCATGCGAAAGTTCATTCTCGCGGCCGCAGCTATCCTCCTTAACTTTACGGCAGAGGCCCAACAGCCGAACCTATTCCCGGACGGAGCGGCCCGCGACATCGTCGCCGTCGCCTGCACCCAATGTCACAAGGCTGGGCCGATCGTTCAATTGCGCATGGGCGAGGCAGGCTGGCGCCGGCAGGTCTACAACATGGTCTTGCGCGGTGCCCAGATCGGCCCGACCGAAATCGACGATGTCGTCAAATATCTCGCTACCAACTTCGGACCCGGCGTGCCGATCCCCGGCGCGGCGCCCACTCCTGTGACATTGCCCGATGGTGCCGGGGCGAACCTTGTCGCCGGCGCCTGCGGGATCTGCCACGGCGTGGACCGTGTGGTCGCCGTCGCGCGTCCCGGCCGGCAGTGGGAGGCGATCGTGCACCGCATGGCTGCTATCGGCGCGCCCATCGATGCCGACCAGGCCCGGCAGATCATCGCCTACCTGGAAACGAATTACGGGGCGGCTTCGTCCAAAGCGCCGTAGTCCATTCCGCAATCCGCCGGTGACAATCGTTCGGTCCGCCCTGGTGTTCGCGACCAAACTATCTGCGTCTGATTTTCCTGGCGCACCCGACACGATTCGAACGTGTGACCTTTGCCTTCGGAGCAATTTAACTTGCCCTACGCCAAAAAACGCCAGGGCATCCGATGTCTCGCTATCTTGCTATAATTGCTGGAAAATCTGGAATTCTGCGCCGCAGATCGTATTCTGCGACACGCCCCGATTTCCTTCCAACTGCTTACGTGGTGCTTACGCGGGAAACGGGCTTCGGACCGGGAAAATTCCGTGGCTAAGCTCACCAAGCGCGTTGTCGAGACCGCCGAGCCGCAGCGCAGGGACTATGTCATCTGGGACGACGAACTGCCCGGGTTTGGCCTGCGAGTCTTCGTGTCGGGTAAGCGTAGTTACCTCATTCAGTACCGCTCTGCCGGACGCTCGCGCCGCTACACCATCGGTCTTCATGGCGTATGGACGCCGGAGCTCGCCAGAAAGGAAGCCCGGATACAGTTGGGTCGGGTGGCGCAGGGCGATAATCCGGCCGAGGAACGGCAGCTCGACCACAAGGCGATCACCGTCAAGGAGTTGTGCGAACTCTATCTCAAGGACTTGGCGGCGGGCCTCGTGCTCGGCAAGCGCGGACGTCCGAAGAAGGTAACGACCATCGTAACGGACACCGGCCGCATCCATCGGCACATCATCCCGTTGATTGGCTCGCGCCGCGTCAAGGATCTCGTCAAGGCCGACGTAAGTGGGGTCTTGAAGGACGTCATGGCCGGGAAGACCCGCGTCAGCGTCAAGACGAAGAAGCTTCGTGGCAAAGCCAATGTGCGCGGCGGCGCGGGCACCGCAACGCGGACCATTGGTCTCCTCGGCGGCATCTTCTCCTATGCCGTCGAAGCTGGAATCATCGAGCACAATCCAGCCCACGGTATTCGCAAGCCGAAAGACAATGTCCGCAATCGCCGCCTGACTGAAGCGGAATATCGAACGCTAGGCGAGATGCTGCGCGCGGCCGCCAAGGACGAGAAATACACCACCACGGTCGACATCATTCGCCAGATCGCTCTGACCGGCTGCCGACGCAGCGAAATAATTGGCCTCAAGTGGTCCGAGGTAGACGCCGAAGCAAGCTGTCTACGCTTGGCTGACAGCAAAGAGGGAGCTTCAATTCGGCCGGTCGGGCTTTCCGTGGTGGAGTTCCTGGAGGCGAGAAGATCGCAGAAGCTCGGATCCCATGTCTTTCCGGGATATCGAGCCGACAACGCCTTTGGCAGCTTCCCCAATCATTGGGAGCAGCTTTTCCGCAAGTCGTCTCTTTCGGATGTCACGCCTCATGTCTTGCGCCACAGCTTCGCGAGCATCGCTAATGATCTCGGGTTCACCGAAGCGACGATCGCCGCACTGGTTGGCCATGCGAAGGGGTCGGTTACCAGCAAATATATCCACACATTCGACACCGCCCTCATCATGGCGGCTGACACGATCTCCGGCTATATCCAAGGCCTGTTAGATGGAGTCACTTTCAAGCAAACTGCTTACGCGTTGGACCGCGACTCACGAAAGGTTGCTCTAGCCAGCTTTCTGAGCAAGGCCATTGATGAACATTCCACGGCGCGCGAGAACCCTCAGCAAATAGCTGCTTGAGCGCATGACGCATTCGACCACGTGGCGCCATCAGCCGTTGACCAGACCGTTATGAGCGGCAGACTATCGATAAGCTTCGTTGTTTTTTCTGCAGTTTTGTTTGATTTCATTCGTATTCGTTGCGTTTCGTTCCCGTCGTTTCAGGTGCGAAACTGGTGCGGTGGCGAGGATATCGTAGGCGCTACCTGACGATCGGCCAAGTCCCGAAGAGATGCCAGGGTGGCGTGGTTCGTCATCTACCGCAAGCAGGTGGCTCTCGGCGATGTTTCTCCCGATTCACACCGCGCTTCCCCTCGCGGAAGCGCCGCAGATTTCTGGCCGTCGGTGGCAAGGTTCGGATCCAGCTGGCGCCCTAGGTGCCGACGCTCGCGGAACTGGGCATGACCGGGATAATGCGTTGAGGATTGTCGCGCGCGGTGCCGACAAGAAAGACCGGGCGTGAGAGAGTTGTGCGGTGCGGCTGCGCCCAAGCGGTAGCTTCAATTGGATCGGGGCAAGGGGCGTGTCCGCATTCGCGGACCAGACTCTCGTGAACCGCGCCGCAAGCGCCGTCGCGGCCTTTCCGGCATCGATCCCGCGTACCCAGTCGCCGCTGAATAGTCGGCAGGGCCGGGACCGCGTAAGCGGTTCCGGCTTTCTTTGATGCCGAAATTTTGGCCGCGCGCCTTCGGGCGCGCGATGTTGCACCAGCATTTCAGGACACCCCTTTGCCCCTATTGTCACACGCGAATCCGGACCAAGGTCCCTGCGGCTCCCGTTAACTTTTCATTGAGGACAGGGGCGGCCGGGTTCAAAATTTTTTAGCGGCCCTCTTGAAACCAAAAATCGATTTTTTTATTTTTCTGCTGCCACCGATTGGTGGTGTCCCCGACGCCTTAACGGGTCAGGGACTTAGGACGGGCACCGGTTGTGTCCGGTGCCTCATACCCATCTTGCTCTTTGGAGGATTTGGCTATGCGCACTTACGACTTCTCTCCCCTGTTTCGATCGACCATTGGTTTCGATCGCCTGTTCGACCTTGTCGAGACGGCCCAGCGGGCCACGGACGAAGGTTATCCGCCCTACAACATCGAACGGCTGGCTGAGGACCGCTACCAGATCACGCTAGCGGTGGCAGGTTTCTCGCCCGACGAAGTCTCGATCACTGCCGAGCAGAACGTCGTCACCATCGAGGGCGGAAAGACCGAAAAGACCGAGCGCGAGTTCCTTTACAGGGGTATCTCGACCCGGCATTTCAAACGGCAATTCAGCTTGGCCGACTATGTTCAGGTGAAGGGCGCGACGTTTGACAACGGCTTGCTCAAGATCGAGCTGATCCGGGAAATCCCCGAGGCCATGAAGCCGCGGCGGATCGCCATCAATGGCGCACCGGCCAGCAACGTGCATCAGCTCGAAGGCAAAGCCGCTTAGATTTAATTTCGAAAAGACAGCATTCCCGCCCGGGACCCCGGGCGGGAACCGGTTATCCTATCTGGCGAAACATCAACGGTATCGGAAAGAGGGAGGACATCCGATGATCGAACATGCCGACAACATTGTTGACCTGAACGCAATATTGCACCCCGGTTCTGTCTACGACCATCCGCGCGACGTCTTGGCGGACCAGACGATCTCAATCGGCGAGAAACGGGCGATCCTCGCATCCTGGGCATCAGATGCGGCAGCCGTGGTATCGAACCCCGCACTGAGGGAGTTGCCAGGCTCGCGCCTTGTGGTGACGATCGATGAAGTGCTTGAGGCGCTATCGGCGCTCGATCCCGGACCCAAAGAGCCACCCGGCGGCAAACCAGCCCGCACGAAATCGGCCGCTCGCGTCGGCTTGGCAGCATAAACCGTCAAAGGGATGAAACGATGATTGACGAAAAGCTTGCGCGTTTGCGAACGCACCGCAACAACATCAGCCGCTACCGCCGCCTTCTCAAGACTCAACTGACGGACTGCGAACGCCAGTTCATCGAGAGACGGCTGTCGGAGGAGCGGACCGCGATGGAAAGACTTGCCGCTTCCACATTCCCTCTCATCTTCCATTTGCCGGTGCGCGGAGGTCACGCTACACCGACAGCCGAAGCTGTGACGTGATCTGGTCGTAGGATCGCAACGCCCGGTCGATTTCCGATTTTCGAAATCGTCGTGGAGAAGGGCCGGCGTACGTGGCGGTGGCGCATGTGCACGGGCGAAGGAGTTGTCGTCATGCACGGATCGGAAACGACTCGGTCCGCAGCCAGATACAAGGCTGAAAGGGCGCTTTTCCTCCTGCTACTCTCTGCACCATATTGGACGCAGATCGCGCGGTCGAAGAGTCGCCCTTTCGCCTTTTAAGATCTGGCCGATCGCAGCTTTTTGCTCATTGCGTCAATGTCCGTTATTGAGAGAAAGTGGAAGTCCAGCTGTCAACCATCATGTCGGCGCATGACCCACAACGAGCATTCACAGCGTTAACCTTGGTAGTGGCTCAATTTGAGTAAGCGGCGGATTGTATTCTGCGCTGCAACTCGGCACGCTTTGCACATCACCGCCCGGACCATGGCTATGATCGGTGACTGAGAGACGTCATCGCGCTCCCGCCTCTACGAGGAGCACTGCTTGGTTAAACGCGATAAGGAAAATCAACAGTGGGAGATGAGCGCATTTCCATGCCCATCTTGTCCGCTTACCATGCGACTTGTCGGCAAGGAGCGCCTTGAGCGAGAATCGAATGGCTATCTACTGACCTTCCAGTGCGACTGCGGTCAAATCTT
Organism: Bradyrhizobium sp.; assembly: GCA_049509335.1. GTDB lineage: Bacteria > Pseudomonadota > Alphaproteobacteria > Rhizobiales > Xanthobacteraceae > Bradyrhizobium. Next base: position 12,915 of record JBEKZZ010000005.1, on the reverse strand, counting down.
CTCGACGAGAAGTGACCAATAGCTGCCTCATTGGGCGGCCTCCTTTGTTTCTGGGCGGGACCGCTACTTGGCTTGTCGCAGTGCTGGCGCACGTTCTCTGAGTGGATATTGGATAGATCGGCTCGGCAAGTTGCCAAGAGTTTGGCGTGTCGCGGCGTATATTCACGAATCTTTGCAAGCAGGCGCTCGCCGGAGGGCGTGCCATTCGACCGGCGGCGGGGTACGGTGCCAGGCACTGCTGGACGAGGACGATATGGCTAGCGACAGGGATTCGTTTGATCCACAAGACTTTCTCGCAAAAGTCGGGACCGGGAAAACGATAGCGAAGTATCAGAAGGATCAGACCATCTTCTCCCAAGGAGAGGCTGCAGATACGGTATTTTACATTCAAAAAGGGCGGGTCAAGGTCGTCGTACTTTCCGACCAGGGCAAAGAAGCGGTCGTCGGGATTTTGGAAGCAGGCCAGTTCTTTGGCGAGGGATGCCTGAACGGTCATGATTTGCGCATCGCGACCACGACGGCGATGGAGGAATGCCTGCTCACCGCAATAGGCAAATCCACGATGATTGCAGTGCTGCACGACGAACCCAAGTTTTCGGAGTTGTTCGTTGCTTACTTGCTGAAACGCAACAGCCGGGTCGAGGAAGACCTGATCGACCAATTGTTCAATTCGAGCGAAAAGCGTCTTGCTCGACTTCTTCTTTTATTGGCGAATTTCGGCAAGGAGGGCAATCCGACGCCGATCAATCCGAATATTAGTCAAGAGACGTTGGCTGAAATGATCGGCACGACCCGCTCGCGGGTAAGCTTTTTCATGAACAAATTCCGGAAGCTCGGCTTCATCAGCTACAACGGAAAGATCGAAGTCCATCGTTCGCTGCTAAATGCTGTTCTCTATGAAAAGCCGAGTTTGCAGCGTGAATCGTAGACGACCAAACGAGCATCCGGCTTTTCTCATGACAGGTCCTGTAAGCGTCAACCGTTGAGGGCCCCTCGGTCGCAGAATACTTGGATCAGTCAATCCGGTATCGCCGAACAGGTTCGGTTGGCTGAGGTAGGATAGGCAAATCAAGCAGGAAGCGAGTTCCCTTCCGATCGCTCGCGATAGTCAAATGGCCCTGAAGCTGCCGCACCATACCGGTAACTACCTTGAAGCCTAGGCTCGCGCGCGGCTGGTCGATGTCGAACCCTTCCGGGAGACCGGCGCCCTGGTCGGAGACCTCGACGTGAAGATGCCCATCGATTTCACGGGCTGAGACGTCGATCTCGCCGCTACTTTCCGGATAGGCGTATTTGACCGCGTTGGTAACCAGCTCATTGATCAGGAGCCCCAGGGGGATTGCGTGGTCTGCTGAAAGCAGCAAGGGGTCAGAGTGGCAATGTAGGGTATGTCTGCCGGTATTGCCCCTCAGCTTCTTGCAGAGCTCGGTCATGAAGTCCGCAAGTTCGACGAAACCGACGTGCGAGCTGCGCCAAAGATGGTCGTGGACCTCAGCAATTGTGGAAACCCGCAAGCTCGCGTCTTCCAGCGCATTCTTGACATCCTGCGACGAGGCGCTGCGCGCCTGGACGCGGAGCAGGCCGACCACAGAGGTGAGGCTGTTCTTGACGCGGTGGCTCATCTCGCGGGTCAGCAACGCCTGGTGCTTGAGCGCGTCTTGAAGCCTGGCATCGGCCTGCTGGCGTTCGATGGCGACCCCGAGCAGAGTGGCAAAGCCGGCAAGAAAATTGGCATCGTCCTCATCGAACTGGCCGGGATCGGCGCTGTCGACTTCGAGCACGCCGAAGAAAGATTTACCCTCTCCGCCCTTTTCTATCAGCACGTTGATGGCGCGCCTGATGCCGTAATCTGCCAACAGCTGAGGCGTGCGGAAGCGAGTATCCGCCTCCAGGTGGTTCGATATGACGGACGCCCCGGTCTGGTAGGCGTAACCTGCCGGCGATCCAATGTCGGCGGCAAGGGAAACGGCATCGATGGTGCCCGGCACCCAGCCGACGCCGGCGCGCACCATCAGACGGTTCTCATCCGGTTCATATTCCAGGACCTTTACGAACGGAGCCTGCAATCCGATGGCGCACAGTTCGGTGGCCCGCTGCAGAATCTTCCGAAAGTCGCGGGTCTGCATGGCGGTGCTGCCGAACTCGCCGAGTAGCGACTGCTGCCGCAGCCGATAGCGAAGCTCGTCCCGGCTGAGCCGAGTGGGAGAAGTGTCAGTCGGTTCCTGGGCCGCCTCGAAAACCTCATGCATAACGGAACTCTCCGAACACGGGATGCGCACGGCGATGATACTAAATCTGCAACGTATTTGGACTAAGTGTGGCCTCCTTCCTTCAGCGAGTCTGAGCAAAATAGCTCACTTGGCGCACCCCAATCGATTCCGCGGTTGTGGCTTCGGCTTTGTGGTCTGGACCACCGACAGCAGCCGCGTCGGCGTGCGACCACTCATCTCCCGAGTTGGGAGAGCTGCCATGTCTGATTCGAACGACCGACGCGACGATCAGAAGCTGGAGCTGGAGTGCCTGCGTTTGGCCTCGGACCTCAAGCAACTCGCCAAGGAAACGCTGGACCCGGATTTGAAGGCGCATTGCCTTCGGATGGCGAAGCAATGGTCTGGTGAAGGGGATGAGCCGGCCAAGTATGACACCGGGGTCGATAGAGGCATGGTTCATTGAACGGCACACCAGCCGGCAGACCCCGTCCCGTCGTCCTTGTTGTCGAAGATGAACCGCTGCTGCGCATGCTTGCCGTCGAAGTGGTCGAGGAAGCGGGGTTCATTGCGATCGAAGCCCGGGATGCGGACGAAGCGGTTACGCTGCTGGAATCGCGTACGGATATCACCCTGCTTTTCACTGACATCAACATGCCCGGCAGCATGGACGGGCTGAAACTGGCCCATGCGGTGCGCGACCGCTGGCCTCCGATCAAGATCTTGGTTGTTTCGGGAAAACAGCAGCTTCAAATCTCCGATCTCCCGTCGAACAGTTGGTTTGTCGGAAAGCCTTACCAGACGGCGGCATTGGTTGAGGAACTTCGTTCGCTCGTTGGTTCCCCTTAATCGAGGGTGGAAATTCAACGCCGGTGAATGAGCCCTTTTGCTCAGACTCCCCAGCAGAAAAGGTGCGAGAGTGACTTTTGCGATCCCATGCGCTCCCATCGACATGCCCGTCGTCCGGATCACGCAGGAGGCGGAACGGAAACGACATATTGCGATGGCCAATGTGCAGACGGACCGTGATCTGCGGAGCAACCGACTGCTGGGCGCGTTGGAGCCGGAAAGCCGCAGGCGGCTGGATCCCCATCTGGAGCCCGTCGATTTCACGCTTGGCGACATGGTCTGCGACGCGGGGGGCCTGCTCAAGCACGCCTATTTTCCCCAGGGTTCTGTGCTGTCACTGCTGACCGTGCTGGAGAATGGCGCGGCGATCGAAACCGCGAATATCGGCCGTGAAGGCGCGTTCGGCTTGTTCGCCGCCATGTACAGCCGCGTCTCCTTCAACCGGTGCATCGTTCAACTCGAAGGCCATACAGTCCGGTGTCCCATCCAGCTATTGCAGTATGAATTTAAGCACAGCGAGCATGTGCGCGATCTGTTCGTGAGCTACTCGGAGACGCTGCTATCTCAGGTCCAGCAGACGGTCGCGTGCAACGCAATGCATTCGACGGAAGAGCGGATGTGCCGCTGGCTCCTAATGATGCACGACAGGGCCGAGGGCGAAGCACTTCCTTACACCCACGAATTTCTCTCTCATATCCTGGGCGCCAACCGGAAATCCGTAACCCTTGCCGCGCAGTCGATGCAGATCGCGGGCCTCATAAGTTATCACCGGGGAACTATTCAGGTCCTTGATCGCCCGGGTCTGGAGAAGACGTCGTGCGAATGTTACGCGATCGTAAAAGAGCGTTTCGACGCGTTCCTCACGCCGCCTTCAACCGCGGTTCCGGGCCACAACAAAAGCCGAAGCGACCAGACCGAAAAGGACTGAGACCTGCTATGTTACTCAACTTCAGCAGCTGACGCTTAAGGAAACCGTCATGGGCACAATGGACTCAAAAGGTCCGGCTACATCGGCGGTCGCTTTCAGCAGCACAGGAGATCCAGCGACAGGCGCCTTCGGAGAGGTGATAATTGCCTAAGGCGTCGAAACAACCGGGTCGTCGAACGGCTTCGAGCGCTGGCGTTCTGATGTACCGGCTTGCGAATTCGAAACTGGAAGTTCTACTGGTGCATCCTGGCGGACCCTATTGGCTCAAAAAGAACGAGGGAGCCTAGTCAATTCCCAAGGTCGAGATCGATGACGGCGAGAATGCCGAGGTCGCTGCCGGCCGCGAATTCCTCAAAGAAACGGGTTTCGCTCTTTCCGGATCGCTCGAGCGGCTCGGCGATATCCGTCAGCGTGTAGGCAAACGGGTGACCGCTTTCGCCGTCAACGGCGACCTCGACGTCGATGCCATCAAGAGCAACACGTTTGAGATCGAGTGGCCGCCGAAATCCGGAAAGATGAAGTCCTTTTTCGAATGCGACGTGATATGCCCGCGCCAGCTTCCAGCGATAGTTGCCCGGTCGGCGCGAATGCCCTTGAGCAAATGTATCAGACCTCATCGAACTCGCGTTTCGGACGCCAGGAGATGGGATCTGCGATCCAGCGGTTGATGTCCGATTCATGCCAGCCAGTCCCGTTGGTGCTGATTTTGATTTGGGCCGGGAACGTGCCCTCGGCGATCTTGCGGTAGATCGTGGATCGGGACAGCCCGGTCCGGGAAAGGACAGTTTTCAGGCGGATGATACGATCCGGTTCGCGCATGGCAGCGCGGCCTCCTGCTGGCTGGTTCTGACGGCTGTTGAGACTAGACAGGACAGAGTGTTGCAGGCGCGCAAGAGGGTTTTACCCATCATCCTATTCTGGCGCAGAGTCGGTGGTAAATCGGATGGTTCAAATTTCGATTCCCCTGCTTCGACCTCGGCCAAGGTCGATGCCGTGGCTGAAGGCGAGTTCGAGGCTGAGCCGGCGGCCTGATTCGAACGTGATGCCCAGCTCGTGCTTGCGGTTGGCGAGGAGCGATTCCAGTTGCGGATCGCGTTCGAGGCCTCTCGCCATGTCGCCCATCGCCGAGCGTGCGGACCTGTAGCCGGAGATGTCGCCCGCCTGATACCGGCGCAGACTAGCCTGGTCGAGCTTCTGCCAGTCGTCCACGAAGCGGTCGGCGCGACGGCTAGGGGCGATGCGCAGTTCGGTCTCAAGCTGGAGCGCGCGGATGGCGCGGTTGAGCCGTCCGCCAGCTGCTTCGCGGACAAGATCCGGGTTCTTCTTGTAGGCGGCTTCAGCATCGTGCGAGCCAAAGGGGCGTACCTTCTCGAAGACCTTCCGGGCCTGCTGCAATTCCTTCACCTGCTCGGGAGTTGCATCGAAGCCCAGCTCCTGCATATCGAAGATCGCATCCACGACGCGGGCATGGCGCACGAGCGCCCGGGTACGCAACCGGCGCATTTCCTTTTCCGCCTCTTCCGCCACCTTCCTTTCGGGCGATTCGGTTTCGCGCTCGATTCCCGCACCGCTCCTTTCCCGTTCCGGCGTTTCCTGCCCTGGCCTCCGTCCGCCATCCGGGCCAGGCACATCTGAAGGAGAGCGAAGGCCGTCAAACATGTTGCGTACCTTCTCCGGTACGACCGTGCGCACGATCTCGGCCACGCGCTCGCGGAAGGTGATCCCACGCCGCTCGGCATAGCCTTGCGCCGGATCGCGCTGCTCGTAGTCCGAGGCCATGTCCTTGGCTCGGTCACGCGACAGGGTACGGGTGAGCCGGTCCGGATTTTCAAAATCGTCACGGCCATAATGCAGCTCCACGCCGTCACGGTGCCGCGACAGGGCGACATAGCTAGAATGGGCATCCATCCCCGGCGTCGCCAGCACATGGGTGCGGCCCACCGTCATGCCCTGCGCCTTGTGGATCGTCGCGGCATAGCCATGGTCGATCCGGTTGTAATCCTTGAGGTCGAAGCGCACGGATCGGCCATCGTCGGTCTGCACGGTCATGGACTGTGCGCTCACCTGTTCGAGGGTCCCGAGTGTGCCGTTCTTCACGCCAAGCCCGCGTTCGTTCTGCAGGAACATGACGCGATCACCGCCGGCGAAATTTCTCGCGCCGCGCTCGACCGCCACACGCACCTCGTCGCCCAGATCGCCCGCGGCCCGCATCCGCATCCGCGCTGCCTCGTTGAGGGCCCGCACCTCGTCATTAGTGTGGGTGAGGATGATCCGGCTCTTATCCGGTGATGCCTGCCGGTCGCGGTCCCAGCGCTCGATCAGATCGCCGCGCGCCTGCTCGCGCGTTTGGGCCTCATGCACCATGCCGTGGGAGCGATAGGCTTGAAGCGCATGACCAGTTCTGCCCGTCGCCAGATAACGCGTGGCATCCCGTTGCCAGTCCTCGCGCTGGCGGCGCACCTCGCCGATCTCCGCGCCGCCGTGACGCTCATGGATCGAGCGGAAGGCCGCACCCGCTTCGATGGCTTGCAGCTGTTGCGGATCGCCGACCAGCACGACCTTCGCGCCGGCCTCAGTGGCATGGGACAGCACGCGCTCCAATTGGCGCGTGCCGACCATGCCTGCCTCGTCGATGACCAGCACATCGCGGGTTGTGAGCAGGTCGCGGCCCTGGCCCCAGCCATGCTCCATGCTGGCGATGGTACGTGACGCAATGCCCGATCCGCTCTCGAGGTTTTCTGCCGCGATGCCGGACAGTGTTACGCCCCGGACCTCGTAGCCCGCCGCTTCCCAGGCCTCCCGCGCTACACCCAGCAGCGCGCTCTTGCCGGTGCCGGCATGGCCGACCACGATCGAAAGATCGTGCCCGTCCGTGACATGCGCCAGCGCGTCAGCCTGCTCGCTGGAAAGCACAAGCCCGCGCTGTTCGGCGCGAAAGAGTGCGGCCTGTCTGTCAGCATCATCGACCGCATGGCGATCCCGTTCTGCCATTAGTTCGGCGGCACGGTGCAGGCGCTGTTCCGCCTCGATCATCTCACGCGTGGTGAAGCGATCCTCGCCGCTGATATCCTTGCCGAGTTCGACCAGACCAGGTGCACTGCGCATCCTCCCCATGACCTCATTGAACTGGTCGATCCCGTCGCTGTGCCGGTGCGCAAACTTCGCCATGTCGCGCTGCGTGAAGGTCGATTGCTGCTGCGTGATCGCGTCCAGTCCCAGGGAAGGATCGGCGATGATCCGCGCGCCATTGCCGCGCGCAATCTCGCGGTGCATCTCGGCCCGATCAGATACATTGGCGGTCGCGATCCCAGACTCGATGCTCTGGCCCTCGATACCCCCTTCCTCAATGCGTTTGGCGGGTGCGCCGATCTGGCTTTGTGGCTCCAGCGCGATGCCCTGCGCTTCCAGGCTGCGATGGTCGATCCGCGCGTCAATGTCGAGTTCGGCTAGCCGCTCGTTGGCAAGCTCGGCCCAGCGCTCACGCCAGCGCTCGACCATATCGGTCCGGTTCCACTCCCGTACCTTCGGGCCAAAGCCGTTCTCGTCGCCATTCACGCTGACTTGGCGCATGGTGAGCATGACATGGGCATGGGGCTTGGGCATGCCGTCCTCGGCCATGTCCCAATGCACATTGAGATCGGCGATCATGCCGCGATCCACGAATTCGCCCCGAACAAAGTCACGGGCGAGATCGATGCCTTGGCTCTCACTCATCTCGCGCGGAATGGCGAATTCCACTTCGCGGGCCAGCTGGGCGTCTTTCCGGACTTCGAAGACCTCGACATCGTTCCACAGCCGTTCGCGGTCGCTCCATGCTTCCGGCGCATTTTCCGGCAGTATCACCTCGGAATGAACGACGCCGCGCTTTCCGGAAAAATCGTGGCTGCGGTCCAGGCGCTCGTCGCGCAGACGCGAGGCTGAGCGGTAGGCGGCCGACGCCACCGCGCTCGAGCCTGACTTGCGGCCAATGACCTTGACGTGAAGATGATAGATCGCCATCGCGATCAGATCAGTGCCACAGCGGAGCGCACGTCGGAACGACGTATAAGCGCGCCCTCCCTCAAAAAAATCTCGGGAGGGATTACCGCATCCCAGGTCGTCCTGACGAGCTTACAGCATCATGCAGAGTGTCCGGCTATCATTTCTCCATCAACACTGATGGAGGCGACCATGCGCAAGCCGCGGGATTTCGACGGGGAACTGAAAGCACTTCAGGACAAGGCGCGAGACCTCAAGAACCGCAAAGTGCAGCAGCTTGGCGAGCTCGTTATCTCCACTGGAGCCGACGCGCTCAACGCCGACGAATTGGCGGGCGCACTGATCGTGCTGGCCGAGACAAAAGAGGCCGGAAAGAGGGAGGCATGGGCCAGGCGCGGGGCCGCGTTTTTTCAAAGCCGGGCGCGGCGAACTGCACCAACAACTGTCCGCAACATGGACGGCCCTGTCGCGCAACCGAGCGGCGCGCAACCAGCACCAAGCCGCAAGGGCGCGACATGACATGCGTACCTGGCAAGTCGAGCGCCGCAAGCGCACGCGGCATCTCATCGAACTCGGCGGTCTCGTCGTTAAATCTCGTATCGTGGACCTGACCGGCGACGATCGCACCACCATTTTCGGAGCGCTGCTCTGGATGGCAGACAAGCTAAAAAGCAATCAAGGCGATCAAGCGCGAGCACTCTGGGTCGCAAGGGGAAAGGAGGCATTCGGAGATGGCTGAAAGCGTGACGTCTTTATGCGGAGCGGATAATATTTTCAAAACTATCGCCGCGTGTTTGGTGCGTCGGAGTGGGGGAGGATCGGCCGTGCCGGCACGGTTCGGGTTGAAACGCACCAGACCCGCGGTAAGGCTGATTTCGCACTGATTTCAGAGTACGCCGAAATGAGGAAACGCGGCTATCGGTGATTACCTGCGCCTTGCTTGCGTTACAGCGCCTCACCATATCTAGAGTCCGTTAAAGCGTATTGAAACACCAAGCAAGAGCGCCGCATGAGCAGGCCTATAAACCCTGCCGAGATCGCTGCCAAGATGCCGCACATCGACGCAGCAGCGCTGCAAGGTCGCACGATGTTGCTCATGCCCGTTTGGGATGGCACGGCTTGGAGCATGTGGGTTGATGCTCCGCCCGGCCAGCTGACTAGAGTTCAGGTCGTCGAACCGATCCGCTCCAATTATCTCGCGACCGTCCCGGCTGACAAATACGACTTCCAGATTCCGTTGGTCGACTTCATGTGGCAGCGCGCGAGCTGGCCGGAAGTTGCGCGACAGATCATGGGTGTCTGTCACGACTTTCATCAGCTCGCAACAATAGCGGCAAAATTGGAGCACCTCCACGAGACGCGCGAGACCATTGATGCGAATCTGCTGACTTCATTCGTACAGAGTGAGGTTGAGCAGCTCATCATCGTCGCGCGTTCTATTTTCGACCTCCTACAAGAAATAATGGCGTACTTCTGGAATGACCGAATTAGTCTCCAAGACCCTGCCGCCGAAGCGACACGCCGCCCCTACAAATCTCCGGACACCTTCGCCAAAATTGCACTCAACGGCGAGTTGCCAAGAACCGCCGACGAGATCACGCAGCGCTACGGGATTCCACCCCGCACAAGCGCGATGTATGCCAAGAATGCCCAATTTTTCGTGTCCCTTCGCAAGTCGCGAGACGCGCTAGTGCATGGTGGCTCAAGTGTCGACCACGTGTTTGCTACCGAAAAGGGCTTTTGCGTCGATCCGCGGTCGAAGTACTACAACGGGTTTGTTTGGAAAGCCGAGCACTACTACAACGAAAATATTGTTTCGTTGCGGCCGTGGATTGCCCATACAGTCTTTCGCACAATCGAGGCCTGCTCCGAGACAATGTCGGCCTTTGCCTGCGACGTTCCTTTCCCGCCGCCGATCGCGCCAGCCCATAAAATCTATATTCGAGATCCAGCCAACAAAGCGTTAGTTAGGCTGTTGCAGGTGGACAAAGGCGATCTCATTTGGTGGGGACGGGAACACGACGAGGCAGCTTGCGAGTTGGATAGCCGCAATTGGCAGTGATGTGTTCTTGATGGGAGGGCTAGGTGAAAAATCTTCGCTTCTTGATTGGAGCCATGGTGGTGACGGCGGCATTGATGGTTATCGGCACTTGGATCGCTGATAGAAATATCGCATTCTTCGTTTGGAGCTTGGCGGCGCTCCCATTGGCCACTCTATTTTATTCGGTGCGACGCAAAAATCGCGCGATCTATGGGCTGGTGGAAATGGTGGCCGCGGTCGCTTTGCTCTATTTCTTGTTCTTGCATTTTGGACCCAGTGAGCTGACCCCAGAACTGATAACGGGTCGTACCGTAGCCATCATGGCTGTCGTGTATGTGATGGTGCGGGCGTTAGACAACATCGGCGAGGGGTTGTTACCGGGATCGTCGCTGGAAAAACGCTGGACGCGCCTGTTTCCAAAGCCGGTGAAGTAACGCGTGGTCAAGCGGCTGTTCGTGCTCGAACCGGCCGCGGCGCAAGCGTGATTTGATGGGCGAAGCAAATCGGAAACGAGAAGCTGCTCTAAATGGCCCGTGTCCGTGCGGCTCAAAGAAGCCTGGACGGGGTTGCTGTTTTAATGGCAAGAATTGGCATAAGCCAGCCGCCGTTCTTGGGCTCAGATCGTTGCCGCCGGCTTCAAGCGTGGCCAAATGCTACATGAGCGAGCTCGGGTCCTGCGTTGGCCCTATCTCAGGCGAACACATCATTTCGGAATCGGTTAGCCGCGTTTTGATGGGCGATGGCGATTTTTCGATCTCCGGCGTTCCGTGGTTAGCGCCGGGCGAAGCAAAGATTATGGCGCCGCCCACCGCGAACTGCCTTTGTACAAAACACAACAGCGCGCTTCACCCACTCGATGACGCTGCTCAGTATTTCTTCGCGTCGCTTAAATCATACTTGGAAGCGGACGCTGGGATGAGGCACGCCCTTGTCTCTGGCCACGATCTTGAGCGGTGGCTTTTGAAGACAGCCAAAGCCGCCGCGGTGTCCAAAAATCTGGCGAGAGGAGGGGAGCGGCTATCGGGCGCTTTCGCGCGCAACGAGGCAATAATGGATATGCTTGACGATCCCCGTCAGTGGCCGGAGGGAGCCGGGCTGTATTGCACGATGAAGACGGGCGATCGAACGCTAAACCATTCGCGGTTTCAGCTACAACCGCTCACCAATGCGCAAGAGGACATTGAAGCGTTGGCGGTGAGCATCCTTGGCTTGGGGTTTGTGCTCCTGCTCGAACCGCTGGACGAAAACAAATATCCCTTTCTACGTGGAGCACGGTATCGGCCGGGGCGAATAGTTATCTCATATCCCACTTCAACCAGTTGGCTCACCATGAGCTGGGATGATGGCAAGATGCATGAGGATTTGACCATGCAATTTGAGCGGCTGGTGCCGCGCCAACGTTAGCAGGCGGTCAAATCGGTCTCCACAAGCAAGGCAGGCCGGGGCTACTCTACGGATTTCGCCCATTCGGTCATGAGCGAGGCGAAGACCGGGAGCGAGCAACCGAAAACGGTTCGGCTATCCTTCAGCCAGGAACTTTGTAACGCAATGATCCAGTAGCGCATGGGCGGTTCACTGCTGACGCCAAAAATCGGCCCACCGCTCATTCCTTTTACACTGCGCAGTCCGAAGTTCTCGGCCAGGGTGCCGATGAATTCTGGATATTCTGTCACGGGGCAGCCGGCCGGTGGGGCATCGAGCTTCTTCACGCCTAGTAAGGTTGGTGATAGTTGGCCGATGCCCTCGGCATCCACGGTGTTCGACGTGAATTCCTCCGGCAAGCCGAGCATCAGATAGCCGTCAAAAGTTACCTTATGCTGATTTATCCAGTTCTCTTCTTGGACGGCTACCGTATTGTTGGCCGCGAGCAAGCGGACATAGTAAGGCCGCAACAGCACTACGCCAAAATCGAGACCCGCTTCATCGTCGTCGATGAAGAAAATCGGCGCGCTCTTGATGTCGAACGGAATGGGCATTCCGTGGCTCCCCATCCCGAAGGTATCGGCAAGGACAGCGTTGAGAACAACGATGCGGTCGTCTTTAAGACCATTATGAAGCTCACTGAGGATGTGACCGGCCGTGACAAAATGAACGCCGCCTCCCAACGCGAGGAGCGTACCGGCGTAGGCTCGAAATTGGGGCGGCTCGTTCGGCTGGTCTGCGTACCGGAAGGTGACACATAGCGCGACCAAATGGCGTCCGAAAAACTGCAAAACGTTTGGTTGGTCTGTAGACATGGCGGTAAGGCCTATCGATTGTTCCGGCGCATGTGTTTACCGCCAGTCCACGCGTTCGGCATCCTCATCGTGTGCCTTCGCCTGATGGTCATAGTTCTTGGCAAGGTTTTCGAGAATGCCTGAAGTGCGCGGCCAATCGAGTGCCGCGGCCTCGGACCAGTCCCGATACCGCTTCGCCTCCTTCCGTTCCAAATCGCCACCGTCACCATACGCTCGCGTCGTCACCCCGCGGCGGTTGGACTTCCCGATCGCCACACCCGTTTCTAGATCGCGGCTGCGAATGGCTTCGATCACCTCGCGGACCGGCACGACAGGCCAGATACCGTCATCGTCAACCTTCGAGGCCGAAAGCATCTCTCCGATCTTCTGGTCGGCAATCGCGCCCCGGCCGATGGCGTGTGCCAGCTTGCGCGCCTCTTTGACCCAGGCTTCAAGTCTAGCGCCGTCGATCGACCCGTCTGCGCCCGTACCCGGGATAACATTCCAGATCCGCAGCAGCCGATAAGCTTGGTTCGCGATGTTGCGGGCATGCTCTGGATTCTCTGCGAGTGGATCGACCACGCCGCTATCCTCACTTGGCTTGTAGACCGCTGCGAGCAATTGAACGAACAGGTCAGGTTTCGTGGCAAGCTCTGACATGATCGCCTTCGCCTTGCGCTCCGAGTGCTCGAACAT
>JBEKZZ010000049.1:0-30790 GCA_049509335.1 Bradyrhizobium sp. | reverse complement strand
CTGCGCTCCGCACTCGTCAAGATAATCGATGTCGCTTCCGGGATGCCGCTCATGCCCCCTTGAATCACGACTCATTCTTCACCGATAGTGGGTACTAGCTTGATACGCCTTCAAACCGGTCAGGATATCCGTGAACATCACCCTCTACGATCTCTCCGTCTGGGTTTTGCCGCTCGTCATCGCAATCACCTTTCACGAAGCCGCGCACGGCTTCGTCGCGCATCGTCTCGGCGACGACACGGCCTATAACCTCGGCCGCGTCAGCTTCAACCCGATCCGGCACATCGATCCCTTCGGCACGCTGATCGTGCCGGCGCTTCTTTTCATGTCGCATGCGCCGTTCTTGTTCGGCTATGCTAGGCCGGTGCCGGTTAATTTTCGCGCGCTTCGGAATCCCCGGATCGGCATGGTCCTGGTGGCGCTGGCAGGTCCCGCCACCAATATTGCGCTGGCGCTGGTGGCGGCGGTCGGATTCCATGGCGTCGGTTTGCTACCCGAAAATGCCGCGCAATGGACCGCGGATAACCTGAAAAATGCACTTCTGATCAATGTGATCCTGGCGGTTTTTAACATGCTGCCGATCCCGCCTTTGGACGGCGGTCGTGTTGCGGTTGGGCTGCTGCCGAGAGCGCTGGCGTTGCCGCTTTCGCGGCTGGAACCGTTCGGGATGCTGATCCTGATAGGGCTTTTGATCCTGCTTCCGTTGGCCGGCTCGCAGCTCGGTCTCAATCTTGATGTTATTTCGGCGATATTGCGAAATCTGACCGGCTATGTGCTCGCGGTGATTCTCTTTGTAACCGGCAACACTTAAGCTGAAGCCTTGAAACCCGCCGCAAAGAAGCAGAGGCCATTTTGATCAAAGCAGCCGACATGATGATCGCGCGACGCGCCGATACCAGGGCAAGGGCCGATTTCGCAACCTGGACCATGATGGCGAAGCTGAATGGTGCTTCTTCCCTGCCCCCGGCGGCGCAGACCTTCCTCGATCAATACAAGGCGCTACAGAAGGAAAAGAGCGAGGCCGAGGCTTCCGAGGCCGTTATCCAGTCTATCTATCAGAGCTATTATGAGGAGATGGGCGGTGCGGGCGTGGCCCCTGAAGTCAGATCCCGATCGGCCGAAACAGGTCAACCGAGCGGCAATGTCACCGCTTTCAAACGTCCGCCCGCGCAACGTCCGAAGGCGGCAGGTGGGCAGCAGGTCAGGTCAAGACTTCACCCGGCGCTGATCTTCGTCGGTCTGGCTGTCGTCTATGCGGCTTTCCGCTATTTGTTTCGCTGACGCGAAAGCATCTTGCCGCGATCTGGTGTGGCTTCGTTCAAAAGTCCGCATGAGAGAATTCGCGGTAATAATGATGCGGACTTTTGAACCACCACCACACTAGGCGGCACGGTAAAAGCCGGACATAATCGCTCCCTGAAAGATCAAAATGAGGGGGTGGAAATGAAGCGATCGATCGCGACGCTTGCGCTTACTATCGGCCTCGGTTGCATCGGTGGCGCGGGCGCGCAGGAAAAGCTCGACAAGGTCGTCAAGGTCGGAGCGCTGGGCGATCAGTCAGGCCTCTACCAGGATATCGGCGGGCCAGGCTCGACGGTTGCTGCACAGATGGCGATTGAAGATTCCGGACTTCTGGCCAAAGGCTGGAAGATCGAAGTCATTTCAGGGGATCACCAGAACAAGCCGGACGTCGGCACCAACATCGCCAAGCAGTGGATCGACGTCGAAAAGGTCGACGTGTTCGTCGATCTCGCAAGCTCCGGCGTCGGGCTTGCGGTCGCCAACGTCGCGAAGGAGAGGAACGTCGTCAACCTGAACTCCGGCTCGGCCTCTTCCGACCTCACGGGTTCGCAGTGTTCGCCGAACACCGTGCACTGGGTCTACGACACCTACATGCTCGCCAACGGCACCGGCAAGGCGCTGGTGAAGTCGGGAGGCGATACCTGGTTCTTCCTGACCGCAGACTACGCGTTCGGAGCAGCGCTCGAGCGCGATACCAGCGCGGTGGTCGTGGCCAATGGCGGCAAGGTGCTGGGCAGCGTGAAGCATCCGCTCAACAATCCGGACTTCTCCTCGTTCCTGCTGCAAGCACAGAGCTCGAAAGCAAAAATCGTAGGCCTCGCCAATGCCGGCGGCGACACCACCAACGCCATCAAGCAGGCAGCGGAATTCAGCATCGTCGCGGGCGGACAGAAGCTTGCCGGCATGCTGATGTTCATCACTGACGTCAACTCGCTCGGACTGAACGTCGCGCAAGGCCTCAATTTCACCGAGACCTTCTATTGGGATCTCAACGACGAGACGCGGGCCTTCACCAAACGCTTCAACGAACGCTTCAAGAAGAACCCGCCGACCATGGTGCAGGCGGGCGTCTATTCATCTCTGATCCATTACTTCAAGGCGCTGGAGGCGCTCGGCGGCAATCCACATGACGGCGTCAAGGTCGTCAACAAGATGAAGGAAATTCCGACCGACGATCCCCTGTTCGGCAAAGGTGCGATCCGCGCCGACGGCCGCAAGATCCATCCGGCCTATCTGTTCGAGGTGAAGAAGCCGTCGGAATCGAAGTACCCTTGGGATTATTACAGGCTGATCGCGACCATCGCGGCGGACGAAGCCTTCTTGCCCCTCGAGAAGAGCGTCTGCCCGATGGTGAAGAAGAGCTGAGCAAGCTGCGGACAACACGAAACGGACAAAAAGGAAAACGCCGGCGAAAGAATCCGCCGGCATTTTTCATTTTCTTTCCTTGAATTCCACTTCCTGGCTGAAGCTGAAGGTATCGTCGGTGAGCGCGGCCGGCGGGCGCGGCACCGGATCCGAACGACGGTACATGTCCAGCGCGGCCTCGTCGAACAGCGGATCGCCGGAAGATTCCAGAATGGCGAGCGAGACTACGTGGCCGAGACGGTTGAGTACCACGTTCACCTTGACCTTGGTGGCCTTGGACTTGTCGATCTTCGGGTAGCGCTTGTGCAGTTCGAAATAGGCGCTGATCTGCTTCGCCCACTTGCCGGTCAGCTTTTGATTGTCCTTGCCGATCCCGATATTGGGCGCCGCCGCAATATCGCCCTCACGCGCATCGGCGAGCCGCTGCCGCGCACTTGCTTCCTGTGCAACCGATTCCTGCGAGGCCGCGGTCTGCACCTTCTCGACCTTCGGATCATCGTCCGTCGGTTTCTTCTGCTCGTTCTGCGTCACCACGCGATCGGGATTTTCAGTTTCCGTCGGCGTTTCCTTCGGCGTATCGACCGGCTTGACCTCGGCCTTCTGCTCGGCGATCTCCGGCGACGCCACGGCGGCGTCGGCGTCCGGCCCCGCGGGCAGATCGGTTTCTTCGACGACCGGCGACGTCAGTTCGATATCGATAGTGTTCACATCAGCGCTGAGCCCGTCGGAATCGACGTCGGACCGCAAATGCGCCCAAGCCAGCGCCGCACCGCCAACGTGCAACGCGACCGCTACCGTCGCGGCGATCGTCCAAAGCCGCCAGGGCGGCCGCTGCTCGTTCGCAAACTCAGTCATCACATCAGGGTTTCGCCGCGACAGGCGCCGCGGATTGGGTTGTGGCCTCGGCGACGCCTTCAAGCGCCACCAGTTTCATCTTATAGTTTCCTCGGCGCAACCGCTCCAGCACATCCATCAAATCGCCATAGGCCACCGCACGATCAGCGCGCAGGAAAACCAGGCGTTCAGGATTGGCATCTGCGGCGGCATCGAGCGTTGAGATGAGCTCGGCGCGCTTGACGGGTTTTTCGCCGATGGCGACTGTCAGGTCCGGCTTGATGCTGACATAGACCGGCTTGTCCGGTTTCTTCTGCGGCGTCGCCGTCGAGGATGGCAGATCAATCGGAAGATCCACCGTCGATAACGGCGCCGCCACCATGAAAATGATCAGGAGCACGAGAATGACGTCGATGAACGGCGTGACGTTGATTTCATGCGTCTCGCCGAAATCGCCGTCGTCATCGAGCTCCGTATCGGCGAGCGAGACGCCCATGCCCTACTCCGCGGCGCGTGAATTCGCCGGCCGGGGCGAAGAGACATGGGTACGATCGAGATCGCGCGACAACAATCGGCCCGCCGCACCGGACGAACGGCCAACCAGTTCGAGATAGCCTTTCGTCACGCGCGCGAAGTGATTGTAGATAATGACGGCGGGAATGGCGGCAACCAGACCAATCGCGGTCGCCAACAACGCTTCGGCGATACCGGGGGCGACGACGGCGAGGTTGGTCGTCTGCGATTTCGAAATACCGATGAAGCTGTTCATGATGCCCCATACCGTGCCGAACAGCCCGACAAAGGGTGACGTCGCGCCGATGGTGGCAAGCATTCCCATGCCGAGCCGGATCCGGCGGGCTTCCGCGCGCACGATTTCGGCAAAACTCGATGCCGCCCGCTCCTTCACGCCGGCATCGCTGGAAATTCCAGCCGATAGCCGCGCTTCGCGCATGGCTGCCGCCAGCAGCGAAGACAGGACAGTGCCGCTCGCGCCCAGCGCAAATTGCGCCTCTGCCAGCGACCTTGAATCCGCAATCATGCCGAGCGCCGCACGCAACCTGCGCTGAACAAACGTCAGCTCAATCATCTTTGCGATGAAGACCGTCCACGTCACCAGCGACGCAAACGCAAGGCCAATCATGACCGCCTTGACCAGAATGTCTGCCGAAAGAAACATCGACCAGGGCGACAACTCGTGCAGCGTGACTTGCATCGCCTTCGGCTTGGCGGCATCGACCGCTGCTGCTGCATTGTCGGCGGGGAGCGCCGGAGCGGCGGTCGCCCCGCTGGATGTCGCGGCCGGCATCGCCGTTCCGGTCGAGATTTTCTGATCTGACCCGGCCGTGGTCTGCTGGGCGAACGCAACCGTCCCCATCGACACGAATGTCAGCACAACGCCCATTTTAAGAATGGTTCTAAACATTCCCGCGACTTCCCGGATTCCAGTTCTGTGTTGGCACCTTGCTTCAAAAGCATTTCCAGCGCCGCGTCGAGTAGCTAACGCGTGAGTTAGATTTATTCCAGTCGTGGTTCCGTTCGCTGATGGGCTATTTGTCATCATCTTCTACCAGATATCGCAACGGGGGTTGCTGTGCCGAGTTGTGGGGACGCTCACGCGATCCGAGATTTGCTTGATGCTCGCTGTCGTCAAAGTCTGGAAGAATTCTAGTCGTTTCAATCGTCGTTAGACCGGTTCCAAAGATCCGAGGCGGAATACTTCACCTTCGTTCTGGTTCTCGATCGGTCGGACAATTCATCTTCGTAATCTGGGGGACTTATGTCGTTTCTTCGTGGCGCTGTAAAAGTCGAGCTTGCTCGATCCAATGAGGATTCCGAACGGACAATTCTCCACACCGAAACAGCGTTCCACGCCAATCGCCCAAAACGCGCCGGGGTGTATCGATACTCGGCGGCCGTACTTAAGGCTGTGATTGCGTCCGGTCCAATTTATCTTGCGAATTCGCACGCGGTTTTGGCGCAAGCCGCCGCGACGCAAGAACTACCGTCGGTCGTGGTCGTCGATCCCGGACAAAAACCGAAGCCGAAACCTGTCAAGCGCGTTGCTCCAAAACAGACCGCTTCAACCCGTGGCAGCGGACAAGCGAACCAGCCGGCCCAGGACGCAGGCACCAGTGGAGCGACCCCCGCGCAGGCGGCGCTCGATCGCCAGATGCAATACTTCGATCAGCAACGCGATCACATCCTGACCAAATTAGGCGCATCCACCGACACGATCGACCGGGCGGCGATCGTTGCGGGACCGCAAGGCGACAACAACCCGGTCGACAAGCTGGTTCTGCAGTTTCCCGGTGTTAACTACGACTCGGCCGTCTCCAACCCCAACTTCCACGTCCGTGGCGAGTACAACAACGTGGCGACGCGGATCGACGGGTTTGTGCTCCCGGAGGGCGTATCGGGCCTTGGCCCCGTCGTCGACACCAATTTCATCAACAGCATCTCGCTGCTGACGGGGGCGCTGCCGGCTCAGTACGGGCTCCGCACCGCCGGCGTTCTCGACATCACCAGCCGGACGTTTTCAACGCCCGGAGGCGAAGTCAGCATTTACGGCGGCAGTTTCGGCACGGTCACGCCGAGCTTCAATTACGGCGGCAGCGTCGGCAACACCCAGTATTTCTTCTCGGGCCGCGGCAATTTCAACCAGCTCGGCATCGAAAACCCGACGTCCTCGGTCAATGCGATCCACGATCAGACCGATCAGGGCAAGTTCTTTGGCTACGTGTCGACCGCGATCAACGATACGCAGCGGGTGAGTATCATTTCAGGCGCGGCCTACAGCAACTTCGAGATTCCGAACAATCCCAATCAGTCGGTATTTCCCGACGCCAACGGCGTTCTGCCCAATGGCCTCGGTGCGACCACGCTGGCCAATCTCGCAAATAGTGCAAATTCGTCAAACCTGAACGAGCGAGAAATCGATCAGTATTATTACAATATCGTCGCGCTTCAGTCGCATGGCGAACTGATCGACAGCCAGATCTCGGTGTTCGCCCGCTATGCCAACGTGCATTTCATTCCCGACGTGACCAACGACCTCATCTTCAATGGTGTCGCTTCCGATGTCACCCGCGCCAGCCAGATGTACGGGACTCAATTCGATGCGTCGTATGAGGTGAACGACAAGCACACATTGCGGTTTGGCTACATGATCACCGCGGAGAAGACCGACGTTTCCAACATATCGACGGTATTCGCTGTCGATCCAAACACCGGCAACCCCACGGGAGCTCCATTTACGGTCAACGACACCAATTCACTGCTGGGCTGGAATCTCGGCGCCTATGTGCAGGACGAATGGAAGCTGACCAAACAGCTCACGCTGAACTACGGTATTCGCTTCGACCAACTGTACCAGTTCGTGGACGCCAACCAGTTCTCACCGCGCGTATCGCTGGTCTACAAGCCGTTCGACGGAACCACTATCCATGCCGGCTATGCCCGCTATTTCACCCCGCCGATGCAGGCGCAGGCGACGCAATCCAATCTCGCTTTGTTCAACAACACGACCAATCAGCCTGATGTCCCCAACAACGACCCAGTCAAGCCGGAGCGATCGCACTATTTTGACGTCGGCATCGACCAGAAGATACTTCCCGGCCTGACAGTGGGGCTGGACGGCTACTACAAGATTGCGACCGATCTGATCGACGACGGTCAGTTCGGGCAAGCCGTCGTGCTGACTCAGTTTAACTGGGCGCGCGGTTATAGCGAGGGCCTCGAAGCCAAGGCGAAATATCAGAACGGCAATTGGTACGCCTATGCCAACATCGCATTCAACATCACGCGCGCAACCGACCCGGTCTCGAACCAATATCTTCTCGACCCCGATGAATTCGCTTTTCTGCTGACCCACTATCACACCACCGACGACTCGCAGATGTTCACCGGCTCGGCCGGCGTCTCCTACAAGTGGGATCAGATGGTGTTTTCGAGCAGCCTGCGATACGGCAGCGGCCTGCCGGATGGATTCGCCAACCAATCCAACAATGAACCTTACGTGACGGTCAATCTCGGCGTGGCACGCGATTATATTTTATCTCCGGGCGCCAAGCCGCTCACGATACGCTTCGACGTGGTCAATCTCTTCGACAAGGTCTATGAGATCCGCGACGGCAGCGGCATCGGCGTATTCGCTCCGCAATTTGGCGCGCGCCGCGGATTCTATGTCGGGCTGTCGCAGAAAATCTGAAGAAACGGCTTGGCCGCGACCACTTAATGCCGCGCGGTCACTCGGCGGCGACGCTGCCGGCGGGCTCGGCCAGGACCTTGATCCGGTCCTTGACGTCCCGCAACGTCTGGAGGCTGGTTTCAAGCGCTGCGGTCGGCACATCCTGAAACACGTCGGCTGCAATGGCATTGCGCAGACTATCGAGGTCGTCGGCGAGCTGGCGTCCGGATGCTGTCAAGAACAGGCGATTGGCCCGCCGATCCCTGGGATCGCTGCGGCGTTCGACAAGGCCATGCTCGACCAGCCGGTCGAGCAGGCGCACCAGTGAAATCGGCTGGAGTTCCAGGACATCAGCCAAGTCCACCTGGGACAGACCCTCCTGTTCGCGCAGGCAGAACAGCACAATCCACTGCGCGCGCGTGGTGCCACGGGTCTTGGCGCGGTGGTCGATATAATTTCGTAAAAGTCGAGACGTTTCGACCAGTTGCGAGACGATCTGCTTCTTTAGGTCGAGCGACATTGGCCCTGGGGACCTCAGATGGAAAATTGTTTAGGATTCTCAAGCCATAGTGTGTTTACACATTAAGTGCACGCGTATTATATCTGAGGTGTCTATGAACTATAGGCAAGACTCGCTAGTTATATTTTTTTAAGTCTGAAGGCAGACATGAACAAATCGCGGATAACGCGTTGGATTTTGCTGGCCTTGGTCGTCGCAGGGCTCGGATATTACGGCTGGCAGCGCTTCCATGGCGAAAACCAGGAAACCGCGGCAAACGGGGCGCAAAAAGCAGCCCGTACTGCGGTGCGGGTGAACATTGCGACCGTCGAGAAGGCGGACTTTCCGGTCTACCTGACAGGCCTTGGAACCGTTCAGGCCTTTAATACCGTCCTTGTTCGCTCTCGCGTCGACGGACAGATCGACAAGATTGCGTTCACCGAAGGCCGCGTGGTCAAGCAAGGCGATCTGCTGACCGAAATCGATCCCCGCCCCTATCAAGCTGTGCTCGATCAGGCGAAGGCCAAGAAGGATCAGGACGAGGCCAATCTCGCCAACATCAATCTCGATTTGCAGCGCTTCATCAAATTGGGTGAGTTCGCCACCCGTCAGCAGCTTGATACCCAGCGTTCCAGCGTATCGCAGTTGACGGCCCAGATCGCAGCCGACGTCGCTGCAATATCCAACGCACAAACCCAGCTCGACTATACCCAGATCAGCGCCCCGATCTCCGGCGTCGTCGGCCTGCGTCTGGTCGATGTCGGCAATATCGTCAACGCCGCGCAGCAGACCGGGATCGTCACGATCACGCAGATCGAGCCGATTGCGGTCATTTTCACCTCGCCCGAAGACCAGTTGCCGGACATCAAGGATGCCCAGGGCGCCACGCCGCTCAAAACCATTGCGATCACGACCGATGGCAAGCGGCCGCTGGCGGAAGGCACGCTGGCGGTGGTCAACAATCAGGTCGATTCGACCAGCGGCACCATCCGCCTCAAAGCCGTCTTCGAAAACAAGGACCACGCATTGTGGCCGGGTCAGTCGGTGTCCACCCGGCTTCTGATCAAGACGTTGAAGGATGCGACCGTGGTGCCGGATGACGCGGTCCAGCATGGCACTGAGGGGCTTTACACCTTTGTCGTCAATCAGGATAACAAGGCCGAACTGCGCAAGGTCAAGGTCAGCCAGTCGATCGACGGCCGTTCCGTGATCGAGAAGGGCGTGTCGCCTGGAGAGCGGGTCATCGTCGCCGGCCAGTTCAAGGTTCAGCCGGGCACCCTTGTCAGCATTGCCGTGGCCAATTCGGACCCGGCACAATCGAAGGTGCAGTAAGAATGAACGAGGGGATGCACGAAGGGATTTCCGCTCCCTTTATCAAATACCCCATCGGCACCTCGCTGATGATGGCCGGCATTCTGTTCGTCGGTCTTGTTTCCTACCCCCTGCTCCCCGTTGCCCCGCTGCCGCAGGTCGACTTTCCTACGATCCAGATCACCGCGGCGCTGCCCGGCGCTAGCCCTGAAACCATGGCTTCTTCGGTGGCGCAGCCGCTGGAACGGCAATTCGCGCAGATTCCGGGCATCGCCCAGATGACGTCGACGAGCTATCTGGGAACGGCTGCCGTCACGATCCAGTTCGATCTCAACCGCAGCATCGACGGCGCCGCCAACGACGTGCTGGCCGGCATCAACGCGGCCGGCGGACAGTTGCCGAAAAATCTCCCGACTCCCCCGACCTATCGCAAGGTCAACCCGGCGGATTCGCCGATCCTGTTGTTGTCGGCAACGTCGGACTCCTTGCCGCTGACGACCGTCAGCGACGCGGTCGACGCCCAGCTCGCCCAGCAGATCAGCCAGATTTCCGGCGTGGCGCAGGTCACCATCGGCGGCCAGCAAAAGCCTTCAGTCCGTGTCCAGGTCGATCCTGCAAAACTGGTGGCCAAGGGCCTTTCGCTGGAAGACGTACGCAATCAGATTGTTAACGTGACGGTCGACAGCCCCAAGGGCAACATCGATGGCGACAAGCGCGCCTTCACGATCTACGCCAACGATCAGATGCTCGATTCCAAGGACTGGAACGACGTCATCGTCGCCTATCGCAATGGCGGCCCGTTGCGGGTTCGTGACATCGGCCAGGCCGTAACGGGGCCGGAAGACGCCAAGCAGGCAGCCTGGGCCGATGGAAAGCGCGGCGTGTTCCTGGTGGTCTACAAGCAGCCCGGCGCCAACGTCATCGATACCGTCGACAAGATCAAAGCGCTGCTGCCGCGTCTGGTGGCCGGCATTCCGGCCGCGATCAAGATCGGCATCCTCAGCGATCGAACTCAGACCATTCGCGCCGCTGTCGAGGATGTTCAATTCACCCTGCTGTTGACCATCGTCCTCGTCGTCATGGTCATCTTCGTGTTCCTGCGCAGCTTCTGGGCGACGGTGATCCCGGCCGTGACGGTGCCGCTCGGCCTGCTCGGCGCCTGCGCCTTGATGTGGGTGTTCGGTTATACCCTCGACAACTTGTCGCTGATGGCGCTCACCATCGCCGTCGGATTCGTCGTCGATGACGCGATCGTGGTTCTGGAAAATATCACGCGCTACATCGAAGAAGGCGAGAAGCCGATGACCGCGGCCTTCAAGGGGTCCAGCGAAATCGGATTCACGATTCTGTCGATCAGCATCTCGCTGGTCGCCGTGCTTATTCCGCTCCTGCTGATGGGCGGCATCATCGGCCGCCTGTTCCGCGAATTTGCCGTGGTGCTGGCGATGACCATTTTCGTCTCGATGGTGGTTTCGCTGACGCTGACGCCGATGATGTGTTCCCGCTTCTTGCGCCCGCACAGCGCGCATCAGGAACATGGCCGGTTCTATCAATGGAGCGAACGCGGCTTCGACGCCATGCTGCGTGCCTACGAACGCGGGCTTGACATCGCGATAAGCTGGCGGCGGACCACCCTGGTTGTTTTCTTCGCGACGCTGGCGCTGTCGGTCTACCTGTTCATTATCATTCCGAAAGGCTTCTTTCCCCAGCAGGACATCGGCCTGATCAGCGGAACGACCGAAGCCTCTCAGGATATTTCCTTTGCGGAGATGATGCGGCAGCAGGAAGCGCTTGGCGTCATCGCCCAGGCTGACCCGGCTGTAGCGACGGTGGGGTCGGTGATCGGCGGCAACGGCCGGGCCGGCAACAACGGCAGCATGTTCATTACGCTGAAGCCGCTCAATGAACGCGATGTCAACGCCATGCAGGTCATCGCTCGCTTGCGTCCAAAGCTCGAGCAGGCGGTCCAGGGCTCACGGCTCTATATGCAGGCGGCGCAGGACGTGCGGTTGGGCGGCCGGCCGACGCGAACGCAGTTCGAGTTCACGCTGCAGGATGCCAATCTCGACGAACTTAACGAGTGGGCGCCCAAGGTGCTCACGAAGATGAAAACGCTGCCCATGTTGCGCGACGTTGCCACCGACCAGCAGTCGGAAGGCACCACGCTTCAGCTCAAGATCAATCGCGATACTGCCTCGCGTTACGGTATTCTGCCGCAGCTGATCGACGACACGCTGTACGATGCCTTCGGGCAGCGGGAGGTCACGCAGTATTTTACCCAGCTCAACAGCTATCACGTGATTTTGGAAATCCTCCCCGAGCTGCAAGGAAACTTCGACACGCTCGACAAGCTCTACATCAAATCGCCGACGACCGGAGATCAGGTGCCGCTGTCGGCCTTCGCAACCTGGACTAGCGTGCCGGTCCGTTCGCTCTCGATCAGCCACCAGGGTCAGTTCCCGGCCATTACGATCAGCTTCAACCTCGCGCAGGGCGCGGCCCTCGGGCAAGCTACCGAAGCTGTGCAACAGGCTATGGCCGATATGGGTACACCATCGACGCTCAACTCGAGTTTCCAGGGCACCGCGCAGGCGTTCCAACAATCGCTCGGGACCGTACCGCTGCTGATCCTCGCAGCTCTCGTGGTCGTGTACCTGATCCTCGGTATTCTCTACGAGAGTTACATCCATCCGCTGACGATCTTGTCGACGCTTCCTTCGGCCGGCGTCGGCGCGCTGGCGATCCTGATGGCCTTCGGATACGACTTCAGCCTGATCGCCCTGATCGGCATCATCCTCTTGATCGGCATCGTCAAGAAGAACGGCATCATGATGGTCGACTTCGCGATCGCCGCCGAGCGCGACCAGCATCTATCGCCCGAAAAATCGATCAAGCAGGCGGCGCTGCTGCGCTTCCGACCCATCATGATGACGACGATGGCGGCGCTGTTGGGCGGCGTACCGCTGATGCTCGGCACGGGCACGGGATCGGAAATTCGCCAACCGCTGGGCTACGCGATGGTCGGCGGTCTGTTTGTCAGCCAGGCGCTGACCCTGTTTACGACCCCGATCATCTATCTCTACCTCGACGAGCTCTCGAACGCGTTTTCAAACTGGGGCCGCTCGAAGAAGAACGATTCGCACGATCTGTCCGACCATGGCGCCGTCAAGGAAGCCGCTGAGTGATCTTCAAATGGCGCGCCAACCGGCCGCGCCAATTTTTTCCGGAGACCGATCGGTGAAGCTCGCAAGACCAGCGATTGCCGTTGCTCTCGTCACGCTGGCCGCAACGGGGGCTTCTTTTGCCCAGCAGGCGCCCAAGGAAACACCCAAGGCCAAGGGGCAGCCGCAAGCCCAGGCGACGCCAACCCCCTCCCCCTCCGGCACGCCCGCTCCCGCGCAACCGGGCTGGGCCGCGCGTTGCAGCAGCGCTGCCCGCGACGCCCCGCTCGAATGCGCGATAGAGCAGAATGCAATCCTCACCAAGACCGGACAACTGGTGGTGCTGGTCAATATCCGCGTGCCTGGCGATACAAGAGCGCCGATCGCGCTCGTGCAGTTGCCCCTCGGACTTAATCTGCAAGCCGGCGCAAAATTCCAGGTCGATGACGGCAAGAGCACCGACCTTCCGATCCAGACCTGTGAGAACAGGGGTTGCTACGCAAGCGTGCCCGTCTCCCAGGACCTGCTGACTGCGCTCCGATCCGGCAAGCAGCTCAAGATCATATTCCAGGATCTCGCCAAGGAGACCATCGCGATTCCGATGCCGCTCGCCGACTTTGCGGCGGCCTTCGACAAGATCAAATAGGCGGTCTCAATGCCCAGTTCGGTCACAGCTTGCCGTCTCCGGCTTGCCAAAACCGTGATGGAGCGAGTAGAACGGCCCGATGCCTGCGGGACAATGGCGAATGTTTGCCCGCGGTATTCAATTTATCCGATATATCATTGATATCTTGGGATAATTTGGGGAATGGTGTAACGGTAGCACAACAGACTCTGACTCTGTTTGTCTAGGTTCGAATCCTAGTTCCCCAGCCAGACTCCCGTTTCTCCCCGCAGATCAAAGACTTCTAATCCGCAGCTTTTCGAAAAACCGCGGTGGTCCACAAACATGGTCCACAACGAGGCTCGAATGGCGTCCGGACGATACCTGCGGCGGCGGGGTCATACATGGTTTTTTCGCTTCCGGTGGCCGGCTGCGCTTGCCGCCTGCCATGTCTCGGGCGAACTTATTGTGAGCCTGAAAACGCGTGACTACCGGTGCGCTTTGCACCGGGCCCGCATCCTCAGGCTGGGCCTGGAGAGCCTTATGAGCCGATTTACCCCGTCCAAGACGAAAAGCGAGGCGGAAGGACTGGTGCGGCAATGGATCGACGCCTGCCTGTGGCGTCGGGAAGCCCACCTCGCGGAGACCGACGGCTTTGCGTTCTTAGAGCCGGACGAGATCCAACGGATGGACCGGCAGGACGCGATCGAGCTCGATGCGCTAATGCGCTTTACCGACCGCATGTTTGCCGGCGAGCAAAAAGCGAAAATCGAACGCGCGCTCGGCCCCGGCGCCCCCGGCTTCGATGCCTATGACAGCATCGTCAACGCCGTCGGCGGCGCCATAAACGTACCTGTGGATCGCAAAACTGCTGACGGGCGCTTCTATGCGCGAATGATATTGCGGGGCCACGCAACCCTGCTCGACGAAATGCGGGAGACCCTCGCCGAAATCCCAAAACAGGTGCAGGCGTCGGTGGAAAGACCGATCCTACCGGATTTTCTATTCTTCAAACATTGGGACGAATTCGTCGCCACCAAGAAGAGCGACCGCAAATGGAAGCGCGATACCGCTGAAGGCGCGGAAGCCACGCCTCGGCTCTTCAAAGCGCTCATCGGCGACCTGCCATTGGCCCAGATCGACGGCAGCGTCGTCGGCCGCTTCCGCCTCGAATACCTAAAGCTTCCCTTCGACCACTTCCACGGCAAGAAGTGGAACAAGTTGACGACCAAACAAGTGCTCGCGGCAGTGGAAAAACTCGACGATGCCGCCAAAGCGAAACTTCGTCTGACCAGCACCACGACCGCTAACAAGCATGTTATCAATCTTATCGAATATTGGGACCACCTGGCGCTGCATGCGAAGATCCCGCGCGGCCTCAACAATCCGTTCCGCGGCCACTTCACGGCCAAACCGCGCGGACGCGCCGCGCGTGACGAGCATCCGATGTGGCCCGCGGATCTTGATGAGGCGTTTTTTACTTCGCCTGTCTACGCCGGTTGCAAATCAGTTTTCCGACGCGGCATACCCGGCAATGAAATCCATCGCGATGCGTTATTCTGGGTTCCTTTGTTCGGCCGCACCATGGGCGTTCGTGAGGACGAAATCTGCGGGCGCTTGGTCAGCGACATCGAGTGGGTCGATACGGAAATTGGACGCCTGCCCTATCTGAAAATCCGGAACAGCAAAACGAGTTCGTCGAGTCGAGACGTGCCATTGCACGAATTAGTTTTGCACCTGGGATTTCTTGAACACCGCTACTACGGCCGCCTGCCGGATGAGCCGCTATTTCCTGAGTTGATTGCGCAGGGCGTCGAGCCGCGCCGCAGCGGTGCATTCAGCGGCCGATTTACCGAATACCGGAAAAAGACAAAGACTTATCGGCCGGGGGTTGATTTTCGTTCTTATCGAGGAGCCGTGGAAACCGCGCTTCGCAATTTTCCGGATGTGAACGCAGGTTGGGTCGATGAACTCATTGGCCACGACTCTCCAATTCGCCGCAGCGAAGGCGCGCGTTACACCAAATCGATTTTCATGGCCAATCTAAAGCGGACCATCGACAAGATCACGATCAGCGCCGATCTGTCGAAGCTTTATTATACCGGTCAGCACGGCGTATGCGCGCCCGGCGCCGCGGAAGACATCGTACTCTATACGACACTTGCAGTGCGCGAGATGAGTAAGAAAGCCGCCCGTCGCCGCCGCTGATCTTCCGCAGTTGCTGCAGCCCCTAACGATGGAAAGGGCATGGGAATGGACGGCGTTCGGTGTCTGGGAGTGCCCAAACTGAAAAACCTTCCTGATCGTTGACAAGCTGAGTCTGTACAGCATCAGTTTTGTAAACCGAAGGTCGGGAGTTCAATCCTCTCGACCGGCACCAGTGATTACAATGTGTTAGCGGGACCCCCTCGTTCTTCACTGCGTGCTGGGGGCACAATAGGGGCACAAGTGACGGGGTGGGAAAGACTACCGGGCCTTGATCAGTCGCTGAACGGCTTTCCTCAGATAGGTCTTCTGAGCCGCATCAAGGTTGTCGCCGATTGCGTCACGGCCTTTTGGAAGCAAACGCCGGTCGAGATCAGCAGGTAGACCACGCTCCCCTGACTTCCAGTACGCCTCTAATCCCTCGATCTCAGTCGGCGTTATCGTTTCAGCAAACTTGTTGGCCACACTGTCGAGCAACTCCGAGACCGGGTCAGGTTGGACCGCCTCTTGCTTCGCGAACATGTTGAATCTTGGTTTTTTTGGCGCTGGCTTCGTTGATGCCGTCTTTGCTGGCGATTCCGGGACGGTCTCAGGACGGACCGAGAGGAAGCGACGGACCACATCCTCTCCCCATTCGGATGTCGTGTCTGCCTCCTGCATCAATTGGTGCGATTGGCTGCCGCGTGCCGGGACAATTCCGATTAAATGCACCCGAACGCCGTAGTTCTGCGCAATCTGAACGCCGACTCGAACATCCTCATCCCCTGATAAAAGCACGGCGTCATAGATTGCCTTCTGCCGAGCGAGTTCGATCAGGTCGGTTACGATGAGTGAGTCCACGCCCTTCTGCTGACCGGCGTTATTCAAGAAACCGAGACGCACCTTCACGTCGTCATGGTTTGCTAGAAGCGCTTGATCGCCGGTTAAGCGAGCTCCGCCGACTGCCCCATCGTACCAATAGATGCGTAGTAGGGAGGCGCCATCGGCACACGCCATGGCAGCGCTACGGAGTTCTTGGACAACGGCCGGCGCGTCTAGAACCAGATCGGCTCTCTGCCGCTTGCTACCGCCGGTTAGTGCGACACTGCCCTGGGCAAACAAATATCCAGCGTCGACAAAAGCCGCCACCCGATGCATTTCCCACCCCTGAAATAGCAAGGGCTCCCGCAGGAGCCCTTTTATGCCGACGCAGCCTATTTAGCCTAGCGGGCGCGCCGGAGTAATTCGTATATAGCCCGAATTCCAAAAAACGCAAATCCAGAAAAGCGGTCCTCCTGATAGGCTCCGCTGTCGCTTAACCCTTTAGGGTCCGCCACCGTTCCGGTGTCTTAAGCGACAGCGGAGCCTATCAGGATTGCCGGAACTTGTCAAGATACTGAGAATCCTAGCTTTTTCAACTCCGGCCAGCGCTGTGCTCATCGTCGGCGCGCGTCTTCAGATACACGATCACGGCGTCGAACTTTGCATTCTCCGCCTTGGCAAGCGCGCCACGGGCCTTGGTCAGCATGTCCTGCACGCCGGGCAGCGCGTCCTTTGCGGCGCTGGCGCCCTTGGCCGTCGTCTCCTTGTGCTCGACCAGTTTGGCGATGGGTTGGTCCGACGCCAACCCCGCGCCGTAGGCTTCGAGCGCCAAGCCGCCGTCCGCACCAATGGCGGCCTGAAGGGCAGACTGCGCACCCCCCGCGTCGCTGATGATGGTCGTCATCCCGTCAGGCGCGGCTCAAGGTCGGTGACGAAATCGCGGGCCTTCTTGCACACGGCGTCTGCATGCCGCAAGCGCTCGCGCCCATCCGGTCAACGAAGGCGAAATATCGACGGAAGGGGCTTGGCGGCCGCATGGTCACGCCGTGGTCCACCGCCGCCTGGATGATCTCCAGTCCGAGCCATCCCGCGATGTCGTCGCGGAATTCTGCAAGATACTCCGCCGACGCCTTGGCGGGGTCGCGTGCCATGGCGCGGTCCACGAACTCCAAGAAATTGTGACGGTGTTCATGGTGCGCGACGGCGCGCGGATCAGCCGGATGCCAGCACCGCGCTCAAATATAGATTTCTACGTTGGAGGGGAGCAAGCGCCCCGGCGGGCCTAGCCTTGGTGCTCCTTCAGCGCGTGCAGTTGGCGCGCCGCGATGGCGTCCCGCTTGATCGGGTTCTTCTCCGCGAAGTAGACGCGCATGTCCTTGATGAAGGGGCGGGCAATACCGGGCGGAAGGTCGAGCGGTTTTCTGGTCGATGACTTCACCGCTTTCGGGCTGCCGTCTTGCGCATCAGTTCCCGGCAATGCTCTACGATGCCCGGCGGTTCTTCGTAAAGCGCGATTATATTGGCTTTCGGACACTGGAACGAAATGCCCTTGGTTGGTAGATCGGGGTCATCTTCAAGCTCGCCCAAAGGCGTCACTTCGTAGACCCTCGGGTTGTTCGATCGCGCAGCAAAGCACCATGCGTCGGCGACATTTTTGGTCAAATAGACGCGGTCTTCACGCCACAATGGGTTCAGACCAATCATATTGTTTCTGCCGGTATTATCCTTTGACGGAAGAATATAGTCCCCGACTTTCAGGCCGCCATCACCGCCATGGTAGAAGCGTTTTTTCCTTGGGTCCTTGTCATCTGTCATGCAGCTACTCTGGCGGCTTCGTCCGTGGTGATTGTGCAGGCTTGAACATGAGGCCTACGATCAGGCGGCGATGGAATTAGTCGTGAGACGAAACATATTGTTTAGCTCTCTGGACTTGACCTTCATAGAAGCTTCGATCTTACCGATATTCAGGTGAAGTGGCGTAGTGCCCCCCGATCCGGTGTCAATACAGATTCGAAATTCGCGTTGATATGCAAAGCGCTTTTGCTTGCGGAACGGGATCTCGTTGTGTTCGAATGATCCGTGAAACAGTTCGTCATCGTAATACTTGACTAGCTTCGCCGTCATTGCATGTCGCCGAGCCGACACAGCTCTTTTGAGCTGATTAATGAAAGGGATCGACTGAACGATCACCGCATGTTCGCCGAATTCAAGACATCGCCTGTCGAACGTTAGCCCTTTTCTTATTTCCTCCGCTTCCAAATGGAATCATTGAGAGGTCGCTCCCTGATTTGGACCCCGATTATTGCCGCTTTGCGAAATGGGATTGGTCTGATGAATAACCTTGAGCTTATTAGTGTCCTAGAAATCGCCGTTTTCGGATTGGCTATCGCGCAAATGCTCACGATAATTCTCACGATCCGTCGCGAAAGAGATGTCAAAGACCTACGTGAGCTTGTCGAAGAGCAGCGGCTACGCCTTGTCGAACTGAGGGCCTGGCTAGCTGGCCGCAGTGCTTCACAATCGAGTCGAATAGCACCCGAAGGCAAACCCGCCCCCGAGTGGACAGCCAACGTAAAAGTGTCGGAATCGGGGATGCCAC
This sequence comes from Bradyrhizobium sp., assembly GCA_049509335.1. Classification (GTDB taxonomy): domain Bacteria; phylum Pseudomonadota; class Alphaproteobacteria; order Rhizobiales; family Xanthobacteraceae; genus Bradyrhizobium. Next base: position 11,923 of record JBEKZZ010000049.1, on the reverse strand, counting down.
TGCAGGAAACAAAACAACCGCCCCCCCCTGGGGATGACGCCGCGCGGGCGGCAAAGGCACTAGAATGGAGACAAGAGGTCGCCGCCCGTCTGCAGTCTGGCATCAAGGCCCAGCAAGTAACGGCGCCAGCTGAAGATGGATTCAGATGGTTCAAGGACGACCCCAACGAACCTCACGAGATTGTTGAAGCTCGGCGGGTCGTTAACGGAAAGACATATCAGCCCCAGGACAACGTCTCGCCGGAAAGTTTAGCGACGCAGCCGCGCACCTCGCACATTGAAGTCGAAAGAACTCTTCGAGCTATAAGATTTTTGAAGGAAGATGCGGACAAAAGCTCCGCGATGCCAAGTTTGGGTCGAAAACTACCGGACACTTCATGAGCCCACCGGTGTTGCATTAAAGCATCAATCGGATCGAAATGCGGTTTGCGGGAGATTAAGTCTTTGACTGTGTAGGGGCACGGTCGTTCCATTTGTGCAGGGGCACACGGCAGGCGGTGTACCATGCGTGAAGAATTCGCTTCTTACAGCTTTCTCGCGGTGACCATTGCCGGCCTTGTCATGCTTTGCTCCGGCTTGGTCGCTCTCGCTATTACCTGATCCTGGTTTTGGATAGCAGCCACCGATCCGTCGGCGCGCAGAACGAAACGGCCTCCCCATGACTCTAGGAAGGCCGCTGGTGCGATTTCACGGAAGCTGGGCGGGAAGCCGTCGCGCTCCCAGTCGTCCAAATCAGCGAGCCGCTTCCAATATTCAACGATGCTCATGAGGCGCTGGGATTCGTGCGGATCTGGCTCCTTGCCGGCCTTGCTCACATCCATACCGTTTATGTCCTGAAGTTTCTTGCGGAGCACCTGCCGGTGCTCGCGCAGATCCTCGATCGCCTGGCGGTCTTTGAGGCTGACGTAGGCAGCAACAATTAATTTTACAGAATGGGACACTTTCACTCTCACAATTTAAGCGCAAAAAACGAGTTTTCCGAATTTTTGTCCCGGGCGCAAGACGCTGAGGGTCGGCGCCGCCGGTACCATGAGACATGGCACGTCAGCTAGGGCGATTGTTCACGTCGGCACCAAAGCTATTACCGTCCCGACGGGATACCAGCGCCGACTGACTTAAGCAGCAAGCCGCTTGCCAGCGCCGGGCGAAAGCTACGGCTTTTCCGACGTGAAAACGATGTTCCTGCAGATGAGGCCCCACTTAAAGTTTCCAACCGGCATGCATTTTGCTTCGCTTTCGTGCAGGCTGGAAGCACGGATGTAATGGCGTACAGCCAGGGCCGGCGCGTGGAAAACCCGGCAAGCACGCGCCAGGTCGCCTTTAGGAGCGAAATCTACCTGCTTGGAAATGAGTGATCCTTGTTCGCAAGAAAAAGATGAGCAGCTTCGTGTGTTGGCGTTGTCCGGCTTGAGTATGGCTGCGATCGCAGCCCAGATGAAGCGCAGTAAGTCAGCATTCGCGCGCGTGCCGCAGAGCTAAAGATAGCAATAGCCCGAGATAGAAACCCAATGCAAAGAGGCCCTCGTAAGACCTTTGCTTGACGGAGGCCATTGACTCAACCGGGGCGAGAAGCGTGGGATGACTTATGGCAGAGCAACGAACCGACAAGGGAGAGCGATATGTCGGCTACGCCGCCTGTTGTTTGCAATTCGCCAAAGTCGTGTTGGACAAAAATCTCGCGATATGCTCAAAGAGATGGCTTCGGAGTGGCTGAAGCTCGCAGAACAATCATATGAGCGCGACTAAGAGACTGATCGTCATCCGCGAGCCTCTCGATTTCCGGCCGGCAATCGCTTGCGCCTTCGTCAAGGACATGAAGGCCTTCTTCGCCGCCAAGGATGACCGGTACAAGCAGGACGAGATCGCCGTGCGCCAACAGCACGCGCTCAAACAGCACCAAGGGCCGCGCGAGAGAAAGCTACGGCTCAGCGACGTGAAGGCGATGTTTTTACAGATGAAGGGTTAGCCCCCCTGCTCTCCCCCTCTTCGCCGCCGGCCTCGATGCTTCAGCGCCGACATCAAGCTTAACGCCCAAGTTTTATTGAAGCGTCATCGGTTTGCGATATTATTAGCCGCGCCGGCTAAGTCCGGGAGTATGTGCAGCAAGCTGTAGAGGTTTTGCTCGGCATAAACGGCTTTGTTCTCGATAACCAAAATCATCTGAGTCGCCATGTCAGATTTCGTTGTGCCCAAGCAGGTGGACGGTTATGTCGCCAAATTCCTTCGTTTCGCAGGCCCCGACAGCGTTGTTATCGAGGTCGATGGCGCCGAGCGAACTGTCACCCGAGAATGTTGGCGTGGCCTTCCCCTTCTCGAAAACAAGCAGGATAGCAAGATAGTTGACGGTAAACCCGGTACCCACCGAAATGAGATCTGAAACGAAACGTTGGACAACCGACGAAGACGCTATCCTTCGACAAGAAGCCTTGCGCGGTAGTTCGGTAGCCGAGATCGCCAGCAAGGTCCGGCGAACCGAATCCGCCGTACGAACCCGGGCCTATGTTCTCGGGGTGTTGCTGCGTCCCGTGGGTATCAGGCGACGGGGCTCGGTGTGGCAATCAAGCGGTGCCTGAAGCTAGAGATGAAGAGAATCGTCGGCTGTGTGTGGCGCCGACAAGGAAGACAAGTCCGCGGCATGAAGGCACCCAGATCCCTTCGATCTCAGGCCCGGCGCGCGCCTTCGTCAAGGACATGCGCGCCCAACTTCATCGGGGCGGTCCTTTTGTTTTGTCAGTTCTCGAATTAACCCGCAGCGGCGGCATTCAGCTTAACAGGCGACTTTCATTGCGCCGTCAATTCCAAGCGCTACCGTCCTCGCACCAGATATTTTCCCCCATCCGAACCCACCACGGCAACGCCGTCAGGCAACATGATTGGCTCAATCGTTAAGTTCTCAGTTTCGCATGCAGCCGTTGCAGCTTGGCGTTCCAATTTCCGGCGGCTGCCTATCGGTGGTTCTGCAAGCTCGGTATCGAGGACGATTCCGGATCATTCGGCGTTCTCACGTGCCCGCAATGAGCGTTTCCGCGAGGGCGAGGTTTTTCGTCACATGTTCGAACGGGTTGTTGAGACCTGTATCGCGGGCGGCCTGGTTGGCGGAGAAGGCTTTGCCGTAGATGCGAGCCTGATTGCAGCCGATGCCAATAAGCAACGCTCAATCGCGGGCCATGACTGGCGCAGGGATCGTGACCCCAAGCGGTCCAGCCGCGCCGTGAAGGAGTATCTGGCGACCCTCGAGGATACGGCCTGGGGCGCGGCCAGCGATGTCGTCCCGAAGTTCGTCTCGCCGTCCGATCCTGCGGCCCAGTGGACCGGGGCTCACAAGGGACCGGCATTCTTCGCTTACTCCGACAACTATCTCATCGACGTGAAGTTCGGGGTGATCGTTGATGTCGAAGCGTCTCGCGCCATTCGCCAGGCCGAGGTTGGCGCGGCAAAGACCATGATCGAACGGACCGAAGAGCGCTTTGGTCTAAAGCCAGAGCGGCTTGCCGGCGATACTGCCTACGGAGCGGCTCCGATGCTGAACTGGCTGGTCGAGGAGAAGGGCATCGCGCCACATATCCCTGTGTTCGACAGGTCGAAGCGAGATGACGGTACTTTCTCGCGCAGCGATTTTCAATATGACTCGACTGACGATGTCTACCACTGTCCCGCGGGTAAGACTCTGACGACGACGAGGACACTCGTGAATGGTGGGACCACGCTGATCTATCTGGCTAGAAAGCGCGACTGCGACGGCTGCAAGCTCAGAGCGCAGTGCTGTCCGAAAGTCCCCTTCCGCAAAATTCCGCGCGATCAGCACGAAGCCGCTCGGGATATTGCACGTTCCCTCGCAGGGACCGAGGCGTTCGAGCAATCAAGGCTGGAGCGCAAGAAGATCGAGATGCGGTTCGCCCACCTGAAGCGCATCCTGAGGCTCGGTCGGCTTCGACTGCGTGGCCCGCGAGGCGCCCAGGATGAGTTTGTTCTCGCCGCCATCGCCCAGAACCTGCGACGTCTAGCATCGTTGGTCGCCCGCCCACCGCCATCTACGGTTCAGTGCATTGCGTAGCGCGAGAGTTGCGTAGAGAGGATCAATACCGGCCGATTAAAGCCGGTCGTCCTTAGCCGAATGACTGATGAGTATCCACCAAGCGCAGCCGACTTTTGCAACATGGGGTAATTCCGGGATCGAGCCAGACAAAGGCAAGGGAATCAGCTCTCCAGGAACATATGAGGCCCGCCCCCATGTGGCCTTGCAACGATGGAGAGCGACAATGGAATACTATGTCGGGCTGGATGTGTCGTTGAAGCAGACATCGATCTGCGTGGTGGACCAGGCAGGGTTGGTCGTGCGGGAGGGCGTGGTCGACTCGGATCCCGAGGCAATATCGGTTTACGTAACATCAAAGGCACCGAATGCAGTGCGTATTGGCCTTGAGACGGGACCGACGTCCACGTGGCTGTGGACCGAGCTCAAGCGACTTGGCCTGCCGGTGATCTGTATCGACGCGCGCCATGCCAAGGCGGTGCTCAAGATGCAGATCAACAAAAGCGACCGAAACGATGCGATCGGGATCGCTCGTATCATGCAGACGGGTTGGTTCAAGGAGGTGCACGTCAAGGATATCGACAGTCGCTCGGTCAGGGCGCTACTGGCCAGCCGGGCGCTGCTGGTCAAGATCAAGCGCGATCTCGAGAACCATGTTCGTGGCCTTCTCAAGAACCTCGGTCTCGTCATCGGCCGTGCCAAGTTCAATGTCTTCGCCGTGCGAGCCGAGGAGTTGATCGAGGGCCGCCCTGAGCTGATAGCTGCGATCAGACCGCTGCTTGAAGCGCGCAATGCCGTCGAGCAGCAGGTCAGTGAACTTGACCGCAAGGTTATGAAACTGGCTCGCCATGATGCGCAGATCCGCCGGTTTATGACCGCACCTGGGGTCGGTCCGATCACAGCGCTCTGCTTCAAGTCAACGATTGACGATCCGGCACGGTTTGCGCGGTCAAGAAGCGTAGGTGCTTACGTTGGGCTAACCAGTAGACGCCATGCGTCCGGAGAGCTCGATTGGACAGGTCGAATCTCGAAGTGTGGCGACGCGATGCTACGAAGTTATCTGTTTGAAGCAGCCGGGGTTCTGCTGACGCGCGTCCCAAAATGGTCATCCGTGAAGGCTTGGGGGGTGAGGCTCGCCAAGCGCAACGGGCTCCGCAAGGCCAAGGTTGCAGTCGCGCGTAAGCTCGCGGTCATTCTGCATCGCATGTGGATCGACGGAACCGAATTCAACTGGTCGAAGAAGGAGATTGCTGCCTAGCGAGGGGATTACCGAGTTCCTGCCAAACGGCAGGAAAAGACGTGCCAGCCGGGACGATGGCGATGGTGAGTTCGACCGATTTTTTGCGAGCGTCCGAGAGGATGACCGCGATTGCAACATTGAACCGCCAGCGTCACCTTACGCCATCATGCGGAGGGTTCACCCCTACCGCGGAGAGAACAGTGGGCCCGGCAAGGACGATCGTTGGAGAGCTTGACACCCAGACCCGGAATTAGAGAACAAAATCTGCCACGAACAGACTCATTGCCGTGCGGCAACCTCCACGCAAGCAGATATTACCAGTGCTGGGCGATTCCTGAGGATCAGGCAGCGCCGCCAAGACTACGCGAACCAGAGATGGCAAATGTCGGGAAACAATCACGCCTCGTTTCTCACTGAGCGTGCATTTGGGGCAAATATCGCTGTTCCGAATCGGCGGCCGACGCGCTCCTGCGCGATTTGTAGAAATCCAGGACATTTCGGCACGTTTTCGTGTTCAGGCGCGCAAATTCTTCTCTCATGTGATCCAAGTCTAGCGCAGAGATGCGATGATCTTTTGCACCTAGAAAAAGCAGGGACATTGTGGTCTCCCACTCAAAATCGAGCGCTTTGGCGAGGATCGTTGTCATTTCCCTGCTGCTGTGGGTCAGCGCTCGCTCCACTACGTCGACAGGCAAAAAGCATAACAGGGACAGTCCAACCGCGGCTTCTTCGAATTTGCGGGATCGGGCATATTCTAGAATGCTGTTCTCATTCAATTCGCCACGTTGATGTCGGACGGCCAAGATCTTCTTTGCATTGAAGTAGCTCTTGGACGCTGGGCCAAACTTGGATTGTAGCGCTCCGGTGACATCGGCCACCAACGTCTGGATTTGGCCGGCTAAATCCGGACGTTCCCACTCCAGCTTTTGCCTGACGTCGTCCGATGCTTTTGCGATCAATTGTTGGAACATATGTCTCGGAATGTCCTTCCGAAGGCCGAGTTGCTCAGCGAGAATTGAATCTGCCTCTGAGCGCTTGATCATACGCAAAAAGCCGAAATCTGAGAAACAAGCGCCATTGTTCGTCGCAACTGAGTTCACAACTTCCTGGTTGCCGCGCGTTACGAGTTCGTCCGTTACCGCGACGGGAAGAGAACTTCGTTTGGAGATTGCCAGAAGGTGCGACTGGCGGTTGGTTCTGATATTTGCGACCAACGTCTTCGCGTCAAGCCGAGCGGAGTGCCGAAGCACCGGGCCTGCAACGTCAATAGAATCGTCAAAAGCCAGTTTTTTGGTGAGGTTGATTGAGGCATTGTCGGTTCGGACCAGTCGCTTGGAGAGTTGGGCTCGAGCGGCCACTTCGATTCCGTCTGCCAATCGGCCGATGACCTCACCGAAGATCCAAATCTCATCCTCAGTATAGCGGCCGGCTATCAGTAAATCGGTCGCGTGCCAAAGCGCTCGCAACCGGCTTTCGGCCGATCCGCGCGCGACGGCCTCCTCTAACTCCTGCAGAAATGATCGCGGTTCAATCATTCGCCCAAGCATCCAATTGCTTCAGCCGCTCCAATTTTAGCTAGGAGCAAGTCCACAAAACTTCAGTATTATCGTTTAAAATCCTATTAGACGCTGAAGCGGCACGACGGACGTGTAACCACAATCCGCGTTCACCGATCATAGTCGCTAAAATGAATTCTTGACTAAACGTAACAGGCGAAGGCTACCGAACGGCTTTCTGGGTTAATTGCGCGTTAAAAGCTTAGCATGTCCACCGCGGCCCGCCTTGGCGCTGCCGACAACACTCGGTCCTTCATTAACGTGTTGATGTTAGATTGGGAGATCGTTTGACAACAAATAAAATGGATTTTCCTTATGGCGAATATATCCGCCGTGGTCGAGGGAATGGTTCGCAGTCGACGCGTTCGGCTTCTCATAGCTTTTACGCTTCTGGCTCTGAGCGGGTGGGCGTTCTTTCCCCACGTCGCCTTTCGAATTGCACCTACCGCATTCGTTAATGCAGAACTGGTGCGTGTGACGGCGCCCATGGCAGGCCGTCTCGTAAGAGATCTTCCTCGTAGAGGCGACATGATTGATCACACGATCACCGTCAACCTCACCGAGACAATTGCCCTAGACCGACGCCATCTGCTGGATCTTGAACAGCAAAATGCCGTGGCAAAGGATCGTGCGGAGCTTGCGAGGCAGCAACTTGTCGAGATCACCACGGTCGATCGAGAACTCGAGATGCGCACGGAGGCCTATCAGGATGGAATGGTCTCGCGCCTCCGTCAGGAGATAGTCGAAGCCGAGGCGGAAAAAGCCGGCTGCCTTGCCGAAGTTTTGCAACGCCGCGATATCGGTTCCCGAATGGACGAACTAGTCAAGTCAGGGTACGCGTCCCAAATCCGCTCGGCCGAGGCATCCGCCGTCCAAGAAGCCAATGCTGCTCGATGCGAAATGACCGATGCGCGAATTCAGCGATTAAAAATTGAGCTTGCGTCCGCACAGAAGAAGGTCTTCCTGCGTGACGGCGCGAACGACGTGCCTTATTCTCAGCAGCAGCGTGATCGACTTGTGTTGCGTCGTCAGGATCTCGAAACCGAAATGCTGCAGCAGCGTTCCCACGCGGTGCAGCTCGAGACGGAGATTACGGAAGAGCGCCATAGGCTCGACCGGCTTAGCCATTCAGACTTGCTCTTGCCCGCCGATCACGTTGTCTGGTCAGTTTCCGCAAGTCCCGGCTCGACCGTCACTGAAGGACAAGCCATCCTTGATCTTGCTAATTGCGCACATCGGTTCGTCGTCGTTGATCTCCCCGAACGGGATTTCGAAAGAGTAAAGGCCGGCGATTCGCCCTCTGTTCGACTTATTGGGAGTGACGAATGGCGGCAAGGCAAGGTCCGCCAAGTACTCGGTTCGGCGGCACGAACCGATGATCGGCTGCTCGCGGCGCAAATCCCCCGCGGGACATCGAGCAGCATTGCGGTTGAGGTCGAGTTGGCCCAGGAAGAATCCGACAATGATCGCAATAGTTTTTGCAATGTAGGCCGAATGGCCGAGGTTCGGTTTCAGCGCACAGGTCTCGGATTCGCCGATTGGATTTTCAAGGCCCTACCGTGGTTGACCGGCAGCAAAGAAATGCGTCAGGCCGCAATCAATAGCACAGCTCGCAATTAGGCATGAACGCCGAGGCGCTTCCCTTTCTTGAGCTTATCGCGCCGCTGACATTTGTCTTTGGCGCCATTTATCTGTTTGGCCCCGTACTTACTCTTTCGGGTTCATGGCCGCGTATGCTGGTCTTCGGCATAGTTTGGCTAGTCATCGCCAGATATCTTGATTGGCGGCTGTTTACAACTGTGATGCCGGCTGACGGCGAGTGGTACGAGGTTGGATGGGTTTGGTTCTGTTTTGCCGTCGAGATATTGGCGTTGTTCGATGCGTTAATATTGTACCTGGCCTTCCTTCGCTCCAGTGACCGCAGCGGAGAAGCCAATATCCATGAGGCGCGATTGCGGTCACTGTCGCGCGAGCAGATGCCTTCGGTCGACATCTATATTCCCTCGTACAACGAATCGCTGGAAGTTCTCGAGAAGACTATCACCGGCGCACTCTGCCTCGACTATCCGAATTTCAAAACCTGGGTGCTGGATGACGGACGGCGTCCATGGCTCAGGGCGTTTTGCGAAGCCCGGGGTGTGGGTTACTTGACACGACCGGACAACGCCCACGCGAAGGCAGGCAATATCAATCACGCCTTGACTAAGACCAACGCTGACTTCGTGGCAATTTTCGACGCCGACTTCATCCCGCAGCGGAATTTCTTGATCCGCACCATGGGATTCTTCATCGATCCTAAGGTCGGGATAGTTCAGGTCCCCCACACTTTTTATAATTACGACCCGACCCAATCCAGTCTGGCATTGCAGGAAGCGCTGCCCGACGATCAACGATTCTTCTTCGAAGCGGTGATGCCAAGCCGGGACGGCTGGGACGCAGCCTTCTGTTGCGGCTCCAATTCTGTGACCCGGCGCGCAGCGTTGCGAAGCGTCGGGGATGCCTTGCCGACAAATTCTATTACCGAAGACATGCTGTTGAGCATCGCTCTCCTTCGCCAAGGATACATAACGCGCTATCTTTGCGAGCGGCTGGCATTCGGGCTTGCTCCCGAAGGCCTCAAGGCGTTCTTCGTCCAGCGCAAGCGGTGGGCGAGGGGCGCGATGCAGATTCTCTATCTGGCGGCTGGTCCGCTAGGTCGCGACCTGACGCTAATGCAGCGCTTGTTGTTTCTTCCTACCCACTGGTTGTCGCAAGGCCTCATGCTCCTTCTAACGTTGATAGCGCCGCTGGTTTTCCTTTGGACCGGTACCTTGCCGTTGGTCAATGTGACGCCCGAGGCCGTGTTGTATTACCTTCTGCCGATGATACTTGCGGTAGCCGGTGGCATCTGGTCTTTCGCGCCGAAGCATTACTTTCCGTTCGCCGCCCAAGTACACGGCACTTTCCAGAGCTTTAAGATCCTGCCGACCGTGTTGATGACCATCGCGAGGCCGTTCGGGCACGTCTTCAAGGTGACGCCGAAGGGAGCCAACGCTAAAGTTGCCGACTATGACCGCCCGATTTTTTGGACATCGGCGTCCCTACTAGCACTCACTGCTCTGGGTCTGCTGATAAACTCCCAATCGGAATGGAGAATTATTGGGGAAGCCGGTTTGCTGCCAATTGTGGCATCCTGGGCCGTCCTAAACATTATCGTGCTGTTCCTTGTCTGCATGATGTCACTGCAGGCACCTGCGCGACGTGGCGAAGAGCGTTTCAAGCTCGACGAGCCGATATGGATCTTCGCCGCAAACGGCGCGCTATCGACCGGACGTATCAAAGACATTTCCCTAACTGGCGTCGCCATCTTAGCAGACGAAAACCGCGCGCTCGCTACAAAGTCCGGTGAAAGGGCGCGCGTGTTCATTGCCGAGGTTGGATTCGTGGCCGCAACCGTGGTTCGGCAAACGGGACGCTTTTTGGCGGTGCATTTTGATCTGCCGCCTTGCATTGAACGTGACCTCCTAGTTCGAAAGCTATTCACTGCAGGTCTGAACGCCACTACAGTCAATGCCTCGGCACTTTCATCGACTGGTGCGATGCTGATGAGCATTTGGTCTGTTGGCACCACCCGGTCAGATTCTGAGCTCGCGGCGCAAGTTTTGCCAACGGTAGCCGCGGAGAAATTGCCCGCAGAAAGTCTTGTAATTCCTTCACAATCAGAACCCAAACACTTGGCAAAGATCGCGGCGGAGCGACGGTCGATCGCGGCTTAATATCGAGCATGCGGAACGTTGCATCAAGTCCGGCGTGTCCGTTATGAGGTGGTCATGTGTGGACGACGCCCACGGGTCAAGGGATTTTTTTGATTCTGACGCGGTAGCTTTAGGTTCGAACATATCTGTTTCCGCCCCTTTCGTTTGGCGGTGCCTCACTGGTTCGACCATGGCGCCGCTTTCGCACCCCGCTCATCGAACCGGGCAGGCAGATTTCCCGCATCCGGCTCTCGGACCAGACTTCACGCCTTCACTCACGGCACGTCGTGCCCAAGCCTGCTCAGGCGTACGAGCTCAAAGTGCCCGTAAAGATGCGGGAGTGGATAGGTCTTCTCCTCGTTCACCGTGAGCTTCCGCTTGCTCATGATCTTGCGCAGTTGCTGCAGTGCCTGGTCGGCATTGCCCTTCTTGCACAGGATCACAAGATCATCGGCGTAGGTTACGATACGACTGCCGAGGCGTTGCTCCGGTCCGAGCTTCTTCCATCCCAGTACGGACCGGGTATATATTCGCCAGCAACGGTGAGATGGGTGCACACTCGCGCTGTCACCAATTCGTGACACGCTAATCGAAGGCTTCAGCCACTTCGTTACCTCCATGACTGCTCCAATTGCTTCCGGCTGGGGCGGTTGCCGGGTGAGCTTGCACCCACTGAAAAGCGCCGCCTTTGCATGGCGCACGCCAACAGTGGAAGTCGTAGAGTCAACTGCGGTACCTCCTTCCGGGCGACGGCCAGACCTTCGACCCGCCATTTGAAGGACATGATCGTGCAGGCTGAAGGACATGATCGTGCAGGCTTTGGCAGCTCTGTGCGCAATGCAAATAGGAGGCAGAGATGCGCCGGCTGAGTAGCAGTCAGAAATGCCGGCTCAGCTTCACCAGGCCGGTCTGGTCGTTGTAGCCTGGTCCAAACCGCCCTTGATACTCGAGGCGCAAATCCAGGCCCGGAATCCGTGCCACTCCAAAGATATCGATGCCGGCAGAGACCTTCCAAAGCGTTTGTGGAAGTGAAGTCAGCGTCGTGAAGGGTGTGACACCCGCTGGCGCGCTCTCGAAAGTCGATTTCAGGCTCCACGTGTTGTTGGACAGGAAGGTCGCGCCGCCCTGAAGAAACGGCCGTAGCGCCGGACCGTCGGCGAGGAAATAGGTCTGTCCCAATTCGACCATTGGCGACGCCGCAAAAACCACCTTATTGGCCGAGGCGACGTTGAGACCTAGCAGGCTGTTGAAGAAGTCGGTAGCGAAGCGTTTCGTATCATGATTCTCTGGGACCCGGATTTGACTTGGGGGTCGCGATGCGGGGGAGTGACGAACGGTCCGGCTCGCTTTTCAGTTACGTG
>JBEKZZ010000048.1:0-33001 GCA_049509335.1 Bradyrhizobium sp. | reverse complement strand
CGCCTTCTGAACCTCGATGAGGTTCGGCATCTCTGCGACTTCCTTGATGTGTCCGAAAAACTTGCGAACGCGTTTGCGACCGGTGAACGTCTGTTGCGCCATCGTGGCCTCTCATTTCGCCACCCCCTGGAGGGGGCAGACCTTTCCGAAGCGCGAGTGACCCCGGCCCGGAGTTGAATTTCGCTTCGTCCTTCGGGTCAGCTCGCCCCTGATCAGAACCTAAATCCTGAATCGAAGTATCCGCTCCAAAGAACGCAAAACGACGCGCGAGGCGCCTTAACGCACCCGCACGTCAAAAAACCGATTCGTCACGGACTGCAAAGCCCGAAATTGCCTATCTCCCAACGGCTTGCCGCGAGACCTCGCGGTCTCCTTCGCCTGCCGTATTTTCGTGCTGCCGTCCCGATATGGGATAGCAATCGTGGAAATTCGAGGGGTATCCCCACCAATCCCCACACTTTCTCGTGTAGGACGCCCGCCGGATGGAACCCGGCGGGGTCCGCAGCGGCCAATCAGGCCGCCGCTTAGTTCTGGATGGATCCCGGGTCTCGCGATGCTCGCCCGAAATCTCGCTCAGGTAACCTGCGGTTACTTGAGCTCGACCTTGGCGCCAGCCTTTTCGAGCTGAGCCTTGATCTTGTCGGCTTCGTCCTTGTTGACCCCTTCCTTGACCGGCTTGGGGGCGCCTTCGACGAGGTCCTTGGCTTCCTTGAGGCCAAGGCCGGTGATGGCGCGGACTTCCTTGATGACCTCGATCTTCTTGTCGCCGGCAGCGGCCAGAACGACCGTGAACTCGGTCTTTTCCTCAGCCGGTGCGGCAGCAGCGCCGCCACCCGCCGGGCCGGCAACGGCCACAGCCGCAGCCGCGGAGACGCCCCACTTCTCTTCGAGAAGCTTGGCGAGTTCGGCAGCTTCGAGCACGGTCAGGCTCGAAAGGTCGTCAACAATCTTCTGTAAGTCAGCCATTGATCTGTTTCCTTAAACGTATCGGTTCGAACCAGGTTTTACGTGTTTTGCGAGAGCCGTCAGGCCGCTTCGCTCTTTGAGGCATAGGCCTGAACGACGCGCGCGAGCTTGGCCGCGGGCGCGGTGGAGAGCTGAGCGATTTTGGTCGCCGGCGCCACGAGGAGGCCGACAATCTTGCCGCGCAGTTCGTCCAGCGACGGCAGCAAGGCAAGCGCCTTCACGCCGTTCACATCCAGGACGGTTTTACCCATCGATCCGCCGAGAATGACGAACTGTTCGTTCGTCTTGGCGAATTCGATGGCAACCTTCGGCGCCGCTACCGGATCATTGGAAGTCGCGATCACGGTCGGCCCCTTCAACAGGGGACCGATGGCAACAACGTCGGTGCCTTCAAGAGCAATTTTGGCGAGACGGTTCTTCGCGACCTTCACCGAGGCACCAGCCTGCTTCATCTGCACGCGCAGCTTCTGCATCTGGGCAACGGTCAGGCCGGAATAGTGAGCAACGATCGCCACGCTGGTGGTCTTGAACAGACCGTTCAGCTCCTCGACCGCGCCCTTTTTTGCCGCTCTTTCCACAGCAAGCTCTCTCCGGTTGGCGGTCTCTAAGGCCTTAAGGCAGGGACCGCCGGGTTGCACCCATCGCTCCGCCCTCAATCAGACCTCAAAAGACGCAAGCGCTTTAAGGACCGCCGGGCAGAACGACACTGAAACGCCTGCCCTCCCGAGCCTCAAAAAGGGCCGGGGATGTCGAGGTTCGAACCAAATACCCTCAAAGCCGCGGCTGGCCGCGATCTGAAGGCTAGAAATCTGGTCTTCACCCGTCTGTACAGGCTGTTAAATTAAGCCTTTGAAAAACTTAACGTTCTCTCTGGCGCCTGTAGTCTTGGACAGGATCGAGGCACGCCGGTAAACCGACCTGCCCCTGCCCGCTTTCCTCTGAGACGACGGTTTCCCTTCCTTTCGAGCCATCCATGCGGAATGTCCTGAAAGGAAAAGTCTCCTATTCGTTCTCTTTCGGAATGCGAACACAGACGTGCCAGCGATGGCCAGCACGTCCGGAAGCGCGGTGTTTAACGGGTCTTTTCCGTCTTGCCAAGGGCTAATTTCGTACGCCATCGGAACCGGCTCAGCGCACCGGATAGGCCAGCGGCCGACCTGCAAAAAACGCCTCGAGATTGGCGATCACGCAGTCCTGCATCGCAGTGTGCGAGTCGGCCGTATGGCCACCGATATGCGGGGTCAGAACGACGTTCGGTACCGCCGTCAGGCTACCTGGCGGATGCGGCTCCTTCTCGAACACGTCAAGGCCAGCACCGGCGATGGTATTATCCGTGAGAGCTGCGCCCAGCGCTGCCTCATCGATGACAGAGCCGCGCGCGATATTGATGACGTAGCCGTCGCTGCCAAGCTTTTTAAGGATACCGGCGTTGACGGCATGGTGGGTGTCGGCGCTGGCACGCACCGCAATCATCAGCACGCTGCACCACTCGGCAAGCAGCTCCAGGCTTTCGAAATACCGATACGGCAGGTCGTACCGGCTGCGGCTGAAATACCCGACCTCGGTCTCGAACGCCGCCATCCGTTCGGCGATCTTGCGGCCGATCTCACCCATGCCATAGATGCCGATGCGACGGCCGGGATTGCCCGGCACCGCGCGCAACAGCGGCGAAGGCTTTGAGGCGGCCCAACTGCCGTCACGCACGAATTCGTCGGCCGGAACGATGCGCCGCGTCGCCGCCAGCATCAGGGTGACGGCGAGGTCCGCGACGCTTGCCGCATTCGCCCCCGGGCTGTGCCCGACCGCGATATGGCGTTGCCTCGCCGCCGCAAGATCGACGCCGTCATAGCCGGTGCCGTAGCAAACGATCGCTTGAAGCTGCGGCAAGGTATCCATGACGCTGCCCGGAAGCTGTGTGCCGCCGGCCGTGATCATGGCGCGAATGATGGAAAGCTGTTCCGCCGGGAAGACTTCCGAAGGCGGTTTGCCGGCGGCGTCCAGCAACTCAAAACGCTCGCCGATCCGCACCATCAGCGCTTTCGGAAAGCGCGAATAGATCAACACCTTCTCGGCCATGCTTTGCCCTTCACGTCACCTATCGATCATAAACAAAAAAGCGGAACCGGTTGCCCGATTCCGCTCTTTTTTCGATCCGCCTTTTTAGAAACCTCAGCCGAGAATGCTTCCCGGCTCAACTTTCACGCCCGGTCCCATGGTCGAGGAAACCGCGACGCGCTGGATGTAGGTGCCTTTCGAGCCCGTCGGCTTCGCCTTGGCGACCGCATCCGTGAGCGCCTTGACGTTCTCAACGAGCTTCTCTTCCGAGAACGACGCCTTGCCGATGCCGGCCTGGACGATACCAGCCTTCTCGACACGGAATTCAACCGAACCGCCCTTGGCGCCCCGAATAGCGGTAGCGACGTCCATCGTCACCGTGCCGATCTTCGGGTTCGGCATCATGCCGCGCGGACCGAGCACCTTACCGAGGCGTCCGACCAGCGGCATCATGTCGGGGGTGGCGATGCAGCGATCGAAATCGATCGCACCGCCCTGCACCTTCTCGACAAGGTCTTCGGCGCCGACGACATCAGCGCCGGCAGCCTTGGCCTCTTCCGCCTTGGCGCCGCGCGCGAACACGCCGACGCGCAAGGTGCGCCCCGTTCCGTTCGGCAACGTCACCACGCCGCGAACCATCTGGTCGGCGTGACGCGGATCGACGCCGAGATTGATCGCGATCTCGATGGTTTCGTCGAACTTCGCTTTCGCGCGTTCCTTGACCATCTTGATGGCGTCCACGATCGGGTAGAGCTTTTCGCGGTCGACGCCCTCGCGGGCCTTCTCAGTACGTTTTCCGATTGCCATGGTCGTTACCCCGCCACTTCCAGACCCATCGAGCGGGCCGAACCCTCGACCATCTTCATGGCCGACTCGATGGAGTCGCAATTGAGATCCTTCATCTTCTTCTCGGCGATCTCCCGCACTTGCGCGCGTGTCACCTTGCCGGCCTTGTCGCGGCCCGGAGCTTTCGATCCGGACTGGATTTTCGCGGCCTGCTTGAGGAAGTGGGACATCGGCGGCGTCTTCATCTCGAAGGTAAAGGAACGGTCCGCGTAAATGGTGATGATCACCGGGATCGGGGTGTTCTTTTCTTCCTTCTGCGTCTGCGCGTTGAACGCCTTGCAGAATTCCATGATGTTGAGACCGCGCTGACCAAGCGCGGGACCGATCGGAGGCGACGGATTGGCCGCTCCGGCCGGCACCTGCAATTTCAGGTATCCGGTCACTTTCTTTGCCATTTTTCACTCCTGTTGTGCGGGTCCAGAAAGATCCGCGGTTTCAGGTTCCGTGGTTCGGTTCGAGTGCGGCTGGCAACCGCCCTCACCTCCCACGTCCTCTTTCAGAGGCGTTGGCGCCTCCACTTCTTGTCATGCCCGGACTTGATCCGGCAATGACGGCTCGATCAGGCCAACTTTTCGACCTGAGCGAATTCCAGTTCGACCGGCGTGGCGCGGCCGAAGATCGAGACGGCGACCTTCACGCGCGAGCGCGCCTCGTCGATTTCCTCGATGACACCCGAGAACGATGCGAACGGGCCGTCCGCCACGCGCACATTCTCGCCAATCTCGAAGGACACCGACGCTTTCGGGCGCTCGACGCCTTCCTGCACCTGGTGCAGGATGCGCATGGCCTCGGTTTCCGAAATCGGCATCGGCTTGTTTTCCGCGCCGAGGAAGCCCGTGACCTTCGGAGTGTTCTTGATCAGATGAAAGGCCTCGTCGGTCAGCTTCATCTTGACCAGAACGTAGCCCGGGAAAAACTTCCGCTCCGCGTCGACCTTGCGGCCGCGGCGCACTTCGGTGACCTTTTCGATCGGAACCAGAACCTGCTCGAACAATTCTTCGAGCCCGCGTTGCTTGGCCTGCTCGCGGATCGATTCAGCAACCTTCTTTTCGAAATTGGAATAGGCGTGGACGATATACCAGCGCTTATCCATCGTTTGTGTTGCGGTGCTTGCCATCAATGGATGCCCAGGACAAAGGTGACCAAATAACGAATGACCTGATCGGCGAAGAAGAAGAAGATCGAGGCGAGCGCGACCATCACGAACACCATGATGGTGGTGATCATGGTTTCGCGGCGCGTCGGCCAGGTAACCTTGGCGGTCTCCGAGCGCACTTCCTGCAAGAATTTAAACGGGCTCATCGCCATCGTCAGAGATCCGCATCCGTCGTCAGACTAAAAAAGCTTGTTTATGGAATCCGAACAGACCTCTCACGCCCAGCCCTCGTTTGAAGGTTGAGCCGGCGCGCGGGCTCGATTGTTCGGGGATTTAAAAGCCGCGCCGGATATCCGCGTTTAAACGGGCCGACAGCAGGTGGCCGCTATGTACTGCGGACCGGCCCAAAGGTCAAGGCTGGGCCGACACGTAGAGGGTGGGTTTAGCCTCACCGAATTCGACCGGCCGGCGGGTGGCCGCGGCCGTTTGAAGCGCCCGCAAGGTATGCAGAAATTGTTGCTGCAATGGCATGCCAATTGCTTCGTGGCGAGCACAAATGAGGAGCTAGCGTTTTGGTTGACCATCCGTTGTTTAATAAAATCTCTCGCCGTACCGCTCTGGCTTTGCCGCTTGGGTTAGCCGCATCGTCCAGCACGATCTTTGGGGGCTTGGCCAAAGCGGAAGAGCCGGTGCGAGGCGGCACGATGGTCATGATCGTGCAGCCCGAGCCCTCTACGCTTGCTCACTATGCCGTGACCGCCGGCAACATCCCGCCGATTGCCACCCAGATTTACGAAGGTCTTGTGACCTACGACTGGGATCAAAATCCCCAACCCAATCTCGCGACCTCCTGGGAGACCGCGCCTGACGGCAAGTCGATTACCTTCAAGCTGCGCGAAGGCGTTCTCTTTCACAATGGCAAACCTTTTACGAGCGCCGACGTCCAATTCTCCTTCATGGAGATTTTGAAGAAATATCACCCCTTCGCCCCCCTCCTGCTCGCCGAGCTGACGGGCGTCGATACGCTCGACCCCATGACGGCTGTTCTGCGCCTCGAGCATCCCGCGCCCTATCTGATGAAGGCGTTGGCCGGGCGCGATCTGCCGATCATGTGCAAATCGGTTTTTGAGGGAACGCAAATCCTGCAAAACCCCTCCGCCAACAGGCCCATCGGCACGGGGCCGTTCAAATTCGGACAATGG
The DNA here is from genome assembly GCA_049509335.1 of Bradyrhizobium sp. GTDB lineage: Bacteria > Pseudomonadota > Alphaproteobacteria > Rhizobiales > Xanthobacteraceae > Bradyrhizobium. The sequence continues at coordinate 26,836 of JBEKZZ010000048.1, read as the reverse complement.
GACCGTGGACAGTTCGTGCGGCTGGACCGCAACGACAAATATTGGAAGCCGGGGCTACCCTATCTCGACCATATCATCGCGCGTTTCATCCCCGACGCCGCGACGCGCTCCGCTGCGCTGGAGACTGGCGAAGCGCATTTCGCCGGCTATAGCGCCGTCAACTACGCCGATCTCGCGCGGATGAAGACCAACCCGATCCTCGATACGACGATGAAAGGCTATGAGATGACGCCCGCCTTGAGCGTGCTCGAACTCAACGCCAAACATCCGCCGCTCGACAAGAAAGAAGTGCGCCAGGCCATCGCTTACGCGATCGATCGCAAGGTGATCCTGCGCGATGTCATGTATGGCTACGGCCAGCCGGCCACCGGTCCGCTCTCCAGGCTCTTCAAGACCGTCGGGTTTTATACGGACGATGTGCGCAATTACGATGTGCCCGACCGTCTCGAGATCGCCAACAAGCTGCTCGATGGCGCGGGCCTGCCGCGCGGCGCCAACGGCATGCGCTTCGGCATTCACCTCGAAGTCAATTCATTCGGCGAACAATGGCTGCGCCAGGCCGAATACCTGAAACAGGCGCTTGCGATTGTCGGGATCGACCTGACGCTGCGCTCGGAAGACACCGCCACCTGGTTGCGGCGCGTCTACACCGAATACGACTACGACATTAACGAGCCCTTCCTGAGTCAGGGCGTCGATCCGGTCTATGGCCTCAACAAGCAATATCTGACGTCGCAGATCCGTAAAGGCGTGACCTTTGTCAACGACAGCTTCTATTCCAATCCGGAGTTCGACAACATTCTCAACGAGGCCATGCGCGAACCGGACCACGACAAACGCGCCGTGCTGTACAAGAAGGCGCAGCAGATATTGGCCGAGGATTGCCCCCTGATCTGGCTCATCGACGTGCAATATGTCTCGGTCTTCAATCGAAAGCTTCGCGATCACACCACCGGGCCGCTCGGCACGCAACAGGCTTTCGAACGGGCCTGGCTGGAAACATAAACCGTGCGCCTCGCCCGCTATGTCGGATACCGGCTTCTCACCGCGCTGCCGGTGATCTTCGGCATCATTGTGCTCAACTTCCTCTTGATCCATCTCGCGCCGGGCGACGCCGCCTCGGTGCTCGCCGGCGAGAGCGGCGCGGCGACGCCCGAATACATGGACGAGCTGCGCCATAAATTCGGCCTCGACCAGTCGCTCGGCACGCAGTTCCTGAACTACGTCTCGAACATGGCGCATCTCAGCCTCGGCTATTCCTACCGTAACGACGCCGATGTCTCTGGCCTCATTCTCGAACGGCTCGGGCCAACGAGCCTCTTGATGTTGACCGCTTTCGGAACCGCGTTGGCGCTCGGCATCATCCTCGGTCTTGTAGCCGCGACGGCGCGCAATTCCTGGCGTGACAGTATCATTTCGCTGGTGAGCCTGGTGGCCTATGCGACGCCGGGCTTCTGGCTCGGGCTGATGATGATCGTGATCTTTTCGATCCGCCTCGGCTGGCTGCCGACCAGCGGGTTCGACACGGTCGGCGCCGGTCATGAAGGATGGGCCGAGGTTTGGGACATCGGCCGCCATCTCGTGATGCCGGCCGTCTCGCTCGCGCTGTTTTACCTTGCGCTTTATGCCCGCCTCATGCGCGCGTCCGTGCTGGAGCAGACCGGCATGGATTATGTGACGACGGCGCGCGCCAAGGGCCAGACCGAGCGCCGCATCATGACCGGTCATGTGCTGCGCAATGCGCTCTTGCCTATTGTGACGCTTGCCGGCGTTCAGGCCGGCAATCTGATCGGCGGCTCCATCGTCGTGGAAACCGTATTTGGCTGGCCCGGTATCGGCACGCTTGCCTTCAACGCGTTACAATCGCGCGATCTCAACCTGCTTCTCGCGATCTTCTTCATCTCGGCCTGTCTGGTCGTGACCATCAACCTCGTCGTCGACGTGCTCTATTTCATGCTCGACCCGCGCATGGAGATCTGACATGCGGGCGGGATTAACGCGCTTTGCGCGCAACCGGATGGCGCTGTTCGGCGCAGCCGTGCTCCTTTGTCTTCTCGTGCTCGTCGCGCTCACGCCGGTCATCTACCCAGACGATCCGTTCAAGCTCGTCGGACCCGCGTTGCAGCCCCCGGGCGCACGCTTCTGGCTCGGCACCGACACGCTCGGCCGCGACGTCGCGGCGGAGATCGCCTACGGCGCGCGCACCTCGCTGATCATCGGCGTCGGCGCCACGCTCGCCGCCATCATCTTCGGCGCGGCGATCGGCGGATTGGCCGGCTACTACCGCGGCAAGACCGAGACCGCCTTGATGCGGATCACCGAATTCTTCCAGACCATCCCGGCCTTCATTTTCGCTTTGCTGATCGTCGCGATCCTGTCCCCTTCGGTGAAGAGCGAGATCATTGCGATTGCGGCCGTCTCCTGGCCGAGCATCGCGCGGCTGGTGCGCGGGGAATTCGCAGCACTCGGCGGCAGGGAATTCGTGCAGGCCTGCGCCGGCCTCGGCGCAAGCGATACGCGCATTATCTTCCGTCATATGCTGCCGAACTGCGCCTCCTCCATCATCGCGGTCGGTTCGCTTCTGATCGGCACCGCGATCCTGCTCGAGGCCGGTCTCGCGTTTCTCGGCCTCGGCGATCCCAACATCATGAGCTGGGGGCTGATCATCAGCGCGGGGCGCGCGGTCCTGCGTTCCGCCTGGTGGATATGTACCTTTCCGGGCATTGCGATCCTGCTCACGGTGCTCGGCATCAATCTCATCGGCGACGGGCTCAACGAAGCCCTCAATCCAAGGCTGCGCGAGCGATGAACGAGACCGTACTCCAACTTGAAGAGCTTACGATCGCGTTGCCGCCCGGCGCCGACCGTGCGAACGCCGTGAGCGATATCGATCTCACGTTGCGCGCCGGTAAAGTGACTTGCCTGATCGGGGAAAGCGGATCGGGCAAATCGCTGGTCGCGCGCGCGATCCTTGGGCTGCTGCCCGGTCCGCATGTGCGGATCGGGAGCGGCCGTATCCTGTTCGAGGGCCAGGATCTCGCCCATGCGCCGCAAGACAAAATGCGCGGCATTCGCGGCGCAAAAATCGGCATGATCTTCCAGGAGCCGATGACCGCGCTGAACCCGCTGCACACCATCGGCCGCCAACTCGACGAAGTGCTGCGCATTCACACCTCACTCGGGAAGGCCGCGCGCCGGGCCCGCGTGTGTGAGGTGATCGACAGCGTTCACCTGCCGGAACCCGTCCGCATCATCGGTTCCTATCCCCATCAATTGAGCGGCGGTCAGCGCCAGCGCGCGATGATCGCCATGGCTTTGCTGCTCAAGCCGCGCCTGTTGATCGCCGACGAGCCGACCACGGCGCTCGACGTCACTACGCAAGCGCAAATCCTCTATCTGATCCGCGAACTTCAGCGTGAGCACGGTACATCTGTTCTTTTCATCACGCATGATTTCGGTGTCGTCGCCGACGTTGCCGATGAGGTCGCGGTGCTACGGCGTGGCACGCTGGTCGAACGCGGCACGGCCGCCGCCGTGCTCGGCGCGCCGAGCCATTCCTATACCAGGGCCTTGATCGCGGCCGTGCCAAAGCTCATGCCGCCGGCCGCGCAAGTGGCGAATACGCAACCGTTCATCGTCCAGGCGCGCGATGTCGCCAAGACCTATGGCGGGCGAGGCCTGTTCGGCGGCCGTCGTGTCACGCAGGCGCTAGCCGGCGTAACGGTGGAACTGCGCCGCGGCGAGACGCTCGGCCTCGTCGGGGAAAGCGGCTCAGGCAAGAGCACCTTGGCGCGCGCCATCACGCGGCTCATGCCGATCGACGGCGGCGAAATCCGGCTTGGCGGCGAGGACATCGCGCAATTTTCGCGCCGCCAGCTCCGCCCGATCCGCAAACGCGTGCAAATGGTGTTTCAGGACCCTTATGCTTCGCTCGATCCGCGCCAACGCATCATTGATATCATCGCGGAGGGCCCGATTATCCACGGCACCCCGCCCGCCAAGGCCCGCGAGGAGGCGCAAGCTTTGCTCGACCTCGTCGGGCTCGACCGCTCCGCCGCCCGGCGCTTTCCGCATGAGTTCAGCGGCGGCCAGCGCCAGCGGATCGGAATTGCCCGCGCGCTCGCGCTGCATCCGGAGGTGCTCGTCGCGGACGAGCCGGTTTCGGCGCTGGATGTGTCGGTGCAGGCGCGGGTGCTGACGCTTCTCGCCGATATCAAGGCGCGGCTGCATCTCAGCATGCTCTTCGTGACGCATGATTTGCGCGTCGCGCTGCAAATCTGCGACCGCATCGCCGTGATGAAACAGGGCGAGGTGGTGGAAGTGGCGCCAACCGCAGAGATCTTCTTCAATCCGCAGCATTCCTATACCAAGGCCTTGTTCGCCGCCGTGCCCGGTGGCAACTGGCAAAACCGGAAGGCGTCATGACCTTGATCGAAACTTTTGTGGAACAGCCATGAATTGGGAGAACGAAACCGGCAGCTTTGCGCTTGGCGATTTCGCCGTGGAAAAAGGCGGCGTGATCCGCGACGCCCACCTCGCCTGGCAACGCTTTGGCACGCTCAATGCCAGGCGCGACAACCTCATTCTTTATCCCTCAAGCTATTCCGCCCGTCTTGCGGACATGTCGTGGCTCGTCGGGCCGGAAGGCATTCTCGATCCCACGCGCTGGTGCATCGTCGCCGTGGGCATGTTCTCGAACGGGGAATCCTCTGGTGCTGCGGAAACGCCGGACTATCCCGCGCTCGTCACCGTCGCCGACAATGTGCGGGCGCAACACCGCCTCGTGACGGAGTTGTTAGGCGTGGAGAAGCTCGCCGCCGTCTATGGGTTTTCGATGGGCGGCATGCAGGCCTATCATTGGGCCGCGCTCTACCCTGATATGGTGCCCCGCGCCTTCGTCGTCTGCGGCAGCGCCCGCACGGCCGATCACAACAAGGTTTTTCTATCCGGCCTGATGCGTACGCTTGAGGCCGCGCCCGAGCATATCGGCAACGGCCGATTTTCAAGCGAGCCTCTGTTGGCGCTTAGGGCGTTCGGCCACATTTATGCCGGCTGGGGCCTGAGTCAGGATTTCTACCGCGCCGGCCTCTACAAAAGCGCGCTTGGCGCGAGCGATCTCGAAACCTTCGTCCGCGTCAATTGGGCCGAGCGGTTTTCGCAATGCCGCGCAGCCAACCTTTATGCGCAGGCGCACGCCTGGTTTTGTGGCGATATTAGCGCCAATGCGCTTTACGACGGCGATCTCGCGCGAGCGCTCCGCTCCATCAAGGCACGCGTCGCGCTACTACCAAGCGAAACCGATCTCTATTTCCGGGTCGCCGATAACGCGACCGAGCTTGTCCATCTTGCCAACGGGAGCCTGCGGCCGATCCCGAGCGTGTGGGGTCATCGCGCCGGCAATCCGAGCGCCAATCCCTCGGATGCCGCCTTTCTCAAGGCGAGGGTCGCGGAGTTGCTGGTGGGGTGAGGCGCTGAAGGGGAAAATCCGGCCGTCCCACGTCGGTGCGCCCGATGATCGCAGAAGCCTAAACGCCAAGACTGCAGGGACGGTACATTTTGGTCAGTTCGACGCCACGCAGAACGATCATTCGCGGGGTCAATCCACCTTGTCGGCTTATCCAGCGCTGAACCTGCGACGGATACAGCGAATACAGCGCTCTAGTTGCGGCGCGATTGGTAATCTGCTGGCCCCCGTTTCCGAAATCGAAAGCCGCGTGGAAGCCGAGAGCCGCGTTGGAAGTCACGCAAATCTTGTCGTGAGGAATCTTTCCGAGGACTATCGTGCAAGCCGAAGCGCACTGACCGTCAATCATCACCGCTTGGCCGGAGCGTCGCAGGCCTTCATATTTATCGAGATAGGAACCGATCTGTCCGCCGCGGTCATCGGCAATTCTCTCGGCCGTTTTGCCGGGCGCTGCGCCCGCAAACAAGATTACAATTGAGAGCAGCCCCGTGAGAAATTTCATATTCCCATCCTGCTTTTTGCAGCCAAACCGTATTTGACGTCGTGACCTGTCCCCGTCTGCTCCTGATTATCTTGACGCCGTCTCTCGCTGTATATCCGGGCAACTACTGAAGATTAGACATCTGGCCAACTAACTTCGTCCTTGTGGCCAAGCAAAAGCGGCAATGTCGCCGAATCTGAGAGGCATCAGTCCCAGCAATCGAGATGAGCCCTTCTGCAAGATGCAAGTTTGTATCTTGTCAGCCTGCATCGGAGAGAACGGCGCGACTCCCCGCCAGCTTATGGCGATGTTCGACGGGCACTCACCGGCCATGGCCGAGATTTATACCCGTGCCGCCGAGCAGAAGCAGCTGGCTGGCAACGCCATGTTCCTCATCAGCCTGGACCGCACCGCAATCCAAGCGTCAACCCGGCGGATGCCGCCTTTCTCAAGGCGAGGGTCGCGGAGTTGCTGGCGGGGTAAGGCTGAGTTTCTGGGCAAGTTGTATTATGTGGCCCGAGAATGGGCGAGATCGTCGCCGCCTAAACTTCAAAGGCCAAAAATAACGAGAGTTGGCATAGGGTTAGGCTGGCAGGAGTGGCAGGGCTCGAACCTGCGACCCCCGGTTTTGGAGACCGGTGCTCTACCAATTGAGCTACACTCCTGTGGGAAGGCAACCGTGCTGCCGTTCCGCGCCGTTTCAAGCATAGGCCACAGCTGGATGGCAAGGGCGAAGCGTATCGGCGCTCCGAAGTCATCCAGATCAATTATTAACTTCGGTCTTGCCTTGCCGCGGCGCCAGGGCGCATTCGCGATTTTCGCCGGTGCCCGGGGCATTCTCGAAAACGCAGCGGTTGGGAGGATTTCCACAAACCTTGTCCAACTCCCGAAACCCGACACAATGACCGTCCGGAGCACGGTAGCCCGGACCACCCTTGCATCCGCAACCCTGACACGGCGGGCGCTCGGGACAAGCCGCCTGCCCCATCGATAGCGGCCAAACCGCAAGTGCCGTGATCAGCGCCAGAGAACTAAAGCGCAACACGCCCCGACCCGCGTTCATCGCCGCCTCCTCCCAATGGGCACTCTACACCCGCGATCCCGCAAAGGTGCAATGAGCGCCACTGTTCAATCCGGAACTTCTGAGCCAAACTTCCGGCAACAAAACCAAAGGGAGACCGTCATGACCGCACAATCGACCGCCAGGCAAACGTCCGCCCCGCAGACCCCGCCTTTGCCAGAAGCCAAACCGGAATCGCTGGGGCTATCGCCGTCGCGCTTGCAGCGGATGTCGGATGTTTTCCGGCGCGAGATCGACAAGGGAACCATGCCGGGCGCGACCATCATGGTCGCAAGAGGCGGTCAGATCGGCTGGTTCGACGCGTTGGGTCAGCAAAATGCCGCCGGAAGCGCGCCGATGACGCGGGAGACGATCTTCCGCATTTTTTCCATGACCAAGCCGATCGTCTCCATCGGCGTCATGATGCTGTTCGAGGAAGGCTACTTCCTGCTCGATGACCCCATCGCCAAATTCATCCCGGAATTCGCCGATCAGAAAGTCGGCGTCGAGAACAACGGCCAGCTCGATCTCGTGCCGTTGAAGCGGCCAATCACCATCCAGGATCTACTCCGCCATACCTCCGGCATCACTTACGAACACACCGGTAACGGTCTGGTGCAAAAGCTTTATCAGCAGTCGCGGGTGCGCAGCCGCAAGATCAACAATACCGAACACGCCGCACTCGTCGCAAGCATGCCGCTGATCTGCCAGCCCGGCTCGGAGTGGAACTACAGCCGATCGACCGACATTCTCGGCCGCCTGATCGAAGTCGTCAGCGGGACATCACTTGGCGCGTTCCTCACTGAACGCATTCTGGCGCCGCTGCGAATGAGCGAAACCGGGTTTTATACCGGCGACGAAAACGCGCACCGGCTCGCCGAACCCGCAGCCACCGATCCCTGGACCGGCGATAAAGTGCAGCTCTTCAACATGCTCGAGAAACCGGTGATCGAATCCGGCGGCGGCGGTCTGGTTTCCACCACCATGGATTACGCCCGCTTCGCGCAGATGCTGCTCAACGGCGGCACGCTCGACGGGACCAGGATCGTCGGCCGCACGACGCTGCAATGGATGGCGTCAGATCACCTCGATCCAACCGTGAAGATTCAGGGCACGCTGACCCAACCCGGCCACAGCTTCGGCCTCGGCTTTGGCGTCCGCACCGAGGTCGGCATCGCGCCGTTTTCAGGCTCGGTCGGTCAGTTCTTCTGGAGCGGCATGGGCGGAACCTTCTTCTGGATCGATCCGAAGGAAGACCTGTTCGCCGTCTTCATGTCGCAAGCACCCGGCCAACGCGTCTATACCCGCACGCTGGTGCGTAATCTGGTGTACGCGGCGTTGGAATAAGACCTGCATTGTGCCGGGCTCGCGCTAATGCGCGCCCTCGGATGCGCAATTTCGCATCTGAGATGACGCTCTATCGTGTCAACTAATCGTTGCGCCGCCGTCGATCACGATGGTCTGGCCGGTCGTGAAGGTGCCGGCTCGCGAAGCGAGAAATACCGCGGCGCCTGCGATTTCGTCGGGCTCGCCGATCCGCAAGAGCGGCGAACGAGCGGTAGAAGCCTTCAGCATTTCCGGATTTTCCCACAGCGCGCGCGCAAAATCGGTTTTGATCAGGCCGGGCGCGATGCAATTCACACGGATGTTGTACTTGCCGTATTCGCAAGCGAGATTGCGCGCCAATTGCATGTCGGCGGCCTTGGAAATCGCGTAGGCGCCGAGCACGGTCGATCCCTTCAACCCGCCGATCGAGGAAATGATGGTGATCGAGCCGTCCTTGCGTTCGATCATCTGCGGCACCACCAGCGATATCAGCCAGTGATTGGCCACGATGTTGTTGTCGAGGATTTTCCGGAACTGATCGTCGGAAATCCCTGCCTGCGGCCCATAATAGGGATTGGAGGCAGCGTTGCAGACCAGTGTATCGATGGCGCCGAAAACACGGTTGGTCTCCTCGACCAAATGCTTCAGGTCGTCCTTGGTCGAGATGTTGGCGGCGACCGAGAGCGCGACCTGTTTGCCGGCTTTGTCGTTGATCGCTTGCGCCACCTCGTCGCAGACCGCCTGTTTGCGCGAGGAAATGACCACCTTGGCGCCGTGATCAGCCATGTGCTCGGCGATCGCGCGCCCAATGCCGCGTGAAGAGCCGGTGATGACGGCGACTTTTCCAGACATATCGAACAAGGTCATGTTTCGCTCCCGTATTTTATGGCGGTCTCAGGCGAGTTTGGTCTCCCGCACGACTTCCGGTCCCGCCGGCTGATGCATGGCCTTGTGCGCGGCATCGGCGATCCACGGCTGCTGGTTCACCATCGGCACCCGCCAGTTGCTGATCGCAGGCGTTACGTAATGGTCGAGCCGCGTCACTGAACAATTGTCGATGTCGAAGGCAAGGCCTTTTTCAGGCAGGTCTCCGAGCGCCAACCCAATCGCCGCCTTGATCGTGCCGCCATGCCCCACCGCGATCACGTCACGGCCTGCGTGTTCGATCGTGATGCGATCGATCGCACCGCAGACGCGACTGTACAAATCCATGAAGCTTTCCCCGCCCGGCGCGGGCTCGCCGATATCGGCAAACCAGAGGCTTCCGGCCGGCCGGCTGGCGAGGAACGCGGCGCGGTTCATCCCCTGCCATTGCCCGAGGTTCTGCTCGGCAAAGGCCGCTTCCTTCGTCATCGCTGCCGGCCGCGGAAAGTCGGCCTGCCAGATCGCTTCCGCCGTCTGGTGCGTACGCTGAAGGTTGCTCGCAACCCAGACCGCATGGCGCGGCAGGATTTTGGCCACCGCCTCGAACACGTGGTGGTCACTCGTGTCGCAAGCAATATCCTTCTGGCCGTAAATGTTGCCGCCGTCGGTGCGCACCGGCGCGTGGCGCACCCACCACCACCGTGTAACGACGACTCCCGGCTTGTCGGAGTTGGACATCGCGAAAACCCTTCAATAATGTCTCGCTTGGTACGTTAGAGAGCCTGTCGTCTCAAGTCACTTCGACGTTTGAAACTTTGTTTGCCACCAAATTCCGCAAAGCGAAAACGCTGCGATACAACCAATCAAGGAAACAGCCATGGGCCGCCTCGAAGGTAAATCCGTCATCGTCACCGGCGCCGGCAGCGGCATCGGACGCGCAGCATCGCTTCTGTTCACCAAAGAAGGTGCGAAACTGATCGCGGTCGATCGCAGCGAGGGCGTGAAGGAGACGGTCGATCAGGTGCGCAAAGCCGGCGGCACGGCGGAGGCCGTCATGGCCGATGCCGGTTCGGAAAAAGACGTGATCGCTTTCATCGGCAAGGCGGTTTCCACCTACGGCAAACTCGATGGGATCTGGGCCAACGCCGGCGTCAGCGGCGGACTGGTGCCGCTTTCCGAACAGACCGTGGAACATTGGCAGGAAATCCTGCGCATCAACCTGCTCGGCCCGTTTCTCGCCATCAAATACGCGATGCCGCACATGATCAAACAGGGATACGGCGCGATCCTCTGCACGGCCTCGGTCGCCGGCCTGAAATCCGGCGCCAGCGGCCACCCCTATGCGGCAAGCAAGGCCGGTGTCATCAGCCTGGTGCAAACCACTGCCTATTCATTGTCCGGAACCGGCGTGCGGATCAACGCGGTGTGCCCCGGCCTGATCGAGACCGGCATGACCAAGCCGGTGTTCGACCGCGCCAAGGACCGCGGCACGCAAGACAAGATCGGCCAGCTCAATCCGCTCAAGCGCGCCGGCCAGCCGCATGAGCTAGCAGCGATGGGCCTGTTCCTGCTCAGCGACGAGGCCTCCTATGTCAACGGCCAGGCGTTCCCGGTCGATGGCGGCCTCACCGCCTCCATGCCGTATGCGGGCAAGCCGATTTGAATTTCGCGGTTAGTGCGTGCCGAGGCTGATGATCCACACCGTAAATACCGCACAGAAAATGCCGACCAAGAAGAACAATGAGCCGGCGATCAGATTGCGCATGCCGCCGGACTCGCCCGGCTCCAGCACCGCAACCGCGGAATCATCGGGATCATAGTGCACCGGCACCGGAGCGCCGGCTTCGTAGCGCTCAATATGCTTTTGCGCCCGTTCCACGACGCCATAACCAAACTGTTCAATCCCGAACCGAATGACGTTTCCCTGATAGACCTTGCCAGCAACAGCGTAGGAATAGCTCGCCTCCGGCAGGTAGACTTTCATATCCGAACCTTCAGAATCCGAGCGCATTTCAGTTTTGACCGAGGCGGACAGAATCCTGCCCTCGGTCACCGGCCATTGCAGGCTCCGCGCCGCCATCTGACGCCGGCTAATGCCACGCGCGAGATACATGATGCCCAAAGAGAGAAAAAGCAGCCCGGCCACCAGGCCGCCGAGGATCAAGTAGGGCTTCGCACCGCTATCAACGGTGCTGGTTGCCGCAGCCGCGCTGTCCAGCTGAATGGCAAACGCGACCGTCAGCGCGATGAAGAAGGTCTTGATCATGGGCTGCCCCTCATTGCGCTGTTATCATAAACTGCGCTGCGACTTCATTTCTTCTCTAACGCATCAACCAACGGCTGGATCGGCGCCGGGCCGGTGCCGTGACCGCCGGCCCATAGAGCCGGCATCACGCCCAACTTGCGCAAGCCTGCGACGAACTCCTGGTGCGAAACAAGCGCGCCGGGAATGTCGCGCGTCGGCGACCAGAGATCGACGACCCAGCCAAAATCGGCGTCGGGGATAACGGCAACCAGCGAGTTCTTCGCGTGCGAGCTGTTGATCACATAAAGATCGATCTGACGCGCGCCGTCCGTCAGCGTCATTTTTTCGTTGACCTCGATCAGCCCGACATCGTGCGGCTTCTGCCATAGCTCGTCGTTGCGCACCCGATTGGGAGCCTGCATCTGTGCGGCAAAATAGGGCCGATCGCCTGCCGGAAAGATGAGATCGGCGCCTTTGGCGGCAAACACCCGCGCGCCGTTGACGTGGTCCATGTGATGGTGCGTCAAGACCAGATATTTGAACGGCTTGCCAGGAAACCGCCGCGTGGCTTCCGCGACCGTCAGCCGCGACATTTCGTTGGCGATCGGTGCATCGAAGGCCACGAGATAGTCCTTCATCTCGACCATAAGCGTGTTGTGGCTGCCGCCGGTGATATGCCAGATGCCGGGCTTCACCTCGGTCCAGACGTTGCCCGGCACGACCGCGGGATCGAAGGCAAGCTCGTCGGAATCGATGAAGGATCCCCAATTCGCCCGCCGCAGCATCCATTGGTAATTGACCTGTTCGGGCGCCTTCAGCTTCGCAGCCGTCTCGGTAACGATAGCGGGGATACGGAACAGGTCGGGGCCGAGTACGGGATTGAGCACGATGTCATCTACGTAGATGTGCTGAACCTCGTGGCCGTTGAGGGTAAACGACTGATCGAATGCGAACTTGATACCACCGACCTCGCGCCAGTCCGACAGGATCATGTCGTAATTGCTGTCGCCCCAGACCCCATCGGCATCGACGGTGCGAATGCGCCCCGGCAAACCATCTTCGCCGAACAGCACGATCCACTCGGCATCGTCGGCCTTGTAGGCGATGACGGCGAACCGCTTGCCGCCGATCGTCTCGTCCGGCGGCGCTGAAAGGCGCTCGGGGTGTTCCTGCATGTCGAGCAGCAGCCTTGGTGAAATCCGATGCAGTTCGCGCCGGTTCGCAATCACCCGCGAGGCGCTCATCGTGTGCAGGGACGGATTGGTCTCCTTCGCCTGCCGCGACAGCACGATGTTGTCTTCGCCAAGCACATAGCCGGCTTTGTCGGCGAACACTTCCGAATAGATGAAGGTGCGCTTCATCGGCGCAACGCGAAAGCGAATCCAGTCGTACCGGGCGCGGCCATGCGCGATATCCATCGACAGGGTGAGCCGCGATTCACCGCCAAGCCGATTGCCGACATCAGGCTCGAGCGTCTCCTGCGGATCCCAATGCCTGTGTCTGGCCGAGATCGAGAGCATCGCGATTTCGGACAGCCGCTTCGACCCGCCAAGTTTTTCGACGGCGCGAGAAACCAGCATCGAGGGTTCGGCAGCCAGGGCGGGCGCAACGCCGGCGACGACAGCAAGAAAGACCAGGAGCAGCGCTGCAACCGATGTCTGGCAAAGACGTAATGTCATGGAAGGCTCTGTTGAGCGATAATGTTGGATAGATGGTAATAAATTCGAATACAAGAGTACCGGCCGTTGTTCGGAAGGCTTAGGCTTGATCGAATGTCTTCAAACCCCTTTTCCACCGCACGCGTACGAATTGCCTTCCTGTTTATGTTTGGCCTGCTTGGCGTGACCGCCTATTTCGCGACCGATCTGAGCAAGTTTCAATATCGTGCTTCGACGGAGGAAGCTCTGAAGACATTGCAGGGGGTCACCGACCCGAGCCAGTTGGAGGACAGCCTCAGGCAGCACCCTTCAAACAATGTCCTGCGGCTGATGGCAAAGGCGACCAAGGCAGCCAACGACACGAAAGGTGCAATCGACCGGCTGTCGGCCGAGATTGAGCCGGCGGCACTTTCAAAGGAGATCAATTTCAGTTCAGAAAGCCGCAATGATCTCGAGGCTTTCCGCAGCAACCTAAGGACGGCGGAAGCAAATGCGGCCGCTTTCCTCCCACGCTATGTTTCCATCTTCAAGGCCGAGCATGACCAGGTCGAAAGCGCGTCCCTCTCGCTTCATGTACCGGCGGAGATCGCCAACAAGGTTCTGGATGGCCTTGCACACCGACACACAAATACCCTCAGTGCCATTGCGGCCATATTGTCGGCACGCGCCGATTATTACCGTGCCTACGAGAAGTACCTGGCGCTGCTGTCAAGCGAATTTGGTTCCTTCAAGGTCGTCGACGGACAACTCATCTTTCCCCTTCCGCGCACCGTCGAGCGCTATAACGTCGCGGCGCAGGCCATGACATCGGCCGCCAAACGCGTCAACAATCTCGAAACAGACCTGAAAAAGCAAAACCAGCCGCTACCGGAAGAGTGGATTCAATTGACGGGCGCTAGGTAGCCGGTGACGGTGGCCGCGTAAGAATATCAGCGGAGTAACGGACCTCATGCAGCGCAGCCAGAATCGCATTCTCACCACGCACACCGGGAGCCTGCCGCGCCCACCCGCGCTGACGAAGCTTTATGCCATGAGTTCGCGCGGAGAGCCGGTCGATTCCAATGAGATCGACCGGGCCGGCCACGCGGCGTTACAGGAGATCGTTCCAAAGCAGATCGAGGCCGGAATCGACATCGGCAACAATGGCGAACAGCAGCGCGAAGGCTTCTTCCTTCACGTCCGTCACCGGATGACGGGCTTTGGCGGATCATGGAAGCGCTGGCCCCGCGCTGACGTCGAGGACTATCCGGTATTCAAGCGATCGCTGGAACTTCAGAACGCCGGCAAGGACATGGTCAGCAACTTCGCGCCCCCGAAAGTGATCGGCGACATCAGTTACATCGGCGCCGCCGAGGCCACGCGCGAATGCACCGATTTCCGCGAGGTGCTGGAGGGGCGCAAGCGCGCCGGCAAAAGCGGCTTTGTCGAAGCATTCTTGACCGCCCCTTCCCCCGGCATCGTGGTCGCGGCGATCCGCAACGAACATTACGACACCGAGGACGCCTATCTTGCCGCGGTCGGGCGCGCGCTTCAGGTCGAATATGAAGCGATCGCAGCCCAGGGCTTTCTGCTCCAGCTCGACTGTCCGGACCTCGCGCTCGAACACCACATCTCGTTTGCCGACCGCCCGCTCGGCGATTTTCTCGGTTTCGTCGAGCGCGTGGTGTCAACGATCAATGTCGCGCTACGCAATATCCCGCGCGAAAGAGTCCGCATGCATGTCTGCTGGGGAAACTACGAGGGACCCCACGACCGCGACGTGGCGTTGGAGGCGATCCTGCCATTGATCGCCCGCATGAATGTCGGCGCGCTGGTGCTGCCGTTTGCCAATCCCCGCCACGCCCACGAAGTGCGCTGCCTCCAGGGAAAAGCGATCGCCGACGACCAGATCGTGGTCGCCGGCGTCATCGATTCCACGACGAACTTTGTCGAACACCCGGAAGTCGTGGCCGAGCGGATCGAGCGCGTCGCCAAAACCCTCGGCGATCCCACGCGCGTCATGGCCGGCACGGATTGCGGCTTTGATACCTCCGCCGGCGCTGGCCGCGTGGCGGAAGATATTGTGTGGGCGAAGCTCGCCGCTTTGAGCGAAGGCGCTCGAATAGCGTCAAGCCGGCTGTTTTGAACAGCCGCGCTCGTCGCGCTAGCTGTCCGCGACATTGCGCAGGACAATCTCCGACAGCCTGACCACGAGTTTTCTTAAGCGCGCATTCTCCTCGAGCAACGACACCATGTCGTCGTTCGAGCTTTCGTCATTGGTAAAATCGTCGCGCATGAAAGAAGAAATATCGAGCGGTTCTTGCGTACCGTCTGACGGTTGTGCGGGTACCATGGCCAAATCCCCAATACTTTTAATAGCCGAACGAATCCCCAGTCTCTCCACCGCCGGGAAGGTGATGTGAATCGACGGCGGATATGGGACGGAAATGGGAATCTGTTGCGGCGCATTGCGGCGACTTTGACGCACGCGTCGACATGAATTATCACATCGCGCGCGAAAACCACCGCCGGCCCGGATTACACCGCAATTACGCCGCGGCCCGGGCCGATTGTTTTACAAATTCTGAAAAAATCCCTACCCGGCGATATGACCTTCCCTAGTGCGGTAGATTTGACATTCGCAAACGAACTCGCCGCGACGCGATATGAATGTCAGAACCGGAACGCTGCCGCGTAGAACACGCATAGGCCGAGGCTCGCCCAGACGGCCAAACTGAAATAAAGCGACATCCAGGCGATTTCTTCTTTCCACTCGGCAAGATCATGCGTGACCACCCAGCGCGTGCTGACGTCGCGAAGCCCCACCAGCGGCCGCAAGCCTGTGTTGCCGCCGGCGACATCGGCCCGCCAGCGCTTCAGATACATCGGCACGTCGACCGTCATCAAAAATGCAAGATAGATCACGATACCGACAACCGAGATCGCAAGCACGACGCGAACCGCGCCATCGAACTCCGGCAACAACCGGCAAAGTCCCACGCCTGCGATGAAGAAGGCGACCGCCCAGAGCGAGTTCTCGACGGCATTGTAGAGATAGTTGGTGGTGACGACCGCATACCAGGAGAAGCATTCGGCGATCACGATCAGCGGCAGAATTACCCAGGCCGCATTCACCGCCGTTGTCGCTCCCAACGTTGTTCCCAATTGCGACAGGATCATCGTCCACTGCGCGGCGAAACAAATCTCCGCCACGGTCGCCACCGAACGGCCGACAGCGACGCTCGACAACCAGGTATCGAACAGACAAATCCGCTGCACATCCGCCCGCGGAAGCAGCGAGCGGAAGGCGCAACCGAATACATAGGCCGCACTGAGCAGAAGCATGATCTCCATGCCCGGCACGCGGCCGGAACTGCCGGCATCGTGAAGCTGCCGGTACATCAAAATCCAGGCAGCGATATTGACGCCGCTGACGGCCGTCAGCATCACCCACCACCAGGACACAGGATTCGACCAGGCCAGTGAGTTTGATCGCGTCTGTAATTCCGACCGCATCGACATCTCCGTGTAACCGAACAGACATCTATACGTATTAATTCTGTCATAAAATATGGCGAATCACGACAAGAGATTTGTGACAGCCGCCCCCTCCCGCACCGCTGCTGCAGGGCACCAATGCCGGCCGCGGCCTGCGAAGCCCGGTCGCCACGGCCGCTGATTGGTGTAAAAAACGGCAAAGCGGACACACAAAGAAAGTCCGCAAATGGCGGTCGGCTTGTATCGATCCTTTCAGGAGGGGCTATGTGTGAAATTTGCAGGCGTGGCTTTATCGGCGGCGCGGCCGCATTGGGCGCAACGGGGTTGCGCTCATCTTCCCTGATGGCGCAAACGCCGCGGAGTGACACGCCGAAACTGCCCGCCCGCGGCGAGTTCACCATCGCCAATGCCTATGTGATGACGATGGAGCGCGACTTCGGCGACTTCGCCGAGGGTTCTGTGCATGTGAAAGACGGAGAAATCGTCGCCGTCGGCCACGGTGTGAGCGGCGGCGAGACAATCGACGGCAGCGGCATGATCGTGATGCCCGGCCTCGTCGAGACCCACTGGCATATGTGGAACACGATTTTCCGCAGTTTTGCCGGCGACAAACCCGAGGACGGCTATTTTCCGACGGTGGCGCGCTTCGGCCAGCAGATGACGCCAGACGATATTTTTCAGAGCACGCGTCTATCGGCGGCGGAAGCGATCAATTCCGGTATGACCTTTGTGCACTCCTGGTGTCACAATGTGCGCAGCACGGCGCATGCGGAGGCCGATATTCACGCGCTCACGGTAGCCGGCATCCGCGCCCGGCATTCCTGCGGCTGGCCGCAAGGCATGCCCGATACGCAATCGGCCGATCAGGCGCCGATCGAGAGCCTCGCCAAGAGTTGGAGCAGCTATTCCAATGAAGGCCTGTTGACACTCGGCATGGGATGGCGTGGCCAATTCCGCGCAGGTCCCATCAAGCCTGAAGTCTATCAGCCGGAGTTCGACAACGCCCGCAAGCTCGGCCTGCCGATCACCGTACACGTGGCAGCGGCCGCGCATCGCGCGGTGAACCAGGTCGAACTGCTCTACAAGTCGAAACTGATGGGCAAGGACGTCCAACTCGTTCACGCGCTGGCGGTGACGCCGGCCGAACTCGACATGATCGAGGAATCCGGCGCCTCGATTTCGACCTCGCCCGGCTCGGAACTGCGCATCGGTTACGGTTTTCCGCTGATCTCGGAAATATTGGCAAAGCGCATTCCAATCGGAATCTCGATCGATACCTCGGCCCTGACCGGAAGCTCCAACATGTTCGGTGTCTTGAAGCTGGCGCGCGATTCCGAAAATGCGCGCGCCGAAAGCGAATTCAAGCTGACCGCGCGAAGAGCGCTGGAACTCGGCACCATCGAGGGTGCGCGCGCGATGGGGATCGAGGACAAGGTCGGTTCGCTCAAGCCCGGCAAGCGCGCGGACCTGATCATGATCAGCCCCGACGCGCTCGATATGGCGGTCGTGACCGATCCGGCGCATCTCGTGCTGGAAGCAACCAGCCCGGAAAATGTCGATACCGTCGTGGTCGACGGCCGCATCCTCAAACGCGGTGGCAAACTCACCGCGCTCGATAAGTCCGAAATCATCACCGGTGCGCGGACTGCGCTCGCCGGCATTCGCGAGCGCACCAAGTGGCGATAAGGCGCGGTCTTTGACCGGTCAGACCGCCCCCGCCTTTTGCGCGTAATCCCAGGACGCCTTGGACAGCGGCACGGTACGCGCGGCCGACTCCATGGCCTTGGCGCTTGCCGCGGTGCCGTCGCGGATACGACCCGCGATGCCTTGCGTAATGCAGGCGAGCCGAAACAGGTTGTAGGAAAAATACCAGTTCAGATCGGGCACGGCGCTGCCGGTAACGCCGCAATAGATCTTGGCGGCTTCTTCCAGCGTCGGGATGTTGAGGGCTTTGAGGTCGGCATGGGCCAGACCCGGCATCGTCCATTGCATCAAAAGGTAAGTGAAATCCGCCATGGGGTCGCCGAGCGTCGAGAGCTCCCAGTCCAGAACCGCGATCACCCGGGGCTCGGTCGGGTGGAAGATCATGTTGTCGAGGCGATAGTCGCCATGCACGATCGAAACGCGCTCCTGTTGCGGCACGGTGCGCGGCAGCCATTCGATCAGCTTTTCGACCTCTTCGATGTGTTTGGTTTCCGAGGCGCGATACTGCTTGGTCCAACGATCGACCTGGCGGGCGAAATAATTACCCGGCTTGCCGAACTCGCCGAGACCGATCGCCTGCGGATCGTAGGTATGGAGTTTCGCCAGCGTCTCGATCTTGCTGGTGAAGATCGCTCGCCGCGCCTCAGGTGATTGGCTCGGCAGCGCCGGATCCCAGAACACCCGCCCCTCTTCCATCGACATGATGTAGAAGGCAGCGCCGATCACGCTGTCATCCGTGCAGAGCGCATAGGCTTTGGCGACCGGAAAACCCTGTTTGCCGAGCGCCGAGATGACGCGGTATTCGCGATCGACCGCATGCGCCGACGGCAACAGTTTTCCGAACGGCTTGCGGCGCATCACGTAGGATCGCGTGGGCGTGTCGAGCCGATAGGTCGGGTTCGACTGGCCACCCTTGAACTGCAGGACGGTCAAAGGCCCTTGATAGCCCTCGACATGTTGCTGCATCCAGCTTTCGAGCCTGATCTCGTCGATCCGGTGCCGCTCTTCCACCGGCTTGGTACCGGAAAACTCCTCGTCGTTTCTGACGCCTTCGGCCACGGTGACGCTCCCTCAATTCTCGGAGAGCGCTTTTTTGTAGCTCCCTTGCCGTGTCGTCAACCCTCATGGTGAGGAGGCGCTTGCGCCATCTCGAACCATGAGGCCCGATTTCGGCCCTCACCCTTCGAGACGCTTGCTACGCAAGCTCCTCAGGATGAGGGAACCGAGAGCGGTAGTGATGCAGTATGCCCTAGTGTGTACTTGGAGCGTTGGCATACTTCCGAAGTTCGAGCCTGGCAATGGCGCGGTTGTGGACCTCGTCCGGACCGTCGGCAAGCCGCATGGTGCGCATCGAGGCGTAATCCCGCGCCAGGCCTGCGTCGTCGGAAACGCCGGCCGCGCCGTAGGCCTGGATGGCCTGATCGATGATCTTCAACGCCATATTGGGCGCCGCGACCTTGATCATGGCGATTTCAAGCTGGGCGGTCTTGTTGCCGACCTTGTCCATCATGTCGGCGGCCTTCAGGCACAACAGACGGTTCATCTCGATATCGGTGCGGGCTTCCGCGATCCGCTGTTCCCAGATCGAATATTCGATGATCTTCTTGCCGAAGGCGGTGCGTGACGAAAGTCGCTTCACCATTTTCTCCAGCGCTTCCTCCGCCTTGCCGATGGTGCGCATGCAGTGATGGATGCGCCCCGGTCCGAGACGGCCCTGTGCGATCTCAAATCCCCGGCCCTCGCCGAGCAGGATGTTGCTGGCGGGAACGCGCACGTTCTCGAGCAACACCTGGGCGTGACCGTGCGGCGCGTCGTCGAAGCCGAACACCGGGAGCAGCTTTTCCACCGTGATACCAGGCGTGTCGAGCGGCACCAGGATCTGCGATTGCTGCTGATGGCGCGGCGCTTTCGGATCGGTCTTGCCCATCAAGATCGCGATCTTGCAGCGGGGGTCGCCAACGCCTGACGACCACCATTTGCGGCCATTGATGACGTAATGATCGCCGTCGCGCTCGATGCGGGTCTCGATATTAGTAGCGTCCGAAGAAGCCACCGCCGGCTCCGTCATCAGGAAGGCGGAGCGGATTTCGCCGTCCATCAGCGGGCGCAGCCATTTTTTCTTCTGCTCCTTGGTGCCGTAGCGGATAAAGACTTCCATGTTGCCGGTGTCGGGCGCCGAACAATTGAAGACTTCCGAGGCCCAGCCGATGTGGCCCATTTCTTCGGCCAACGGCGCATATTCCAGATTGCTCAATTTCGCGCCGTGAAATTCCTCGTCCTCATGCGAGGACGGCGGCATGAACATGTTCCAGAGGCCTTCGGCCTTCGCCTTCTTCTTCAACTCCTCCACGATGGGGATCACCTTCCAGCGCGCGCCCTCCTCGTCCTGCTTCCGGTAAATTGGCACTGCCGGGCGGACGTGGGTCTTCATGAATGACTGCACACGGTTGAGCCATTCTTTCTGCCGGTCGGACATCGTGAAATCCATGGGACGCTCCTCGCTTCACAGGTTTTGCAAATTATTTGGCTGCACTGTCTCCCCGCCGCCGGGCCGCCGCAAGATCATTCGTCGCGCCGGGGCGGCAGAGCGCCATGTGCATTGACATTCCAGCCTTCAAACCATAGTTTCATACAAATGTTTGAATTGCAATGCCCTCCCGTCATCGGGCCATGAAATGCCGTCAGACCGGACCCGTGCCCTGATCCTCGACGCTGCCGAACGGCTTTATGCCGAGCGCGGCTTCGGCGACGTCACGATGCGCGACATTGTGGCGGCGGCCGGCGTCAATCTTGCGGCGGTGAACTATCATTTCGGTTCCAAGGATGAATTGATCGCCGAATTGTTTGTGACCCGCAGCCTTGCGACCAATCGCGAGCGACTCGCCGAATTGAAGGCGGCCGAAGTGGCCGGCGGCGGGGCTGCGGACGTCGAAGCGATCTTGCGCGCGCTGGTCGGCCCGACCTTGCGTGGTTGCCTCGGGCCGGACAACGAACAATCGTCGGCCGCTCATTTCATGATCCGCGCCTCGATCGAATCGGTGACGCCGATCCGCCGCATCAAGAACCGCGAAGTCGATCACTTGCGGAAATTCGCCGCGGCCATGCGGCGATCGCTACCCAATCGCGACGAGGCCGACCTTTACTGGGGCCTTCATTTTGCGCTCGCCATGGCGCATCAAACCATTCGCGACACCGAACGCCTGACGAAATTGTCGGAAGGCAAATGCGATCTCGATGATGTCGACGCCGTGATTGACCGCATCGTCGAAGCTGCGGCGATGACGCTGACGGGACGCGCGTTCGCCAAGAAAAATTCCGAAGCAACGGGCGCCTCGGTGCGCCGCGCTGAGAAGCTACGCGGCTAGACCTCCGTTGCGCGGGATGGCGACTCAGGAAAGCCCGAGCATTGCCCGCGCTTCGCTCGGCGATGCGATCGCAGCGCCCAGGTTTTTGAGAATCTCGGCGGCATGCGCCACGAGTTCGGCGTTGCTCTTCGCCAGCACGCCCTTGGACGGATAGAGATTGTCCTCCATCCCCACCCGCACATGGCCGCCCAGCAGCCAGGATTGCGCCACCATCGGAAATTCGGAACGGCCGATGCCGAAGCCGGCCCAGATCGCACCCTCCGGCAACAGGTTACGCGCATAGAGCATGGTTTCCGGGGACGGGTCGAAACCATATTTGACGCCGAGCACCAGCGTACACAGCGGCGGCCCTTTCAAGGTCCCGTCCGCGATCAGGTCGCGCGCGAGGTGAATGTCACCGGAATCGAACAGTTCCAGTTCCGGCAACACCCGCGCGGTTCGCATCCGCGCCGCCATCTTGCGTACATTCGGCGGCGTGTTGATCACGACCTGCCCGCCGGAATTCATGGTGTTGAGGTCGAGCGTGCAGATCTCGGGCTTAAGGATTTCGACATGCTCGACGCGCCTCTCCGGCGCCATCAGCGTGGTGCCGGGGCCAGCGACCTTCGGATCTTCCTCGGAAGGCACGAAGCGGCCGCCCGGCCCGGTCGTCAGGTTGATGATCAGCTTTGGATTTTTTGCACGAATGCGGTCCACCACGTCGCGATAGAGGTCGATCGACATCGAGGGCCGGCCGGTCTCGGGATCGCGCACATGGATGTGGGCGATCGAAGCCCCTGCGTCGGCCGCCTCCAGCGCGCTGTCGGCGATTTGCTGCGGCGTGATCGGCAGATAAGGCGACTGGTCTGGCCGGGTGATATTGCCCGTGATGGCGCAGGTGATGATGACTTTGGAGTGAGGCTGATACGCCATGGCACGCTGCCTTTATCGGCTTGATTGAGCTGGGCGACTGGAATAGCGCAAGAAGGGCGGGGAAGCGAGCTATCCCGCCGGCATGGCCTCATGCCTTCTTTTTGGCGGCCTTGCTTTTGGCCGCCTTGCTTTTCGCGGCGGCCATCTTGGCCTCAGCCGCCTTTATTTCTTCAAGGGCGTTCTTCATCGCCCGCGCGTAGCTGTCGGCGGCGTTCTCGGCGGTGATCTGCAACCGCCGCGCCGCAGCGTTGGCGAGCAGCATCATGTCCTTGGCAGTCTGCTTGAAGCGCGCCTTGCCCTCCTTGGTTTTGGCTTTGGCGGCCAAACCCGACAGCCGGGCGTAACGTCTCTTGGCCTCCGCCATCAGCGCCTTGTGCTGCTGCTTTGCCATGGAGCGAATAACAATATCGAGGTCCGCTTCGGCCATTCCTTGATTCCTGAAATCTTGTCGCCTGACTACGGGCGCACCCGCGTTTGTATCAACCATATCGTATGGATATGCGCCAGCCAGATTCATAGATGGTTCTGCACAGTCGTCGAAGAGACGACCCGCCCCTCGACCAGCACCATCCGCTCGAGCGCACCGCCGGCGACGAGGTCGTCGATCGTATCCGCGCGCGCAATCAGCAAATCGGCGCGCGCGCCTGGCCGGATGCCCCAATCGGCGCCAAGATTGATCATCTGCGCCGGCACCGTTGAGACCATCTCGAATACCTGGCGGAGATCGCCTAGGCCAAAGTGCCCGGCCAGCAACGTCCACCGGGCGATCTCCAGGAGATCGCCGGAACCCGTGGGAACGAACGGATCCTGAATATTGTCCGATGCGGCTGCAACCGGGATGCCAGCAGCCAGCAATTCCTTGACCCGCGTCAATCCACGCGGCGGCAGGCGGTCCGCATCGCGGCCCTGCAAAAACAGATTGGCCGCCGGGAGGGTGACGATGCCGACGCCGGCCTCGCGCAATTCGTCGATCGCGCGTTGTGCCTCATCTGGCGGCATGGCGCTCAAGGCCGAGGAATGGCCTGCGACCACGCGACCCGCCATGCCGTAAGCCCGCGTCATCCTGGCGAGTTCGCTGAACATCGCTTTGCCGGCGTCGAGATGTTCGTCGATATGCATGTCGAGCGGCAGACCGCTGCGCGCCGCGCTGTCGAACAGAAGCTTCAGCAGCGCGACCGGCTCGGAGGAAAATGCCGGCACGCCGCCGATGGCATCGATCCCGAGATCGATCGCCTGGCGCAGCCAGGCGTCGCTCTCCGGCAGCATCGAGGTGGCGCCAGAAGTGACATGGCCCACGACCTGGATACGCATGAAAGCCGCGCACTGCGCCCGCAGTTCAACCATGGCTTCGACGCCGCGCACGCCGGTTTGCGGATCGATGTTGGTGTGGCTGCGGATGGCGACGGTGCCGTGGGCGCTGCACGCCTCGACCGTTCGCTTCGCCCGCGCAATCATCTGCTCCTTCGTGATCGAAGGCGCCAGCGCGCGATAGGCGGCGGAAGCGCCCATCAACGTGCCGGACGGGTTGTCGAGAAGAGCACGGGTCCGCGACTTGTCGAGATGCTGGTGCATATCAACGAGACCTGGCAGCACCAGATGGCCGGCTACGGACAAAACCTCCGCCTCGCCCGAGGGCAACGACGGACCGACGTCAATGATGCGTCCGTCACTGCCGATCCGGACGTCGAGCGGTTCCGGCGTCGCTGCGCCATAACGCAAGACGCGGCCGCCACGGAGAATTAAAGGACGGCGCATGTAGCTCTCGCCAATTCGGTTCCGGGTTATCCGACCAAATGAAAACCCCGCTCCATCTACGCGATGAAGCGGGGTCTTGTCTTTCAGAATACCGTGTCGGCTACTTTAGAACGAGGCGTAAGCGTTACGGAAGGCAATGGCGCCGGCCAGCGACCGCGGCCGGGTTCTAACCGCATGACCGTCGTTTCCGCTTTCGACGATCCATTGGCCGTTCTCCTGACCGACGATCTTCCCGACGTGATGGCTCCAGACGACGATCGTGCCTACGGATGGACCGCCGGCGTTGCTGCCGTAGTGCGCCCAGGATCGCGCGAGGTTGTATTGGGGGCCCGGATCGGCTCCGACCTGACTGCGCATGTACCACCCACACCAGGCGGCCGGCCGTCCTCCGGAACGTGAGCGCCCATAGCTTGAGCGCTCGTAAGTCGGCTGCTCATAGCCTGAGTTCGCGAAGTTCGAAGCCCCAAATCCAAAAGCAAAGCCTGGGTCCCCTAACCCCCGGGCATGCTGCCGGTAATAATGGCCGGAATAGTGCCGATAATGGTGATGATGAGTTCGCGCCTCCGCGCTTGATGCAAATGCAATAAGCACCGCACTCGCGGCAAGGACTCTACGCATACTGTCTTCCTTCGTGCTGTTTCGGGGAGAGATCGCGCTGCGATCAAAGGCCGCGTGATCGAAAACGATCACGTCGCCGCGGCCTCAACGATGGGGCTGGCGGCGTATCTGGCCAACCGCCTTAGACGGGCGGTACGTGGCGAGAATGTGGCAGAGGAATGCAGCAATAACAATGAGATATGTCATGATGCATGGAACATTTGCGGGTGCGATTCAGGCACCGACAGCAGGCAATCGTGAAGGATAATCTCAGGTAGCTCTGGCTATCATACACACGCGGGACGAGACAGATTTTCCCGTTGTCGCGGGCGATCCAGAACCAATGCGGTTCTACGCGTAACAGGCCGGCGGAATGCTACGCGCCCGTCACCCGCCAGATGACATTGCCGACATCGTCGGCCACCAGCAGCGAGCGATCGGGCCCGAGCGTGACGCCGACCGGCCGGCCCCAGGATTCCCGTTCGTCGGGCGCAAGGAATCCCGAAAGGATGTCGCGCGCCGGGCCGGACGGATGACCATTCTCGAACGGCACGAACACGACTTTGTAGCCGCTCAACGTGCTGCGGTTCCACGAGCCGTGCTGGCCGATCGCCATGCCGTCGGGAAAACCCGGAAGCGTGCCGGCCGGTACCCAGCACAGACCCAGCGAAGCGGTATGGCCGCCGAGCGCGTAATCCGGCTGGATCGCCTTGGCGACCATGGCAGGGTCCTCGGCACCCGATCGTCCACCGTCTGCCCCCAATAGCAGTAAGGCCAGCCGTAGAATCCGCCTTCGCGGACTGACGTCAGATAATCCGGCGGTGTTTCGTCGCCGAGGCCATCGCGCTCATTGACGACCGTCCAGAGCATTCCGCTCGTCGGCTCCCACGCCAGCCCCACCGCGTTACGCAGCCCGCTTGCGAAGATGCGGTTCGAACCGCTTGCCAGATCCAATTCGTAGATCGCGGCGCGGCCTTCCTCGACCTTCATGCCTTCGTCGGCAATGTTGGTGAGCGAGCCGACACCGGCGTAGAGCTTCTTTCCGTCGGCACTCGGCAGCAGGCTCCGCGTCCAGTGACCGCCCGGCTTGAAGGTGACGAGCTTGCGCCCCGCCGCGGTGATGCGATCAGCGCCTGCAACATAGGGAAAGGCGACGACGCCATTGGTATTGCCGACATAGAAGGTGTCACCGACCAGCGCCATGCCGAACGGCTGGCTCAGCCCTTCCATAAACGCCAAACGATTTTCGGCGACCCCGTCGCCATCGAGGTCCCGGAGCAGCGTGATGCGGTTGGCGCTGACGCCAAGCGCATTGGCTCGCCGCATCGTCGCTTGCATCGCGTAGTGAAATACGTTTCGAACGGGACCGGCGACCTGTGTCGACTCGGCGACGAGCACATCGCCATTGGGCAGCACGTTGATCCAGCGCGGATGGTCGAGCCCGGCGGCAAAGGCATTGACCTTGAGTCCGGGCGCCGCGACCGGTTTTTCACCTTCGCGCCAGCCCCGCGCCGTCGGCATCTTGAGTGTCGGAAGCGCCCCTTGCGGCTTCGCCGTCGGAATCACCGGCATCTGGCCCCAGGCGGCTTGCGGCTGGGCACCCTGCATCCGCCGCCACTGCAGCGCGCCCGCACCGATCAGCGCAACCACGCGCGCGAAAATGGCGGACATGTTCATGGCAACAGGGCTCGTGTCCGTATGGAAAACTGAGAGCGGCGAAACTGCTTGGAGCGGGTGAAGCGCTCCGATGCGGAAATTTCCGTCTATTATCTGTCGTTATTTCAATTGCTTACACTTATTGGCCCATTTACCTGTTGGACGCTTTGTTGGACGTTTCGTTCGACGCTCGACTTGGCTCGCCTGCCACTCAAAACTCCTTTTGCCACTATGGAAATCCGTGAAGCACTTGTGGTAACGCCTGTATCAGC
>JBEKZZ010000047.1:0-33803 GCA_049509335.1 Bradyrhizobium sp. | reverse complement strand
AGGGATCTCTACCGGAAACCGCCGACTGGATAGCGTGCAAGAAAGCGCCGACCAATATTTGCATGATCAACACTGCGCTTCGCATTGCGCAAGCTTCGGATGACGCCAGCGTTCGGACGGCAATTGGACGAGCGCAAGCCAAGGCCGGCTTGAAAAGTGAGGCCATTGCAAGTTTTCAGCATGCCCTCGCGATCGCCCAATCTCCCGGACTAGAGCAGGTCCGCGCGATGATGACCGCCGGCGTCGCATTGGGGCAAGCGGAAGCCGGCCTTAGCGGCGAAGCCGCCAGAACCCTCGCCCTTGCGAAACAATACGCGATGGCTAGTAACCGACGAGACGTCGAGCTTTCGGCCATAGCCGTGATACAGGCGCGGATGGGCGATATCGCTGGGGCAAATAAGTTAGCTGAGTCGATTGGCGGAGACGACCGCCTTTCATCGGATGCGCTTCGCGAAATCGTCGGGGAATATCTTAAGGCTGGGAAAACGGCCGACGCAGCGCGGACGGCGCAATCTATCGTCAACGAACGAATTCGCGCTAGGTCAGTAGCTGCAGTCGTTGGAACGCTTGCAGAGAGCGGAAACTTTACTGAGGCCGAACAACTTGCTTCGACAATTCAGAATGAACAGTTTCGTGCCGCTGCTTTGGCAGAAATTGCAAAGGGGCAAATAAAGAACGGACTGAACGGCGCGGGAAAAGGCAATTTCGGTAAGGCTCTGAAGGCTGCGCGATCGATTTCCGGCGATCAGCTTCGTGCCGAAACCTTTAGCGATATCGCTCGAGCGCAGTCGAGCGCCGGATTAACGTCCGACGCTTTGTCGACTCTGGAAGAGGGATTAGCCGCGGTCAAATTAGTCACTTCACCACAACAAAGGACGGCCAAAAGTCTCCTCATATTGGCCGAGGCAGATATAGGACGTTTCGCCGAGGCGATTTCGTTGGCCCGCTCTATTGGCGACAATCCGCCTGTGGGATCAATGCTACTGTATACCATAGCAAAGACGGAAATTAAGATGGGCAGAACCGATGAAGCTATCGAATTGGTCCGGACGATCGGAATTCCGCAATATCAAGCTATGGCACTGGCTGAAATCGCATCTGCTCTACCAAAATGATAACGTCAGATCAGTTCATTTACTGTCAACCTTTTGGGGCGCAACGAGAGCGACTCCCAGACCGCGACGACCACCATCAGCAGCGTGGTTGCGATCGACAACATCAGCGGAGACATGTCAGAACCGAACCAGCCGAGTACGCCCAACGCGATAATGCCGACGCCATGCGATAGCTGAAGCCAGCCGCGAATGGCGTGTTTGAACAGGATGGTTCCGATCAAAAACAGCATGGGCCCGCCAACGGCGCTGACCACCGTCCTCACATCGGAATGACCGCCGGGATGTTGAAGCACGACATCGTCGGCAACAGCCGACAGAATGATGCCGGCGACGATCGGCAAATGCAGATAGGTGTAAGCGAGCCTTGCGAGCCGTCCGGGCTCGCTTGAACTTGAGATCAACTCGGAACCGGCCTCGGCGCCCTTGTGGAAATAGAGCCACCACATCGCGAGCGCAGCTATGAAGGACGACAAAAACGCGGCGATGACCTCAAAACTCCATTTCAGGTCGGCGAGGGTCGCGCCGGTCACGACGATGGATTCGCCAAGCGCGATGATGATGAAGCCGGCGCAACGCTCGGCGAGATGGCCGCCTTCGACGTACCAGTCCGCGACCGAAGACGCGCCGTATTTCGGAATCCAGAATCGCACCATGGGCGAAACATATTCTATGCCCAAAGCCAGCGCCCAAAACTCGAGCCTTGCCTGCCCCTGCGCCAGCCCTCCGGCGATCCAGAAGACGGCCGAGATCGAAAGCCAGACCAGGATGCGGATGGCGTTGAGCCGCGCCATGGTTCGGTGGCGCGGCGTCGATACCAGCCAGAAAATGGTTCGGCCGACCTGCATGACGGCATAGGCGATCGCAAACCACAGGCCGCGTGAATCGAAGGCCAGCGGGATCGAAGTCGACAGCACGAGTCCGCCGAGCATCAGGAGGAACAGGAGGATGCGTACCGGCGTGAGTTCGGGGTTGAGCCAGTTGGTGATCCAGGAGGTATAGACCCAGACCCACCACACGCTGAGCAGCAGCAAGGTCGTTTGGGCCGCGCCGAGCGGGGTGAAATGCGACAGCAGCGTGTGCGACACCTGCGTGACCGCGAAGACGAACACCAGATCGAACAGCAATTCGGCATAAGTGACCCGGCTATGCTGATGCGGCACGATCGGGCGAAACAACGGACCGCGCTCGATATCCCAGGTCATGTCGCGCCAGTGCCCACTTTCCGAGGTTCGTGTATCGGGGGCGGATCAGTCAGTCCGGTACCCCCGTCTGCAAGGCAAGTGCGTGAAGTACCCCTCCCATCTGGCCGCGCAGCGATTGATAGACGATCTGGTGTTGCTGGACGCGCGACTTGCCGCGAAACGATTCCGAGATCACGGTCGCCGCATAGTGGTCGCCGTCGCCGGCAAGATCCCGGATCGTCACCTGGGCGTCGGGAATCGCGGCCTTGATCATCGATTCGATATCGTGGGCGTCCATCGGCATCCCGGACTTCTCCATGTCCCGCTTCGTCAGGATGCTTCAACTTAGCGCGAACGGGCTTCTGGGTCACGCCTTCTCGCACTATATTCGTCGTCGGATCACAGGAGAGCCCGGCAGGCGTGCGGGCCGAAAGGCGGACAACCATGAAATTACCCGGCCCCGACCATCCGATCACGATCTCGGCAAACCCTCGCCGTGTGCGCGTTTCCGCAGGCGGCGTCGTGATCGCCGAAACAACCAATGCGCTGACGCTAAAAGAAGCCAGCTATCCCGCGGTCAGCTACGTACCGCGCAAGGATGCGAATATGGAACTACTCAAGCGTAGCGAACGCGTGACGCATTGTCCCTATAAGGGCGACGCGAATTATTTCAGCATCCTCGCGGACGGTAAAACCATTGCAGACGCGATCTGGACCTATGAGACGCCATTTCCGGCCATGACCGAAATTTCCGGCCATCTCGCTTTCTATCCTGACAAGGTCAAAATCGAGGAAGTGACCTGATTTCATCAGGCCATACCGGAATGGACTAGGCCTTGCCGGCCATATAGGCCGGAAGCCAGCCTTCGAAACCGTCCTTCAGCGAAGCCACCGAAACGGCGTCCTCGCCGGCAATGGCGATCGCATCTCCGCCTGCCGTTCCGATCCGCGCGCAGGTAACACCGGCACCCTTCATCTTCGCCAGCACCAAACCCGCCTGCTCAGCCGAGACAGTGACGACATAGCGCGCCTGATCCTCGCCAAACCAGTAGGCATGCGGCACGATCGATGCTGGCGCAGCCAACAATTGCGCGCCGATCCCGCTGGCGATCGCCATCTCGGCGAGCGCAACCAAAAGACCGCCGTCTGAAATGTCGTGGGCCGCGGTTGCCGTCCCTGCGCGGATCATGCCGCGCACGACGTCGCCATTGCGCTTTTCGGCCGCGAGATCGACCGGGGGCGGCGCACCTTCTTCACGTCCACAAATGTCGCGCAGATAAACGGATTGGCCAAGCCAGCCCTGGGTGTCGCCGATCAACAGGATGGCCTCACCGCCAGCCTTGAACGCCAGTGTGGCGGATTTGGTGAAATCGTCGAGAACGCCGACGCCGCCGATCGAGGGCG
The DNA here is from genome assembly GCA_049509335.1 of Bradyrhizobium sp. GTDB lineage: Bacteria > Pseudomonadota > Alphaproteobacteria > Rhizobiales > Xanthobacteraceae > Bradyrhizobium. Next base: position 30,103 of record JBEKZZ010000047.1, on the reverse strand, counting down.
TCGGCAGGATGCCGCGGCCGTTGGTCTCGTTGTAGAGCGAGACGTTACCCGACACGACCGGAAAGTCGAGCGCGCGGCAGGCTTCGGAGATGCCCCTCAGGCAGCCGACAAACTGACCCATGATTTCGGGCCGCTCGGGGTTGCCGAAGTTGAGATTATCCGTGATCGCGAGCGGTCGGCCGCCGACGGCCGTGATGTTGCGCCAGGCTTCAGCGACCGCCTGCTTGCCGCCTTCGAATGGATCGGCCTCGCAATAGCGCGGCGTGACATCGACGGTGAGCGCGAGCCCCTTGGGCCCATCCTGCACGCGAACCACCGCTGCATCGCCACCGGGACGCTGCACGGTGTTGCCGAGAATAACGTGATCGTATTGCTCCCACACCCAGCGCTTCGAACAAAGCTCGGGCATTGCGATCAGCTTTTGCAGCGCCTGAGCGATGCCCATCGGCGCTGTCACCTCGCGCGCGGCAATCACCGGCTTTGTTGGCTGCGCCACATGCGGCCGGTCGTAGAGCGGGGCTTCGTCGCCCAACTCCTTGATCGGCAGGTCGGCCATCACGTCGCCGCCGTGCTTGACGACAAATCGCTTGCTCGGCGTGGTGTAACCGACCACCGCGAAATCAAGGCCCCATTTGCGGAAGATCGCTTCGGCCTCTTTTTCTTTCTCGGGCTTAAGCACCATGAGCATGCGCTCCTGGCTTTCCGAGAGCATCATCTCATAGGCGCTCATGCCGGTTTCGCGCGTCGGCACCGCATCGAGATTGAGATCGACGCCTAGATCGCCCTTGGCGCCCATTTCAACAGCAGAGCAGGTCAACCCCGCCGCGCCCATATCCTGGATCGCGATCACGCAATCGGCCGCCATGATCTCGAGGCAGGCTTCCAGCAGAAGCTTTTCGGCGAAGGGATCGCCGACCTGCACGGTGGGGCGCTTTTCGGCCGAGTCATCATCGAATTCGGCCGAGGCCATCGAGGCGCCATGGATGCCGTCACGCCCGGTCTTGGAGCCGAGATAGACGATTGGCATGTTCACGCCGGAAGCCGCCGCGTAGAAAATCTTGTCGGTATCGGCGAGGCCCACCGCCATCGCGTTGACCAGGATATTGCCATCGTAGCGGGTGTGGAAACGCACCTGCCCGCCGACGGTTGGCACGCCGAACGAATTGCCGTAGCCGCCGACACCGGCAACGACTCCGGAAACCAGATGCCGCGTCTTCGGATGTTCCGGCGCGCCAAAAGACAGCGCGTTGAGGCAGGCGATGGGGCGCGCGCCCATGGTGAAGACGTCACGCAAGATGCCGCCGACGCCGGTGGTCGCGCCCTGATAGGGCTCGATGTAGCTCGGATGGTTGTGGCTCTCCATCTTGAACACGACTGCCTGGCCGTCGCCGATGTCGATGACGCCGGCGTTCTCGCCCGGGCCCTGGATCACCCAGGGCGCCTTGGTCGGCAGGCCGCGCAGATGGATGCGCGAGGATTTGTACGAGCAGTGCTCGTTCCACATCGCCGAGAAAATCCCGAGCTCTGTGAACGTCGGCACACGGCCGATCAGCTTCAGGATACGCTCATACTCGTCCGGCTTGAGGCCGTGAGATGCGACGAGTTCGGGGGTGATTTGCGGCTGGTTGGTCTGCATCGGACGATCAGGCTGCCCGATCAAGATGCGCGACCAGGCCTGCGAACAGGCCACGCCCGTCGGTGCAGCCCATGATGTCTTCAACGTGGTTTTCCGGATGCGGCATCATGCCGAGCACATTGCCGCGCTCGTTCACAACGCCCGCAATGGAATGCGCCGCCCCGTTTATATTAGCAAACTCGCCGACGTCGCCATCCGCCGAGCAATAACGGTAGAGCACCCGCCCCTCGCCTTCGAGGCGTTTCAACGTCTCTTCATCGGCTTCGTAGTTGCCCTCGCCATGGGCGACCGGCACGCGAATAACCTGGCCGGCGTTATAGCCGCGGGTGAACGGCGTATCCGAACGCTCGACCCGCAGATGCACGTCCTTGCAGATGAATTTCAGTCGCGCATTGCGCATGAGGACGCCGGGCAATAGGCCGGCCTCACAGAGAATCTGAAAGCCGTTGCAGACGCCAAGCACGAGGCCGCCTTTGGCGGCAAAGTCCCGCACCGCGTCCATCACGGGCGCGCGTGCTGCGATCGCGCCGCAGCGCAGGTAATCGCCATAGGAAAAGCCGCCCGGCACCACCACGAGATCGGTACCATCAGGCAGCGAGGTCTCGGCATGCCAGACCATCGCGGTCTCGTTGCCCGAAGCGAGTTTCAGCGCGCGCGCCATATCGCGCTCGCGATTGATTCCGGGAAAAACGAGAACGGCGGATTTCATTCGTCGGACCTAGTTCTTCGCACCTTTGAGGGCGTATTCAAACGTGCCTAGATTTTCTTCACTTGTCTTTTCATCACTTGATGAGCTGCTCAGCCACGCCTGCCAGTTAGGACCAACGACGTCACCCGAAACATAGTACGCCTTTGAGCCATCCGATAACGTAGCGATACTACGTGTTCGTCCCGTAGCAAGATCAAGTGCAGATGGAGAAAATGTCTTACCCGGCTCACCCAGCATTTCCGATACTATCGCTTCATATTTTTTCGATACCCCCGGAAAGGGTGCAGAGTTGGGTGGGTCAAAGTGGCAGATCACCCGCGATCCCTTTACACAATCGGAGCGATCGCACACGTAAACGTGCAAATCGTGCGGCCCATCGATGTATCGCCAGCCGTTTATCATGACCGGTGCGGCGGCGTTGGCCAAAGAAATCCCGGCGACTAAGCTCGCCAAAATTACTGCGGTTCGGAAACGAACGGCGGATTTCATATGGTCGGTGCGTCGTGCAGTTCGAGACGTCGTTCGATATGCTCGAGCCGAGCGTCCGATCGGCCAAGTATGCCATAGACATTCTGGATATCTTGCAACATCGAGACTTGGTGACCACGCAGCGCGTTCAGCTCAGACTTTACCTCGTCGATCTTGTGATCCACGCGATCAAGCCGCTGTTGTACCTGCTTCAGTATCTCGAAAATCAACTCGTTGCTGACTTCCGCCATTTATCGAGTCCTCAACCCTTCATCTCGATAGCATAATTCTCGATCACGGTATTGGCGAGCAGCTTGTCGGCGGCGTCTTTCAACGCCGCTTCGGCCTTGGCCTTGTCGGCACCGGCGAGTTCGATGTCGAACACCTTGCCCTGCCGGACGCTGGCGACGCCATCGACGCCAAGCGATTTTAGCGCGCCTTCGATGGCCTTGCCTTGCGGATCGAGAATACCGGACTTTAGCGTAACGGTGACGCGCGCTTTCACGAAATCGCCCTCACCCCTTGACCAGCACCGGGCCTGAGCCCGCCGGCCGCTCGTTTTCCATCAGGATGCCGAGGCGCTTGGCGACTTCGGTATAGGCCTCCAGCAGGCCGCCGAGATCCCTGCGAAAGCGATCCTTGTCGAGCTTCTCGTTCGACTTGATATCCCACAGCCGGCAGGAATCCGGCGAGATCTCATCGGCGACGATGATCCGCATCATTTCGTTCTCGAACAGACGTCCGCATTCCATCTTGAAATCGACCAGACGAATGCCGATACCGAGAAAGAGCCCGGTGAGGAAATCATTGACGCGGATGGCCAGCGCCATGATGTCGTCGATCTCCTGCGGTGTCGCCCAGCCGAACGCGGTGATGTGCTCTTCGGACACCATGGGATCGTTGAGCTGGTCGTTCTTGTAATAGAACTCGATGATCGAACGCGGCAGTTGGGTGCCTTCCTCGATGCCAAGGCGCTGCGACAGCGATCCGGCTGCGACGTTCCGCACCACGACCTCGAGCGGCACGATCTCCACCTCGCGAATGAGTTGCTCGCGCATGTTGAGACGGCGGATGAAGTGGGTCGGTACGCCGATGTCGTTGAGGTGCTGAAACAGGTACTCCGAAATCCGGTTATTGAGGACACCCTTGCCCTCGATTACCTGGTGCTTCTGCTTGTTGAACGCGGTCGCATCGTCCTTGAAGTGCTGGATCAGGGTTCCCGGCTCCGGACCCTCATAAAGAACCTTGGCCTTGCCTTCATAAATACGGCGTCGACGGCTCATTGGGATGTACCGTGTGTTGTTGAAATCCATGAAGTTGGTGTGCTCCGGATGCCAAGAGGGACGACCCACGACGGAGCTGCCGTGAAGGCCAGGGTACCTACGAAACAGAACGAGAACCTAGCCTAGAATCGACCCTATCCGATTGGCCTATCCAGTACAATCGATCCGCCCCGCCGAGAGGCAGGTTTTACCGCCTCGTTTGATGCTCGCGACCCGCTGAATTCACAGTATTATTTAGGCATGCGGCCGTCCCGCCGCAACGACGCTAAAACAGCCCTCCCGGAGGAACTTTCGCCATGACCACGTTCGACAAACGCGAGGAAGGCTTTGAGAGGAAATTTGCCCTCGACGAGGAGCTGAAATTCAAGGCGGAGGCGAGGCGCAACCGCCTGCTCGGCCTGTGGGCGGCGGAGAAGCTGGGCATGTCAGGCGAGGCGGCCATGGTTTATGCCAAGGAAGCGGTCGCGGGCGCCTTTGCCGAAGGCGGAGACAGGGCGGTCGTCACGAGGGTCGCCAGCGACCTTTCGGCGAAGGGCATCACGGAAGCGGCCATTCGCGCGCAAATGACCGAGTTGATGGCGCAGGCCATCGCGCAGGTGAAGGCGGGAACATAGGCGAACGGCCGCCCCTCATCATGAGGGTTTTTGCCGGGCGGCCGCTATTTCAGAGTAATTTGCAGACTCATCGTACCATTGACGTTGAAGCCCTCTTGCTGCTGCTGGTTGAACTGCCGTGCGTTCGTGGCGTTGAGATTAACGTTGACGGATTCAATCCGGCAGTCTTTTGCGAGAACCTCCCGCAGCAGATCGCACTCATGCGCAGCCATTTCGTAAACCATGCGTTGCGCTTTCTCGCGCAGCTTCTGCGCATCCTCGCCCTCACCGGTTGGCCCGGTCATGAAAAAACTGATGTTATTCTGAACGCGCGTCATGTTGTCCTGCCGCGGCCCGATTTGCGCGATGGCAGGAGAAGCCAGAATCAGGGTCACGCTCGCAACGATCGCGCACTTGAAAGACGTCATGGAAGTTCTCCGGGATAGAAGGACGGTTGAGACGTCCTATCAATCCCGGGTTGCAAATTAGCGAAGCAAGGGCGGCGCAATCGTGCGTTCCGCTTCACAACGAATTAACCAGCAAAACCGTCCGCGAGGTCGCGTCATCCATCCGACATTCCGGGATGATGCGTCACCCCTCCTTGAAGCCATATTCCGGCACGTTGCCGCTCGCGCCGTAATATTTGTAAGGCAGGAACTTGCCCGACATCGTGATCTTGACCCGATCGCCCTTCGGATTGGGCAGGCGCTCCATCACCATGTCGAAGTCGATCGCCGACATGATGCCGTCGCCATATTCTTCCTCGATCAAAGCCTTCCAGGCCGGGCCGTTGACCATCACGAGTTCGTAGAAGCGATAGATCAAGGGGTCGGTCGGCGGCATCGGCGCACCGCGCATCGGCACCTCGTTGAGCATCGCCGTCTCTGATTTCGAAAGCCCGAACAGCTCGGCCGCATTCGCGGCTTGCGGCTTGGTCAGCTTCATCTGGCCGAGGCAAGCGCCGACGATCAGCACCTCCGAATAGCCTCCGATTTTTTCGCAGATGTATTTCCAGCTCCAGCCCTTCTCGCGCTTGATGTCGAGCAGCTTTTCAGTGAGGTCGGATCGCTTCATGTGTCACTCCCTTCGTCATGCCCGGCTGTGGCCGGAAATCGCCGTCCATGGTTTCTGTGTGTCCGGCGGCCCGTCGGATACCGCGGCGATCGCAAGACCCGCTTTGGCGATCTGCACCACCGGCACATGGCGAGGATCGTGATCGGGCACCTCGGTTGCAAAGCTTTTGCTGCGGCTGACCAGAAAATCGACGATGTGGTTTCGTAACCCGTAGTAATAGGGATGGCGATGCAGATCGATGCGGCCACGATCCTTCGGCAGCGGATTTTCGACGATTTCGGCCAGCACCGCGCCCGGGCCATTGGTCATCAGGAATATCTTGTCGGCGAGATAGATGGCTTCGTCGACATCGTGGGTGATCATGAACGCGGTCTGTCCGGTCTCCAGGCAAATGCGGCGGACTTCGTCCTGCAAGGTGCCGCGCGTCAGCGCATCGAGCGCCGAGAACGGCTCGTCCATCAGCATGATTTTTGGCGTGATCGAAAGCGCGCGCGCAATCCCGACGCGCTGCTTCATGCCGCCCGACAGTTCCGACGGACGCTTGTGCTCGGCACCGGTGAGGCCCACGAGGTCGATGAATTTCTGCGCATGCGCCCTCACCTTGGCGCGGTCCCAGCTCCGCCATTTGGAGGTCACGGCATAGGCGACGTTGCCGAGCACCGTGCGCCATGGCAGCAGCGCGTGGCTCTGGAAGATCACGGCACGATCAAGACTCGTGCCTTCGATCGCCTGACTATCGACGATCACCGTCCCCTCGCTGGGCGTATCGAGGCCGGCCAGGATGTTGAGCACGGTGGTCTTGCCGCAGCCGGAATGACCGATGACGCAGGCGAATTCGCCGCGCTGGATCGATAGCCACAGGTTTTCGAATACCGCGATCTCGCCGCCCGAAGGCGCAGGATATCGTTTGGCGATGGCCTCGATCGAAATGAATTTGTCGGTCATCGCTCCCCATCCCTGTCCCGCACGCGGTGCGTCACGAAGTGATGCGCCGCAGATGCGGGACCCATACCTCCGCGCTGGGTCCCGGTTCGGCACCGCGTCGCTATCGCGCCGCAATGCGCCCGGGACACGAGAGTTGGTTGCGAAGTCATCATGCTCATTCCGGGAACGTCACCATGCGGGTGAAGCGCGCGAGGATCTGATCGAGCAGCATGCCGACGAGGCCGATCAGGAGAATGGCGATGATCACATTGGTGATCGAGAGGTTGTTCCATTCGTTCCAGACGAAGTAGCCGATGCCGGTGCCTCCAACGAGCATTTCGGCGGCGACGATCACGAGCCAGGCGATCCCGATCGAAATCCGCATGCCCGTCAGAATGGTCGGCGCCGCGGCCGGCAGGATCACGGTGAATGCTCGCCGTAGCGTGCCGACCTCAAGCGTGCGCGCGACGTTGATCCACTCCTTGCGCACGGCGGCGACACCGAAGGCAGTATTGAGCAGCATCGGCCATATCGAGCAGATGAAGATCACGAAGATCGCGGACAGGCCGGAATCCTTGATGGTGTAAAGCGCGAGCGGCATCCAGGCGAGCGGCGAGATCGGCTTCAAGACCTGGATGAACGGATCGAGCGCCCGGCTGATCAACGGCGACATGCCGATCAGAAAGCCGAGCGGAATAGCGACGAGTACGGCGAGCAGATAGCCAAGGCCGACCCGCGCAATGGAGTAGCCGAGCTGGATACCGAGCCCCTTGTCGTTCGGGCCGTTGTCGTAGAACGGCCGCTTCAGGTGCTCCCACAATTTGGCGGCGACATCCAACGGTCCAGGCATTGCCGACTTGCCTTGCGTCGCCGTCAGCCCCATCAGCTTGGCATATTCCGGGCTCATATGGCCAACCGCGCTTGTGCTGCGGGTGGCGAGGTGCCAGACGCCGATAAAGGCCAAAAATAGCAAGACCGAGATGATCGCGGCGCGAAGGCGGAGGGAGGAGGTCATTCAATCCTCCGCGCGCGCCGTGTCCCGGGCGCTGCGCAGCATGAAGCTGGGCGAAGTGACGCGCTGCTGAACCGGGACCTATCGTGTCCTATTGGATCCCGGTTCTGCGCAGCACCGCTACGCACGGTGTGCTGCGCGCTGCATCGCGTCCGGGACACGCAAGCCGATCTCCTCACGACGACTTCCTGATCTTGAAGCTGTTGAGATAGTCCTCGGGGCTCGCGGGATCGAAGGTCTTGCCCATCACCGCAAAGGATTTGTAGGAAGCGGCCGGCGGCGCGAACCCCATCTCCATCATGGTTTTGCGTGTATCGGTTGCCAGATAAACCTGCTCGGCGATCGCTTTGTAATCCACATCGCCCTTGATCTGGCCCCAGCGCTTCATCTGCGTCAGCATCCAGACCGCAAAGGACTGCCACGGAAACGGGTCGAAATCGACGCGCTTCGGGTCGGCCTTGATGTCCCCTAACCCGTCGGCGTAGGTGCCGGTCAACACCTGTTCCAGCACCGTGACGGGCGCGTTGATGTAGTTCGCCGGCGCGATCGCTTCTGCGATCTGCTTGCGGTTCTCCGCTTTCGAGGCATAGGCGGTCGCGTCGAGAATCGCCCGCGTCAGCGCCGCGAAGCTATTCGGCGATGTCGTGATGAATTCGCGGCTCGCCGCGAAGCTGCAGCAGGGATGCCCGTCCCAGATCTCCTTGGACAGCACATGCATAAAGCCGACACCGTCATAGATCGCGCGCTGGCAGATATTATCCGGCGCGAGGAAGCCGTCGATGTTGTCCGCGCGCAGATTGGCGACCATCTCCGGCGGCGGCACCGAACGAAGCTGCACATCGGTATCCGGGTCGAGGCCGTGTTCGGCGAGATAGTAACGCAAGAGATAATTGTGCATGGAATAGTCGAAAGGAATGGCGAATTTCATCCCCTTCCAGTCTTTCGGATCGCGCTTGTCCTTGTGCTTGATCGCGAGCGTAATGCCCTGGCCGTTGATGTTCTCGATCGCCGGCACGGCGAAGGGTATCGCCTGCGCGCCAAGCCCGAGCGAAATCGCAATCGGCATCGGCGCCAGCATGTGCGCCGCGTCGTATTCCTTGTTGATGGTCTTGTCGCGAACCACGGCCCAGCCGGCGGTCTTCACCACTTCCACGTTGAGGCCATGTTTGGCATAGAAGCCGAGCGGCGCGCCCATAATGATTGGCGTTGCACAGGTGATCGGGATGAAACCGACCTTGAGATCCTTCTTTTCGGGCGTGCCGGCGTCAGCAAACGCCTCGGTCGCCGTCTGAAGCGGAAAGAATTGCGAGATCGCAGCCAGCGCCGTGGAGGCCCCGACCGATTTCAGGAACGCCCGGCGCGCGGCATCTTTCGGAAACATTGCGCGCATCACGGCTGACGCAACGACGCCTTCGTAACGTTTTTCGTCGCTTGTCTCTCGGCTTGTCTCCTGGCCCGCAACCGGCTCGCATCGCATCGCGAGCGCCGCTTGAACGTGCTCGGCTTCAGAGCCGTGCTGGCCGCAGGCGCAGCCGGTCGGCGACAGCGGACGGTCAAAATCGAAGGGGTCGTCAAAAGTGGACATGCCTGCATTTTCCTTAACCCGGAGAGCAGCGGTCATCCCGCCACCTTCCGAAGATTCATCGCCCGGCCACGAATGCGGCCGGGCGATGAAAAAGCATGCAGGTTCTATGCCGCTTTGCTGGTCAGCTTGGGCTCGACCGGCAGGCCTTCCTCGATCGGCAGCGAGGGATCGCGCGACCATTCGTTCCAGGAGCCGAAATACATCCGCACGTCCTTTACGCCGGCGTTCTTCAGCGCGAGGAAGGTGTTCGAGGCCCGCGCACCCTTGAAGCAGTAGAGATAGACTGGCGTGCTCTGGGTGATGCCAACGGTGGCGCATTCGGCCAAAATTTCGTTCTTTGACTTGAAGCGCGGCCCTTCGGCGGTCGGCTTCATCATCCGATACCATTCGAGCCAGACAGCGCCGGGGATGCGTCCCTTGCGCGGGCAGAAATCCTTCCCGTACGGAGACGAGCTTTCGCCGATCCACTCGTCGATGTCGCGCACGTCGAGCAGCGCGATGCCGGGCTTGTCCAAAGCGGCCAGCATGGTCTTGGCGTCGATCAGGATGTCGCCAGCTTCCGGCACGATCGAGAATGAGGCCGGCTTGGGCGCTGGCACCGCGGTCGTGGTCGGCAGTCCCTTGGCGACCCAGGCGTCGTAGCCGCCATGCAGCACCTTGATCTTGGGGTAGCCGAGCATGGTGAGAAGATAGTAGCCGCGGCAGGACTGGCCGAAGCCCGAATTCATCGACTGTTCGTAAATGACGGCGGTTTCCTTGCCGGAAAGTCCGGCTTTACCGAAGGCGTCGGCGAATTTCGTCTTCAATTCGTGGATGCCCTCGGGCGTCGAGGTAGCAAGATAGGTGAAGATTTCATGCACGTTCACCGCATTCGGGAGGTGCCCCGCGGCATAGGCATCGGGGTTGCGGGTGTCGATGATGACACACGGCTCTTTCCCCGTGAGTTCGGCGAGTTCGCTGGCAGAAATCAGAACGTCCGTCATGGCAGCCTCTCCTTTTTTACAAGTGCAAGTTTGGTTGGGGGTCGAAAAACCTCACATGTCCGCCAGCATCTTCCGCAATTGCTTGGTGGCGGGCGTAACGATGGCGACGAAATAGGATTCGCGAAGCCGGCGCTGGGCGCGGTGGCTCTTGAGATAACCGCGCGCGCCGCAGTGGAGCATGGCCGCATGCGCCGCCGCGACGCTCGCCTCTCCGGCACGCAGCCGAAGGGCTATGACCTTGCGCCAGTAAGTTTCTCCGTCGTTGTAGGGATCTGCCGCGAGCGCCATCGTTTCCTTTTCAAGCTCGGCGAGCAATTCCTGGAAATTGATCGGCTGCTGCGGCAGGTAACGGTTGACGTGGCCGAGCGGCGGATCGACCTCGTTCATGATGGCGATGCAGTCGCGAATGAGACCCGTGGCCATGCCCATCTGAAGCAGGATGAAGCCCGCGCGAATTCTCTTCACGAACGGTCCTGCCGGATCGGCCAGAATGAGATTGTCGGGCACAAAGACGTCGCGGAATTGCACGCCGTAGGTACCGGTGCCGTCCATGGCGAGGAACGGCTTGCACGGTTGCAAGGTGATCGCCGGGTCCGAGCAATCGGCGAGGAACATCACGGCGCCGCCGGGCTCGTCCTCGCGCTCAAAAATCGTGCCGAAGAAATGATGAGGCCCCAGGTTCGAAACCCAGGGCAGCGCGCCCTTGACGATGTAGCCGCCCTCGACCTTGCGTCCCTTCAATTTGAGCTTCTCAATCCCGAAGAAGCTCTTCATTGGATTGGAAAGGCCGGTGCCGCCGAGAATCTGCCCGGTCGCAAACTTGTCTGCGAATTTCGCGATCAATTTGGGATTGGTCGAATTCGCCGCGTACCAGACCAGCGTATTCTGGCACCACGCCATGAAGGCGGTCGCGCCGCACACTTCGCCAAGGGCGGAGATGGATTGAATGGCGCAGCGCAGATCGGCTGCGCCATTCTTTGGAAGGTGGCTGCTCCAGGCCCCGACATCGCCGAGGCGGTGAAGCAGTTCGTCCGGGTAGACCGTTCCGGCGTCGATGGCGTCCGCCATGGGCGCAAGGTTTTTGCGCGCGATGGTCGCGACCTGCTCGGCGATCGATGCCGAGGACAGATCGTGGTCAACGACGTGCCGGTTTAAAGCCACTGAACCCATGAGAGACCCCTCCGCCTTGGCCTGACTTCGCCAAATCTCCTAGGAAGCGCTGACCTCGAGATTGACCGGGCGGGTGAAGGTGTTGGCGACGGGTGACCACTTCTTGACGTGATCGACGAGTGCATCGATCTCGCTCTTCGGCACGCCTTCGCATTCCATGTCGACCTTGACGCGAACGTCCGTGAAGCCGACCGGCTTCTCGCTGACATCGCCGGTGCCCCAGACGGCCGTGATGTTGAGATCGCCCTCAAGTTCCAGTTCGAGCTTGTTGACGGTCCAGCCGCGATGGACGGCATTAGCGTGAAGCCCGACCGCGAGGCAGGAACCGAGTGCTGCGAGCGACGCCTCCGACGGATTGGGCGCGGTGTCATCGCCGAGCAGGCCCGGCGGCTCATCGACGATGTAAGGTGCGAGGTTGCGGATGTAGTTGGCATGGCGGAACTTGCCTTCGGCCACCGTCTTGCATTTCAAGGTCTTGATGACCTTCGGGTTGGCCTTGCCGTTGGCGATGAGTTGCTCCAGCCCGTTCTTGTCAATCGGGGCAAGGCAACCTGTAAGCACTGTTTTTTGAGCGGCCGAGGTCATTGAGTTTTCTCCCTAGGAGCCAAGGATACCGAACGGTCTGTTTCGTGCACGAAGCGTGCCAGAAAGGCCCTGGGAGAAAACGCAAAGCGATAAAGCCGCTTAGCCGAACCTGCCTTCAAATCGATCAGCGGCCGCCTGCTCAATCGCGATGCATTTGCTCTTACACAGCGATCAATTTGCGCGCAGCAAGATGCAACTTGAACCAAGCGAGCCAGTCGGATTAACTGGGGCCATGGGAAAGCCATCTTCGAAGCGACGTTCAGCAGCTGCTCCTCACGACGCCGGCGACGACGAATCTGCGCGCGGGCGTTTGCTGAATGCCGCGACGTATCTGTTCTGCAAGAACGGTATCAACGCCACCGGCATCGACGCCATCATCAACGAGGCGGGAACTGCGAAGACGACGCTCTACAAATTGTTCGGTTCGAAAAACAACCTGGTTCACGTCGTGCTCGAAACCGAGGGCAAGCAGTGGCGCGAATGGTTCATCGGCGCCATTGAAGCCAGCGGCGGCAGCCCGCAAGCAAAACTCTCGCGGATTTTCCCGGCGCTGAAGGACTGGTTCCGTCAGGAACGTTTCTACGGCTGTCCCTTCATCAACGCGGTCGGCGAACACGACAAAGACCAGAAGCAGCTGCGGGCGATCGCGATGCGGCACAAGAAGGTCGTGCTCAGCTATATCGAGAAGCTGGCTGGCGAGATGGGCGCCGCTGAGCCCGGCGTGCTGGCGCATCAGCTCGGATTGCTGATGGACGGCGCGGTCGTGGCCGCCATGGTATCGCGCGATCCAGCCGTCGCTGACACCGCGGGTCTGGTGGCCGTGTCCCTGTTCGTGCCCGCCAAGCCGAAAAAGCCGAAGCGCGCCGTGAGCGCGGACGAACAGCTCGCCGCCGTCTGAAAGCAGAGCGGGCGGCATCAGCGCCTACCCCCCTGTCTTCGCCTATTTGCCGAGGTGGTTATCGAAGAAGCCGGCGATTTCCTCGAACACTTCCTTTGACTCCGGCGCGGTATCGTCGCGAATGTAATGCGCGTGCGCCATCCCCTCATAGACCTGAAGGAACGCCTCGACGCCGGCCTGGCGAAGCTTGCGGTGAACACGGACGGTGTTGCTCAGCAGCAGATCGCGTGTGCCGCTGGTGAGGATGGTCGGCGGAAATCCGTGCATGTCGCCATAGACCGGCGACAGCATCGGGTCCTTCATGTCGTGCCCGTTGGCATAGACAATGGCGCCCGCATCGCAGAAGCCGTCAGGCGAGACCAGCACGTTGTCGACCATCGCGTTGGTGGTGAAGGTGTCGCCCACTTTCGTGACGTCCGACATCGGCGTGCCCGCCGCGATCGCGCCCGGCATCGGCAAGCCCTGTTCTTTCACCTTCAACCCCATTTCGAGCACCAGCGCGCCGCCGGCCGAGGTGCCGAAGAACGCCATGTTCTTTGCCGGCGTGGTCTTGAGGGCGGCCTTGTAGACCGTGATCCCGTCATCGAGTGCGGCCGGGAAATAGGCTTCCGGCGGCATGCGGTATTCGACCGAAATCACCTTGATGTGCCCGAAGCCGGCCATGAAGATCGCTTCCGGCAAGGACGCCTCGCCCGGATTGAGAACGTAGCAGCCACCATGCATGTGGATGAGCTGGCGGTTGCGGTTCTCCGGCGCGATCGTTTCCGGCGTAATAACGAAGGCGCGCACGCCGTCGATCGTGGTCTTCTCGACCTTGACCTTCAGCCGTTCCATCATGCCCGGCACGTTCTTGATCAGCGCAGCCGCGCCGGCATCGGCCACCGGCTTCCACTCCTCCCCGGTCTTGGGACGGATGTCCCAGTTCGTCCGTAAGGGAGCGCCGATGATCTTTTGAAGCTGCGGGCTGACGTCGCTCGGCGCCGAAAGCGTCTTGGCCGGCACGTCGAGGGTGCCCGGAGCCGGCGTTTGCGCCCGCGCCGCCGTGGCAAAGGAGAGCAGCGCAAAGCATCCCAAGGCCACGACAGTTGGGCACAAGGCATGCGCTATCGCGAGCTGCGACTTCTTCATCGGTCGTCTCCAATTCCCAAACTATGCTGTTGAAAAACCGCGCGCTTATTTAAGCGCGTCCGCGACCTTGGCGAGCCCCGCATTGGCGCAGACTTCGTCCTTCTCGCCGCCCGGCGCCCCGGAGACGCCGACGCCGCCGATCACCTCGTTGCCGGCATGGATCGGGACGCCGCCGCCGACGCCGACCAGACCCGGAATCTGCCGGATATAGCCGTTGGCCGGATCTTCCAGCAGCTTCATGACCTGCAACGAAGGCTGGTTCCGGATCCGCGCCGTGTAGGCCTTCAACCGGCTGAATTCCATGGTGTGGGGGCTGGTGCCGTCGCCACGGATTTGCGCCGCGACATTGCCGCCCCTGTCGACGATGGTGACGGAAACCTTGTAGCCGTCCTTGGTGCACTGCTCGAGCGCCCCCTGGATGATGGCGAGCGCAAGGCCCATCGAGATGTTTTTCTCGGTCTGGGGAGCCTGAGCAAAAGCGGGCGCAGAGGCGAAAAACGGAACGGTGGCGAGCAAGGCCAAAGTAATGCGACGCATATTCTGATCTCCCGGGTTTTGTTGTCGCTTCCTTGGATAGTGAAACCCTAATCCGGCCCGCTTAATCCTGGCAACTGACAGAAATTCGGGGCCTCCATGCTTCGAGACGCCGCGCAAGGCGTGCGCGGCTCCTCAGCATGAGGGTCTGGACCGGCCATGAGGTCAGACCCCCGCTGGCAAAAGCTGCTGAAGCCGATCCAGTTCGGCTTCCAGATCGCGCTCGACGTCGGTGACGGCGATATCCAGCACCCGGTAATCCCGCGCCTCGAGCCAAATCCGCCGTTCGGCGCGATCCTTGACGATGGCCTCGGACTCGCTCGCGTTGGTCAGCTCAATCGCGATCCGGTGCACGAAGGAGACAAAATCCGGAATCTGGCGGCCGACCGGCGTCTGGCGCTTGAACAGCCCGGCAAAGCGGCGATCCCGTGTCAGCGACTGCCACAGCATGCGCTCGGCATCGGTCGGGTTGCGCCGTAGCAGGCGCGCCAGCCCGCGCACCGTGCCTTCCGCAGGCGTAGCGCCCTGCCCGTGCTCGGCGAGCAACGCGCGCAGCCGTGTGGCCTGTTCGCCGTCGAGCACCCCACCCTTGGCCGGGCCTTTCCGTCCCTCCGCGATCGCCATCACCACCCCGTGCAGCGTATGCATGTCCTGCTTGGTCGGCTCCATCCGGGTGAAGATGTTGCGCAGGTTGACCAGCATGGTGTCGCGCTTCTCGGCAGGCCGCAAGAATTCGACCTTGTCGAGTTCGCGGACCAGATTGTCGAAGAAGGCCTGGATTTGATATTGCGATGCCGGTTCGGAGCGTTCGGGCATCGCAAACGGCAAGCTACCTTCGGTCGACAGTTTGAACCATTCATAGCCGACCAGCAGCACCGCCTGCGCCAGGTTGAGCGAAGCAAAGCCGGGATTCACGGGAAAGGTGATGATGCGGTTGGCAAGCCCCACTTCCTCGTTCAGGAGCCCAGAGCGCTCGCGGCCGAACAGGATGCCGGTCGTACCGCCGCTCTTGATCTGGCTAACCATCTCGGCGGCGGCAGCGTCGGGGCCGACCACCGGCTTGGCCTGATCGTGGGCGCGGGCCGTCGTCGCAAACAGCAGCGTGCAATCGGCAGCCGCCTGCTCGACCGTGTCGAAAAGCTCGGCTCCGTTCAGGATATCGTCGGCGCCGGCGGCCGCCCGTTGCGCGGCGACATTCGGCCAGCCGTCGCGCGGATTGACGATCCGAAGCCGCGAGAGCGCGAAATTGCCCATCGCACGCGCGGCCATGCCGATGTTCTCGCCAAGCTGCGGCTCGACCAGAATGACGACGGGGGCCGGAATCTCAAAGCCCGCTTTCGTCTTGTCCGTACCTGACATCCGCTTCCGTCCTTAACACAACCATATCATGCGTATGGCCTTTTGAACGTTCGCCTTGAACATGGCAACCGGCCTGATGACAACGCGCCGCCATCTCGCGGCACCGGCGTGCCCGAGTCGTTTCAAAGAAAGCCCTTCCGAAATGAGAGGGCGCAGGGAATGCCGGGTGTTTTTCGCACCCGCAGCCTCGCGTGCAAAAGTAGAAAGCACACGAGTTAGTCACCACAGGCACGCCGAACATTCCGGCATTCCCTGCGCGATGGTTTACGGCTTACTTCGTGATCTCCCTGGTGATCGGGCTTTGTTGCCACCATCCCCGCCGTGATGCGCTAGGCATCATCGGCCGGTTAACGCCAGCGTCGAGGCGTCAGGACCACACGACTTCGTCGTCTGCAAAACGCGCGCTCGTCAGTCACGCGTATCGCATCCATCGCATCCCGCGCCTAACGTCCGTGACGATCGCGAAACGTCCCTCCTGATCGGGCGCGGGGCGGCCGGATTAGTGGAATTGATTTGCCCGACGGCGCAAGCGAAATTTTAGGGAGCGCCGGTGCACGCGCGGCCGAGGAGTTACCTGTGGAACAATCCGCCGATCGCGCCACCGATTGCGCCAATTGGACCACCGATGCCGCGGGGGTGATGACTGCGCCGTTCAGTTCGAACGCGCTCCGGACGAGTGGTTTCGGAAGGTGACGTCGGATCGGCAGATGCCACCGCCTCACGGGGGGTGGTGCTCAGACCTGCTTGAGCAGAATTGGCGTTGGTTAAAACTGCCATCACTGCCACCGCTAGGATCAAAGCACGCATGGCCTGTTTTTCCTGACTTCGATGCTTGGCAACCATTATCCGCGCCGCTTGTTCCATAGCCGGCCGTCGATTGTCTGCCTATTATAATCATTCTGACTGAGCGGGCTCAAGCGCACCATCATATCTTCGTAAGCGCGGCATCGCTTTGCGCGCATCAGCGAACGGTCAAAAGAGCCGTTGAGGCCCAAATCCAGGGGACGGAGCCCACAGGCTGGATCCGGCCTGTCAGAGATGACGCCCTGTTTGCCATCATGAGTGAATTGCCCGGCTCCGACGCGATCGGCGGCACGAAAATTTCCGCGCCTAATCCAAATGAATGATGCGAGGCGGATTTGTCGGCGTCAGGGTAGCCGCTGACGTCGTCGAAGCGCGGCATCGCAATTTTTTAAAGGGCCGGACCGTCATGCGCCACGCGAAGCATCCAACCGAATCCGATCCACATTATTTCAGCGGCGTTTGGACCAACGCCCAACGGTCGCGCACTGCCCTTATTCGATTGCTGTTTTTAGCAGCGGCATCGCAGAACATTGATGACGCGGTGTGTGAACAATGGAGATCAGCACTATGGCGCTCCTTCAACGCCGCACCAAAACGTCTTTCCGCGCTTCTTGGCCGAGCAAGGTTACGGTTATCGCGGCGGCTTACATCCTGATGCATGTCGTTGTGGGCGCGATGTTGATCCAGGCCGCGATAAACATGCTCACGACCGCACGGGACGACGCGAAAACCTTGGAGGTCGACGCGCAACCTTTTCCGTGATCGCCACAAATCCGGCGAGCCGGAGCGCGTGTCGCGCGCTTTCTCAATAATGGAGGTCGAAAATGACTGCGTTCGTTGTCGCCGTTACCCGCCGCATATCCTCAGTTGATCTGGAGGAGCTGACACCACTGCTCATCCTTGGTGGTGGGGGCCTGTTCATCTCCCTGCTCGCGATCTCCTATGGCCTGGACCTCAGTTACGACTTCTTCTGAGGGCGGCAGCCACCTTTGATCGCGCGTGGCCATCAGCCGTCCCTTGCGCGCCTTTTACTTTCGGATAGGCTCTCTCTCGAAATCAAAACGCACCCGACATCAAACGATCGGGAGCATAGGGAGGGGTGTCATGCATCGCAGATGGACTCTGGCGATTGTCGGGCTGATTCTGATTGTGGCCGGCGGCGTGCTGGCGTGGCTGACGCAGACGTCAGGCGGTATTCAAATCCGCGACGTGCGATTTCCCGGCGCCAAGGGCAACACCATGAGCGCCCTGCTCTACGTTCCGCCGAATGCAACGCCTCAGCTGCCCGCCCCCGGCATTCTTGCCGTCCACGGCTATATCAATTCGCGCGAAACCCAGGACGGCTTTGCGATCGAATTCGCCCGCCGCGGCTATGTCGTGCTGGCGCTCGACCAGACCGGGCACGGCTATAGCGACGGGCCCGCCTTTGCCAACGGCTTCGGTGGTCCGGACGGTCTCGCTTATCTGCGCAGCCTCGAGTTCGTCGACAAGAACAATATCGGGCTTGAGGGCCATTCGATGGGTGGCTGGACCGTGCTGGCAGCCGCGGCCGCCATGCCCAGCGACTATAAATCCATGGTGCTGGAGGGCTCTTCCACCGGCAACCCCTTTGCCGCCGAAGGCACCACGTCCTGGCCGCGCAATGTCGCGCTTGTGTTCGCCAAGTATGAGGAATTCCCGGTTCTGATGTGGGGTGTCGAGAAGGCCGCCGACGTCACCCAAAGCCCGAAACTCCAGGCGTTGTTCGGCACGCAAGGCGCGGTCGAGCCCGGCAAGGAATATGGCGATCCCGCGCAAGGGACCGCGCGGATACTTTATACGCCCGCCATCACCCATCCGGTCGAGCATATTTCGGACGAGGCCATCGGCTATAGCCTCGACTGGTTTGCCAAGACCTTGAAGGGCGGAACGCCGCGCCCCGCCGGTGACCAGATCTGGTTCCGGAAAGAACTCGGGACGCTGGTTGCGCTGATCGGCTTTGTCGTCCTCATGCTTGGGGTGTTCGACGGGTTGCTTGAGGCGTCAATTTTCTCGCATCTGAGGCAACCCACGATCGCCGATGGCTCCACGCCGGCCCAAACGGCTACCCAAAGAACCACCCAAGGCGGCCGCTGGGTCGCTGCCTTGTTGCTGTCGGCCTTCATTCCGGCGCTGACTTATTATCCCGCCTTTGCGCTCGCCGGCACCTTTGTCCCGGCGTCGAGCTTCCTGCCCCAGGGCATCACCAACCAGATTGTGGTCTGGGCGGTGATCAACGGGCTGATCGCGCTTGCTTTGATGCCCTTTGCCCCGAAACGGGCGAGCCGGTCCGGGATCGTCGGACCGTCGGTCCTGATCGCGCTGGTGACGGTGGCGGTGGGCTATGCCGCGCTGTGGCTTTCCGACCTCGCCTTCAAGGTCGACTTCCGGTTCTGGATCGTCGCATTGAAGCTGATGAGCGCGAAGCAATTCCTGATCTTCCTGATCTATCTTGTGCCATTCACGGCGTTTTTCGTGATCGCACTGCATGTCCTGCACCGCAATTTCTCGAGCGCAGGCGCCTCGCGCGGCGCGCTTTATCTGACCAATATTCTGGCCTTGACGCTCGGCTTCATTGTGCTGGTCGGCGCGCAATACCTGACGATGTGGCTGTCGGGGAAACTGTTCAATCCGATCCCCGACCCCGGCTTCGTGCCGCTCTCCACGATCGTGGCGATCCAGTTCGTGCCGCTCTTGGCGATATGCGCCGTCATCGCGACCTTCACCTGGCGGCGGACCGGCACGAGCTTCCCCGGCGCCCTGATCTGCGGCCTGTTCGTTACCTGGTATGTGGTAGCCGGGACGGCGACGCAGGCGGTCTTTTGATGCGCGATTTCTGATCGCTATCCGCGTTTGAGGTATCACCTCTCCCGCTTGCGGGGGAGGTCGCCGCGCTCGCAGAGTGCGGCGGGTGGGGGAAATGCCCCCTCCCCAACCCTCCCCCGCAAGCGGGTGAGGGAGCGCACTTCCGAAGCCAAAAAGATCGGCTGAAACTGCATAGCGGCTCCGCTTTCGCGCGCGCTCGCGCGGTGCTATAGCGCGGGGATAATTCCTGTTTCCGCGCTGCTCCTCAAAGGCGCTATTTCCAAAAAGGCCCGACCCCCCATGGCAAAAATCAAGGTGACCAACCCCGTCGTCGAACTCGATGGCGACGAGATGACCCGGATCATCTGGCAGTACATCAAGGACACGCTGATCCACCCGTTCCTCGATATCGACCTGATGTATTTCGACCTCGGGATGGAATACCGCGACCAGACCAACGACCAAGTCACGATCGACGCGGCGGAGGCGATCAAGAAGGTCGGCGTCGGCGTCAAATGCGCGACCATCACCCCGGACGAGGCGCGGGTGAAGGAATTCGGCCTGAAGCAGATGTGGAAGTCCCCGAACGGCACCATTCGCAACATCCTGGGCGGCTGTATCTTCCGCGAACCGATCATCTGCAAGAACGTGCCGCGGCTCGTGCCCGGCTGGACCAAGCCGATCATCATCGGCCGCCATGCCTATGGCGACCAGTATCGCGCCACTGACATCAAATTTCCCGGCAAGGGCACGCTGTCGATGAAATTCGTCGGCGAGGACGGCACCGTGATCGAGAGGGAAGTCTTCAAGGCGCCGGGCGCCGGCGTCGCCATGGAAATGTACAATCTCGACGACTCCATCATCGATTTTGCGCGCGCTTCGTTCAACTACGGCCTGATGCGCAACTATCCGGTCTATCTCTCGACCAAGAACACGATTCTCAAGGTCTATGACGGCCGCTTCAAGGACATCTTCCAGGACGTGTTTGACCGCGAATTCAAGAAGGACTTCGACGCCAAGCACCTCACCTACGAACACCGCCTGATCGACGACATGGTGGCCTCGGCGCTGAAGTGGTCGGGCGGCTATGTCTGGGCCTGCAAGAACTATGACGGCGACGTACAATCCGACACCGTGGCGCAAGGCTACGGCTCGCTCGGCCTGATGACGTCGGTGCTGCTCACCCCGGACGGCAAGACGGTGGAAGCCGAAGCCGCCCACGGCACCGTGACGCGGCACTACCGCGAACATCAGAAGGGCAAGGAAACCTCGACCAACTCGATCGCCTCGATCTTTGCCTGGACGCGCGGCCTGTCGCATCGCGCCAAGCTCGACAACAACGAGGCACTGGCGAAGTTCTCGTCCACGCTCGAGAAGGTTTGCGTCGATACCGTCGAGGCCGGCTTCATGACCAAGGACCTCGCGCTCCTGGTCGGCGCCGATCAGCGCTGGCTCTCGACCACCGGCTTCCTCGACAAGGTCGCGGAAAACCTCTCCAAGGCGATGGCATAAGGCCCGTCATGCCGGGGCGATGCGAAAGCATCGAACCCGGAACCTCGAGATTCCGGGTTCGCCTTCCAGGCGCCCCGGAATGACCTAAAACAATCAAGGATACGGACATGCGGCTCATGATATTTGCTTTTCTCTTGCCGCTTCTCGCCGGCTCTGCTTTTGCAGCCGATGCGCTTCCCGACGCCATCGCGGCGGCGGGAGAAACAGCGGTGCTGACCGTTCACGCCGAAGGCGCGCAGGTCTATGAATGCAAGGCGGGAGCCGACGGCAAGCTCGCCTGGGCGTTCCGTGAACCGATCGCCACGCTCTTTGTCGACGGCAAGACGATCGGCCGGCACTATGCCGGACCGAACTGGGAGCATATCGACGGCAGCGCCGTGGTCGGCAAGGCCGCCGGCAACGCACCCGGCGCGACGCCGGACGATATTGCCTGGCTCAAGCTGCAAGTGACGGCTTCGCGCGGCAACGGCGTGCTGACCGGCGTCACCACCGTGCAGCGGATCAACACCAAGGGCGGCAAGCTCGACGGCGCTTGCGACAAGGCGGCTGCTTTCAAATCCGCGCCCTACTCGGCGGAATACGTGTTTCTGAAGAAGGGCTGAGCCCACTTGTCCCGGACGCGGTGCAGCGTGCAACGCTGCTCCGCAGAGCCGGGACCCACGGACCGGGACACTGGACCCCGGATCAGCAGCGCACCGCTGTCGCGCTGCGCAGCATCCGGGGAACGCGAGCCGAGCCTACGCCCCCGCCATCGCCTTTTCGATCGCCGCCAGCGCCGCGTCCGCCTTGGCGCCGTCGGGGCCGCCGGCCTGCGCCATGTCGGGCCGTCCGCCGCCGCCCTTGCCACCGAGCGCTTCGGACGCCACGCGTACCAGATCAACGGCATTGTAGCGCGAGGTCAGATCCGCGGTGACGCCGACGACGACGCCGGCCTTGCCATCCCCGGTGACGCCGACGATCGCGACCACGCCGGAGCCGAGTTGTTTCTTGCCGTCATCCGCAAGGCTCTTGAGGTCCTTCATCTCGATCCCCTCAACGGCGCGCGCCATCAGCTTGACGTCGCCGACCTCGCGCACGCCCGCCGCGCTCGCGCCATTAGAAGCGGATGCACCGCCGCCCATCGCGAGCTTCTTGCGCGCATCCGACACTTCGCGCTCGAGCTTCTTGCGTTCGTCCATTAGCGCTGCGATCCGCGCCGGCATATTTTCCAAAGGCGCCCGCAACTCCAAAGCCGCGTTCTTCGCCAACTGCATGATGTCGTTGGCATGCTTGCGCGCGTAATTCCCGGTCAGCGCCTCGATGCGGCGCACGCCTGAGGCGACAGCACTTTCGCCGGTCACCGAGATCAGGCCGATATCGCCGGTGCGCTTGACGTGGGTGCCGCCGCACAATTCGACCGACCAGCCGAGCGCGTTCGCGCCGTGCTCGCGTTCGGTCTTGCCCATCGAGACCACGCGGACCTCGTCGCCGTATTTTTCGCCAAACAGCGCACGGGCACCTGCCTCGCGCGCGTCGTCCACCGCCATCAGGCGCGTGGTGACTTCGTCGTTCTCCAGCACCACACTGTTGGCGATGTCCTCCACCCGAGACAGCTCCTCCGCCGTGATCGGCTTCGGGTGAACGAAGTCGAAGCGCAACCGGTCCGGCGCGACCATCGAACCGCGCTGGGCGATATGATCGCCAAGCACCTGACGCAACGCCTCGTGCAACAGATGCGTCGCGGAGTGATGGGCGCGGATCGAGGCGCGCCTGGAATGATCGACATCGAGCTGCAACGCCGCGCCCGCTTTCAGCGTGCCCTGCTCGACAGTGCCGAGATGCACGAAGAGATCGCCGGCTTTCTTCTGGGTATCGGTGACGCGGAACTTGACGCCGTCGCCGGTCAAAACACCGGTGTCGCCGACCTGGCCGCCGGACTCCGCGTAAAACGGCGTCTGGTTCAACACGATCGCGCCGCTTTCACCCGTCTTGAGCTGCGTGACCTCGGCGCCGTCCTTCACCAGCGCGCCGACAACGCCTTCGGCGGTCTCGGTCTCATAGCCGAGGAATTCAGTGGCGCCGAGTTTTTCGCGCAGCGGAAACCAGATCGCTTCGCTGGCGGTATCGCCACTTCCCGCCCAGGCCGCGCGCGCTGTTTTGCGCTGACGGTCCATGGCGTCGGTGAACGAGGCCTGATCGACGCTGATGCCGCGCGACTTCAAGGCGTCTTGCGTCAGATCAAGCGGGAAACCATAGGTGTCGTAGAGCGTGAAGGCCGTATCGCCGTCGAACATGTCGCCCTTCTTGAGGCCCGCGCTCTTCTCGTCGAGAATGGCCAATCCACGTTCCAGCGTCTTGCGAAAGCGCGTCTCTTCCAGCCGCAAGGTTTCCTCGATCAGCTTCTCGGCGCGCACCAGATCCGGATAGGCCTGACCCATTTCGCGCACCAGCGCCCAGACCAGCCGATGCATCAACGGATCGCGCGCGCCCAATAGCTGCGCGTGCCGCATCGCGCGGCGCATGATCCGGCGCAGCACATAGCCGCGGCCTTCGTTCGAGGGCAGCACGCCGTCGGCAATCAGGAACGACGAGGTGCGCAAGTGATCGGCGATGACGCGGAACGAGGCGATGGTCGCTTGTTTCGGACCCTGCCCGAGCACCGTGGCCGTGGCCTCGATCAGTTGGCGGAACGTGTCGGTCTCGAACACGCTGTCGACGCCTTGCAGGATGCAAGCCATGCGCTCGAGCCCCATGCCGGTGTCGATCGAGGGGCGTGGCAACGGGTTGCGCACCCCACCCTCGAGTTGCTCGAACTGCATGAAGACGAGATTCCAGAATTCCAGAAAACGATCGCCGTCCTCTTCCGGGCTGCCGGGCGGCCCGCCCCAGATGTGCTCGCCGCGGTCGATGAAAATCTCCGAACACGGCCCGCAAGGGCCGGTGTCGCCCATCTGCCAGAAATTGTCCGAGGTCGCGATCCGGATGATGCGGTCTTCAGAGAAACCCGCAATCTTCTTCCAGAGCCCGAACGCTTCGTCGTCGTTGTGATAGACGGTGACGAGCAGCTTGTCCTTTTTCAGGCCGAACTCTTTGGTGATCAGGTTCCAGGCGAGCTCGATCGCGCGTTCCTTGAAGTAATCGCCGAACGAGAAGTTGCCGAGCATCTCGAAGAAGGTGAGATGGCGCGCGGTGTAGCCGACATTGTCGAGGTCGTTGTGCTTGCCGCCGGCGCGCACGCATTTCTGCGAGGTGGTGGCGCGCTGATACGCCCGCTTCTCGACGCCGGTGAAGACGTTCTTGAATTGCACCATGCCGGCATTGGTGAACATCAGGGTCGGGTCGTTGCGCGGCACCAGCGGCGACGAGGACACGATTTCGTGGCCGTTGTCGGCAAAAAACTTGAGGAAAGTCGACCTGATCTCGTTAACGCCGCTCATGGGGTCCAATCGCGAATATGTTCCGGAATTCAACGAGAACGCTTTTAGACAAGGGGGAAAGCCGTGTCCAGAAACAGTGCAAACGGATCAGTGGGTTGCAGTTAGTGCCTCTAATTTGACGTTGATTGCCGCCGTTGCTTGCGCTGACGGGCTTGGCGAGGCAGCGTTTTTCGCTTATCTAACCAATCGTCACGTCGGGAGAGATCGGCCGAAAGGCCGGCGCCGAAGGAGCAACCGCCCCGGAAACTCTCAGGCAAAAGGACCCTCGTGACGTTGATGCATCTGGAAAGAGGCACTTACCGGGTTTGACCGGCGCGTGCCCGCCGACGGGATAATACTCTCAGGCACAGCGACAGATGGGGCTTTTTCGGATTTTTGAGGGAATCACCCCTCGATAAATCCGCGAGGGCTCTGTGATGCTTGCTGCTGATGTTTCCACCTTCCCGCCTCCGCTCAAGCGAACGCCGTTGCACGCGCTGCATGTTGCCCGCGGCGGCAAAATGGTGCCGTTTGCCGGCTACGACATGCCGGTGCAGTACGGAACCGGGGTTCTAAAGGAGCATCTCCACACCCGCAGCTGCGCCGGCCTGTTCGACGTCTCGCACATGGGCCAGATCGCGCTTCGACCGAGATCAGGCCGGATCGAGGACGCCGCCCGCGCGCTGGAATGGCTGGTGCCGCAGGACATTCTGGCGCTGGCGCCGGGACGGCAGCGTTACGCCCAGTTCACCAATGAATCCGGCGGCATTCTCGACGACCTGATGGTGGCGAATTTTGGCGATCACCTGTTTCTGGTCGTCAACGCCGCCTGCAAGACCGAGGACGAAGCGCTGCTGAAGGAGCACCTTTCGGACGTCTGCGCCGTCGAGCCCCTCCCCGGCCGTGCACTGATCGCCCTGCAAGGACCCAAAGCGGAATCAGTGCTCACGAGATTCGACGCTGAGATTTCGGCGATGAAATTCATGGATACCGGCCCGCGGCGGCTGGCCGGCATCGACTGTTTCGTCTCGCGCTCCGGATATACCGGCGAGGATGGTTTTGAGATTTCCGTGCCCGCAGAGGCCGCCGAAGGTTTTGCCAATCAGTTGCTGGCAAATCCGGATGTATTGCCAATCGGACTTGGCGCGCGCGACAGTCTGAGGCTGGAGACAGGCCTTTGCCTTTACGGCCACGATCTCGATTCCACGACGACGCCGGTTGAGGGCGCGCTGGAATGGTCGATTCAAAAGAGCCGCCGCAAGGGCGGCGCCCGGCCCGGCGGATTTCCGGGCGCGAATGTGATCCTGAACCAGTTCGAGCAAGGCACAACACGCCGCAGGGTTGGCTTGAAGCCCAAAGGCCGCGCGCCGGTGCGCGAAGGCGCATCGTTGTTTGCCGATGAGGCGTCGTCCCAGCCGATCGGCACTGTCACCTCCGGCGGCTTCGGGGTGAGCCTCAATGCGCCGGTTGCGATGGGATATTTGCCGCCCTCGCACGCTGCACCGGACAGTCTCGTATTTGCGGAAGTGCGCGGCCAGCGTCTGGCGTTACGGGTTGCGCCGATGCCCTTCGTTCCCAACACCTATAAACGCTGAAGGATTTCGCATGACGACGCTTTACACCACCGACCACGAATGGCTCCGCATCGAGGGCGACACCGCCACCATCGGGGTGACCGATTACGCGCAGTCGCAGCTCGGCGACGTCGTGTTCGTCGAACTGCCGAAGGTCGGGCGCACCCTGAAGAAAGCGGAAGCCGTCGCCGTCGTCGAATCGGTGAAGGCCGCCTCGGACGTCTATGCGCCGATTTCCGGCGAGGTGCTGGCAATCAACGACGAACTCGCCGCGGAGCCTGCGCTGGTCAATTCCGACGCCGCGGGCAAGGCGTGGTTCTTCAAGCTGAAGATTGCAGACAGAAGCGAACTCGACGGCCTGATGGACGAGGCCGCGTATCAGAAGCATATCGCGTGAAAACATGAAGCATGTCGTCATGCCCCGCGCATGCGGGGCATCCAGTAACCACCGGCAGCAGCGGTCGAACCGAGAATTCTCGGCGTACTGGATCGTCCGCCTTCGCGGACGATGACACTGAAATCCGAACGATCAGCGAGGCACACATGACCGCACCCATCAAACCTCTGGCCGAGCCCGCCACGACCTTCGCGCGCCGCCATATCGGGCCCGATCCGCGCGATGTCGCGTCGATGCTCAAGACCGTCGGTGCGACCAGCCTAGCCGCGCTGATGGCGGAGACGCTGCCCGCCTCGATCCGGCAGCAAGCCCCGCTCGATCTCGGCCAGCCCTTGAGCGAAACCGAGGCGCTCGCCCACATGCGCGAGCTGGCTTTGAGGAATCAGGTGTTCACGTCACTGATCGGTCAGGGCTATTCCGGCACGATTTTGCCCGCGGTGATCCAGCGCAACATCCTGGAGAACCCGGCCTGGTACACCGCTTACACGCCCTATCAGCCCGAGATCAGCCAGGGCCGTCTGGAGGCCTTGTTCAACTTCCAGACCATGATCACCGACCTCACCGGGCTCGATGTTGCCAACGCCTCGCTGCTCGATGAGGCGACCGCGGCGGCGGAAGCGATGGCGCTTGCCGAGCGCGCCGCTCAAAGCCAAACCAGATCGTTCTTTGTAGATAGCGACGTTCATCCGCAGACATTGGCGGTACTACGCACCCGCGCCGAGCCGCTCGGGTGGAATCTCATCGTCGGTCCCCTCGCCGATCTCGAAGGTGCGGACGTCTTCGGCGGCCTGCTGCAATATCCGGGCTCTTCGGGCGCATTGCGCGATCTGCGCCCGGCCATCGCAGCGCTTCACGCCAAGGGCGCGATCGCCATTGTCGCTGCCGATCTCCTGGCGCTGACGCTGATCGCGTCTCCGGGCGAACTCGGCGCCGATATCGCGATCGGCTCGGCGCAGCGCTTCGGCGTGCCGATGGGGTATGGCGGCCCGCACGCGGCCTATATGGCGGTGCGCGACGCCCTCAAACGATCTTTGCCCGGACGGCTCGTGGGACTGTCGGTGGATTCACGGGGGCAGCCGGCCTATCGGCTGGCGCTGCAAACCCGCGAGCAGCATATCCGCCGCGAGAAGGCGACCTCCAACATCTGCACCGCGCAGGTGCTGCTCGCCATCATCGCCTCGATGTATGCGGTCTATCACGGACCGGAAGGACTGACCCACATCGCGCGCACGATCCATCGCCGCGCCGCGGTGCTCGCAGGCGGCCTGCGCAAGCTCGGATTTGCACTTCGACCAGAAACGTTTTTCGACACGGTGTCGGTCGATGTTGGGGCCAGGCAAAGCGAAATCGTGGCGCGCGCGCTGGCCGAGAAAATCAATTTGCGCCTTGGTGACGGCGTGCTCGGTATTGCACTTGACGAAACCACCACGGCGGAGACGGTTGAAGCGGTGTGGCGCGCCTTCGGCGGTGATCTCGTCTATGCCGACATCGCGCGTGAGACCGGCGACGCCGTTCCCGCGGGCGGCCTTCCCAATGAACTGTCGCGCGCGAGCGCATTCCTCACCCATCCGGTGTTCCACGCCCATCGCTCGGAGACCGAACTGTTGCGTTACATGCGCAAGCTGAGCGATCGCGATCTCGCGCTCGACCGCGCGATGATTCCGCTGGGCTCCTGCACCATGAAGCTGAACGCGACAACGGAGATGATGCCGTTGACGTGGGCGGAATTCGGAGGCTTGCATCCATTTGCGCCGCGCGAACAGGCGGAAGGCTATCACGCGCTGTTCGCGCGACTGGAACAATGGCTATGCGACATCACCGGCTATGACGCGATCTCGCTGCAGCCGAATTCGGGCGCGCAGGGCGAATATGCCGGACTGCTGGCGATCCGCGGCTATCACGCCTCACGCGGCGAAAGCCACCGCAACGTCTGCCTGATTCCGTCGTCTGCCCACGGCACCAACCCGGCCTCCGCCCATATGGCTGGCATGGAGGTCGTGGTGGTGGCGTGCGACGCGCGCGGCGATGTCGATGTCGGCGATTTGCGCGCCAAGGCTACGCAGCATTCGAAAAATCTCGCCGCCGTGATGATCACCTATCCCTCAACCCACGGTGTGTTCGAGGAGCACATCGGAGAGATCTGCGACATCGTGCATGGCCATGGCGGACAGGTTTATCTCGACGGCGCCAACCTGAATGCGCAGGTCGGCCTCGCCCGGCCCGGCGAATACGGCGCCGATGTCAGCCATCTCAATTTGCACAAGACGTTCTGCATTCCGCATGGCGGCGGCGGACCCGGCATGGGCCCGATCGGCGTGAAGGCGCATTTGAAACCGTTCCTTCCAGGCCATCCCGTGAACGGCGACAGCGCGGTCGGTCCGGTGTCGGCCGCGCCTCGCGGCTCGGCCTCGATCCTGACCATCTCCTATATCTACATTTTGATGATGGGTGGCGAAGGCCTGACGCGCGCGACTGAAGTGGCTGTCCTCAACGCCAACTACATCGCAGCTCGGCTGGAGAGCCATTTCCCGGTGCTGTACCGCAACGCCAAGGGGCGCGTCGCGCATGAGTGCATTATCGATCCGAGGCCTTTGAAGAATTCAACCGGCGTCACGGTCGACGATATCGCCAAGCGCCTGATCGATTACGGCTTCCACGCGCCGACCATGAGTTTTCCGGTGCCGGGTACGCTGATGATCGAGCCGACGGAATCCGAATCCAAGGCCGAGATCGACCGGTTCTGCGAGGCGATGATCTCGATCCGGCGCGAAATTGCCGAGGTCGAGGCTGGCCGCTGGAAGATCGAGGCCTCACCGCTGCGTCATGCGCCGCATACGGTGCACGACATCGCGGATGACGCCTGGGCTCGCGCCTATAGCCGCACTGAGGGCTGCTTTCCGGCCGGCACGTCACGGACCGACAAGTATTGGTGCCCCGTGGGGCGGATCGACAATGTCTATGGCGACCGCAACCTCGTCTGCTCCTGCCCGCCGGTCAGCGAGTATGCCGAAGCCGCGGAGTGAGTCTCCGTGTCCCGGACGCGGTGCAGCGTGCAACGCTGCTCCGCAGAGCCGGGACCCACCTCACTCGCAAAAAAAATAGACCCCGGATCAGCAGCGCACTACACCGCTTACGCGATGTACTGCGCCGCATCCGGGGCACGATCTCAGGCATTCAGTTCTTCAGACAAATCTCGCCAATCGACGTTGAGCTTTTCGATGAGAGCGATTTTCCAGGCGCGGCGCCAGCGCTTTAACGAATGCTCTCGGGCGCGAGCCTCAAGAACCGTATCGAACGATTCGAAATAGACGAGGCGGTTGACGTCGTATCTCTGCGTAAAGCCAGGAACGAGTTTGGCCTTGTGCTCCATTATCCGTCGAGCCAGGTCGTTCGTGACACCGACATATAGCGTCCCATTCCGCTTGCTCGCGAGCATGTAAACGGAGAAAGACGCGGTCAATGACCCCCCTCTCGTCTCGGGCATGTGTCCCGGACGCGGTGCAGCGTGCAACGCTGCTCCGCAGAGCCGGGACCTAGAATCTATATTGGTGAAAGGACCCCGGATCAGCAGCGCACTACACCGCTTACCATAGCGCGTCGAAAGACGCGCGTGAACGCGCTTATGGTACTGCGCCGCATCCGGGCACGATCGAAAGG
>JBEKZZ010000046.1:0-35671 GCA_049509335.1 Bradyrhizobium sp. | reverse complement strand
GCCGGACCGTTCGTCACTCCCCCGCATCGCGACCCCCAAGTCAAATCCGGGTCCCAGAGAATCATGATACGAAACGCTTCGCTACCGACTTCTTCAACAGCCTGCTAGTGGGTTAGGTATGCCTCGATCGCGTGCACAAGAAAAATACTGACACTAACCGCTGCAGCAACTGCGATGACAATCTCGAACATAACACTCAATCCAAAGCTCCAGGGTGGAATCCGCTATCAGGTGCCCGCCTTCAGAAGAAGCCGACGCCCAGATCGAAGCCTATGGCAGCCATGGTGATCGCAACCACCAATCCGAGACCGCAAAATATGCCTATCAAGACGAGCGGGTGAGGCCCGGTTTGGGCCTTTGCAGCTTCGCGAGCGAGAACACCGGCAACG
This sequence comes from Bradyrhizobium sp., assembly GCA_049509335.1. Lineage (GTDB taxonomy): Bacteria > Pseudomonadota > Alphaproteobacteria > Rhizobiales > Xanthobacteraceae > Bradyrhizobium. The sequence goes on along the minus strand of JBEKZZ010000046.1, from coordinate 35,282 downwards.
ACCGCATTCATGGCAGCCTCCTCATTGAGACAGCCGAAGGGTACTTGACCTCCGTTGCAGGAGTTTTGCGATGGATGAGAAAATGGCTTCGCCAGCATTTCCGGACTGTTTCGTTCGGAACCTACTCAGCGCACCCCGTAGATTCGCTTCTGACGACCGACCGGCACATGCAGCCCGCAAACCAAACACGCACCAGCGGCCTTCCTAGAGTCATCTCGTGCCTTCAGCTTATACGCTGCGTGACACCACAACTGTCGTTCCGGTTGCCCCAGCCAAGAAACTACGAAATGATGCGGCTCGGGGAGCCGAGCATGAAGGCATTGGCTGGGGTTCTGTTCGTCGGCGGTTGGCTCCTCGGGCTCGGAATCTATTTGCTGACGCTGTACGTCGCCTATCTCACCGGCTTTGTGCCGATGCTGTTGACGCTAATTTTCCCATTCCTCGCTCAGATTTACTGGATCTACCACCTCTGGAGCATCACCGGCGTTTTCTTCCATACTCTCACGGTGCTGTGCATAGTCTGGGTATTGGTCATGCTCGCAGGCGCCGGCGCAGCGGCGGCCGCCAAGGACTAATCCAGCGGGGCCGTGCGCCCATTTGCTTCCCAAGACTCGAAAACGGGAAGCAATGCTCGTCCAAGTATCTATTTCACATACTAAAATAGATAGGTTGACACATTTCCGGCTACCACATGGCGGTCGTGGCCGGGGTAGTGTTCTTCGTCATACGCGCGCTGCTTGCGCTTGTGCCCGTATTGACGGTCGCGTTTCCAATCAAGAAATGGGCCGCGGCCGGCGCGCTCGCGGCGGCATTGTTCTATCTCCTGCTGTCGGGCAACGACGTTGCCACGCAACGGTCGTTCTACATGACGGCCGTGGTGCTGATTGCGGTGATGGTCGATCGCCGTGCCGTCACCTTCCGTACGCTGGCGCTGGCGGCGATGGCCGTGTTGATTTTGGTCCCCGAGGCGCTCGTGCACCCGAGCTTCCAGATGTCGTTTGCGGCGACCCTTGGCCTTGTGGCGCTGGTTCAGATCGGCATGCCCCGCCTGTTTGCGGCCCCGGAGAACTCCGCGGCCGCAAAGGTGGCGCTATGGGGTGGGCGCGAACTCATGATGCTCACGCTGGCATCGCTGATCGCGGGCTTTGCGACCACGCCCTATGCCGCCTTCCACTTCCACCGGGTGACGCCGTATGGCTTGCTGGCCAATCTGGCAGCCATGCCCGTGGTCTCGGCGATCGTCATGCCCGCGGGCATGCTCGGACTTGTCGCGATGCCGTTCGGCTTCGACGGCTTCTTCTGGTGGCTGATGGGCGTCGGGATCGACTGGATGATCGTCGTGACCGAGTGGGTGGCGGCTCTTCCGGGGGCCATCGGGCGGATCACAGCATTTGGCGTCGGTCCTCTGATCGTATCGAGCCTTGGAATTGTGCTGCTGGGGTTATTGCGCACGCCGCTGCGATGGAGCGGCGCAGCGTTGCTGCTCGCCTCAGTGATCTGGGCGCTGGCACTCCCGCAGCCCGACGTTCTGATCTCTGGCGACGGCCATAACGTCGCCGTCCGCGGACGCGACGGACGGCTGCATTTGATGAAGACGGCCAAGGACGCGTTTCTGGTCAAGGAATGGCTCGCCGCGGATGCCGACGACCGGGTGCCCACCGATGTTTCGCTTGGAAACGGCGTGTCCTGCGACGCAGAGGGCTGTGTGGCGCCGATGGTCGACGGCCGGCTCATTGCGTTGTCGTTGAAACCCGACGGACTGGCCGACGATTGCACGCGTGCGGCGCTGATCGTGACCGCGATGCCGGTCCCCCCGGCCTGCGAAGCCACCGTGATCGAACTGCAGCGCCTGCGCGCACAGGGGACCATGGCGCTCCGCGGAAAGCAGCACGGTTTCATCATCGATGCCGTCAAGCCAAGAGGCACGAGCCGCCCGTGGTCGCCTTCCGCAGGTGACTATGTTGAGGCCGAAACCAGTCCTGGCGCCGGCGGAGCCAACCCGGCGCGACCGGCCGACGCAACACCGGCCGAGCAGGATCTTCAGACCGAGGATTGAGCTTCTATCGGCAGTTCATCCGCAGGCTGGATGTTGCTCCAGCCCGGCTCGGAATTGACGGGCAATTCGAACGCGCCAAGGTGAAACTCGTCCATTTCGACTGACGGCATTTCTGCCGATTCTGCTTCGGCCACTATCGGCGGTGCCAGTGTTTGCACGAGGGTAAATGAGGCATCAGGAAACTTTTGCCAGACGGCGAGGTCGTCCGGGACGATGGTCAGCCACCCAAAGCGGAACATGTAGCGACCGGGGTCGGTGACGTGCCCGACCTGTTGCCATGTGACCTTATTGACCGGCAACTTTGCCTCCCCAAAATTTGTAGCCCACGCCATTCGATCAGCCGATCGAGCGTGCACACCACTTCGGCCCGAACGCATCGAGCCGATCCTCCAATTCCCTGGCGCGCGGATCGTTCCTTGAGACCAGCGACGCGTTACGCACAGAACCGTGGGCGACCAAGCTTCGCTCGTCCCTCAATCCGTCGTGATCGGCCTCGGCAGAGGCGAGCCGGCGAGGACAGGGCGAGGCGCCGCGCGCTGCACGGCGGGCAATTGCAGAACGGTTGCCCGCTGTCCCTCACGAAGCAGGGTTACCAGCACGTGGCTGCCGTCCGGAAATTCGATCGTGTCGTGGTGCTGGTCGGGGAGGTGCCGGTCGATCTCGCCGAGCTTGCCGACCCGAAAAACCGACCGTCGCGTCCAGAACCACCGACTGTCGTATTTGACGTTATCGGCGAAGGCGAGTTCGGTCCCCGGTAACAGGCAAACGGCGACTTCGGGTTCTTGCTCGGACGCAAAGCCCTTGGTGGAGGTACCGCGGAAAGTCATGGTGATCAGTGTTTCGCCCGCTTTGGCAGGGCGCGTGGCGACGGCATGCAGACTATAGTCACACATCGGATGGCTCCTCGGTTGAGATAGCCGGCCGCGCCGCCCCATTGATGAAGAGGCGTCGGCCTCCATCTAGGTGAACATGAGTGTGTGACTGTGTCGTCGATTGGCGGCAATTCTGCGGCTCGCCGCAGAACGTCGGATCACAAATTTGTTTTGCGAAATGCCGAGCGAACTGAGGAACTTTTTGTTCCTCAGGAAATGGCAGGCTCCAAGGGCGACGAGAGCCAAAGGATTGCGCTCAGTATTTCCGGTACAGGCCGATCAGCTTGCCCTGGATCTTGACCCGATTCGGCGGCAGGATACGGACCTCATAGGAGGTGTTGGCGGGCTCCAGTGCAATCGAAGCGCCGCGGCGGCGGAAGCGCTTCAGCGTGGCTTCTTCATCGTCGATCAAGGCTACGACAATGTCGCCGGTCTCAGCCGTTTCATTGCGCTGGATCAGCGCCATGTCGCCGTCGAGGATTCCGGCTTCCACCATCGAGTCGCCGCGCACTTCGAGGGCGTAGTGCTCCCCCGAACCCAGCATGTCCGGCGGTACGCTGATGGTGTGGCTGCGCGTCTGGAGGGCTTCGATCGGCGTGCCGGCAGCGATGCGGCCCATGACCGGCACCGCGACCGGACGGTTGCCGTCATCTTCAGTGGAAATGCTGCTGGGGCTTCGGACTTTTCCAAGCGTGCCTTCGATAACACTGGGCGTAAAGCCGCGCCGGCCATTGCTGCCGGCACTGGCCAGTTCAGGCAGCTTGATGACTTCGATGGCGCGGGCGCGGTTAGGAAGGCGGCGAATGAAGCCGCGTTCTTCCAGCGCAGTGATCAGGCGGTGAATGCCCGATTTCGACCGCAGGTCCAACGCGTCTTTCATTTCGTCGAAGGAGGGCGGGACGCCCGACTCCTTCAGCCGTTCGCTAATGAACCGCAGAAGTTCGTATTGTTTGCGCGTCAGCATCTCGACCAGTCCCCAGGTTGCTGTCGTTCGATTTCTCAAGACGTCTGAGCTTGAGATTTCTAGCGGAGCGCCCGACTCCGGCTATCGTCGTCAAAGTTCAGAAACAAATCATGAACGAACACTATCTGTTCCATATGTGTTCCGCAACCACTTAATTTTCCGTCAACGAAGGGGAGCTTGCGCCACGCGCGAACTCAGCCGGCAGGCAGCCTGAGAATGTTGCACGTGGAGCCGGCTTCAGCCGCGGGCGCAAACGGCGGGCGGATCAAAAGTGCCTGTGCCGCAGCGAGATTCCCGAGCAACGAACTGTCCTGATGATTGACAGTGGTCGCTATCAGAACCCCGTCCTCACGTGTCGTGAGGCGCGCGCGTAAGTAGTCCTCGCGCTGATCATTGGCGGCGACATCGCGCCCGAGCAGAGCGGATTCGGTCGTGTGATGAACGGTGAGTCGGCCGCTGAGTTTGCGAATCAACGGGACGAGGAACAGGAAGGCGCACACGTACGATGACACGGGATTGCCGGGCAGGCCGATCACGCGCATCGCGCCGAGCCGCCCATGCATCAGCGGCTTGCCGGGCCGCATGGCGATTTGCCAGAAGGCCATTGCCACGCCTTCGGTATCGAGCGCGCGCTTGACGAGGTCATGGTCCCCGACCGAAGCGCCGCCGGTCGTGATCAGGACGTCGGCGCCGAGGTCACGGGCACGGCGAATGCCGGCCGTGGTGGCCTCAAGCGTATCGGCTGCAATGCCGAGGTCGATAACGTCGGCGCCCTCGGCGCGGGCCAGCGCCCGCAGCGCGTAGCCATTGGAATAGACGATCTGGCCGGGCCCGGGCACCTCGCCCGGCATCACCAGTTCATCACCGGTTGCAAGCAGCGCGACTTTCGGCTGCCGGTGGACCGGCAGGCGGGGATAGTTCATGGCGGCGGCGAGCGAGAGGTCGCGGTCGTTCAGGCGGCCACCGGCGGTCAGCAACACGTCGCCTTGGCGAAAATCGACGCCGGCGCGGCGGATATGGCGTCCCGCGACCGCTGCCTCGGTAATGGCAATATGATCGCCTTCGACGACGGTGTCTTCCTGGATGATGACGGCGTCGGCGCCGCCGGGAATGACGCCGCCGGTGAAGATACGCGCCGCTTCACCCGATCCTACGACGTGATCGAAGGGCCGTCCGGCCGCGATTTCGCCGATAACCTTCAGCTGGGCTCCGGCGCGGGTTGCATCCGCTGCGCGCACCGCATAGCCGTCCATGGCCGACATCGCCTGCGGCGGTTGCGTGCGAAGCGCCGCGAGATCGCGCGCCAGGATACGTTGGTAAGCCGAATCCAACGCGACCATCTCCTCACTAAGCGCTTGTGCGCCCGAAAGGACGGCGGCGAGAGCCTCTGCGACCGGCATCAATGCCAAGACAAATCTCCCGAAGCGAATACGTCCAAAACCACTTCTCTAAATCCCGAGCGCCTCAAGCGCGCTTGCTACGTCGTCAGGTGAGTTCACCAGAACGGCCCTCAGGCCACGCTCCTGCGCGCCTCTAATGTTTTCGGCGAGATCATCGAAGAACACAATGCGTTCTGCCGGTAACCCGATGGCTTGCACGACATGATCATAGGCTTCCGCGTCCGGTTTTCGAAGGCCAATGGTAGAGGACAGGAAGACTTCGCGGAAGTGACCGAGCACCTCGGCATATTGGCCGGAGAAATAGGCGACGTGCGGGACGTTGGTGTTGGAGAAGGCGTAGAGCGGCAGGCGTTTGGCCGCGCGGGCGAGGAGTTGATTGATACCGGGCATTTCGCCGATAAAAATCGCGTTCCATCCCTCAAGGAATTGCGTGTCGGAAAAGCCGAATACCCAGTGACGAGCGTAGTCCTGTAAAGAAGGCCTTATCGCTGATCTCGCCCTTCTCGTGACGCCGGTACAGTTCGTCGCGCAAGAACCTGTTCGCCAGTTGCGCCGGCTCGCAACCTGCGTGGCGGGCCCAGCAGTGAAGAACCCGGTTGAAATCGATGTCGAGCACTACGCGGCCGAGATCGAACAGCAAGGCGTCGGCATCGCCGGGCGAAAGGATTGGCGGTTTCATCGCGACGATCAGACAAACCCGTTTCAATACCGATAAGGTTGGATATCCAGAAGCGGGAAGGCCGAGAAAACGCCGGGCAAGTTGGTCGGCGCTGCCGGATGCAGGTAGGATTTGTCGAGCTCGGCGAATTTGGTGACGCCCAGCAAACCAAGGCAGCGGACCACTTCGTCTTCCAGCAGTTCGAGCATCCGCACGATACCGGTCTCGCCGCCGGCCGCGAGCGCCCAGCATTGCAACCGGCCGATCCCGACGAGATCGGCGCCCATGATGACGGCCTTGACGATATCGGCGCCACGGCAGAACGAACCGTCCACCATGATTTTCGCGCGGCCTTTGACCGCACTGACGATCTCCGGCAGCACATGCATGGAGCCGCGGCCGTGGTCGAGCTGGCGTCCGCCATGATTGGAGACATAAATCCACTCCACGCCATGATCGAGCGCGATCGCTGCGTCCTCGGCGGTGGCGATGCCCTTGATGATCAGCGGGATCTTGTACTTGTCCTTGATGAGCTTGACGGTCCGCCAATCCAGTCCCTTCTGGAAGTCGCCACCGGTGGCGCGCAAGCGGCTTTCACGGACGTAGCGCTTGGCGATATCGCGCTCGCGGCGGCTGTAGTGGGCGGTGTCGACCGTCAGGCAGAACGCGGTGTACCCGCTTGCGATCGCGCGGTTCACGCGATCTTCGACAAAGGCATCGTCGCCGCGGACATAGAGCTGGTAGATGCGTAGCGCATCGGGAGCGGCCTCGGCGACCTTCTCAAGCCCTGGCTCCGACACCGAGCTCAACATATGGGCGGCGCCAAACCGGCCGACACCACGGGCGACGCTGGCGGCGGCACCAAGGGGATCGAAGATTTCGAGCGCGCCGACCGGCGCCATCATGACCGGCAGGCGCAGTTTGCGGCCGAATACCTCGGTCGTGGCATCGATGCGCGCAACATTGCGCAGCACCCGCGGCCGAAACGCGATCTCATCGAGCGCCATGCGGTTGCGGCGCATGGTGGTTTCGGTCTCGGCAGCGCCGATAATGTAGTCCCAGGCGTTCTGGTTGAGGTTGGCGCGCGCCTTGTTCACGAACTCATGAAGGTTCTGGAACGGCTCGGCGCTGGCGCCAAGTTCGGTACTTGTCGGGATACGGGTGACTTCGTTCATTTTCTTCTCCTTGTATTTCCGACGGTGTTGGCTTCGAACAACCTTTCTTTAGCGTCGCCCAGCGCCAGTCCAAAACCGCTCAGCGCTGATCAGGAATGCCCAGCGAGCTGGCTGGGCATTCCGAAATCGGCTTCATTTTGCCTGGGCGTTTGACGCAATCACCGACATGGCGCGGGCATTACGTTTGTCGACCATTTTGGCCGCGGCTGCGGCGAATTTCTTGAAATGATCGGTTTCGCGATGCGCCTTGAGCGCAGCCTCGTTTTCGTAAACCTCATAGAGCAGGAAATGGTTCGGATCGCTCGCGAGGTTAAGGATGTCGAACCGCTTGCAACCTGGCTCCGTGACCGCGGCCGCACCGTTCTCCTTGATCGCAGCCAGGAAGTTGTCGCGTTCGGCCGGCAAGATATCGAGATCGACGGCGTTGACGTACATTCCGGCCGATTGGGCCTCGACGCGCTGGCCGGGCGGCAGCAAGAAGAAACAGGCCGCCGAAACCGCCAATGTGGCAGCGGCAATCGAAATTGACTTGAGCATGTGGTGATCCTCCCGATCATTGCCCCGGAATTATTTCCGATGGCGAGCGTGCCGCCTTCCCATTCCGGAAGCCGTCTCACGCCTCGGGGCCATCCATAACCTATTGCCCGCGGCCGGGTAAGCCCGCTTGCGTTTAAGGCCGTTCTTCCCTGCCGTCTTACAAATTGCTAAAGGCATGTTCGCGCTTAGCGAGTATCTGAAAAGGGGAGAAAATAGCCATGAGAAAGATGACGGCCGCGGTTGCGGCCCTGGTCCTGTCGACCGCAGCGGGCATGACGGCGGCGAATGCACAAAGCATGAGCCTCACCAGTTCCGAGGTCAAAGAGGGAGCTACGATTGCCAACGAGCAAGTATTCAAAGGGTTTGGCTGCACCGGCAACAACGTTTCACCGAGCTTGAGCTGGAGTGGGGCGCCCAGCGCCACCAAGAGTTTTGCCGTCAGCATTTACGATCCGGATGCGCCGACCGGCAGCGGTTGGTGGCATTGGGTCGTTTTCAATATTCCGGCCAACGTCACCTCGTTGCCCAAGGGAGCGGGGGACGTGAAATCGAAGCAGATGCCGAAGGGAGCTGTTCAAAGCCGGACGGATTTCGGTGCTGACGGCTATGGCGGCCCCTGTCCGCCGCCCGGCGACAAGCCGCATCACTACCAGATCACGGTATTTGCGGTCGATGTCGACAAACTGCCGGACGCGAAGGACGACAATGCTTCGGCCGCGCTGGTCGGGTTTGATCTGCATTTCCATACCCTGGCGAAAGCGTCGTTGACCGCCACCTACGGCCGCTGAACCCCGGCGCATTAGAGAGCGCGTCGGTTGACTGGCGCGCACTGGCACTGTCATCCTCCCGGCCATACTGACGAAGATCAGTCTATCGCCGGGAGGAAGTCCAATGATGTTCCGTACGATCCAAACGTTTGCCGTCGCCGCGTTGATGGCATGCACGGTTGCTGCCAGAGCTTCTGACATCCGCCGCGTCGTCACCGGCCTCGACGCTGACAACAAGGCGGTCGTGATGTTTGACAGCCGCGTGCCGCTGCAAGCCGGTCCCTTCGGGCTGCAGGCGACCAATCTGTGGGTTACGAATTCCTATCCGATCGGGTTTTCCTTCAAGGACGACACCTCAGCCATTCCGGTGGGCATCTCGCCGCTCGACAACGGGACCAAATTCCGCGTCGTAGAGTTTCCGCCACTCGACCCCGCGACCGAAGCCAAGATGGAACCTGGAGGTCTGATGAAGGCGGTCGGTCCTGTGGCGCCCGCCAGGGGGCGTCCCGTCACCCACCCGCTGATGCATCGGACGCGGAGCGTCGATTACGCGGTCGTTCTTTCGGGGGAGATCGACATGATGTTGGACGACAGCGTGGTCCATCTGAAGCCGGGCGATACGGTCGTCCAGCAGGCCACCAACCATGCGTGGGTCAATCACGGAACTGAGACTTGCCGGATTCTGTTCGTCCTGATGGATTCAAGCCAGCCCTGAGCTGAGGAGTCGCGACTGAGCGGCTCCGCCTATGTTTTTGGCAATTACAAATTGGACATGAAAGGGATTTTTGGTTCTTTACTGTCCGCGAAACACCTATATTTGCATCCCGTTATGACTGAATATGTGTGGTCGAATATGTCGTTGACCCGCTATTTGGTGCTGGGCCAGCTTTGTCGATGCTCTCAAAGCGGCCTCAATGATACCAGAAAAGTGCCGCACAAGACCGGTCTGACCGGATAACCCAGTGAAGGTCGCCAGCTGGCTCGAACGAATCGGCTGGTACCAACCAAAAGGCTCGCCACATGCGAAAGAATTCCCTGTTTCTCCTCGGCACGGTTACAGGCATCTGCCTCACTCTGGCTGTTGGCGGGCCGCTTGGCCCGAAATGGATGGCGGTGGCCAAGGCGAAGGTGGAAAGCGACATCTATTCGCAGCTTAATCTGTTTGGCGAAGTCTTCGAGCGGGTCAGGAGTGACTACGTCGAGAAGCCCGACGATTCCCTGCTGATCGAGGGTGCGATCAACGGGATGATCTCATCGCTCGATCCGCATTCCCGTTACATGAACGATGCTTCCTGGCACGAGATGCAGGATACGACGAAGGGCGAGTTCGGCGGACTTGGTATCGAAGTCACCATGGAAGATGGTCTGGTCAAGGTGGTCACGCCCATGGATGACACCCCGGCATCGAAGGCCGGGATCCTGTCCGGAGATTTTATTTCCCAGATCGACGAAGAAAACGTGCAAGGGCTGACGCTCGAGCAGGCCGTCAACAAGATGAAAGGTCCGGTAGATACCAAGACCAAGCTGACCATCCTGCGCAAGGGCACGGATGCGCCGATCTACGTGACCATCACCCGTGAAATCATTCAGGTGCGGCCGGTTAGCTTCCGCACCAATGGCGGCGATATCGGCTATATCCGCATCAGTTCGTTCAGCGAGCAAACCGGCGACGAACTGAAGAAGGCCATCGCCGATATCTCGAAACAGATCTCGTCGCAGAATCTGGCGGGCTATGTGCTCGACCTGCGCAACAACCCCGGCGGATTGCTCGATCAGGCTGTATCCGTTTCCAGCGCGTTTATGGCGCGGGGCGAGGTGGTCTCGACCAGGGGCCGCAGGCCCGAGGAAACCCAGCGGTTTTCGGCAAAGGGCGGGGACCTCACCAAGGGCAAGCCGCTTGTCGTGTTGATCAACGGCGGTTCGGCTTCGGCTTCGGAGATCGTCGCCGGTGCCTTGCATGACCACAAGCGAGCAACCCTGATCGGTACCCGTTCGTTCGGCAAAGGCTCGGTCCAGACCATCATTCCGCTTGGTGGAGATCACGGCGCGCTGGCCCTGACGACAGCGCGGTATTTTACGCCGTCCGGCCATTCGATCCAGGCGCTAGGTGTCGTGCCCGACATCGAGGTGTTGCAGGATGTGCCTGACGACCTGAAAGGGCGCGCCGAAATGAAAGGCGAAGCCTCGATGCGAGGACATCTCTCTGCCGAAGGGACTGAGCAGACGGGCTCGCAATCCTACGTTCCGCCGGCGGAGAAAGACGACAAGGCACTGGCTGCCGCCTACAGCCTGTTGCGCGGTGCCACCGTCAACGCAGGCGGAACGGCCTCGACGTCTTCGAAGGCGACGGTACCGAATTAAGTCCGGTGTTCAGGCGACCGCGGCTGGTCTGGAGCGGTGCGCGAGCAGGATTTTTCTTACCTCTTCAGCCGGCTTTGGCGCACTGAAGAGGTAGCCCTGCATTTCGGTACAGCCTAGTCCGCGCAGCAATTCCTGCTGCCGCTCTGTTTCGACGCCCTCCGCCGTGGTCGTCATATGCCGGGCGGCGGCGATATTCACCACTGCCTGCACGATGGAGGAGCCGCCCGCTTCGGCAAGATCGTTGACGAAGCAACGGTCGATCTTGATCTTGTCGAACGGGAAACGCTGTAAATAGCTCAGCGAGGAGTAGCCGGTACCGAAATCATCCAGCGCGATCCTCACGCCGACGGCCCGAAGCTGGTGCAGGACCTCAAGCGCGGCATCGTCATCGCTGATCAGGACAGCTTCGGTGATTTCCAGTTCCAGCCGGTGAGCCGGCAGGCCGGAGGCGGCCAGCGCCGCGACGACCTTCAGCGCCAGCGTGCCGCTTCTGAATTGAACCGGCGAGACGTTGACCGCCACGCTGATCGCGTCGGGCCAGCTGGCTGCCTCCGCACATGCTTTTGCCAGCACCCATTCGCCGATCTCGTTGATCAGGCCGGTTTCTTCCGCGATCGGAATGAATTCGGCGGGCGAGATCATGCCCCGCTCGGGATGACGCCAGCGTATCAGCGCTTCGCAGCCAGTAATCTTGTCGCTCTGGAGGCCAAGACAGGGCTGGTAGTAAACCTCAAGCGCCTCTTCGGCGATTGCCTTGCGCAGATCGGTTTCCAGCAACCGCCTTGCGCGGACGTGGGCGTCCATCGACGGCTCGAAGAAACGCCAGGTGCGTCGGCCAGCCGATTTGGCGGCATACATCGCCATATCTGCGTTCTTGAGGATCTGGTCGAGGTCGGTCCCGTGTTGCGGGGCGAGCGCGATGCCGATGCTGGCGTCGGACGCCACCTGGTGACCGAGACAATCGGAGGGAGCGCGGATCGCTTCCAGAACTCGAGTGGCGAGGTCGGTAACATCGGCGGGGTCCTTCACCCCGGTTTTGACGATGGCGAATTCGTCACCGCCCAGGCGCGCGACAAAATCGGTGCTTTCGATGCAAGCGCCCAGTCGGCGCGCAACCGACTTCAACAACGCGTCGCCGATCATGTGGCCAAGGGAATCGTTGACGCTTTTGAACTCGTCGATGTCGATGTAGAGCACGGCCAGTTGGCGCTCCGGTGCGGTTTGTGCGATTTCCTGCCTCAGCCGCTCGTGGAACAAGGCGCGGTTGGGCAGGTCGGTCAGCGCGTCGAAATGGGCAAGGTGCCGGATTTGCTCCTCCGCACGCGTTCGCTCGGTAATATCCTCGTGCGTGGTCAACCAGCCCCTCGTCAACGGCTGGTTGACGATCTGAATCAGGCGCCCGTCCGCCGTTTCAACCGTATTGCGAGTCATCTTTCCGATGGCGACGTTGCGCCGGACGGAGGTAACGAACGCGTCGATGTCGCCTTTGAACGACCCGGTTTTCTTCCGGTAAACGACGAGATCGCGAAAACCAAGTCCAGGCTTCACCACGTCCGGCGATAGTCCGTACATTGACATATAGCGTTGATTGCAGACGACCAGACGTTCCGATGAATCGTAGAGCAGAAGACCTTGCGACATATTGTTGATGGCAGTGTCCAGGCGCTGCTTCTCGGTCTGGTGTTGTTGCAACAGTTTTCGGACGAAAAAAAACAGCATGAACGCGATGACGACCGCGGAAAGCGCCGCGACGATGATCAAAAATCGTGTCTGCGCCTGCCAATCTGCCAGCGCCGATTCGACCGTCAAACTCGCAACGATTGCGATCGGAAAATTTCGCAGCGCATTGGCAGATGCCAACCGCTCCTGCCCGTCGATCGGGCTGGTCAGGCGTATCGTACCCCGGCCCGATGGTGAGGAAATGTACGGGTAGATGCTGCTGGCCTGGACATTGGACCCGATCATGTTTTCGATATGCGGATAGCGTGCCAGAAGCGTTCCGTCGCGGTGATACATCGAAATCGCCGCGCCTTCCCCGAGTGCGACTGAGGCGAAGTATTTCTCGAAGGTGGCCGGACGGATCGTCCGTGTGACGACTCCGATAAACTCACCGTTCGAGCCGGTCAGTTTGCGGGCGACGATGGTCGCCCATCCCCCGGCGACACGGCCGCGCACGAGCTCGATCTGGACAGGCGCGGTTTCGGCGCCTGATTTGAATGACTTGAAAAAGCCCCGGTCGGAGATGCTGATGTCCGGGACCGGCCAGAGCTCGGATGAATTGATCAAGGCGCCATTAGCGTCGAACAAATTGATGCTGGCTGCATCGGAATAGGCGCTCACCTCTGCTCTCAGCTCTTCATGCCAATCCAGCGTGGACAGCTGCTGCTTGAACCATTCCGACGTCACTCCGCCGGAGCGGATTCGGGTCGTAATGTCATTGAGGATGATCGAAAAATCTTCGAGCTGTTGATCGAAATGGCGGGTGAGCAACTGAACCGTATTTTCGAGCTCGCGTTGATTGCTGCTGAGTGCCCGCTCGCGAAAATTGTCGACCATGAAGATGGTGCCGATCGCGATCGCCGCGATCATGAATGCCCCGCCACCAATGAGCCACCGGATGGGGCCACTGGAGAGAAATGCCCTGAGGCCGAAAGAGTCCGTACCGTCTGCCGTCATTGCGATCGCCACTACATCCAGGTGCCGGCCAGAGGTCCCATTCTTCCTAGCGCCGGCAAGCAAATCGATACATCAGCGGTATGGAAGTGAGGTTAGCAATCGGAGTTAACCGTCGATGAATTCGACCTGTTTGATTCCTGGCCGTGGCAGCAATTGCCGGCCGGGGCACGATCGCCGGGGAATTATTTGCCCGATCTGTCGACGCTTACTTTGGCTTAACCGTCTAAGGTCTTGACGGGCCTGTTGCCGTGTTTGGCACACGCCTTGCGATGCCGTTCCGATCGTGGACATTGATCTAGACCTGGAAGGGCTTCTCAAATGATCAGGGTTTTAAGGGCATTTCTCGCCGATGAATCCGGTGCAACGGCGATCGAATACGGATTGATCGCAGCAGGCATTGCGCTTGCGATCATCCCCGTGATGAACGGGCTCGGCACCAAGCTCAATACGAAATTCGCCTCGATCAACACGTCGCTGAAGTAGCGGGTCGCGCGATTCAACTTTCGGCGCGGTAGTGTCCGGATTTGCCGCCGATCTTCTCGGCCAAGTGAATTCCTTCGATGCGCACGCCGCGCTCGACCGCCTTGATCATGTCGTAGATCGTGAGGCAGGCGACCGAAACGGCGGTCAGCGCTTCCATCTCAACCCCGGTCGGCCCGGTGACCTTGACGGTGGCCCGGACCCGGCAGCCGGGTAATTTCGGGTCGGGCGAAATCTCCAGCGTCACCTTCGACAACGCCAGCGGATGGCACAGCGGAATGAGATCGGAGGTGCGCTTGGCCGCCATGATGCCGGCGACCCGCGCCGTCGCCAGCACGTCGCCTTTTTTGGCGTTGCCGGACACGATCAAAGCGAGCGTCGCCTTGCTCATCACAACGCGCCCTTCGGCGACCGCCGTCCGCTCGGTTGCTTCCTTGGCGGACACGTCCACCATCCGCGCCTCGCCCTTGGCGTCGATGTGGGTGAGGGCGGGTTTGAGCTTGTTGGATTTCGTTCTGGCTGGCTGGCGGGCCATGTTCAACTCGTCCGCGTTGCGCTGACGGTGCCGCTGCGTGTGATCAGCTCGCGCGTCGCCGCGGCAACGTCGGTCTGCCGCATCAGGCTTTCGCCGACGAGAAACGTAGATATACCCACATGTGCCAGTCGCGCCAGATCGGCTGACGTGAAGATGCCGCTCTCGCCCACCAACAGGCGATCTTTCGGAATCAGCGGCGCCAACGCCTCACTGGTTTCGAGCCGGGTCTCGAAGCTGCGCAGGTCGCGGTTGTTGATCCCGATCATCGGCGAACGAAGTTTAAGCGCCCGATCGAGCTCGCTGCGATCGTGGATTTCGATGAGGACGTCCATGCCATAGGCCAATGCGGCGGCTTCGATGTCCCGCGCGGCGCTGTCGTCCAGGGCGGCCATGATGATCAGGATGCAGTCCGCGCCATAGGCGCGCGCTTCCGCCACCTGATAGGTGTCGTACATGAAATCCTTGCGCAGCACCGGCAGGCTCACCGCTGCGCGCGCCGTGACGAGAAAATCGAGATGGCCCTGAAAAGACGGCGCGTCCGTCAGGACCGAGAGGCAGGCGGCGCCGCCGGCCTCATAGGCCTGTGCCAGGCGCGGTGGATCGAAATCAGCCCGAATAAGTCCCCTGGAGGGCGAGGCCTTCTTGATTTCGGCGATCAGGCCGTACTCGCCACGCGCGAGCCGATCGCGAATGGCGGCGACAAAGCCGCGGGGCGGGGAGGCGGCCTGGGCACGTGCTTCGAGGCTGGTCAACGGATGGGCGCGTTTGGCGGCGGCGATCTCCTCGCGCTTATAGCTCTCGATCCGCTCCAGGATATCGGACATTGCTGAATCCGTTCAGCCGTTGGAGACTGCGATAAGCTGCGTCAGCCGTTGGGCCGCCGCGCCGGCGTCGATCGATTGGATACCGAGCGTCATGCCTTCCTTCAGGTCCCTGGCGCGGCCGGCCACAACCAGAGCGGCTGCGGCATTGAGCAAGGCAACGTCCCGGTAAGGGCCCGGCAAGCCGGCAAGGACGTTGCGCAGCGCCAACGCGTTGGCAGTGGAATCGCCTCCCTTCAGCGCCTCGCCCCCAACCCGTTTGAGGCCGACCTGCTCCGGCGACACCTCAAACGAGCGGATCTCGCCTTTTTCAAACGCGGCAACGAAGGTCGGGCCGGTGAGGGTGATCTCGTCGAGACCATCCGAGCCATGCACCACCCAAACCGATTCCGAGCCAAGGTTCTTCAGAACCTGCGCCAGCGGCAGCACCCATTGCTTCGAGAAGACGCCGACCATCTGCCGCTTGACGCCCGCTGGATTGGCAAGCGGTCCCAGCAGATTGAAAATGGTACGCGTGGCGAGTTCGACGCGCGTCGGCCCGACGTTCTTCCAGGCCGGATGATGGGAAGGCGCGAACATGAAGCCTATTCCGGCCTCCGCGATACAGCGGCCGACCCGTTCGGGCGTGATGTCGATCTTCACCCCGAGCGAGGACAGCACGTCGGCAGCGCCGGAGCGCGATGACAGCGCGCGGTTGCCGTGCTTGGCCACCGGTACGCCGCAGCCTGCAACGATAAAGGCCGCGCAAGTCGACACATTTACCGAGCCCGAGCCGTCGCCGCCGGTCCCGACCACGTCGACGGCGTCGTCTGGCGCCTTCACCTTCAACATTTTACTGCGCACGGCGGAAACCGCGCCGGTGATCTCGTCGACGGTCTCGCCGCGGACGCGCAGCGCCATCAACAGGCCACCCAACTGCGAGGGCGTGGCCTCACCGGACATCATCCGGTCAAAGGCTGCTGCCGCCTCCTCGCGCGAAAGCGTGGCGCCGGTAGCTACCTTGGCGATGATAGATTTGAGATCGTCCATCACATGCTTTCAGGAAAACGCAACGGATCAGTTGTTGTTGCTCGCTCCGGTCACCTGCGCGAAGGCGGTTTCGTTGACGCTGGTGCCGATATCCGACTCCAGCCTGGTGATATATTGGGTGAGCAACTCATCGACCTGGCTGCGCTGAACGGTGCTCTGAAGCTTTTTCATGTCAGCGGAAGCAAGGTCGACAGGCGGCACCGTGATGTCGGTGACGCGGAAAACGACCCAGCCGTTCGCACCTGTGTCGGGCGCCTGCCCGGCGGCATCCTTCGCGGTACGAAACGCGGCGGCGACCACGCCCGCGTTAAGGCCGGGCAGGGATGCGTCGCGCTTGAAACCGGCAGCAGTTTCCACCTTCACTCCCGCCTGCGCCGCCTCATCGACGAGCTTGCCGCCCTGTTCGAGCTTCTGGACCATTTCGGTCGCCTTGTCGCGCAACCGGCTCGAAACCTGATCGGCGCGCCATCTGGCCTCGACCTGGTCCTTGACCTCATCCAGATTACGCTCGTGCGTCGGGGTAATGCCGACAACATCGTACCAGACATAACCGCCGCGATAGGAAATGGGGTCGTTGTCGACGCCGACATCGGTATTGAAGGCCTGCGAAACCACATCCAATCCTTGTGGAATGTTCGGCGCCGGCTGCCCACTCGGAGTCCGGCCCGAGCGGTCCGCTGCATCGATGGTTACCGCGGTCAGACCGAGCTTCTGCGCGGCTTCGACAACGCTTGCCCCGCCACCGCGCTCGTCTTCCATCTTGTCGTGTAACTCTCCGAGCTTGGAACGCGCCCGCTCGCTCGCAATATCGTGCTTGATTTGCGGGGCGTAGCTCTCATAGCTCGGCTCGGCACCTGGCTCGATCTTGCCGACCTTGACCAGCGCAAAGCCAAATCTGCCTTGCGCGGGCTGGCTGACCTCGCCGGATTGCAACGAGAAGGCGGCATCAGCAATCGCCGGATCCCCGATCGCCGATTTCGCAATCAGGCCGAGGTTGACGTCGGACGGCGCCAGACCCCGCTCCTTGGCGATGTCTTCAATGGATGTTCCCGATGCGATACGTCCGCGCGCCGCCGCGGCTTCCTCTGCGTTCGGAAACACGATTTGCTGGATTTCCCGCCGCTCCGGCGTACCAAGCTTGTCGCGGCGCAGCTCAAAGGCCTTTTTGGCGTCTTCGTCGGAGACGTCCTCCCATTTGCCGATTTCCTCCGGCGTAACGGCGACGAAGGAAATCTTGCGATATTCGGGGGCGCGGAACAGCGGTTTGCGTTCCTCGAAATAGGCTGCGAGCGCCTCCGGCGATGGCGGGTCGATCGTTCCGGCCTGCGCGGCTCCAAGCTTCACATATTCGATCGAGCGCTGCTCGTTCTGGAATCGCGCCAGAACTTCCACTTGCACTTTCGGAGGCTCGACGCCGCCCGCGATCGAGCCGGCGATTTGACGCCGCAGCGAGATCCGCCGCTGCTCGGCGATAAAACGCTGCTCGCTGAGGCCGAGCTGGCGGATCATGCCCTCGAAGCGCGCCGGGTCGAACGCGCCATTGACACCCCGAAAGTTCGGATCGTCAAAGATCGTCTTCAGGGTTTCTTCGTTGGACTGCCCGAGCCCGAGGCGTCGCGCTTCTTCGTCAAGCGTCGTTTCTGCGATGGTCTGCTGGAGCACCTGCCGGTCGAAACCGAGCGCGCGGGCCTGCTCCGCCGATATCGGACGACCGAACTGGCGGCCGACCTGTTGCAGCTGATCGTTATAGATCTGGCGGAATTGCTCGGCCGATATCTCGGTGCGCCCTATCTTGGCCAACGTCGATTGTCCAAAACCCCTGAAGATATCGGCGATGCCCCAAATGCCGAAACTGATGATCAGGACGCCCATCACGGTGCCCATGATAATTTTGCCGAGCCAGTTTGATGAGGCTTTGCGCATTCCTCGAAGCATAGGATCCAACTTGTAGCAGGAGGGAACCGGCAGCTGCCCGTCGGAATTCGTTTCGAATACCGCAAAAGGGCGTCACCGGATTGATAACGCATCATAAAGTGGCGGCCTTCTACTCGCAACCAGCACGGCCGTCCATTTCAAAGAGTTAACGGCCCCACAGCGTCCTGTTTGGGCTGATCTGGCCGAGTTAGACGGGCTCTGCTAGCGATGGCCTGATGTCTCGCCTGGAGGAACCAGCGGAATGAACCCGACCATTCGGCCCCTGATCGCCGGCAACTGGAAAATGAACGGCCTGCATTCTTCGATGTCCGAATTCGAGGCCATGCTTGCAGGCGCCTCCAAGGTTGTGGGAAAGGCCGATCTGCTGGTGTGTCCGCCCGCAACGCTCATTGACGCTTTTGCCGCGAAGCTCGCGGGCTCAAAGGGCGTGGAGATTGGCGGCCAGGATTGCCATCCAAAGGCCTCGGGTGCCCATACCGGCGATATTTCCGCCGAAATGCTGGCAGATGCCGGCGCAACCGCCGTGATTGTAGGCCATTCGGAACGGCGCGCCGATCATGGCGAGGGCGACGCCCTGGTACGGCAAAAGGCAGAGGCCGCCCGGCGTGCGGGGCTGGTGGCCATCGTCTGCATCGGCGAAACCCAGAGCCAGCGCGATGCGGGCCAAACACTGGACATTTGCCGGGGCCAGCTTCAGGGCTCGCTGCCGGATGGGGCTCGGGCGGACAATTTGGTGGTGGCCTATGAGCCGGTTTGGGCGATTGGCACCGGGTTGACGCCAACGGCCAAAGATGTTGAGCAAATTCATCAGTTTATCCGGGAAACCCTCAGCGCCCGGTTTAGCGGGGAGGGTGACAGGATGCGCATTCTCTATGGCGGCTCGGTCAAACCGTCGAATGCGAGGGAACTGATGGGGATTACCAATGTCAACGGCGCCCTGATCGGCGGGGCAAGTCTCAAGGCCACCGATTTCCTTGCGATTGCGGCAGATTGTCCCTAACTGAGCGCCAGTACTGCTTCGATGTCGCCACGCGTTCCGATGCCGGAATCGGGACGCTGGGCTGGAGCGGGGGTGACAACGCCCCGTGCAATCGTGTAACACCCGGCCCGAATTGAAATCCCGCAAAACCGAAACCCGCTGCCGGCCAGCTTTGGTTTGCGACGAAAGGTCGAAATGCAGACTGTCGTTATCGTAATCCATCTGATGATCGTTGCGACGTTGATCGCGACCGTGTTGCTGCAAAAATCAGAAGGCGGCGGCTTGGGCATGGGCGGAGGCGCCGGGTTTATGTCGAGCCGGGGTACGGCCAACCTCTTGAGCCGGACAACCGCGATCCTGGCTGCCGGCTTCTTCGTCACGAGCCTGTTTCTCTCATGGCTCGCGAGCTACGATCGCAAGCCGAGCTCGATCATCGCGCCGACCTCGCAGTCGCAGCCCGCGGGCGGAGCGCCCGCGGTGCCATCGAGCGGCGGCGGTGTTCTGGATTCGTTGAAGAAATCCGACGAGCAGCAAAGCACGCCTGCGCCGTCAGGTCCGGAAGCGCCGCGCTCGCAGTAGGCGGCACTCGCAATAAAGCAGGATGGCCATGCGGCGTGGCGGTCTACCACGCTGCATCAGAAATCCATATCAAGATACTGATATCTCTTTGAATTTGGCGTCACCCACAGGCCCGGAAAATTTCGTGGCCAAGAGCCGATTCGTTTTGGCGAATCGCAGCAGTGGCCTTAAAGGTTAAGTCCCATGGCGCGGTACATCTTCATCACCGGCGGCGTGGTCTCCTCGCTCGGAAAAGGTCTGGCATCGGCGGCTCTTGGCGCGCTGCTGCAAGCTCGTGGCTACAGGGTTCGGTTGCGCAAGCTCGACCCCTATCTCAATCTCGACCCCGGAACGATGTCGCCCTATCAGCACGGCGAAGTGTTCGTGACCGACGACGGCGCGGAAACCGACCTCGACCTTGGCCACTACGAACGCTTCACCGGGCGTCCCGCCACCAAGGCCGACAGCATCACCACCGGGCGGATCTATCAGGACATCATCACCAAGGAGCGGCGCGGCGATTACCTCGGCGCCACGATCCAGGTGATTCCGCACGTCACCAACGCGATCAAGGATTTCATTCTCGACAGCAATGACGATTTCGATTTCGTGCTGTGCGAGATCGGCGGCACTGTCGGCGACATCGAGGGCCTGCCGTTCTTCGAAGCCATCCGGCAGGTCAAGAACGATCTGCCGCGCGACCACGCGATCTACATTCATCTGACGTTGTTGCCGTTCATTCCAAGCGCCGGCGAACTGAAGACCAAGCCGACCCAGCATTCGGTCAAGGAGCTGCGTTCGATCGGCATCCAGCCCGATATTCTGCTCTGCCGTACTGATCGTCCAATTCCGAAGGAAGAGCGCCGCAAGCTCGGCCTGTTCTGCAATGTGCGTGAAACCGCGGTCATCGAGGCGCGCGACGTCGACAATATCTACGCCGTGCCGGAGGCCTATCACGCCGCCGGTCTCGACGACGAGGTGCTGGCGGCGTTTGGCATCACGGCGAAGATTCCACCGAGCTTGCAAAGCTGGAACGTCATCAACGAGCGGGTCCGAAATCCGGAAGGCCAGGTGACCATTGCCATCGTCGGCAAATACACCGGGATGAAGGACGCCTATAAGTCATTGATCGAGGCGCTATCGCATGGTGGCATTGCCAACAAGGTGAAGGTTAACCTCGATTGGATCGAGAGCGAGGTCTTCGAAAATGAGGATCCGGCGCCATTCCTGGAGCACGTCAACGGCATTCTGGTGCCGGGCGGATTCGGCCAGCGCGGCGCCGAGGGGAAAATTCGCGCAGCTCAATTCGCGCGCGAGCGCAATGTGCCGTATTTCGGTATCTGCTTTGGCATGCAGATGGCCGTGATCGAGGCCGCCCGTAATCTTGTGGGGATCGCGGAGGCCAATTCCACCGAATTCGGGGCGACGCCGGAGCCGGTTGTCGGCCTGATGACCGAATGGCTGCGGGGCAACGATCTGGAACGGCGGTCAAAGAACGGCGATCTTGGCGGGACGATGCGGCTTGGCGCCTATCCCGCGAGCTTGCGGCGCGGCAGCCGGGTCTCGGCGGTCTATAGCGGTGCGACCGAAATATCGGAGCGCCATCGCCACCGCTATGAGGTCAACACCGCCTATAAGGACCGGCTCGAGCAGCAAGGCCTGCGTTTCTCCGGGTTGTCGCCCGACGGGATATTGCCGGAGATCGTCGAATATGAGGATCATCCCTGGTTCATCGGCGTGCAGTTCCACCCCGAGCTGAAGTCGCGCCCGTTCGAGCCGCACCCGCTGTTTGCTTCGTTCATCGAGGCGGCGATGGTTCAGTCTCGACTGGTGTGATGCCGGCGTCGCTCGCAAGTCTGTAAAGCAAATGTCAAATTCGCAATCCTGCTAGCCTTTGACGGCCACGACGTTTGTTGCGAAAAGACGCTCCCGCCAAGAATACAAAGTCAAAGGGAGTGTTCGATGATCTATGAAACCCGTGTCTATCGCTGCCTGCCCGGCCGGTTGCCCGCGTTGTTGAAGCGATTTGAGACCATCACGTTAAAACTCTGGGAAAAGCACGGCATCAGTCAGGCTGGCTTTTTCACCACGCTGGTCGGCGAATCCAACCAGGAACTGACCTATCTGCTGGCCTGGGAATCGCTCGCCGATCGCGAAAAGAAGTGGGCAGCGTTCCAGAGCGATCCGGACTGGATCTCCGCGCGCGCGAAGACCGAGGAAGACGGACAGATCGTCGCCAACATCGTCAATCAATTGCTGGTGCCGACCTCGTTTTCGTCCGTCAAGTAACTGGTCACGGAGGGTCTGGCGTCTCGTGATGCCCCACGGGCTTGATCATATCGTGCATGCGGTTCGCGACCTGGACGCGGCTGCGGATTTCTATGTCCGCGCCGGGTTCACAGTCGGTGGCCGCAATTGCCATCCCTGGGGCACGCACAACCGCATTGTGCAGTTGAAGAACTGCTACATCGAGATTCTGGAAGTCGCCGAGCCCGAGAAGATCGTTGCGCATGCGCCGCGTTCATTCTCGTTCGGCGCCTTCAATCGGGACTATCTCGCGTCCCGCCAGGGGTTTTCGATGCTGCTGCTCAACAGCAGCGATGCGGCTTCCGATGCACAGGCGTTTAAGGCAGCCGGCATATCCGACTACGAAGTGTTCAACTTCGCGCGCGAGGGCAAAAGGCTGGACGGAGCGACGGTCAAACTGGCGTTCTCACTGGTCTTTACCCGCGATCCGACTTCGCCCGATCTTGGCCTGGCGCTTTGCCAGCATCACTTTCCGGAAAATTTCTGGAATCCGGCGTTTCAGACCCACGCCAACGGCGCGCAACGCGTACCGGGTGTGGTGATGATCGCCGACGATCCGGCGAGCCACCGGAACTTCCTCAAAACCTATGTTGGAGCAGGCGAGATCACTTCGGAGCCGGCCGGCGTGATTGGGCGCACGGCGAATGGCGATATCGAAATCCTGGAGCCCTCGGGAGGGCGCGATGTCTTCGGTTTTCCGATCAAGGCAAGCGGCGAGGGGCTCACGCTGAACGCCATGCGCTTTGCAGTCGCCGATCTGGCCGACACAGAAGCCCTGCACCGGCAAAACGGGCTGGCGGTTCGCTGCCATGGCGGCAAGCTGAGCGTGCCGCCGGAGGAGGCCTTTGGCGCAACCCTGATATTCGAGGCCGCAAAGCCCTAAAAGTAGGTTGATCCATTCCCCTTCGCCCGGCATGGTCGCGGCGCAAAGAGGACAAAGCGCTTGAGCGTCAACACTTCCGCCGCAGCTGTTGTCGATGTTGGCCCGGTCAAATTCGGCAACGGCTTGCCGATTGCGATCATTGCGGGTCCATGTCAGCTTGAGAGCCGCGCGCATGCTTTGGAAGTGGCCTCCGCGTTGAAGGAGATCGCCACGCGGCTGAAGATCGGTCTCGTCTACAAGACCTCCTTCGACAAGGCCAACCGCACGAGCGCCTCGGCGGCGCGCGGGATCGGCTTGGCGCAGGCTTTGCCGATCTTTGCAGAGATACGTTCATCGCTGGGATTGCCCGTTCTCACCGATGTGCACGAGGCCGCGCAGTGCGCGGAAGCCGCCCAAGCCGTCGATGTCTTGCAAATTCCGGCTTTCCTGAGCCGGCAGACCGATTTGCTGCTGGCCGCGGCCGCAACCGGCAAGGTCGTCAACGTCAAGAAGGGGCAATTCCTGGCGCCGTGGGATATGGCCAATGTCGTCGCCAAGATCACCGGCGCCGGTAACCCGAAGGTGCTCGTCACCGAACGTGGCGCGTCGTTCGGCTACAACACGCTGGTGTCGGACATGCGCGCGCTGCCGATCCTGGCGCGCACCACCGGCGCGCCCGTGATCTTCGATGCGACCCATTCGGTGCAGCAGCCGGGCGGCAACGGTACGTCCTCCGGTGGCGAGCGCGAATTTGTGCCGGTGCTGGCGCGCGCGGCAGTCGCGGTCGGCGTCGCCGGCGTCTTTATCGAGACCCATCCTGATCCGGATCACGCGCCGTCCGACGGGCCCAACATGGTGCCGTTGCGCGATTTCGAAGGCCTGCTGCGGACCCTGATGGCCTTTGACGCGGTTGCCAAGAAGCTCGACACGAACCCCGCCAAGAACGTGACGGGCTGATGCCGCAGGCTGTAGCGCGGCCGCAAGATCGCATGCCGCCCGCGATCAACATCATCGCGATCGCGACGTTCGCGGCGAGCCTTTCGGTGCGTGCGCTCGATCCGGTTCTGCCGCATGTCGCCGATGAGTTCAGCATCAGCATTACGACTGCTGCGAGTTTTGCCGCGGTATTTGCCTTCACGTTTGCCGCGGTGCAGCCAGTGCTTGGCGCGGCGGCTGATCTGTTCGGCAAGGCGCGGTTGATGACGACATGTCTCGTGTTGCTGGGCCTTGCAAATATTCTCGGCGCAATGACCGCGTCCTTTCCGATGCTGTTCGCCACGCGAATTCTGGCCGGCATTGGTTCCGGCGGCGTGTTTCCGGTCGCGCTCAGCCTGACCAGCGATCTCGTCGGGCCTGAAAAACGCCAGGTCGCGATCGGGCGCACGCTGGCGGGTTCGATGACGGGAAATCTGCTGGGAGCCTCATTCTCGGGCGTGATCGGCGACTTTCTCGGCTGGCGCGGTGTGTTGGCGGTGCTTGGCCTTTTGGTTGTCGCAGCGTCGGTGGCGGTTACGGCCGGCTTTCGCGGTGCAGCCCTGACCCGCGCGCCGAGGACCAGTCTCACGACGCTCCGTCACGGCTACCGCACCATCTTCGCCAATCCGAATGCGCTCTGCTACGCCGCCGTGTTTATCGAGGGTTGTTGCGTGCTCGGGTTGTTTCCTTATCTCGCATCGTTCCTGTTCGAACTCGGCGAAACCAGACTTTCGATCGCCGGCATCGTGATCGCGGGTTTTGCGGTGGGCGGACTGTTCTACACCATGACCGTCTCGCGTTTTCTGCCGCGGCTCGGCGTCAACGGCATGATGATATCAGGCGCCGCGCTGGCAGGCCTGCAACTGGCGGCGATTGCCTTTGGTCCGGGATGGCAGGCTCAGACAGTTTGCCTGCTCTTGATGGGCTGGGGCTTCTATATGATCCATGGATGCTTGCAGATCTTTGCCAGCGAGCTCTCGGTCGAAGCCCGCGCCACGGCGCTCTCGCTGCATTCGTTCTTTTTCTACGTCGGTCAGACAATCGGCCCGATCGCCTATGGCTTGGGTATTCAGAGCGTCGGCAAGACGACGACCTTGCTGACCAGCGCCGTTATTATCACTGCGCTGGGCTTTGCCTGCGCGCGGCTGTTGCGGCAGAGACCGCCCGCGGATGCCACCGCAGGCGCAAGCTAAAGATCATCCTCTCCCGCGATAGGGCGCAACGCCCTGATCGGGAATCCATATACCCCTCGGCAGCTTTCCGGTCTGCCAGAACACGTCGATCGGAATGCCGCCACGCGGGTACCAATAACCGCCGATTCGCAAGAATTTCGGCTTGATCTCAGATGTGATCCGTTTGCCGATAGCGACCGTGCAATCCTCATGGAAGGCGCCGTGATTGCGGAAGCTCGCGACATAGAGCTTGAGTGATTTCGACTCCAGCAACCATGCCGCTGGCACATAATCGATCACAAGATGGGCAAAATCTGGCTGACCGGTGACCGGGCAAATCGACGTGAATTCCGGTACCGTAAAGCGCACCAGATAGTCCGTTCCTTTTTGCGGATTGGGCACAGCGTCGAGCTTCGCGGCATCCGGCGTTGCAGGCCAATCGACCGCGCGGCCAAGCTGCAGGCCGGATGACGATAACTTGGATTTTGACGCCTTTCGAGGCTTCGTTGACATAATCGGTCTCCGTTGCGCTCGTTTTAGCAACGCAACCTTTTCCAGGATAGGGGCTTGCTGTAGAACCAGCCCAACCCATCGGATCACACCTTTCTCAAGAGGCACGCATGACCGCCATCGTCGACATCATTGGCCGCGAAATTCTCGATAGCCGCGGCAATCCCACCGTTGAAGTTGACGTGGTGCTGGAAGATGGTTCCATCGGCCGCGCGGCGGTGCCATCCGGCGCCTCGACGGGTGCGCATGAGGCAGTGGAATTGCGCGACGGCGACAAGGCGCGTTATCTCGGCAAGGGCGTGCAAAAGGCGGTTGATGCCGTCAATGGCGAAATCTACGATGCGCTGAGCGATACCGCTGTCGAGGAGCAAGTTCTGATCGATCAGATCATGATCGATCTCGACGGCACCGCGAACAAGAGCCGGTTAGGGGCTAATGCCATCCTCGGCGTTTCGCTCGCTTGCGCCAAGGCGGCGGCGGCGTCCTTCGACATGCCGCTCTATCGGTATGTCGGCGGCACCTCGGCGCGGACCTTGCCGGTGCCGATGATGAACATCATCAACGGCGGTGTGCATGCCGATAACCCGATCGATTTCCAGGAATTCATGATCATGCCGGTGGGCGCTCCGACGTTTGCCGAGGCGCTGCGCTGTGGTTCGGAAATCTTCCACACCTTGCGATCGGAACTGAAGAAGGCCGGCCATAACACCAATGTCGGGGACGAGGGCGGGTTCGCGCCGAATCTGCCGTCGGCCGATGCGGCGCTGGAATTCGTCATGAACGCGATCGGCAAGGCCGGTTACAAGGCCGGTGGCGACGTTATGCTGGCGCTGGACTGTGCAGCGACCGAGTTCTTCAAGGACGGTGCCTATGTCTATGGCGGCGAGAACAAAACCCGCTCGCGCTCCGAACAGGCGAAATATCTCGCGGATCTCGCGGCTCGCTATCCGATTGTGTCAATCGAGGACGGCATGTCGGAAGACGACATGGACGGCTGGAAGGAATTGACCGATCTGGTCGGCAGTAAATGCCAGCTCGTCGGCGACGACCTCTTTGTCACCAATGTGACGCGGTTGGCGGACGGCATCAAAAATGGCCGCGCCAATTCCATTCTGATCAAAGTCAACCAGATCGGGACGCTGACGGAAACGCTTTCCGCGGTCGAGATGGCCTATAAGGCCGCCTACACCGCGGTCATGTCGCATCGCTCTGGAGAAACCGAGGATTCAACCATCGCCGATCTCGCCGTCGCCACCAATTGCGGGCAAATCAAGACCGGCTCGCTCGCGCGTTCAGACCGCACCGCCAAATACAACCAATTGCTGCGGATCGAACAGGAATTGGGAGATCAGGCGAAATATGCCGGGCGAGCAGCCCTCAGGGCACTTGCCTGAAGGCGGCGCAGACCAGGCAGCGGAAGGGCTTGCGTTTCCCAGCCAACACGCGATCATCTGCGCCATAAAAGTCAAAACGGGAGGATGTCATGAGCGCCGATGGCAAAAGCGGGCTGCAACTTCGTTCGCTGATCAAAAAAAGCGGCGAGCTCGAGATATCGCTGCTTGAGGTCCCAACGCCCGAACCCTCAGTCGATGAGGTGGTGGTCCGGGTCGAGGCGTCACCGATCAATCCTTCTGACCTTGGCCTTCTGGTAGGCGCTGCCGATATGAGCACCGCCAAGGCCGCTGGCAGTAAAGATGCGCCGGTCATCACCGCAAAAGTCCCTGAAGCGGCGATGCGGGCGATGGCGGGAAGGCTCGACGAATCCATGCCGGTCGGCAACGAGGGCGCGGGCGTTGTCGTCAAAGCCGGGTCGTCGGAAGCGGCGCAAGCGCTGATGGGCAAGACCGTCTCGATCGTTGGCGGCGCCATGTACTCGCAGTATCGCACCGTCAAGGCGTCCGATTGCCTGGCGCTGCCGCCAGGGACGACGGCGGCTGAGGGGGCTTCCTGGTTCGTCAATCCCTTCACCGCGCTCGGCATGACCGAGACCATGCGGCGCGAGGGCCACAAGGCGCTGGTGCATACGGCAGCTGCCTCCAATCTCGGGCAGATGCTGAACAAGATATGCATCAATGACGGCATTGCGCTGGTCAATATTGTCCGCAAGGCCGATCAAGCGGAGATCCTGCGCAAGATCGGCGCGAAATATGTGGTGGATTCCTCTTCGCCCACATTTATGGCCGACTTGACGGACGCGCTGGCCGAGACCGGTGCGACCATCGCCTTCGATGCGATCGGCGGCGGCAAGTTGGCCGGGCAAATCCTCGCCTGCATGGAAACGGCGATCAATCGCGAGGCCAAGGTCTATAGCCGTTACGGCTCCAATGTACACAAGCAGGTCTATGTCTATGGTGCGCTCGATCCCGGGCCGATCGAGCTGAACCGCGCCTTCGGCATGATCTGGGGCGTCGGCGGCTGGCTCCTGTTTCCGTTCC
The DNA here is from genome assembly GCA_049509335.1 of Bradyrhizobium sp. Taxonomy (GTDB): domain Bacteria; phylum Pseudomonadota; class Alphaproteobacteria; order Rhizobiales; family Xanthobacteraceae; genus Bradyrhizobium. The sequence continues at coordinate 7,218 of JBEKZZ010000046.1, read as the reverse complement.
TGATGAAGATCAGCGCGGCAGATCGCCAGCGGCTGCGCGAGCGCGTAGCCAAGGAGCTCAAGACCACCTTTGCGAGCCACTATACGCAGGTGGTTTCCTTAGGAGAGGCGCTACAGCTCTCCCACCTGGCGGTCTATGGCAAGCGCGCCACCGGTGAGAAGTATTTGATCAACCCGAACAAGGCGTGATCATAGCGAAGTGATTGGAAAACACGTTACGCCGGTATGCGCCCGGCGGATAAAACCCAGGGAGTTGTTGAAGCAAATAATTGAAACGGGGGGAAATCGATGTCGGTAGATCTCAAGTATCTCGCCTTCACTGCCATGCTGACGGCTTCGTTGTGGATTCCCTACATCGTGTGCCAGGTCATGACGAATGGAAATCTGACGCCCCAAAACTATATCGATCCCATGCCCCGACCGGTGCCGCTATGGGGCAAACGGGCCGACCGAGTCTACATAAATGCGGTCGAGAGCTTCGCGCCATTCGCGGCGCTGGTGATCGTGGTTCATCTGGCCGGCAAGGCCGATGCGATGACCGCATTCTGGGCGATGGCCTTCTTCTGGCTGCGGGTCGCCCACGCCATCGTCTATTTGCTCGGGCTACCCTACCTGAGGACGCTGATCTTTACGCTCGGCTACGTCGCGGTGATCGGCCTCTTTTGGGAATTGATCAAGTAAGCAAGTTTTGCGAACGATTGTTCGGCGTCGAAAATTTATGACGCCGAACATTTGAGCATGCCTTTTGAAAGTGTCTTGCGTTCGGCATGCAACAAGAGAACATTTGCACCGAATTCGAGGCGCCAAAGGCGCACAACATCGATCTTAGGGAGAATTTTCATGAATGATCTGAACCGCCGTAACCTGTTGGCTGGCGCCGCCGCGATCGGCGCTGTATCCGCGCTTTCGCCGCTGACCCTGCGGGAAGCAAGTGCCGCAGCTCCGGCCGCCGCCGCTCAAGTGGCTGGTTTCTATCGCTACAAGGTCGGCAGCATCGAATGCACCTCGATCAACGACGGTGCGCGCTCGTTCCCGCTGCCGGACAAGTGGGTGACCAATGTGAGCACGGATGCGGCGCTGGCCGCAGCCGAGGCCGCTTATATGCCGAAAGGCATGGTGACGGTGCCGTTCAATCCGCAACTGATCAACACCGGCGGCAAGCTCGTGCTTCTCGACTGCGGCAACGGCATCTCGGCGTTTGAGCCGACCAAGGGTCAAGCCGGGCGGATGATGCAAAATCTGGCGGCGGCCGGCGTCGACCCCAAGAACGTCGATATGGTGATCATGTCCCATCTGCATCCGGACCACACCAACGGCATCCGCGCCGCCGATGGCTCGATGGCGTTTCCGCACGCGGAAATCCTGGTGCCGGCGAAGGATTGGGAATTCTGGATGAGCGATGAGAACGCCGCCAAAGCCCAGTCCAGCGAGATGATGAAGAACTACTTTGCCAACGTGAAGAAGATCTACGCGGGCATCGAGTCCAAGGTGACGCGATACGATTGGGACAAGGAAATCGCACCGGGTATCACCTCGATCGCGGCCCCCGGCCATACGCCCGGACATACCGCCTTTGCGGTGGCCTCCGGCGGGTCGAAGGTGCTTATCCAGTCCGACGTCACCAACATTCCCGAGTTCTTCCTGCGTAATCCCGATTGGCATGTGGCCTACGACACCGATCCGGAACTGGCGCAAAAGACCCGGCACAAGTTCTACGACATGGCATCCGCCGAGAAGGCGACGGTGATCGGCTTCCACTTCCCGTTCCCGGCGATCGGCCATGTCGAGAAGGACGGCAATGGCTATCGGTTGATTCCGGCCGCCTTTAATCCGGTGATCTGAGCGGGGGTTTAGAGCAGGCAGGCCGCCTCTCAGGCGGCCTGTTTTGTTTGGGAACGATTTCTTGAACGGATTGCCGCGGGCCCGCCCATTCCATGCACTTGCATCTTTTAAGGACGCCGCTAGGCTGGCGTGCGAGTTGGTCCAGCGCTTCGTGCAGCCAAAGGAAACACCATGTCGAACCCGCATCACGTCCTCGTCATCGTCGGCAGCCTCCGCAAGGAGAGCTTTTCCCTCCGGATCGCCCATGCCCTCGCCAAATTGGCGCCGGCCTCGCTGAAGCTTGAGGTCGTCACCCCGCACGGGATTTCCTTCTTCAACCAGGACCTGGAGGCAAACCCGCCCGCCGACTGGCTGGCGTTCCGGGAGAAGATTCAGAAATCGGACGGGGTGATCTTTGTGACGCCGGAATACAATCGCGCCATTCCAGGCGTGCTCAAAAACGCTATCGACGTCGCATCGCGCCCCTACGGCAAGAGTTCATTCCTCGGCAAGCCGACCGGCATCGTCTCCAATTCGCCGGGACCATTGGGTGGCGTCAACGCGGCGAAGGCCTTGCAGCACATCCTGCCTGGCATTTGCGGTACGATCATGGGACAACCGGAGATCTATTTGAATGCGGTGGGGGACGCGTTCGACGAGAAGGGCAACCTGATCAAGGAATCCCTGCAAAAGGTGCTTCAGCAATATATCGACGCTTTCGCGGTGTTCGTTCAGAGGCAGAGCGCATAGACGAGGCTTTCACCCCCTCAGGGATTTCGTGCGGATAAGGGAGCGCTTAGCATTCCCTTAACCCCGCGGAGGCATTTTAAGTGCCATGGTTTCCCGCAGGCGTCTCAAGTCGTTTCTGACCGGTCTTGCCCTCTACACGATGGCGGCAGGAATGGTCGGCTATTTCGGCGTTAATGCCTATACCGGAAAGTATGGGCTGAACGCGCGCCAGGAGCTCGATCAGGAAATCATCGCGCTGACTTCCGAACTGGCGCGGCTGAAAAAGGAGCGGATCGAGGGCGAGCAGCGTGTCTCATTGCTGCGCTCGGATAGCGTGGACCCCGACATGCTCGACGAACGTGCACGCTTCCAGCTTGACTATGCCAATCCGCACGACCTCGTTCGGACGATCAAGCCGAACTAGTGGTCAGATTCCAACATTTGCACCTTGGCTAACTCCATTCGTCGTCAAATTACAAATTCGTCTGAAATAGATTTCGAAAATGTCGTGCCGCACTGCACTGCGGCATGATGAGTTTAATTCCGGCTCACGCAAATCCTTTCATGGCGGTTTGAGTTGAGCTAGAGAAAGCAAATTCGCTCTCTCATCCGGAAACGCCATGGCCCCTCCCAAAAAAAGCGCCGCCAACGAAACCGTACAGGAGTTGGGGGAGCCGCCGCCGTTTTCGAAGGAACAGGAGCTGAAGGCGCTGCGTGACATGCTGCTGATCCGCCGGTTCGAAGAGAAGGCCGGCCAGCTCTACGGAATGGGCGCCATCGGCGGATTCTGCCATCTCTATATCGGTCAGGAAGCCGTCGTCGTCGGGATGCAGATGGCCCTGAAAAAGGGCGATCAGGTCATAACAGGATACCGCGATCACGGGCACATGCTCGCCTGCGGGATGGATGCCAAGGGCGTGATGGCCGAATTGACCGGACGCCGTGGCGGCTATTCCAAGGGCAAGGGCGGCTCGATGCACATGTTCAGCAAAGCCGAGAACTTCTACGGCGGGCATGGCATCGTCGGCGCGCAGGTTTCGCTCGGCACGGGTCTGGCTTTCGCCAACCGTTATCGCGGCAACGACTTTGTCAGCCTGGCCTATTTCGGCGACGGCGCCTCAAACCAGGGGCAGGTCTATGAGAGCTTCAACATGGCGGAGCTCTGGAAGCTGCCGGTGATCTACGTCATCGAGAACAACCGCTACGCCATGGGCACCTCGGTGACCCGCTCCTCGGCACAGACCGATTTCTCCAAGCGGGGCATCTCGTTCAACATTCCGGGTGATCAGGTTGACGGCATGGATGTTCGTGCCGTGAAGGCCGCGGCCGACAAGGCTGTCGCATGGTGCCGCGCGGGCAATGGGCCTTTCATCCTGGAAATGCAGACCTATCGCTACCGCGGACATTCGATGTCGGACCCGGCGAAGTACCGCACCCGTGAGGAGGTCGAGAAGGTCCGCCATGACCAGGACCCGATCGAGCAGGTCCGTAACCGTTTGCTCGAAGCAAAAATGAGCGAAGACGAGTTGAAGAAAATCGACGCCGGGGTTCGCGAGATCGTCAATGCGGCCGCGGATTTCGCGCAGCACGATCCCGAACCCGATGTGTCCGAGCTGTATACCGACGTCTATCGATAAGCGTTCGTGGTGCGCGGTTTAAAATTGCGGAGTTGATATGCCCATTCAAGTACTGATGCCTGCGCTCTCCCCGACCATGGAGAAGGGCAACCTCGCCAAGTGGCTGAAGAAGGAAGGCGAGGCGATCAAGTCGGGCGACGTCATTGCCGAGATCGAAACCGACAAGGCCACGATGGAGGTCGAGGCGACCGACGAAGGCACGCTCGGAAAAATCCTGATTCCCGAAGGCACGGCCGACGTCGCCGTCAACACGCCGATTGCGACCATTCTGGCGGACGGCGAAAGCGCGGCTGATTTGGCCAAAGCGCCTGCGCCGAAGGCGCAACCGGTTGCGCCGGATGTCGCGCAGGAAGTGGCCGAATCTCGTTCACCGGTCGGCGAAGGCCGGCCGGCGATCGACGCACCGCAGGCGCCCGCTGCCCCCAAGGCCGCGGCCGAGCCCGATCCCGAAGTGCCTGCCGGCACCGAAATGGTGACCATGACCATCCGCGACGCACTGCGCGACGCGATGGCGGAGGAAATGCGCCGCGATCCCGACGTATTTCTGATGGGTGAGGAAGTCGCTGAATATCAGGGCGCTTACAAGGTCAGCCAGGGACTGTTGCAGGAATTCAGCGCCCGGCGCGTCATCGATACGCCGATCACCGAGCACGGCTTTGCCGGCATCGGCGTTGGCGCAGCGATGACGGGCTTAAAGCCGATCGTCGAGTTCATGACCTTCAACTTCGCCATGCAGGCGATCGACCAGATCATCAATTCTGCGGCGAAGACGCTCTATATGTCCGGCGGCCAGATGGGCTGCTCCATCGTGTTCCGTGGCCCGAATGGCGCGGCCTCCCGCGTCGCCGCCCAGCACAGCCAGGATTATTCGGCCTGGTACTCGCAGGTTCCGGGTCTGAAAGTAATCGCGCCGTTCTCGGCCGCCGATTACAAGGGATTGCTGAAAGCGGCGATCCGCGACCCCAATCCGGTGATCTTCCTCGAAAATGAAATGCTCTATGGCCATTCCGGCGAAGTGCCGAAGCTTGATGACTATGTGATCCCGATCGGCAAGGCGCGCGTGGTGCGCAGCGGCGGCCATGTCTCGATCATCTCGTGGTCCAACGGCATGTCCTACGCCATCAAGGCGGCCGACGAACTCGCCAAGGAAGGCATCGAAGTCGATCTCATCGACCTGCGAACGCTGCGTCCGCTCGACACCGACACCATCGTCGCATCGGTGAAGAAGACCGGGCGCGCCGTCACGGTCGAGGAGGGCTGGCAGCAAAGCGGTGTCGGGGCCGAAATTGCGGCGCGGATCATGGAGCATGCCTTCGACTATCTGGATGCGCCGGTCACGCGGGTGTCGGGCAAGGACGTTCCGATGCCTTACGCCGCCAATCTGGAAAAGCTCGCGCTGCCGTCGGTGGCCGAAGTGGTCGCGGCTGCCAAAGCTGTTTGTTATCGCTGACAGAGCGGGGCGTAAGCACATGCCAATCAATATTCTGATGCCCGCATTGTCGCCGACAATGGAGAAGGGCAACCTCGCCAGGTGGCTCAAAAAAGAGGGCGACAAGGTCAAGTCCGGCGACGTGATCGCCGAGATCGAGACCGACAAGGCGACCATGGAAGTCGAGGCGGTCGATGAAGGCACGATCGCGAAGATCCTCGTTCCCGAAGGCACGCAGGACGTTCCCGTCAACGACGTCATCGCGGTGCTCGCGGGCGACGGCGAGGATGTGAAATCTGCCGGCGCATCTGCCGGCGCCAAGCCCAGTGCTGGAGCCGCGCCCGCAAAAGCGGAAGCGTCGCCAACGCCTGCTTCTCCACCGCCTGCTTCTCCACCGCCGGCTGCTGCACCGGCGCATGCGGCTGCGCCAGCTCCCAAACCCGCTGCAGCGCCCGCGCCGCAGGCCGCCTCATCTTCGCAAGCGAACGGCCATGCACGCACCTTCTCCTCGCCGCTGGCCCGACGTTTGGCCAAGGAAGTCGGCATCGACGTCGCCCGGATCGCCGGTACCGGGCCGCATGGCCGCGTCGTCGCGCGTGACGTGGCGGAGGCCAAGTCCGGCAAGGGCCTGAAGGCTCCCGCTGCCGCGCCCGGCGCCGCACCTGCGATTGCACCGTCGATGTCGGACAAGCAGATCCTCGCGCTGTATGAGCCCGGCAGTTACGAGATCGTGCCGCACGACGGCATGCGCCGCACGATCGCCCAACGTCTCACGGCGGCGGTCCAGACCATTCCAACATTTTATCTCACGATCGACTGCGAGATCGGAAAGCTGCTGGCCGCGCGCGAAGAGATCAACGCGTCCGCGCCGAAGGACAAGGAAAAGAAGCCGCTTTACAAACTCTCGGTCAACGACTTCGTCATCAAGGCGATGGCAGTCGCGTTGCAAAAGATCCCGAATTGCAACGTGAGCTGGACCGAAGGCGGCATGCTCAAGCACAAGCATTCTGACATCGGCGTCGCGGTGGCGATGCCGGGCGGGCTGATCACGCCGATCATCCGCAAGGCGGAAACCAAGACGCTGTCCACGATCTCCAACGAGATGAAGGATTTCGCGGCGCGCGCGCGGGCGCGCAAGCTCAAGCCGGACGAATATCAGGGTGGCACAACGGCCGTGTCCAATCTCGGCATGTACGGCATCAGTCATTTCACGGCCGTTATCAACCCGCCGCACGCGACGATCCTGGCGGTCGGCACCAGCGAGGAGCGCCCCGTCGTGCGCGGCGGCAAGATCGAGATCGCGCAGATGATGAGCGTGACCTTGTCGTGCGATCACCGTGCGATTGACGGCGCGCTCGGAGCCGAGCTGATCGGCGCGTTCAAGCAGTTGATCGAAAATCCCGTGATGATGATGGTGTGAATGTATGGCTGACACATCCTTCGACGTCATCATCATCGGCTCCGGCCCCGGCGGCTACGTCACCGCTATCCGAGCCGCCCAGCTCGGGTTCAAGACCGCGATTATCGAGAAATCCTATCTCGGGGGCATTTGCCTGAACTGGGGCTGCATCCCGACCAAGGCGCTGCTGCGCTCGGCCGAAAT
>JBEKZZ010000045.1:0-36593 GCA_049509335.1 Bradyrhizobium sp. | reverse complement strand
CATAGAGCGGATGCTTGTGGGCGAGCGCCTCCGAGACGTCGATGGGGAGAAAGGCCGGCTCGCCACGCAAACGCGCGGTCGTGGTGATCGCCTCGGACGTGATCTTGCTGTCGAGCGGACCGACCGTCATGAACGCGTCGATCGAGGGATCCTTCACCATCTCGGTGATTTCCGCGATGGAGAACCGGGAGATCGTCACCTTGTCCGGGTTGAGGCCGGATTCGCTCAGGATCACCTTGAGCAGCGTGACGTTGACCGGGGTGCGTCCGAGGACGCCGACACGATGGCCTTCGAGATCGCCGATCTCCTTGATCTTGGGCTTGGTGTCTTTCTTGGCGCCCTTCTTCGGCGCGCCGGAGGGCGTCCACAGCACCACGACGTTCTTGCGCAGAATGGCAACCGATCCGGCTCCCTTGGGTATTTCCTCGTCGGCGCGGCCCACGGCCAGGTCGACTTCACCGGCCGCGAGAAGTCCGAGGCTTTCGACGGCGCCGGCGGTCGTGATCACCGTCAGCCGGACCGGACTTCCCTCGTTGAAAAACGCTTGCGCCAGATTCACGATCAGTTTCTGGTCGTCGCTTCCGGGGGGTCCCACCGCAATTCGCAAGGTCGTCGGCCGCAACAGCAAGAAGGCCGCGCCGGCGATCGCCGCGAAGAGCAGAAGTGCTGCGGCAAGGAGCAGAAACGGCGCCCCCCTCTTCCGTCTTCCGGAAGCCACCTTCGTGTTCAGACCGTCCGACACAGACATAGTTGCCCGCCAGGTGAGGAGTGATCCCCAGGGGCACCCCAGGGAATGCGCTGCACTGTTGTAGCATGCCCCGGAGTCTTACGGGCCAGGGATTTGTGTTGGCATGCCCCCTGCTGGCCATCGTCAAACCGTGCGAATCGCGTAACGATGGCTCGCTTGAGGGAAAGTTCGCTATTGGCTCGGGAATAACATTGACCGATTATCGTGCGCGCGCATTTTGAACACGATTTTGCGGAAACCGTTATGCTCGCCGATTGTTGTGTAACAGGCAGTTCGGCCCGGCTAGTGCCCGCTTTCGGAAGTTCGTGCGCCAACTGGGCGCACACTACACTGTTCACAAACTTCGGAAAAGTCATGGGCAACGTCGGAATCGGAGCTCTAGGAGAGCGTGCCGTGCAATTGCGACGTCTGGTTTGCCTGATAGCTCTCGCCGCTGGTCTGGCGGCCTGCTCGCAGGAAGTGGACTACACCCCCGAGCAGCGCATGTGCATCGCCCAGCGCTACGCCGCTTACGACGCGCGGCAGATCAACCAATGTGTTGACGTCTGCAGGGTGTGCATGAAGGGCAATATGGTGACCTGCAACACCTCGTGCCGGCTGCGCGGCGCGAGCTAAGGGTTCTGGGCCGCCTGGCCGCCGCCGAAGACCCGCTTCCAAAGATATTCGTTGCCAAAGACTTGGCCATTAACCATGTGCTGCGGGGTCGCAGAGCCCCCTTTGAGGGCTTGACCCGTCCCTGAAGGCATTGAATCATTACCGCTTTCAGGCTCGCGCCAAAATGTTTGAGATTGGTGTTATTTGCATCGTTGTGCTGGCGGCCGGCTACTGGGTCACCCTGTGGCTGATGGGCCGCCATGAGGACGTCTTGCACGGTGATTTCATTCATGCCGAAGAGGGTTCCGAGGTGGCCGGGGCCACGCTATTTCCCGCGCAGCACTTTCCTCCGCATCCGCCGTTTCCGAAGAAACCGAAGATCGTGAAGCCCGCGTCCGTCGGGCCTGCTGCCGTTAAGCCTGCTCCCGCCGAGAGACTTTCCACATCCCCGCCGCGACCGGCAACGCCGGCTCTGCCCGAGCAATCGGATACGCTGCAAGCGCTGCTGGCGTCCATCAAGCGGGACTTGAAGGACGCCTCGCAGCTTTAAGCAAAGCAAGCAGCTTCAGTTCGGATAGTAGTAGCGTTGCTGCTGCTGATAGTAGCTGCGCGGCTGCGGGACCGGATTGCCGTAGCCGTCATACGCCTGCTGCTGATCATAATAGGTCTGCCCGCCATAGGCGCGTTGGCTGGAGCGCGGCATCGGATAACGTTGATCGGCCGAGCTGCCATCGGCGGGATAGATGTAGCCATCATCGGCGCGCTGCTGCACGGGCGGCTGTTGCTGCTGTACCGGACGGCTGCCCGGGAAATATTGCGGCTGCGGTGTCAGTACCACCGGCGCGCCAGAATCCGAATATTGCGGCTGCGGCTGGTATTGCTGCTGGGGTTGCGGGGCTTCCGCGCGCGCGACCGCGTTGCGGCGCGGATTGCGCGCCAGCGCCACCGTGGACGACCCGGTCAGCGTGACCGTGGTGTTGAGCACGCCTTGCTCTTCGACAAGCGCATACAGCGTGGTGGCATTGGCTTTCGACAGCCGCACGCAGCCATGGGAGGCGGGGGTGCCGAGCCGGCCTTCGGAATCGGTGCCGTGGATCGCATGTCCGATCTTGGTGAAGAAGATCGAGTGCGGCATCGGCGCGTCGTCGAATTCCTTGGAGAAGTGCGATTCTTCCATCCTGAAGGCGCGGAAGCTGCCGTTCGGCGTCTCGCGCGACGGGATGCCGGTGGAGACCGGCCATTGATAGCGCTGAACGCCGTCGACGGCGACGGTCATGACTTGCGCATCCTTGTCGACGGTGATGGAGACTTTGGCCTGTGCGGCGCACGTGGCAAACAGCATCAGGGTCGCTACAGCAACGAGAAGGGAACGCATTTTACCTGTGGCCTCCCGGCCTTCAATTGTCGCACCGCACCCCGTCCCGCCGCTTAATATGCCTGAATTCGCACTACGGTTCCAGCGGCGCCTTGAAGCACCCGCCCAATCTGGGGATCGTTAACGCCGGCCTCGAACGCCAACCTGGCGGCGATACCCGTTCATCTTCGTGGCTGAGACGTGGTGGCACGTTGACGAAGATGGAACTCGCGTGTCACGCCTGCGTTATAGACCCATTCATGGATGAGGGCTGACCAAGATGAACAAGGTAAAGACGATCAAGACCGCGGCGTACCCTTTCGAAATGCCAAGCGTGCGTTGGCTTGCGGCACCGGCGTTCGCGCTCGCGCTGCTCGCCGCTCCTCACTTCGCGCATGCTCAGGGCGTCGTGGGCGGCATGCAACAAGGCGCCGCGCAGGGTTCTTATGACGGCGGCCGCGTTGCGGGCCCGGTAGGTTCAGCGGTCGGTGGCGCTGTCGGCGCCGGTGTCGGCGGAGCGGTCGGCGCAGTTGACGGCATCCTCGGCATTCCCGGGCCACGCTGTCACGGTTACTACAACCGCTACGGCCACTGGCGCTGTTATCGGTAACGAGATTCTGCATTCCAAGTTCGTCATTCCGGGATGGTGCGAAGCGACAAAATTGATGTTCAATTTTGCGCCGAGCACCAGACCCGGAATCTCGAGATTCCGGGCTCGCTCGCAAGAGGCTCGCGCCCCGGGATGACTGCTTTCGCAGGTCAATTCTTCAGGCGATATCCGGTCTTGAAGATCCACCACACCACGATCATGCAAATGACCAGGAACGCCACGGTCATCCCGAGGCTCAAGGTGACGCTGACGTCGGCGATCTCGTAAAAGCTCCAGCGGAAGCCGCTGATGAGATAAACGACCGGGTTGAGCATTGTGATGGTGCGCCAGCCCGACGGCAGCATGTTCACCGAATAGAAGCTGCCGCCGAGAAAGGTCAGCGGCGTCACGATCAGCATCGGGATCATCTGAAGTTTTTCAAAACCGTCGGCCCAGATGCCGATGATGAAGCCGAACAGGCTGAAGGTCACCGCGGTCAGCACCAGGAAGGTCAGCATCCACAGGGGATGTTGGATGTGGAGGGGCACGAACAGGCCGGCGGTGACGAGGATAATCAGGCCGAGGACAATCGATTTGGTCGCTGCCGCCCCGACATAACCGAGCACGATTTCGAAATAGGAAATCGGCGCCGACAATATTTCATAGATCGTGCCGACGAATTTCGGGAAGTAGATACCGAAAGACGCATTGGCGATGCTCTGCGTCAGCACCGACAGCATCACCAGTCCCGGCACGATAAAGGTGCCGTAGCTGACGCCTTCGACCTGGGTGATGCGCGAGCCGATCGCAGCGCCAAACACGACGAAATAAAGCGAGGTCGAAACCACCGGCGACACGATGCTTTGCACGATCGTGCGCCCGGTGCGCGCCATTTCAAACTTGTAGATCGCACGGACGGCCCGGAAGTTCATGACGCGCGCACCAAATTAACGAAGATATCTTCCAGCGAGCTCTGGTTGGTCTCCAGATCCGAGAAGCGGATGCCGGCGGCCCTGAGATCGCCGAGCAGGCTGGTGATGCCGGTGCGGTCACCCCTGGTGTCGTAATTATAGGTCAGGTCGTGGCCTTCGTTCGACAGCTCGAGATTATAGGCGCTAAGCGCCGGCGGGATGACGTCAATGCGGGATTGCAGATGCAGCTTGAGCTGCTTCTTGCCGAGCTTCTGCATTAAATTCGCCTTGTCCTCGACCAGAATGATCTCGCCCTTGTTGATGACGCCGACCCTATCAGCCATCTCCTCGGCTTCGCCGATGTAATGCGTGGTGAGGATGATGGTGACGCCGGCGGCCTTCAAGGTCCGCACCACCTCCCACATGCCCTTGCGCAATTCGACGTCGACGCCGGCTGTCGGCTCGTCGAGAAACAGGATTTGCGGCTCATGCGACAGCGCCTTCGCAATCATCACGCGGCGCTTCATGCCACCGGACAATGTGACGATCTTGGAATCTTTCTTGTCCCACAGCGACAGGTCCTTCAGCACCTTCTCGATGTGAGCGGGATTTTTCGGTTTGCCGAACAGTCCGCGGCTGAAGCTCACCGTGCCCCACACCGATTCAAACGCATCGGTGTGCAGTTCCTGCGGCACGAGGCCAATCAACGTGCGCGCAGCTCGCGCATCGTTGATGATGTCGTGGCCGCCGACCGTGACGCGGCCGGCGCTGAGATTGTTGATCCCGCAAATGATGCTGATGAGCGTGGTCTTGCCGGCGCCGTTCGGTCCGAGCAGTGCGAAGATTTCGCCTTTCTCGATCGCCAGATTGATGTCCTTCAGCGCCGTGAAACCGGAGCCGTAGGTCTTGGAGAGATTGGAAACGGAAATGATGGAAGGCATGGCGGGCGAGGCGGTCTCATGAGGGAGGTATTTGCAAAGCGGGGGACGAAAAAGTGAGCGGTGGGTACACCGGACGTCAAAAAATGGAAAGGAACCTTTGTGCAATCCCGCGAGGCGCTTTTAGCAGTTGCCTGCGCGCGACCGATGCATATCTTGTTGGTGACAATAAATCAAAAACAGCCGGTCAGATATCCGGTGGCGGGGAAACGTGGCGCTGTCAGCATGATGTCATCATCCGGGAACTTATGTGCGATCGCGCTGCTTGCAATGGCCTTTTCCGCATTGCCGCAAAAGGCGGACGCGGCCGATCCCGCGATCAAGCTTGGCAACACCGCGCCCTATAGTGGACCGGCTTCCGCCTATGGCACGATTGCCCGTGCGGAGGCCGCCTACTTCCAGATGCTCAACGACCAGGGCGGCATCAATGGGCGCAAGATCGAATTCCTCACCCTCGACGATGGCTACTCGCCGGCAAAAACGGTCGAGCAGACGCGCAAGCTGGTCGAGCAGGACGATGTGCTGGCGATGTTCTCTTCCGTCGGCACCGCGCCGAACATCTCGGTGCAGAAATATCTCAATGCCAAACAGGTGCCGCAGATATTCGTGTCGTCCGGGGCGACGCGCTGGAACGACCCCGAGCATTTCCCCTGGACGGTCGGTTTCAACCCGACCTACGAACTCGAGGGACGTCTCTACGCGGAGTACATTCTGAAGACCAGGCCAAATGCGAAGATCGCGGTGATCGCCCCCAACGAGGATGCGGGCAAGGATTATGTGCGCGGCTTCAAGGCGGGCCTTGGCGAACATATCGATCAGCTCGTGTCCGAGACCACCTATCTCACGGCCGACCCGACCATCGACTCGCAAATGGTCACCATGCGCGAATCCGGCGCGGATGTTTTCTTCGCAGAGGCGACGCCGAAATTCGCGGCGCAAGCCATCAAGAAAGCCGCGAGCATGGGCTGGAAGCCCCTGATCATCCTGCCCTCGGTGTCGAATTCGTTTTCCGCGGTGCTGGAGCCCGCGGGTCTTGAGAACTCGGTTGGCGTGGTGACCGGGCTTTATCTCAAGGATCCCAACGACGCGCGCTGGGCGGACGATCCCGCGCTCAAGGATTGGCTCGCGTGGATGAAGAAGTACCAGCCGAATGCATCGCTAGGTGATCTCTTCAACGTGCAGGGTTACACGGTGGCGCAGATCATGGCGCTGGTCTTGAAGAATTGCGGCGACGATCTTTCCCGCGACAACATCATCAAGCAGACCAAGTCGCTCGATGGGGTCGAGATGCCGATGCTGTTGCCCGGCATCAAGGTGTATGTCGATCCGAACAACGTCACGCCCATTCGCCAAATCCAGTTGGGGCGGTTCGACGGCAAATCCTGGGTGCTGTTCGGGGACGTGCTTGGGGAGAAGTAGGTCGTCAGATTTCGACGGTTATGCCGACTTCAGGATATCCAATAGGAGATCTTTGTCGCCCTCGATGCTCTCGTCGCCGCGAAACCGGCTGATCTCTAGATGGTTATCTTCAAATATGTCTATCTCGACTCGTTCACCAACCATCGTGACCGATAGCCGGATGGTGTCGGGTCGAGTCCGTTCAATGAAAAAATGCAATCCTGCATCTTCGAGCAGTCGAATGGTCTCGAACACTGCGGATGACATCTACCCTTCTCCCATGTCAGTCGCGCCTTCGCCGAAGGCAAGGAGAATACACTCCGCTCCGTGACGATAGCGCCCTACTGAAAATAATTATTGATGATGCGCAGGTCGGAAAGGGCGGGCTCCCGGCCGTTCATGGTCGCCTCGATCACCCGGCGGCACACGGCGGCTGTTGCCTCGTCCTTGAAATCGGTCGCCGCCTCGAGAACGGTCCGCGCCGTATCGAGCGCGCCGCCGTCCTGCTTCGGCGCCTCGGAATTTTCTGGCGCCGCGCCGCCCTTGCGGCCGAAACCTTGCCCGGCGGCCTTGCCGAAAGCAGGCACGCCCTTGCCAAACGGAATCGCGTTCATGCTTGCCGTCCCCCTTCGTCAGGCATATAGCGCGGCCTTGAGGCCCGCATCGACCGCGGTGCCGGTCTTGCGAGACTGGCAGAATGCCAGAACGCTGCGCGAGGTTTCGATATTAAGCCGGCCGTAATCGCTTTCGAGAGTTCTCAGGTCGTTGGCGGTGATGCGGTGATCCTTGGCGCCGAGGAACAATAGCGCCATCGTGGTTTCCCACGAGAAATCCAGCGCCTTGCACAGGATCAGCATCATCTCGCGGTTCTTGTCGAGCAAGGTTCGTTCGATCATGTCGCCCGGAAGCGTACACAACAGCGACATCCCGATCGTGACTTCCTCGAGCCGGTGCGAGCGCGCATAGCTCGATATGCTGGCTTCGTTCAGGTTGCCGAGCCGGTGCTGCGTCGTCACCACGCGCTTGGCGACGAAATGGCCGCGCGAGGAAGGGCCGAATTTCGACTGCAACTCGCCGCCAAGTTCGGTCACCGACGACTGGATCTGCCGCGCCATGTCGGGCCGCTCGTTCTCCAGGCGCTTCTTCACGTCGGAGGTGGCTTTCGCAATCAGTTGCTGGAAGACATGCCGCGGGATGTCCTTGCGCAGGCCGAGCTGCTCGGCGAGGATGGAATCGCCCTCCGCGCGCTGGACCATGTTCAGGAAGCCGAAGTCGGAGAATTTGGCGCCGCTGTTGCCGACGACGGATTTCACGACCTCATGATTGCCGCGCTTGACGAGTTCGTCAGTGACATGCTCTTCAAGCGTTTCGCGTTGCGAGATCGAGAGCATGTGCGCCTGGCTCTTGGTGCAGGCGTTGGCGACGAGCGCATAGGTCTCGAGCTGTTTGGATTCCCTCAAGACGGGGCCGGCGACCTCGATCGCATCATCGAAAGCCAGTTTGTGGATGATGTTGACAGGCGCCTGGTCGAAGCGCGCCAGCCGCTCTGACAATTGCGCGCGCGCCGCGACTTCGATTTCGTCGGCAAGCCGGGTGACGACCTCGCCGAACGTCCAGATTTCGTCGTCACTGAAGCTGCCGGCAATCATCAGGTCGGTGGTATGCCAGAGCGCCCGTGCGCGGCTCGCGGGCGTTCCGCGCGCCACCGCTTCCTCGAGGTCGTCGAGAAACGACTTCGGCTCCAGCTTCTTGACCGTCTTGAATTGTAAGCTCATTTGGGCAGCCAAGTCCTTCGGCGAAACCTCATCTCAGATGAAGATACAGGCGACGCGCAAGTTTTCGGTAAAAATGGCCGCGAAGTATTGTCGATCAAAATTCGTTAAAAAGCCCCGGATTTGGTTAACGTCGTTTAACCATTGATCGGGGCAGCAATGCGCTGAGCTGCCGAACAGCGAGAGGAGCGCAGCAGAGT
This sequence comes from Bradyrhizobium sp., assembly GCA_049509335.1. GTDB lineage: Bacteria > Pseudomonadota > Alphaproteobacteria > Rhizobiales > Xanthobacteraceae > Bradyrhizobium. The sequence goes on along the minus strand of JBEKZZ010000045.1, from coordinate 28,089 downwards.
GGCAAACGTCCTTGGAATCAACTCGGTGTATCACGAGTCAGCGGCTGCGCTGCTCGTCGATGGCGAACTCGTCGCCGCGGTCGAGGAGGAACGATTCAACCGCATCAAGCACGGCAAAGAGGCGGACTGGGATAATCCGCATCAATTGCCGGAGCGCTCGATTCGCTTTTGCCTGAAACATGCCGGGCTCACCGCCCGCGATATCGATCATGTCGCCTATTCATTTGATCCCAAGCTGCGGCGGAAGCGGTACCGGACCGAGTGGTGGGATCCGCGGGAAGAGGAAACCTTCCAACTGCGGCTCGGTCAGGTGGGCGCGGCGTTCGAAGAGTTGCTTGGACGTTCGTTGGGGCAACGATTGCACTTCGTGCCTCACCATCTCGCGCATGCCGCCTCGGTGTACTTCCCCTCCGGCTTCGATCGCGCCGCCATCATCAGCATCGATGGAATCGGCGAGTCGGCCGGCTCCTTTCTGGCGAAGGGTGTTGGTACGCGGATCCAGACCATCGAGGCGTTCGAGTACCCGCATTCGATCGGCTTCGTGTGGGAGGCGTTCAGCGAATATCTCGGCTTCTCACACTACGACGCGTCGAAAGCCATGGGACTGGCGGCTTACGGCAATCCCGAAGTCTATCGCGAGCGGTTTGAATCGATCCTGCGCACGGACGGGGAAAATTATGGCGTGGCCCAGGATTTCCTCGGCGATCAGCCGGACAAGGCCGCTCGTTTGGAAGCCATGTTCGGCCCGCCCCGTGATGCGGATGCTGAAATGCTGCCGCGGCACGCCGATATCGCCGCAGCATTACAGGCGGCGACGGATGCCGCGGTCATGGCACTGGTCCGGCGCGTCAAGCGCAAGGCGCCGTTCGACAATCTGTGCCTTGCCGGCGGCGTCGCGCTCAATTGCGTGACCAATGAAGTGATCAGGCGATCCGGCGAATTTTCCAACCTGTTCATACCTTCCGCGCCGCACGATGCCGGCACCGCGATCGGCGCCGCCTTTGCCGTGCATTGCGCCAAGCAGAAACGCCCGCCCCAGCGCGGCTATTCCACGCCGTATCTCGGGCCTTCCTACAAGCGGAGCGACATTCTGGCGGCGGTCAAGTCGGCCGGGCTGACGGCGCGGCGAAGCAAGTCGCCTGCGCGCGATGCCGCGGCCATGATTGCCGATGGCAAGATCGTCGCATGGTTTCAAGAGCGCATGGAGTTCGGCCCCCGTGCGCTGGGTAACCGTTCGCTGTTGGCCGATCCGCGCCGGCCGGAGATGCGCGACATCCTCAATCAGAAGGTCAAGCACCGCGAGGATTTCCGCCCGTTTGCGCCGAGTGTGCTCGCCGAACATGCCGACGAATGGTTCGAGGTTGGCGCGCATTCGGCCAGCCATGAGTTCATGCTGTTTGCGCCCGAGGTCAAGCCTGAGCAGCGCGACCGCATCCCTGCCGTCGTGCACCAGGACGGCACCGCGCGGGTGCAACTCGTGAGCCGCAAATTAAATCCCCGCTTTCACGAGCTCATCTCCTGCTTCTTTGCGAAAACCGGCGTGCCGCTCGTCGTCAACACATCTTTCAACGACAGCGAGCCGATCGTTTGCACGCCGACCGACGCAATCGTCACGTTTCGCAAGTCCGGCATTGATGCGTTGTTTATGGACGACGTCTATCTGGTGGCGCAGGGCTGACTTCGGTTTTCGAGATGCGAACATAAAAAACCCGCCGCGCGTACGCGGCGGGTTGAGACGTAGTCCAGATCAATCGGCGTCAGCTGTTGCCGGCGCTTGCTTTAAGGGGTGGGCGGCAAGGTGCGGCCCGTGGCAGTGTCCCAGAAGGCGCACTGGTGCACGAGTGCAAAGTTCGTCTCCGTGGTCGGGGTCGGCGGGACGAACGATTGCATCTGCTGTTGGGTACGGTTGAACTGCGGCCAGAACGGCCGTCCGGACGGCCCGAGCCCGTTCGGATTGCCGTGCTTGGCGAAATCCGTCCAGTAGCCGACCATGTGGTCTGACAGCGTTTGCTGATTAGGCGTCAGCGGCGTCTGCGGCAGATCCAGACCAAATCCCGACGGGTTCGCCTGCGGGAAGATGTATTGGATCTCCGAGGCGTGCGATGCGCCGTAGGGGAAACTCACCGGAGGCAGGAAGTTCTGCGGTGGATTCGGATCGTTGAACTCATAGGCGAAGGTCGGAACGAACGGCGACGCGAGTTCGTCCGCGAAATGCGCCGGGCAGGCGAAGATCGCATCCGTTCCCAAGCTGCCAACTCCCTGGTCGAAGCTCGGGATTGGAGGGACCGGATAAAGGAGAGCTATCCCTGCCGCAGCGACCGCATTGACGCCGAGCGTCCCTTCGATCGCTGGTACATAAGTGGTTGCCTTTACCGGGCCAAGGGCGGTGAGATCGAAGTCTTCAGCCACGAACAGGTCCCACTCGCTGTGGTTCGTGCCGTGTAACAGCGGTACGCGGTTGAACTTTCCTGAACCGAGCGCGGTGCTGATCGATTGGGTCAGCACCTTGCCGTCGACGTTGGGCGCCGGCCCGAGGCTTCCCGCCGGGAATGTCAAAGCCTGGTTGGCGAGAATCGTCGCGATGGGCAGCGCGCGCAAACATGCTGCTACGGCAGCCGGTGTCGACTGAGTGCACCCGACCGCGTTGGCAAACGCGGTTCCGGCCGTCTCGGTCTGCGCCAGCGTCGGCAGCGTCAGCATATAGGCGCCGCTTTCGACGATCGCGCGCTGGAACAGACCAGCCGCTGTCGGCGATACCAGGTTGGTGAACGTGCTTAGCCCGCCCGCGGACTCGCCGAACATCGTCACCCGGTTCGGATCACCGCCGAAGGCGATGATGTTCCGGCGCACCCATTCAAGCGCAGTCTGCTGATCCTCGATGCCGTAATTGCCCGATATGTGTTCGGGAGACTCAGCCGTCAGGGCCGGGTCAGCGAGGAAGCCGAGCGCGCCAAGCCGATAGTTGATGGTGACCACGATCACGCCGCGTTGCACGAGCTTGCTGGCGTTGTAGTCGTTGCTCTCGCCGACCACGAGCGCGCCGCCGTGGATCCAAACCATCACGGGAAGTGCGATGTCGAATCCGTTGGGCGCATAGACGTTGAGGAAGAGGCAGTCTTCAGTCGCCGACGCGTTGCCGAACGGCGAAGCCGCCTGAGGACAATGGTTGCCGAACTGTGTCGCGTTCTGCGGAATGAACGAAGGCTTCACTGGCACCGGCGGCTTCCAGCGCTGATTTCCGGTCACCGGCTCTGCATAGCGGACGCCGAGAAATTCCCGTACGGTCCCCGTCGTATCGAGTTTGCCCTCGTATATGCCGTCCGGCGTCACCGCCACGACTGGCTCGGCTGACGCCGGCGCGGCCCATGCAGCAGCGCCGAGCACCAGCGCCGAGCAGATTGCATTCAACAGCGGCGTTCGCCGCCGCACCGATTCATATTGTCGTCGAATCGAAACGAGTTGCTCACTGAGCATCAACTTTCCTCCTTGTGTGTGCATGCACTCTTCTCTTTTCCCGAGCCTCGCAGAACAAAATGTTGAGGAACGGATCGAGAGTTTTTCTTAATGCGCGCTTCTACCCCGGATTGATTGCAGTGAACAAGAGACGACCGAGGTGTGAATGTAAATTCTGCGAGCAATGAATTCCGTGACACGAAACGCATGCGAAAATTAATTCCGCACAGCAAAACAAGCTAATTTTCGCACAACGAAACATGCAAGCGCGCAAGCGATATCGAGTCTGAGCCGCAAGCGGAGACGACCGCGCGCGTTCGTCGTGTGGGACTTTCAGATCTTCGTCGTGAAAATCAGAGTGTGATGCCGCGGCTGCGTGTCTGGTTCACGCCCGCTCGACGAAACTGTCGGCCATTTTCTTTCGAAGCGCTTTTTTCGAAGCGATGGTGGGTTTGTTGCCGTCGATCTTCGCTAAAGCACTTTCACGCGGGGGAAGGTGCCAGATTTTCGAGAGGGCCGGTCAGGCGGCATAAAAGACCGGTTGATCCATACGACACGTCGACGGAGCCGCCGAAGTCGTCTTGCAAAACCCGGGAAATGAGGCGCGAACCAAAGCCCACGCTGGCGGGTTCCGACACGGTTGGCCCGCCAAATTCCTGCCAGACGAAAACGAATTTCGGCTCATCTTGCGGATCTTCGGATGTCCACGTAATCGACACGCGGCCGTCCGCCACGGTCAGCGCGCCATACTTCAAGGCATTGGTCGCAAGCTCGTGGATTGCCAAAGACAGAGCGAGCGCCTGCCGTGACTTGACCACAAGTGGAGGACCCGAGACCGTGAACCGGCCTTCGCCTGTTCGGTAAGGCGTCAGCGCCGTGGCAATCACGTCCTGGAGGGGCGCTGCCGCCCAGTTTGCCGCGGTCAGCAAGTCGTGCGCCCGTCCAAACGCCGCCAATCGTCCTTGATATTTTTCGAGATCGGCCTTGCTCGATGCATCGCGGAACGTCTGGGTTGCCACGGCGCCAAGCACGGTCAGCGTATTCTTGACGCGGTGCTTGAGCTCCTCATTGATGAGATTCAGCGCTTCCCTTGCCATGTGCTCGGACGTGACGTCCTTGCAGACCACAAGCACGCCGCCGACTTTGCCTTCGAAATCGATCGGACCAAAGCTGTAGGTCCACCAAACATCTTCGCGACGGCCATGACGCGTTACAGGCACCAACTGGTCCTCGTGCCAGGTCGCGCCGTGACCGGCCATGACATATTCGATCTGGGGCCCGATGATGTCCCAGATTTCATCCCAGCACTCGCGGCCGCGGCCGCCCAAGGCGCTCGGATGCCGTTCGGGCCCCATCGTCTCGCGATAGGCATCGTTATAGAACTGGATGAGTTCCGCTCCCCACCAGATGAACATCGGATGGCGCGAGGTGAGGACGAGCCGCACCGTCACGCGAAGACTTTGCGGCCATGTTTCCGGTGGACCGAGCGACGTTTTTGACCAGTCAAATCCTCGCGTCAGGGCGCCCATCTCGCCGCCCCCCGCCAGGAAGTCGCTGACTGCGTCCTTGCCCTTACGCCGCATACCCTACCTCAGACGCTCGCCGTCAAGCCTACAGCCACGGTCTTGCCAAGTGCAATGGCCGGTCCCGGGTCTTCAGTCCAAAAAGGCCAAAGTGCGTCGGCTCTGCCGCTGAATACGGAAATCCGCCGTGGATGGGTATGCGCCTTTTCCGCGCATCACAGGACGATGCGGCGCAGGCGCGAATTCAAGCAGAGCCGGCAAGCGCCGCGGCAGCGAAACGCCGTTTGCTCCAGAACGCTACCGCGCTAGAATTCTCCAGGGCTTGAGCACGCTGACTGCGGAAGCTGCCGGGTGAGTGTCAATATGAAAGCCGATATTCGATCATTGACCGGCGTACGAGGTGTCGCGGCCGTCATCATCGTGATTTATCACTACGGGAAGTTTCATCTCGATCACGTCAACGATGTCTGGGACATTCCTCACGGCTATCTTCCGGTCGATCTGTTTTTCATGTTGAGCGGGTTTGTGATCGGTTACGTTCATCGCGACGACTTTCATCCGGAATCCTCGACAAGCTACAAAATTTTTCTGATCAAGAGATTTGCGCGGCTTTACCCCGCTTACATCGCGATATCGGCCTTTTACGTCCTGAAAATCGCGCTCGGCCTGACAGGCGAGGAAACATTTGCGCGGTTCGATTGGCTCGATGCCATTGGCAACCTTCTGTTGCTGACCGGTTTGGGGCTTAATATCTATCCGTTGATCGGCGTATCATGGGCGTCGAGTGCCGAACTGGGTTCGTATTTCGCGGCACCGGCTTTGATAAAATACACGCTGGAAAAAGGTGCGCGCTGGTGGACTGCCTGCGTCGTCTTTTCCTTCGTTGGGATATGTCTGATCAGCTACAGTGGCCAAGGCTCGAGCGGTCCGCTCGATGTCGTCGACCGGAATTCCTTTCTCCCGCTGTGCCGCGCCATTATCGGCTTCACCCTTGGCCTCGCGACGCTCCGCTACGCACCCCGTCTGGACCGGCTTTCGGCAATTGCCCAGGACGTTCTCGTCATTGTCGTGCTGGCTTCGATGATTGCGCTTGCCGTCTTTACGGCTGAAGATCTTCCGATCTATCTGATGTTCATTCCGTTCATCGCGATCCTCTCGCGCGACGGCCGCGTCGCGCAGGCGCTGTTCGGCAACAGGCTCGTTTACCACCTCGGGCTCATCTCTTATTCAATTTATCTTTTCCATCCGCTTTTCCTGACGTTCGCGGAGCGCTCGTCGAGGCGTCTTGGCAATAACATGACGGCCTATGTGCTTTGCACGCTGGTCTGCTTTGCGGCGATCTGGCTGTTGTCATATCTGAGCTACCGATTTGTCGAGATGCCCGGGCGACAATTTGTGATCAGGTTATTGAGCCCGAGGGCTGCCGCGGCAACCGTGCGGCCTGCTCAACCAACCGAAATGCGATAGCTGAGGTCTTCTGTCTTGCCAGGCGCGATTTTCATGACGCCGGGTTTGTCGGAAAATTCGCCGTCAAAGTCGAGCGGGGAAGCGAACCCGCGCCACGGTTCAAGACAGAGGAAGGGCGCGCCGTCCGGTTTGGACCAGATGCCGAGTTCTCGAAAGCCTTGCCATTGCAGGCCGATCGTCGGGCCGCGGTCGGCGGCGTAGCGTATGCCGGTGCTTGCCGGATGATCCAGAATGACGGCGTCATCGGTAAAAAGCTGTTCCGAAAGGGCAAGATATTTGCCCTCGATCGGCGTCGGTTCCGGCTTATCGCGCAGCAACCCGCCCGTCAGGCGTCGGATCGGCGCCGGCTCTTCTTTCGAAAAATGGATTCCATACGCTTCCTTCCGGAGTCCCGGCAGCAATGGCCAGTTGAACGCGGGATGACCGCCGAGCGAGGCCGGTAAAGTCTCCTCGCCCGTATTGGTGATCTCGAAGCGTACGCCCAGATGGACGTCATCGACCGCATAGGTCACAGCCAACCGAAACGCGAACGGAAAGCGCTCGCGGCTTGTTGCATCGTCGGTGAGGTCAAGGGTGCAGGATGTTTTTTCGCGCGCGCACCAGGCAAACGTCCGGTCTCGCGCAAATCCGTGTTGCGTCATCGGAAAGATCCTTCCCCGATGCCGCAGCTCGTCGTTCTTGAGCTTGCCGACGATCGGAAACAGGATTGGCGAATGTCGCGGCCAGGCCGGTCCGGCCTGCCACAACAGTTCGACGCCCTCACTGTTTTTCAGCGAGCACAGTTCAGCGCCGTCGGCCTTGATGGTCGCTGAAATTCCGCTACCTCGAAGCGTGTGATCCGAACTCACGCCCGTTCCACAAAGCTGTCGACGACTTTCTTCTCGCCCGCTTTTTCAAACGCAATGGTGAGCTTGTTGCCATCGACCTTCACCACATGGCCATAGCCGAACTTCTGGTGAAACACGCGATCCTCGAGATTGAAGTCGGAGGCAGCCCCGGTCGATTTGGCGATCAGCTCGCCTTCGATCACCAGCGGCGCGCGCTTGGGTTTCGCAAACCCGCCTGACCCGCGTGAATCAAACGAAGATTGACGTTCTTCGAACCCGCCCTGCCGCCCGCCGCGCGCGCGGTTGGCCTGCGCGCGTTGCCAGCCCGGCGTCGTGTAGCTCGAGCCGAAGGATTCCACATTGTCGAAGCGCGAGGGGCCATAACCGTTTGAGCCACCCCAACCCGAGCCGCCCTTGGATTCCGTGATCTCGACGTTATGCGCGGGCAGTTCGTCGAGGAAGCGGGAAGGGATCGTGGTCGACCAGGTGCCGTGGATGCGGCGGTTGGTGGCGAAATAGATTTTCGCGCGACGGCGCGCGCGTGTCAGCCCGACATGGGCGAGACGACGCTCTTCTTCCAATCCCGCGCGGCCCTGTTCGTCGAGCGTGCGTTGGCTCGGAAACAGGCCTTCCTCCCAGCCGGGCAGGAAGACGTTGTCGAATTCCAGCCCCTTGGCCGAATGCAGCGTCATCAGCGACACTGCTTCTTCTTCCGCACCACCGTCGCGGTCCATCACCAGCGAGATGTGTTCGAGGAACCCTTGCAGGTTCTCGAACTCTTCCATCCCGCGCACCAGCTCTTTCAGGTTGTCGAGCCGTCCGGCGGCGTCCGCCGAGCGATCCTTCTGCCACATCTCGGTGTAGCCGCTCTCGTCGAGGATGGTTTCGGCGAGCTCGGTGTGAGAGGCGACCTCGGACTGCGCGCGCCAGCGGCCGAAACTCGTGAGCAGATCGCGCAAGCTTCCGCGCGCTTTCGGCTTCAACTCGTCGGTCTCGACCACAGCCCGCGCGGCTTCGTATAGCGGGATGCGCCGCTTGCGGGCGTGGTCGTGCAGCATCTGCACGGTGGCATCTCCGAGCCCGCGCTTGGGCACGTTGATGATGCGCTCAAAGGCGAGATCGTCGGCGGGCGAATTGACTACCCGCAAATAAGCCAGCGCGTCGCGGATTTCGGCGCGCTCATAGAACCTCGGACCGCCGATCACGCGATAGCGCAGACCGAGGGTGACAAAGCGTTCTTCGAACTCGCGCATCTGGAACGAGGCCCGCACCAGAATGGCGATCTCGTTGAGGTTCTCCTTCTGGCGCTCGAGCTCCTCGATTTCCTCGCCGATGCCGCGGGCTTCCTCTTCCGAGTCCCACGCTCCGGTCACGGTGACCTTTTCGCCATCGACATCCTCGGTGCGCAAGGTCTTGCCGAGCCGGCCTTCGTTGTGCGCGATCAGATGCGAGGCGGCGGCAAGAATGTGGCCGGTGGAACGGTAGTTGCGCTCGAGGCGGATAACTTTCGCGCCGGGAAAGTCGTGATCGAAACGAAGGATGTTGTCGACCTCCGCGCCGCGCCAGCCATAGATCGATTGATCGTCGTCGCCGACGCAGCAGATGTTTTTGAGGAGCGAGGCAGCCGCAACGCTACGTTCGTCATTCCGGGGCGCACCGGCAGGTGCGAGCCCGGAATCTCGAGATTCTCCGATGTGCGATTGCACATCGTAGTTCGCATCTTCGATGCGCCCCGGAATGACTGGCGAGGGCGCGAGCTCTGGCATGACAGCCTTGGAAGACGACGGCGCCTGCGCCAACAGCCGCAGCCAGAGATATTGTGCGACGTTGGTGTCTTGGTACTCGTCGACCAGGATGAATTTGAAGCGGCCTTGATATTGCCGCAGCACGTCCGGGTGTTCGCGGAACAGGCGGATGTTTTCCAAGAGCAGATCGCCGAAGTCGGCGGCGTTGAGAACCTTCAGGCGTTCCTGATAGCTCGCATAAAGTTTGCCGCCCTTGCCGTTGGCAAATACCGCGGCTTCGCCCGACGGCACCTGGGAAGGACCAAGGCCGCGATTTTTCCAGCCGTCGATCAGGCCGGCCAGCATCCGCGCCGGCCAGCGCTTGTCGTCGATGCCTTCGGCCTGCAAGAGTTGCTTCAACAGCCGCACCTGGTCGTCGGTATCGAGCACGGTGAAATTGGATTTCAACTGCACCATCTCGGCATGGGTGCGCAGGATACGGCCGCCGATGGAATGGAAGGTGCCGAGCCATGGCATGCCTTCGACGGCTTGGCCGAGCATCTGGCCCAAGCGTAGCTTCATCTCACGCGCGGCCTTGTTGGTGAACGTCGCCGAGAGGATTTCGCCCGGCCGCGCCCGGCCCTGGCTGAGGATGTGGGCGATGCGGCAGGTCAGGACGCGGGTCTTGCCGGTGCCGGCGCCCGCCAGCACCAATACCGGACCATCCAGCGTCTCGACCGCCTCGCGCTGCTCCGGATTGAGGCGGCTGAGATAAGCGGGCGCGGCGGCGGCGCGCGCCCGCGCGGCAATGCCGCCCGCCAAAGGCTGGTGCTCGGGGACGCTCGTATGCGGCAGTTGGCTTGGCTCGGTCATGTCGCGATTCGTTTTCCGCCCACGATGGCAGCATGGGGGTCTAAAGGGGAGCCTTCTTAGCAGGAACAAAGCCCATATGGGGTGAGGCAGACTGTTTTGACAGGAGTTATCCAGCCTTCAGGCAGCCCTCACTATTGGCGCCATTTGTTCCTTTCCGGGCGGGGTTTTTCGCTCCCAGAGGCCTTGCGGCGGCCGGAACCTTTGTTCCCGCGGGCGATTATTTCAGCGAATGGCTCAGCGCGCGTGGCGCTGGCGTGAGAATCAAGATTGCGGAGCTTGTCATGTTGAGCTGGGTCGTCACCTTCCTGATCATCGCCCTGATTGCCGGCATTTTGGGTTTTGGCGGCGTCGCGGGCGCTTCCATCGAGATCGCCAAGGCGATCTTCTTTATCGCGGTCGTGCTGTTCATCATCTCGGCCGTAGTCGGTCTGGCGCGCGGACGAACGCGGGTCTAGGTGCGAAGCCTCATCGCTGAGGAGCGCCAACAGGTCGCGCGAATGCGTGCCCGATGACAGGCTCCGCGGCGTCTCGAAGGATGAGGAAATATCGGAGCCTTATGGTTCTTCTGGCGATGCGAAGCATCGTCCCGTGACGGCGTGCCAATATTTCGTGCCGTTCGCTGACGGCCTCGTTTACACTCGGCCTGCTCGGGCACCGCGCCTCCTCACCATGAGGGTTGAATGCCAAAAAATGCTATTTCGAAGGCATCGCGATCGCCCGGCCGATGCCCTCCGGCCGCACCACCGTCGCATGAGCGCGAGCGACGGCATCGATGGTGGCGCGGACGTCCGGCGGGAAGGGCGCGGTCTTTCGCAAACCCATATCGACGTGGAGCGTCATGGTTTCCGACGTCGCCGACAGCCAACCCTCGGTGGCGTGACGCAGCTCTTCAAACAGATGCAGACGTTTTTCGTCGGTGGCGAGTAAATAGATTGAAACCTGCACGGGATCGCCAAGATGAATCTCGCGCAGGTAGCGCACATGGCATTCAGCGGTGAAGGTCGAGTTGTTGCGGGTTTTCTTGTAGTCCGGGCCGATGCCGAGAACGAGCCATAGCTCGTCGATCGCCCGGTCGAACATCACATTATAATAGGCCATGTTGAGATGGCCGTTATAGTCGATCCATTGCGGCTCGATTCTCATTACCGAGGACAGGAACGGGGCCGGATGGCGGCCCACGCCGGGGCCTGAATCTTTCGTCATACGTGGTCATTCCACTCTGCAAACATCGTCCCTTGACCCTCTATACATCCTTTGCCACGGTATTTCCGTGAGAGGAATTTGTTTTGGGAACGACCATCACCAATAATCCGAAGCGACCCGAGCCGAAGGCGGTTGCCGCCGCGGTCGAGAAGCTCGCCGCGCGGTTCGGCAATCGCCTCGTCACCTCGCAGGCGGTGCGTGACCAACATGCCCATACCACGACCTGGCTGAAGTCGCAGCCGCCGGATGCGGTGGTATTCGCGCAAGAAACCGCCGACGTGCAGGATGTGGTGCGCATCTGCGCGGCCCACAGCGTGCCCGTGATCGCCTTCGGCACCGGTACCTCGCTGGAGGGGCAGGTCAATGCGCCCGCCGGCGGCGTTTGCGTCGACTTCCGCGACATGAACAAGGTGCTGGAAGTCCATGCCGAAGATCTGGATTGCGTGATCGAGCCCGGCGTCACCCGAAAAGCCCTGAACGAGTATCTGCGTGACCAGGGCGTGTTCTTTCCGATCGATCCCGGCGCCGACGCCTCGCTCGGCGGCATGGCTTCGACGCGCGCCTCCGGTACCAACGCCGTGCGCTATGGCACGATGCGCGAGAATGTGCTGGCGCTGAAAGTCGTGCGCGGTGACGGGGAGATCATTACGACAGGCACGCGGGCGAAGAAGTCGAGCGCCGGTTACGACTTGACGCATCTGTTTATCGGCGCCGAAGGCACGCTCGGCATCATCACCGAACTCACGATCAAGCTGCGCGGCATTCCCGAAACGATCGCGGCCGCCGCCTGTTCGTTCGACAGCGTGCGCGGCGCCTGCCAGGCGACGATCTTGGCGATCCAGACCGGCATTCCGGTTGCGCGCATTGAACTCCTGAATGCCGAGCAGGTCATGGCCTGCAATGCCTATTCGAAACTGTCCTTGCCCCAGACACCGCTTCTGCTGCTCGAATTTCACGGCAGTGAGGCCGATGTCGCCGAACAGTCGAAGAATTTTGCCGAGCTCGCGCGCGAATGCGGCGGCGGCGATTTCACCTGGACCACACGGCCCGAGGACCGCACCAAATTGTGGCAGGCGCGGCACGACGCCTATTGGGCGGTCAAGGCGCTGCGTCCCGGCGCGGGCGTGGTGGCAACCGATGTGTGCGTGCCGATTTCGCGGCTCGCCGACTGCGTTACTGAGACCGAGGACGACCTGAAGCGCCTCAAGCTGCAATCGCCGATTGTCGGCCATGTCGGCGACGGCAATTTCCACTGCTCGCTGCTGTGTGACGTCGACGATGCCGAGGAAATGGCGCGCGGCGAGGATTTCATGCATCGCCTGGTCGAGCGGGCGCAGTCGATGGGCGGCACCTGCACCGGTGAACATGGCATCGGACAGGGCAAGCAGAAATATCTTAAAACCGAGCTTGGTGGCGAGGCCATCGAGGCCATGCGCGCGATCAAGCAGGCGCTCGACCCCCAGAACATCTTCAATCCCGGAAAAATCATCCCGGCTGTATGACATAATTTGAGGTTACAGTGACCTTGCGGCGGCGAGTTCGACTGAAGCGATACGTGGGCTCGGATACATGAACCTGGATTTTTTGGACCTGATGATGCGCCTCTGCCGGAATATCCTCACCGCCCTGATCCTAATGCTGGTGCCGCAGATATCGGCATGGGCGCAGGACAGTCGTTCGCCGGAGCCGAATGCGAATTCCACGCAGAATCCGCCCGCCGCCGGGTCGGGCGACACGGGGGATACGGCGAGCGAACTGAAGCCGCAGACGCCAGACACCGATTTGTTCGCGCTGATGACGGGAACGTGCAGCATGCTCAAGATTGCCGGCCGTGATTTTGCCTGCCACACGGTCGCCTATGCCCACAGCGTGCAGGGCAGGGCGTATTTCACCATCGCGCTCGACGATCCCGCCGACCCCAGCCACATCATCTCGTTCTCCGGCGACAACGGCCAGCGGACCAAAGACAACCTGTACGATCTGCCGGTCGACCGGATGCTGCTCAATTCGAAGAACCAGCCGAAAGCCGATGGCCTGCCGGTGCCGGCGGTCGTAAAGTCGGCGGGAAGGTGCGTGCAGCTCGGCAGTTTCGTCACCGGCCATGTCACCAGCGTCGTTTGCTCCGCGACCGACAGGAGCGGCAAGAAATACGACCTGCGCTTTGAATCCGACGGCTCGCCGGTCACGGTACGGCGCGTGATTCCGACCGCCCCGACCATTCGGTAGTGCGGTATCGATTCAGTTGAGTTTTGGGAAGATGCGCCATGGCGATGCGCTGGTTCAACAGGCCCAAGCCAAAGGAGATTTGGGAAGAGCCTGTGGCCGAACCGATCGGCGATATCGAGGTCGCGCACCGTATTCGCGACATCTGCCGTTCGGCCGCCGACAGCGCCGCGAAGGCGGGCGCTCCCGGCGGTAAAGACCAGCAACACGAATTTCAGCGCTACGAGAGCGGGGCCCGCGCCGCCATGGAAACCGCGATGAAGATCGGCGACGATCTGTTGCGAGACACCGCGGTGCGCCAGATCATCGATCTATGCCTGACGGCCGATGATATCCGCACCGCGCGAATCCTGTTCCGCGCGATTCAGGCGCCGTCCATTCGCGAAGAGGTGCTGCGGGACCATCCGCTGCTCGGGCAGTACACTACCTGATTGGTTGGCATCGAGGGGCCTCATGGTTCGAGACGCCGCATCAAGTAATGCGGCTCCTCACCGTGAGGGTCTTCGATCGCGCCGCGGATGACGAACTCAGCCCGAGGAGGCGCGATAGCGCCGTCTCGAGGGATGGATTGGCTGCAGAGCCGAAGGCGGTATCCCTGCCGCGAGTGGAGAGGACTACTTCTCGACCGCGCCGCCGCTTTCGGCCCAGTCCTTGAAGCCGCCGATATTGTAGACCTCCTGATATCCCATATCCCTAAGCAGCTTGCCGGCGAGCGCCGCGCGGCCGCCGGAGGCGCAATAGATCAGGATGGTCTTGTCCCTGGCGAAATTCTTGTCGTGGGTGGGCGCGTCCGGGTCGGCGCGAAATTCCAACAAGCCGCGGGAGACGTGAACAGCGCCGGCGGCCTTGCCGCTCGCCTGCACTTCCGTTCCATCGCGCACATCCAACAGCAACGTGTTGCCTTTGGCGATCTTCTCCCGCGCCTCGGCCGCGGTGATCTTCGGCACCGCGGCATTGGCGGCTTCCATCATCTGCTTGACACCGAATGCCATGTTTTACCTCCCTGGTTATGGAATAGATCGTCGTTTTCCGGACGATAGGTTTTCTTTTTCGTCATTGCCCTCAACGGCGGATATAAGCTTCCATCGATCGCGCGCCAAGATATCAGCTTGCACAAGGGACATCGATGCGGCTTCCGTTCTTCTACGGCTGGATCATTATCGCGGTAACGTTCGTCACGATGGCGATCGGCGTCAACGCCCGCACCGCGTTTTCGTTGCTGTTTCCGCCGATCCTCGGCGAATTCGGATGGGACCGCGGCGTAACTGCCGGCGCATTCTCCTTTGGCTTCGTGGTGTCGGCGGTGTCAGGCCCGTTGATCGGCCGCCTGATGGACCGTCTCGGTCCGCGCAGCGTGATGGAGCTTGGCGTCGCGCTGATGGCGGGCGGCATGTTGCTGGCGCCGCTGACGACGCAGCCCTGGCACCTTTACCTGACCATCGGTGTTCTGGTCGGCGCCGGCAGCATCTGTCTCGGCTATTCCGGACAATCGCTTTATCTGCCCAACTGGTTCAATCGCCGCCGTGGTCTCGCGATTGGTTTGGCTTTCGCCGGCGTTGGTGTCGGTTCCTTGACCCTACTTCCCTGGGTGCAGGGGATGATCGAGCAGACCGGCTGGCGAACCGCCTGCACGGCGATGGGGCTTCTGCTTCTGATCGTGCTGGCGCCGATCAATCTTTTGTTGCGCAAGCGGCCGGAGGATCTCGGTCTTCTGCCCGACGGCGATGCCGCGCCGTCGGCTTCAACGCCAAAGGCGAAATCGAACATCGTCGATCACGAATGGGCCAGTATCGACTGGACGTTGGCGCGCGCGCTTGCGACCTCGCGGTTCTGGTGGCTCGCCGTTGGCAATTTCTGTGGTCTTTATATCTGGTACGCCGTGCAGGTGCATCAGACCAAATATCTGCTCGATATCGGCTTCAGCCCGGCGGTCGCGGTGTGGGCGCTCGGCGCGGTCAGCGCCCTCGGCATTCCCGGCCAGATTTTCTTAGGGCATCTGTCGGACCGGATCGGACGCGAATGGATATGGACCATCAGCTGCGCGGGTTTTTCGATCTGTTTTGCCGCGCTGACGGCGCTGGCGAACTTTCATTCCCTCGCGCTCGTCGGTGTCATGGCCTTCACGCAAGGCGCGCTCGGTTACGGGCTGACGTCGATACTCGGTGCGGTGGTGGTCGAGATCTTTCAGGGCAAGCACTATGGCAGCATTTTTGGAACCATCATGGTCGCCGCGCTGGCCGGAGGTGCGGCGGGTCCATGGGTGACCGGCGTGCTGCATGACATGACCGGCACCTACACGCTCGCCTTCGGAATCGGGATCGGCATAGCGCGCTTTCCGCGCTTGCGATCTGGTTTGCTTCCCCCGGCAAGGTCCGCGCCGTTGCCGGCCGCCTGCACCGGATCAAGGCTTGAACTTGCATCCAACATTCGCAAAAGCGCCCGCTGCAAAGGGATGCGAATGTCAGGATCGGACCACTAGTCGCAGGAAGAGCCCGACACGCCGCCGAGCGCGCGCTGCAGATCGGTGATCGCGCGCAGGAAACTGTCGGCGGGCGTGGTGTCGGGGTCGATCAGGCGGTGCAGCCGGAAGCCATCCTCCATCGCCAGCAGGATGGCGCCGGTCCAGGCGGCGTTCGGCGCCGGCCTGCCGGTGTTTCTCATCGTGGTCTCGACGATCTCGGCGACGAGGTTGCGGCGCGCGCGCAGCCGTTTGGCAAGTTCCGGTCGGCGCTGTTCGGCGCGCGCCACGTAGAGGATCATCTCCATATGCAAGAGAGGCGCGCGGCCCAGCGGATCCTGCCGGGCGCGCTCCATGCTCTTCAGCGCCTGGATAAAGTCGTCGGGGTCTTTGTGTTTCTCGAGCAGGTCGAGATTGCGTCGGATCGACTGCGCGACATGCTCTTCGAGCATGGCGATGATCAACTCATCCTTGGTCGCGAAATTCGAATAGAAGGCGCCCCGGCTGAAACCGGCTGCCGCCGCAATGGCCTCGATCGAAGCTCCGCCGATACCTTGTTCCTCAAAAACCCGCGCGGCAGCCTCGAACAGCTTTTCGCGCGTGTCGTCCCGGGTCGGCCTGGTGCGAACTCTTGACATTTTGTGATTTTAGATCACAATGCAACTCAATACAATATTGTATCGAATTGCAAGCGCGTGAAATCACACGCCCTGAAATAGCGAGCGATCCGGCCGCCGCGATGCGTCCCGGTCAACGTCCAGGTCCAGCAAACGAACGAGCGTGCCCAATGTCTTTTGTTCGCACGCCCAATCGGAGGGAGACGCCCATGAATGAGCCCGCTCAGGCTACAGCGACCGCGCCGTTGTTCAATCCGCTGTCGCCGGATTTCATCCGCGATCCCTATCCGCATTACGACCTGCTGCGCCGCGTCGATCCCGTTCATCTCACGCCGCACGGCATGTATCTCGCAAGCCGCCATGCCGATGTGACCAGCGTGCTGCGCGACAAGCGCTTCGGCAAGGATTTCGTCGATCGATCGGTACGCCGCTATGGCTCGAAGATCATGGAAGAGCCGCTGTTCCGCTCGATGAGCCACTGGATGCTGCAACAGGACCCGCCGGATCACGCCCGCCTGCGCGGCCTGGTGGTGAAGGCGTTCACGGCGCGCCGGGTCGAGGACATGCGGCCGCGCATTCAGCACATCGTGGACCAGACGCTCGATCGCATCATTCCGCAAGGGCATATGGACCTGATCGAGGATTTCGCCTTCCGCCTGCCGGTCACGATCATCTGCGACATGCTCGGAATTCCCGAAGAGCATCGCGAGGTTTTCTATAGCGGCTCGCGCGACAGCGGCCGCATTCTCGATCCAGTGCCGCTGACGCCGGAAGATATCGCCAAAAGTAATGCCGCCTTCGCGATGTCGCAGATGTATTTCCAGCAGCTGTTCGAGTTGCGGCGAAAACAGCCCGGCGACGACCTGACCACGCAACTGGTGCAGGCCGAGGAGGACGGCTCGAAACTCACCAACGAGGAACTGACCGCCAACATCATCCTGTTGTTCGGGGCAGGCCACGAGACCACGGTCAACCTGATCGGCAACGGGATCCTGGCGCTTCACCGCAACCCGGACCAACTGGCGCTGCTTAAAGCGCGTCCCGAACTGATCACCAACGCGATCGAGGAGTTTCTGCGCTACGATTCCTCCGTGCAGATGACCGGCCGGGTGACGCTGGAAGACATCGACGACCTTGCGGGCAAGAAGATCGCCAAGGGCGAAAGCGTGCTCTGTCTGCTCGGCTCGGCCAACCGCGATCCGGCCGTCTATCCCGATCATCCGGACCGGCTCGATATCACGAGGCCCAATGTGCGCCCGCTGTCGTTCGGCGGCGGCATCCACTTCTGCCTCGGCGCACAACTGGCGCGTATCGAGGCCGAAATCGCGATCTCGACCCTGCTGCGGCGCTTGCCGGGCCTGCGGCTGGATGACGCGGAAAACCCGGAATGGCGCCCGACCTTCGTGTTGCGCGGCCTCAAGCGGCTGCCGGCCAGCTGGTGAGCGGTTCGCCGCGCAGGCTGCTGTGACTTCGCCACAGTTGTCTTTATATATGGGCGGTATATAGGCGCGACGGCACACCGCTTGCTTGATATCGGGCTCAAGGAGACCGGCTTGAGGCCGCGGTGCGAGATGCCCGCGACACATGACCTGTGCCCTCAAGGGGAGACACCGTGCAGACGACGCTGCTCGGATTGGCGATAGCTTTCATTCTTGCGCTGGTTGCCGCGCTGGTCGGGCCGTATTTCATCGACTGGAATCAGTTCCGGCCGCAATTCGAGGCCGAAGCCAGCCAGGTGATCGGCGCGCCGGTGCGGGTTGCGGGCGAACTGGAGGCGCGGTTGTTGCCGTCGCCGACGTTACGGCTGCGCTCGGTGGTGGTCGGTGGCGCCAACGATCTCGGCAAGGTGCGGGCCGACAAGCTCGACGTCGAATTCAGTCTCGGCTCGCTGATGCGCGGCGAATGGCGCGCCACCGAACTCTCCATCGGCGGCATGGCGCTCGATCTCGGCCTTGATCCGCAAGGGCGGATCGACTGGCCTGGAGGAGGCGGAAAATTCAACCTCGGCTCGCTCGCCATCGACCGTCTGCACCTGACCGGACGCGCCGCGCTGCACGACGCGCTGAGCCGCTCCACGCTTGAACTCGGCGATATCGCCTTTTCCGGCGACGTCCGTTCGCTCGCCGGCGCCTTGCGGGGCGATGGCGCCTTCACGGTGTCAGGCAGCCGCTATCCATTCCGCGTCTCGTCCGGCCAGAGTGCGGACGGCAACGGCACCCGCCTGCATCTGGTTGTCGATTCCGCCTCTCGGTCCCAGTCGGCAGAACTTGACGGGCTTCTGAACTTCGAGGCGCGCGCCCCGCGCTTTGAAGGCGCCATCACCTGGACTGCGACAGCCGGTGCGAAGGGAAATAAGGGCGCTGAGCCCAGCGTTCCCTGGAGGCTGTCGGCCAAAATCAAGGCCGACCATGCCGCGGCCACGTTCGAACAGATCGAGGCGAGTTATGGCACTGAGGATGCCGCGCTCAAGTTGATCGGTGCCGGCGAACTTCGCTTCGGGGCCTCGCCGCTTCTGCATGCGGCGCTGTCGGCGCGGCAACTGGACGCCGACCGGTTTGCGGCCAAAGAAAACGGCGCCAAGCAAAATGGGGCGAAGGACGGTGCTGCGGCCGACCCTGTCCGGGTGCTGCCGGCGCTGCGCGCATTGACGGCCGTGCTTCCGGAATCGCTGATCCCGGCGAAGCTTGAATTGTCTGTCGAGCAAATCGTGCTCGGGGGCCGCAGTTTGCAGAATCTCGAGGCCGAGCTGCGCACCGATACGAAGTCGTGGATGGTCGATCGCCTCGATGTCCGCGCGCCCGGCACGACGCGCGTTTCGCTCACGGGCCAGGCGCTGGCCGCCGCCTCCGGCCGCTTCAAGGGACAGCTTTCGATCGAGTCGACCGATCCCGATGCGCTGATGGTGTGGTTGCAGGGGCGGAGCGAACTGACCTATCGCAGCCAGAATCCGTTCCGCCTGAACGGCGAAGTCAATATCTCCGCGAGCGGCGTCGCGATCGAGAACGTCAAATGCGAGATCGATGGCGGCGCCGTCGAAGGCCGGATTGCGCTGACCCACGACGCTTCAACCGGCGCGACGCTCGATGCGATGCTGAAAGCTGAACGCCTCGATATCGATGCCGCATCCGCCTTTGCGCGCGCCGTGCTCGGCCCGCAAGGCGAATGGCCGGAACGAATGCTGTGGTCGCTCCAGATCAATCATGCCATCTCGGCCGGTCAGGATCTGCATCCGTTCGCGGCGAAACTCGGCTACGACCCGAAGAAGCTGACGCTTGAAAGCCTGAAGATCGGCGATGCCGCGGGCGTCGTGCTGGAAGGCAACGGCATCTTCGACCGCACCAATGCCACCGGCAAACTGGCGATCAATTCAAGTGCCGCGTCGTTGTCGCAGATGGCGGGCTCCATCACGCCGCTGTGGCCGCAACTGGCCGCGCGGCTCAACGCCATGAAGCTTGATCCGGGTCCGGCACGGCTGAAGTTCGCGCTTGCCATCGACAAGGAGGCGGGTCGCACCGATCGCGCCAATGCGCAAGTCTCGATCGACCTCGATGCCCCGCGGTTCAAGGGCTCGGTCACGCTTGCGGCCCGGCCGGGCGCAGAGACCCTGCGCAATGCCGATCTCGACAAGCTCATGCATGGCGAAGTCATCGTCGACACCAGACTGTCGTCGGAGCAGGGCGCATCGCTTGTAGCCTTGCTCGGGCTCGACGGCATGATCGCGGTACGCGATGGACCCGGACAGCTTCAGGGTTCGATGAACGGCGTTTGGGGAGCGCCGCTTCACCTCAAGCTCGATCTCACCGGCTCGGGCTTCGAGGCCGCGGCGGAAGGCACCGCCGATCCGTTCAAGGCGATGGACCCCAAGGCCCTTCAAGCCAATCTCTCGCTCAAGACGCGCGGCCTCAATCTCGCGCCATTGTTCGACCTCAAACCGTCGGACAAGCTCGCGCAGGATATTGCTCTCACGTCACGCGTTGCGCTTGCGAACGGCAAGGTGACCTTCGACGACATTGACGGCGCGACGGCGGGATCGCGGCTGCGCGGCCGCGTGGCGCTGACGCTCGATGGCGAGCGCCGGTTCGACGGCGAGGTCGGCCTCGACGTGCTGGATCTGACGCCGGCTTTCGCTTTGACGATCGGTGCGGCCGGGCGTGAGGTGTCCGAGCCTTTCGGCGGCGGCTTGCTGAAAAATTTGCGCGGACAGATTGCGTTTCAGGCGTTGCGGGGCGTGCTGCCTGGCGGCAGCGAATTGCGCCCCATCAGCGGCATCCTGAAAGGCGACGGCCAATCGCTCTCCATCGATGGCATCAAGGGGGGAATCGGCGGCGGCGAGGCGAGCGGCGCGATTGAAGCAAGGACAAACGCGGGCGGATTGTCGCTCAATGCCCGGATGGCGCTGACTGGCGTCGATGGCACGGCCTTGCACTACCGCGCGCTCGCGATGCCCCTAGGCCGCACGTCGCTGCAGATGACGCTGTCGAGCCAGGGCCGCAGCGCTTCGGCGCTGACCGGGGCGATTTCTGGAAGCGGCACCGTGACGCTGGAAGCGGCCCGCATCAGCGGTCTCGACCCTCGCGCCTTCGAGGTCGCGATCCGCGCCAGCGACGCCGGACAAGCGACCGACGACCTTCGCCTGCGCAAGATCGTGGAGCCGGCGCTGTCGGGCGGGTCGCTGCTGGTCACCTCAGCGCAAATCCCGTTCACGGTTCGAGACGGCCGGCTTCGCATCAGTGCCACGGCGCTGGAGGCCGAAGGGGTTCGCGCCATCGTGTCCGGCGGCTACGATATTCCCGCAGATCAAGCCGATGTCCGCGCCACGTTGACGGCGCCGGGTGGCGGAACCGGACAGGCGAGCCCGCCGGAAATTGCGATTTTCGCCGCCGGATCGCCGGATGGGCTTGACCGGTCCGTCGATGTCGCGGCGCTGTCGTCGTGGCTTGCGGTGAGGGCGATCGATCGCGAAACCAAAAGGCTCGATTCGATGGAGCATGGCGAGGCCACGCCGGCCTCGATCGCTCCGCCGGCTGCGCCGCAATTCAACCCGCCGGATGCCACTTCAGCCGCTCCGGCATCCACTGAGGCGCCGCGTCCGCTGCCGCCACGGCCGAGAGTCAGCGCGCCGCGGCCGCCCGCCATTCCGCCTGTGGCGAACGCACCGGCCGTGAACGCGCCTGCGCCGAACACTCCGCCCCCAAGCGCCCCCGTGAGCCAGCAGGCGCAGCAGATCCTGCCGCCACTGCCGCCGCCGATCGAGGTGCGCCCGGCGCCGGGAGTGGCGCGGCCAGCCAGGCTGAAGCCGCCGTTGGTCCTCACGCCGCCAAGCGTGACGCCGCAACCGGCTTTCTAGATTTTTGCAAAAGGCGTGACCGACTCTTTATCCGACATCGGTCTCGTCGGGGATAAAATTCTGTCGAGTTGGCTCCTCGCGGAAAGCAGAGTTCCCGTCGCGATTCACATGCGTCCATGTGAAAAACGGGCCTTTTCCGCTTTCGTTACTGCGGGTACGGTGCCGCCCCGTTCTCCTGGTGCCAGCCTCCCGACATGACGCTCAACGAAATCTGTCATTGGATCGACCAGACGGCGTTAAGTCAGTGGATTCAGATTGCCGGCTGGGTCGTGCCGACCGTGCAGACCATCCACATCCTCGCCATTGCGGTGGTTGCCAGTTCCGCGCTGATGATTGATCTGCGCCTGATCGGCGTGTTCTGGGCCAACCGTCCAATTGAAGCCGTGAAGGCGCGGTTCCTGCCGTTGATATGGTGGCCGCTGCTCATCCTCCTGGGCACCGGCATCATCATGATCGCAGCGGAACCGGCGCGATCGCTGAAGAATCCGGCCTTCCAGCTCAAGATGCTGCTCTTGATTGCGGCGCTGATCGTCACCGGGCTGTTTCAATTTCTCCAGCGGCGCAACGCTGCCTTCGGCGACGTCACCGGGCCCCGCGCCGCTGCCGTGACGCTCGCCATCGTCTCGATCCTGTTGTGGTCCTCGATCATCTTCGCCGGGCGCTGGATCGCCTATTTCGCCTGACCGCGTTCGAGTTCATCAGCCACATGTCACATCACAGGGATTGTTTCGGTGGAGATTGAGGGGGTGCTAGCGTGGTTACAGTCGACGTGGATCGCCACCGCGGTCGCCGAGAACGACATCCTGTTTCCGTGGATCGAGTCCGTTCACGTTTTGGCGATTGTACTCGTGGTCGGAACCATCTCGATCGTCGACTTGCGGCTGTTGGGCGTCGCTTCGCTCGACATCAGCGCGCGCCGGCTGATGCGCGACGTCATCCCCTACACCTGGGGCGCCTTCGCGGTGGCTGCGATCACAGGATCTCTGATGTTTTCATCCGACGCCACGCATTACGCCCATAACCGCCTGTTTCAGATCAAACTGGTGATGCTGGTGCTGGCTGGTTTGAACATGGCCGTGTTCCATCTTTTCGGCGAGCGCGACATCGAGCGATGGGAAGCGCCGGGAGCGACGACGTCGGTGGCCGCCAAGGCGGCTGCGACGATTTCGCTTGTGGCATGGATCACCGTGGTCTCGCTCGGCCGCGGCACCGGCTTCACGATGCACTGACGGCACATTGAAAGATGTACCGACTTCACATTGAAACAAGTTCTGGCTTAGCTTTTGACGGAGTTGCCGAGCCTTCCCAGACCACTCTTTCTTTCGGAGAAATGCGCGTGAAATCGGGTCCAATCGGTATCGCTTCTGTTGCTCTGTTCACCCTCGTACTGGCGTCGTCGATTGCGAGCGCGCAAGCACCGCAGAAGGCGCCCGCGGTGGTCAACCCGCCGCCGACGGCGCAGGACTGGGCGGATATCGCCAAATTGCCGGACTGGAGCGGCGTCTGGAATCCGAAGATCAGCGATCAGGATGCCCAGGTCAAAACCAACCCGCCGCCGTGGAACGAGGCCGCCGCTAAAAAGATCGCGAAGATGTTCGCTGAGGAGAAGGCCGGCCGGCCTTTCCTGGTCTTCTCCAACTGCCTGCCCGAAGCGCTGCCGTCCTGGATGCTGGTCACCCACAACGCGATGGAGATCCTGTTCACGCCCGGTCGCGTGACCATGCTGGGCGAATCCGACGGCAACCGCATCCGCCGCATCTACACCGACGGCCGCGATCATCCGGAAACGTCCGATCCCACCTTCCACGGCCATTCGATCGGGCACTGGGAAGGCGACACGCTGGTGATCGATACCACGGATATCGTTCCCGAGGCGCCGCTCGCCGTCAGCGAAGCGGCAGGCCTGCCCAACAACGGTGACATGCATGTGATCGAGCGCATTCATCTCGCCGACAAGGACATCCTGCACGACGACCTCGAAATCATCGCGCCGAATATCCTGACCAAACCGTGGAAGACGACGCGTATCTTCTTCCGCCAGCGGGCGCGCAAGTTCGACATCGTCGAGGGCGTCTGCGCCACCGGTGACCTGGTCGAGCGGGTCAATGCGGATGGCGACCATGTTTTTGTACCCGTGCAGAAGTCTGAATGGGGTCACACCACGGCCGTTCCGGCGAAATAGCCGGCAAGAACAGAAAAGGAGATGACCATGCGATACGTCTTGAAGTCGATCGGCGCGTTCGCCGTCCTGGCGATGATGGCGGGCGGAATTTCGCAAGTGGCCGCGCACCACTCCGCGTCGATGTTTGACTTTACGAAATCCCAGACGCTGAAGGGCAAGGTCGTGGAAATGCGCTGGGTCAACCCGCATGTCACGATCACCATCACCGGGACCACCAATCCCGATGAAGCGCCGGGCGATTGGCTGATCGAAACGACAAGCCCTGGCAATCTGGTGCGCGCTGGCGGCTGGCGGCGCGATGCGCTGAAGCCCGGCGATGAGGTCGAGGTCACGTTCCATCCGGAGCGCGAGGCCGGCAAGAAGAGCGGTCTCTTGCAGGAGGTGAAGCAGGTTTCGACCGGCGAAGTGTTCACCGCCAATATCCGGGATCAGGAAAAGCCGGGTCTTGAATGAGATTGTCTCGAGCAGGATGGGTTCAGTGCGCTTTTCCTCTTGGTTGAACCGCGCCGTCGTGATTGCGATCGCGATGGTGGCCGCATGTTTGGCGGCGCCATCGTTTGCCGAGGATCAGCCACCCGCGAAAGACACGATCTTCGCCCGCAAGACTGCGATGGGTGAAATCGACATGAACATGGATGAGATCGAGACCATGCTGGCGCCGGGAGGCAAGCTCGATCTGGCGGACGCCAGAGAGCATGCCGAGGTGATCTCGACGCTGTTGCTGGTGTTCCCGCATCTGTTTCCGCCCTCGACCAACCAGTGGAAGCAAGGCGCGGAGCGCGATCCCGCCACCGACACCTTCGCCAATCCGGCGATCTGGTCGAATCTTGCGGATTTCTACAAGCGCGCCACCGAGGCTTCGAAGATTGCATGGAGCGCCGCTGCCGCCAAAAAGCCCGACGAGTTCAGGACGCAGATCAAGGAATTGCGCCTGCGCTGCAACGGTTGTCATGCGTTGAATCTGAAGACGGAGTGAGGCGAGGCGATATACGCTCCCCTCATCCTGAGGAGCCGCGCAAGCGGCGTCTCGAAGGATGAGGCCGATATCGTCGAGGCCTCATGGGTTCGAGACGGCGCATTCGCGCCTCCTCACCATGAGGGTTTTGATGCGGCAAGGCGAGATGTTGCCGTGACCGTCCCAACACCTCCCGGTTCAGACCGGGTCGGCCACCTGCGGCTTTGACTCGGCGGCCTGCGCGCGCGAGCGGAAATAATCCAGCACGAAAAGCCGGATCGCCGAAGACAGGTTGCCCTGCTGTCGGTTGCTGTCGATCTCGCCGACCAGTTCGGACAGCGTGATGTTCCGCAAGCCCGAAATTTCCTTCATGCCGTTCCAAAATGCCTCTTCGAGGCTGACGCTGGTCTTGTGACCTGCGACCACGATCGATCGCTTGACGACGGGAGACTTCATGATGCGTCCTCGCCATCGATGCGATGCTGATCGAGCAGCTCACGGGCGCGGTCGGTGCGCTGTTCGTCGAGTGTACGTTCAGACCGGGTGCGGCCGAACCGGGTACGATTGGCGGCAGCTTCCTGCTCCGATCGCACGCGGCCTGCGCGTTTTTTGAATTGTTTTAAATTGACCAAATCGCCCATGCTGGCCCCCGTCATGCGGATTCGGTCAGTAAAACGATACACTCAATCGATGAATGCGGGTGGTTTCCAATTGCATCCAAAATCGGCGGATACGTGCAAGCCAGCTCGATCGTCATTATGAAATTCCCCATTATGCCGTCTAATCGCAAATGTCGTGCTTTGATTTTTTACAAATAATTTTTGCTCTACCACGGGCAAGCGCCACGATGAAAGACAGTGAAGCATAATTCTTTAGGCGATATGAAGTGCGGCTTGTTGTTGCATTGCATGGCGCCATGCGTTGTTCATCCGGGGTGCGTCATTTCGCGCGGCCTGACCAGACGGTCGAATTCATCGGCAGAAACAAATCCCAGCCTGACGGCCTCTTCTTTCAACGTTGTGCCGCGCGCATGCGCGGTTTTGGCCACTTTGGCGGCGTTATCATAGCCGATCTTCGGGGCGAGCGCGGTCACCAGCATCAGCGAGCGCTCCATGAGTTCATGGATGCGTTTTTCGTCGGCGCGTATTCCTTCGACGCAGTGCTCAGTGAAGGAGCGTGCCACGTCGGCCATCAGTTGGATGGAATTCATCATACAATATGCCAGCAGCGGCTTGTAGACGTTCAGCTCGAAATGGCCCTGGCTGCCGCCTGTCGTGATGGCCGCCTGATTGCCGAATACCTGGCAGCACACCATCGTGACCGCTTCGCACTGCGTCGGGTTGACCTTGCCGGGCATGATCGAGGAACCCGGCTCATTCTCGGGCAGGATCAGTTCGCCGAGGCCGGAACGGGGACCGGAACCCAACAGGCGAATGTCGTTAGCGATCTTGAAGAGACCGGTGGCGGACGCGTTCAAGGCGCCATGCGCGAACACATAGGCGTCGTTGGAAGCGAGCGCTTCGAACTTGTTGGCGGCGCTGGTGAACGGCAGGCGGGTGATTTTGGCGACATGGCGGGCAAAGGTTCTGGCGAATTTCGGCTTCGAATTCAGCCCGGTGCCGACCGCGGTGCCGCCTTGCGCCAACGGATATAGCTCATTGAGCGACACGCGTATCCGAGAAATGCCATGCTCGACCTGGGCGGCGTAGCCGGAAAATTCCTGCCCCAACGTCAGCGGCGTCGCGTCCTGGGTATGGGTGCGGCCGATTTTGACGATATGTGAAAACGCCTTCTCTTTCTTCCGAAGTGCGCGGTGCAGCATTGTCAGCGCCGGAAGCAGGTCGTGCGTGATCGTCACCGCGGCCGCGATATGCATGGCGGTCGGGAACGAGTCGTTCGACGACTGGCTCATATTGACGTGATCGTTGGGATGTACCGGCGTCTTGGTGCCGAGTTTGCCGCCGAGCAATTCGCTGGCGCGATTGGCGATCACCTCGTTGAGGTTCATGTTGGTCTGGGTGCCGGAGCCGGTCTGCCAGACCACCAGCGGGAAATGATCGTCGAACTCTCCGTCGATCACCTCGCGCGCGGCGCGGATGATGGCGCGCGCGCGGCGCTGGTCGAGCAGGCGGAGTTCGCGGTTGGTTTCGGCCGCGGCCAGCTTGACGATGCCGAGCGCGCGGATAATCGCCATCGGCATCCGGTCGTGGCCGATGCGGAAGTTCTGCCGGCTACGCTCGGTCTGCGCGCCCCAGTAGCGGCTGGCCTCAACCTCGATCGGGCCGAAGCTGTCGGTTTCGGTGCGTGTCGCCGATTTTGATGTCGATGAAGATTTTGATCGGGCCATAACCAACCCAGTGCATCGGAGTAACGCTGCCCGGTCAGTCTAACGCGCTCTGGCTGGCTGCGCGCTGTTTATTTCTTGCGAAAGCGATCGAGCCGCACCACCTCGGCGCCCTCGCTGGGTTTGGCCGGTTCGTCGGCCGCCTCCTTTGGCGGCGCCGGCAGGGCCGACGTTGCGGGCAGGGCAGCTTCCGGATCTTCATCGGCGGATGCGGACGCATCGTCGGCCGTCTCGAATTGCAGGCCGAACTGCGCCGACGGATCGGAGAAACTCTTGATAGCGCTGAAGGGGATCACGAGGCGTTCGGGGATCCCGCCAAACGACAGGCCAACCTCGAAGCGGTCCTCGGTCACGACCAGATCCCAGAACTGGTGCTGAAGGATCACGGTCATCTCTTCCGGATATTGCGCCAAAAGGCGCGGCGACAATTTCACGCCCTCGGCTGTCGACACGAACGTAATGAAGAAGTGATGGTCACCCGGCAGGCCGTGCTCGGCGGCGTCGGTCAGTACATGACGCAACACACCGCGCAGCGCGTCGCGGACCAGTACGTCGTATCGGATGTGATCGGTCGCCATTATCGGTCCTATCGCGCCTCTGAACTCCAAATACCCCCGAAAGCCGGCTGGGACGCCGGCATCCGACTCGGGGCGAGTTCCCCATCGTATCCCGCCTAATGCCGGACGTCAGCAGGCGGCAGACCGGGCCAAATTGTCACAAAGAGAGAAAGTGGAGGCTTCTGTTGCCAGGTGCCTCCGAACCCCGCCTAACGGAGCTTAACCCGCTAGGACTTCAAGAATGGTCTTTCAAACTGCGTTACGCAGCCTGAGCAACCGGAGCATAGTTGTCGTTTGCAACTATTGCATGGCCCGATATCGGCGGAACCATACCGA
>JBEKZZ010000044.1:0-37390 GCA_049509335.1 Bradyrhizobium sp. | reverse complement strand
GCGATGTCGATGCTGAGCGAGTACGAGTTGAAGCATTCGTGACTGACTGGTTGCAGCAACCCAAGGACATGCCTTGGGGCAATCGCTCGATGCTGTTCCGGGACCCGGACGGCAATCCGATCAATCTCTTCAAGACAGCCGCGAAGCCCTGATCGGGTAGCGATCGGTGGAGATTCCAATGGGTAGCAAAATTGCCGTCGTTACCGGTGCGGGACGCGGGCTTGGCCGCAGCATGGCGCTTCACCTGGCGCGGTGCGGCATGGGAGTGGTCGGCACTTTCAGGGGCGAGAACGATGACGGTTTCAAATCAGCGGTAGCGGAGATCGAGGCGAACGGCGGACGCGTCGCAATGCTTCGGCTCGACGTTAGCCTTACTGCTGATTCTCCCAGCTTTGCGGCGGACTTTTCCGTGCAACGGAGTTGGACTCATTGGAATTCGGACTGCCGATCTTATTCGACCGAGACAGGTACGATGCCGGATCGCATCATTCCAAGGGCACGCGCCGCACCCACTGACACATCGATAACCCGCCCCCTCACGAACGGTCCGCGATCATTGATGCGGCACTGTATGGAGTGACCGGCATAAGTGACGGTGACGGTCGTTCCGAGTGCGCGGGTTCGATGAGCGCAGGTCATCTCGCCCTTATGGCCGCGCCCGCCGTAATAGGAAGCGAGGCCGCTTTCAGCTCTTGCCGAATAACCCAGAGAAAGCAGAGCGACCGTCAGGAAAATTCGATACATCAACGGCACAACCTTATTTGCTCCAGGCGATGCTGCGCCGCTCCAGGCCGACGACGCCCGTGCGGCGGTGGAGCATGAGGTTGAGACATCGGTCTGGCCGAACATCGATGTCGGCTTTGTTGTTCGCCGACGAGCCTACCAATGGCCTCTCCGGCGACCCCAATATCCGCCGCCGCCAAACAACAGCACCAACACCAAGATGAGAAGGATCAGATCCATCGGAAGTCTCCTATGGGCTTCATGGAGGGAACCGCATGGGAGGAACTAAGTTCCGGGAGTCTGTCGTGAAACCCGCTATTCCTTGGTTCGATTCGCATGGTTGCGGAAGCTCAATACTCAAGGAAGCCTCTCGGCACGCCGCCGCGGATCCGGATTCTCGATGCTCTGATTCATGTCGATCCACGCCGTGGACTGCTTCAGTAGCCATGAGGAATCGGTCAACTTCCAGCGAAGCGCAGCTTCAGAGCGCCCGCTGAGCACTGGAGCCAATAACGGCTCTATCCAAGTGAGAGCCCGCCGTCTCGGCGGGCTTACTTGTGTATCGGCGCTCACACTTCGCTGCGTTTTTCACGCTCTGAAAAATTTTTCCGCCGTTCACGAAAGGCGGCGCAGACAGTGACTCCGACTCACGCCTGTTTGAATCTTTGTTTCGTAACGTGTTTCGCTAGTTACGGGCGATGCATGTAAGAACATCTTGGAGGGGGTCACCACAAAAAATGGAAAACCCCATGAATATTCGAACACTCAGCGTTGTTGCTCTCTTGGCGGCAGCCGTATCCAGCCCGGTCTTTGCCCAGGATGTTGACGGAGCCGCTCCGCAGAAGCCGGCCCACGCTCTTCGGCATTATCGCGGCACCTATAACCAGGTGCAGGGACCGGCGCTGGTTGCGCCGCGCGGTGTTGCTGACGAGGGCTGGGCCGCCGAGCACGATATCGACCGTTCGCGGGTCGGTGGCCACGATCCGGATTTCAATCCGTCTGGTAGCTGATCTTTCGGCCGCTCGTTTGGCCTCGAGACAAAATAGAAGCGATTAAAGGGGCAGCGGTGGTTCGGTTTTAGACTGGGCCGCCGCTGTCATCATGGCGCTCGTCGCCGATCAGCGCCTGCGTCTGAAAGGCATCGAGACCACATCGGCCGATCACGGAAAACGGCGCTTCTCGCGATTGCGCATCACGCCCGTTTGAATCTTCGTTACGGAACGGCTTGCGTGCGCCCCGGGTTGACGGGTTGTGCAGGATGGAAACATCCAGGAGAGGGGTTAACACGTAAAATTTTTAACACTTAAAAACGGAAAAAACTTATGACCCTCAAAACACTCAGCGCTATCGCAATCGTCACCGTCGCGCTCGGCGCCCCGGCCTTTGCTCAGGATTCGGCCGCGGACGGGCAGGGCTATCGCAAGCCGGCTTACACGCGGCACCTTCGTAATTCCTTTAACCAGGCGCCGGTGACCGATCCCGGATATTTCGCTACCCCGCGCGCGAGCAACTCCCCCGAGAACGAGTTCGACCGTTCGCGGATTGGCGACCAGGATCCGGATTTCAATCCCTCGGGAAACTGATCTTCTGATTGCCCGTTCCAAGACAGAATAACAATGATTGGACGGTCCAGCGGCGACCCGGTTTCAAACCGGGCCGCCGCGCGGTCGCGACCCGAGTCGTGCTTATCCCGCTTTAGGGATTGGTCGCCTTTGTCCGTGCGATGATGCCGGCGGCAATCTGCAAGGTCGCGCCGGCCGCCCAGGCGAGACAAATCAGAAGCGCTGAAGTGGTATGCGCCGTCTCGTCCAGAACGATGCTGACGACAGAAATAACGGCTGCGACGGCGGCGAGAAACGTGCCGGCCGCGCTCGATAGCTCGACGGTATCTGCCTTGGTGCCCAGCCCATGGCGCAGCGGCTGATGCATGTCGTGATCGGCGGACGGATGCGGCAGATCGATGCCGAGATAGAAACCGGCTGCGCCGTAAATCATCATGGCAAAGACCGCTGCCGCCGAGCCGATCAGGTCGATGTTGGCCCGTCCGACATGTGCGGCCACGAACAGGCCGCAGGATGCTCCCGTCAGCGCAAGTCCGGTCCGCTCAAGCACATGCGCCCACCGGGAGATCGTCGAGCGGGCATCCCACGGGGCTCTGTTTCTGATCATGTGACCCCCGATACCAAGCTGGCTGTTCGTATCGTTAACAAAGATCAGGATAGAGCGGAGTTCCGCTGCGGGCCATCCTAAAAGCGGCCACCTGTCTTATTCTTTCCGTTGTCCGGATCGTTCCACGATCTTGCGCCAGCGCTCGGTCTCGGCCGTGAGCAATTCGCCAAACTGGCCGGCGCTGCCCGTCAGGGGGGCGATGCCGAGCTCGACCAGACGACGTCTGATGAGAGGATCTTCGAGCGCGGCGTTGATCTCCTTGTTCAGGAGGTCGATGACATCTCGCGGCGTGCCGCGCGGGACGCCAACGCCGTAGACGGAGCTTGTTTCAAATCCCGCCAGCGTGTCTGCGATCGGCGGCACGTCCGGCAGGGCGTCCGAACGCTCTTTGGTCGTTACGCCGATCGCGCGCAATTTCGCCGATCGCACCAGTTCAAACGACGAGCTGACGTTATCGAACATGCCCTGGACCTGGCCGGCCATCACGTCGGACAGCCCCGGGGCCGAGCCGCGGTAGGGTACGTGAACGAATTGAATGCCTGCCATGGCTTGAACAGTTCGCCGGAGAGATGCAGCGACGTGCCTATACCCGATGAGGCAATGCTGAGCTTGCCTGGATTGGCCTTGGCGTAGGCGATGAAGTCCGCAACGCCGCGGACAGGGAGGTCGTTGTTGACGACCAGCACCAGCGGGCTGCGCGCGAGGCCCGCAACCGCCACGATGCTCGCGGCGAAATCATACTGCAAGGACGGGTCGAACGACGCGTTGATGGCGTTGGCGGTACTCGTCAGCAGTAGCGTGTATCCGTCCGGCGGCGAATTGATCACGGCCTGCGTGCCGATATTGCTGCCGGCGCCCGGTTTGTTTTCCACGATAAAGGGCTGGCCAAGCCGCTCCGACAGGCGTTGGCAGATCAGCCGGGAAATAACGTCGGTCGAACCGCCCGCGGAGTAGGGAACGACCCAGCGCACGGGATGCGACGGGTAGGCTTCTGCGTCTTTTGCCGACGCCATCGATCCCAAGCCGAACCAGGCGATGCAGGTCGAGGCCGAATGAACGAATTGCCGTCGGTTGAGCATCCCGGTCTCTCAAAGGCTTGAAAAAGGCACCACCGTAAGAATCGGGCAGTAGTCACACGGAAGCGGCATCATCGAGAGAAAATTTGCGCGCGTCCATAACAGCTTATCGCTGCCGCATGCGAATTTTGGCCGGACACTGCCGCTTGTTTGATCATGCTGATCGGTGGATTGCTTAAGAACCGTTAACTACTCTGGAGGAGAATCAACGAAGATTCCCGAAAAGGAACATCCGATGTCGAAATTTGCGATTGGCGAACGGGTTGAAAAGGCGACTGACCACGAGGACGGCGTCGTCATTGCGGTTTTCCCAACCACGGACGGCAACTTTCGTTACGCCGTGGACATGGAAGGCTACGGCGCGCTGCAGTTCTTCACCGAGGAAAAGCTGGTCGTTTGCGCCGGATAGGCTCTGATATTCGCGCGACCCGGATTCATTTGCGCGGGCAGCTGCGACGCGACCCCTCACAGCGCGGTAACCGCCGCTTAATTAATTATTCATGACGCCGATTCGCTCAATTTTAATGAGTTAACCTCAGAGTGCCGCCCTGGAACCCGGAGCATCGGGTTTGCTTGCGTACAGGAGGTACTGTGAAAAAGATTATTGCAAAATTCTGGGCCGACCAGTCGGGCGCTACGGCGATCGAATACGGCCTGATCGCCGCCGGCATCAGCCTCGCCATCATCGCTGCCGTTAACGGTCTTGGTTCTACCCTCAACACGAAGTTCTCGTCGATCAATACGTCGCTGAAATAACGCGGCATTTTTTGTTCGGGAAATATTCCAAGACGGGTTACTTCAAGACACCTGGCGATCGTGTTTTCGTTCTCAGCGGAAGCCGATGAACCCGTCCGCATATCCGCGGGCGGGTTTTTCTTTCGTGTCGAAGGATGTGCTGCGCGCAAGTTTAACCCTGCCGCTTAACACCTGGTCAGGCGGAGACGGCTATAGATAGCGGCCACGCAACAAGTGTCCGGCCATGAACGCAGGTGTCACCGAGCAAGCGATAGTCGAGCCGCCACCGGGCGCCGCGCGGCCGCGCGGCAAACCTTCCACCGCCAAGAGCTGGCTGAAAGCCATTGAGCGCACCTCCCGCATCGAAGCCAATCCGAGAGCGTTGTTCGCCGACCTCATCGAGGACTGGGCCACGCGTCAGCCGGACCGGCCCGCGCTCATGTCAGACCGCGAGACCCTCAGCTATCGGGAGTTGAACGGCCGGATCAACCGCTATGCCCGATGGGCCCTGTCGGCGGGAATCGGCAAGGGCGAGACGGTCTGTCTGTTCCTGCCGGGTCAGCCCGACTATCTCGCCGCATGGCTCGGCCTGACCAGGGTCGGCGCCGTCGCCGCCCTCATCAACACGAAACTTGTCGGATCATCGCTCGCGCATTGCATCGATGTGGCGGGGGCCGGTCATGTCATTGTGGGACACGATCTCGCCGCTGCCTTCGAGGAGGTTCACCCCCGCTTGAAGCGCGCGCCGAAAGTCTGGCGGCATGGCGGTGACGCCGGTGAAGCAAGCCTCGACACGGCTTTGGACGGCCTGGATGCGTCTCCCCTGACGTCAAGCGAACGCCGCGATGTGACGATCGATGACCGGGCGCTGTTGATCTACACCTCCGGCACGACGGGCTTGCCGAAAGCGGCCAGCATCAGCCACCGCCGCATCCTGAACTGGGGCGGCTGGTTCGCCGGGCTGACGAATGCTTCGCCCGAGGACCGGCTGTTCGATTGCCTGCCGCTATTCCACAGCGTCGGTGGCGTGGTCGCGCCTTGCAGCATGCTGGCCGCGGGAGCCTCGGTCGTGCTCTCCGACAAATTCTCGGCCGGCGCCTTCTGGCGCGACGTGGTCCGCTGGGACTGCACGCTCTTCCAATATATCGGCGAGCTTTGCCGCTATCTTCTCAAAGCGCCTCCCTCGGAGTTCGAGAGGGAACACCGGCTGCGTCTGGCCTGCGGCAACGGCCTGCGCGGCGATGTCTGGGAGGCCTTTCAGGCGCGGTTCTCGATTCCGCAAATCCTGGAATTCTACGCGGCGACGGAGGGAAATTTCTCGCTCTACAATGTCGAAGGCAAACCAGGCGCGATCGGCCGGATTCCGCCGCTGCTGGCGCATCGGTTTCCAGCCACGATCGTTCGGGTCGATGCGGAAACCGGCGCGCCCTTGCGGACCATCGAAGGCCTCTGCATGGCGAGTGCAATCGGCGAGGCTGGCGAAGCCGTCGGGCGGATCGGCACCGCGGACGACTCAGGCGGCCGCTTCGAGGGTTACATCAATGCCGCAGAGACCGAAAAGAAGATCCTGCGTAACGTGTTCGCCAAAGGCGATGCCTGGTTTCGCACCGGCGATCTGATGAAGATCGACGAAGGCGGTTTTTTCCATTTCGTCGATCGCCTCGGCGACACCTTCCGCTGGAAGGGCGAGAATGTCGCCACATCCGAGGTGAATGAGGCGATCCTGGATTGCCCTGGCGTCGTCGACGCGGCGACCTATGGCGTTGCGGTACCTGGCGCCGACGGCCGCGCCGGAATGGCCGCGGTCGTGATCGATGCGAGCTTTGATTTGGCCGAATTCAGCGATCATCTTTCGCGAAGGCTACCGGCTTACGCCTGCCCGGTGTTTGTGCGCCTGTGCGCGGCGCTCGACAGCACCGAAACCTTCAAACAGAAGAAGCAGGATCTGGTTCGCGCGGGCTTCGATCCGCGCAACGTCGCTGATCCCTTGTTTTTCAGGAATCCGAAATCGGGAAGCTTTCTCCCGCTCGACGCGGATCATTTCTCGCTTCTAACGGAAGGCACGATCAGGCTGTAGGCGTCGCGGGCCCAGTTCGCCTTCACATGCCAAAAATCGCAAGCTCGGTATCGGCAAGATCAGCCAACCTCGGCCGGCAGGGGCCCTTGAAATATTTTCGGCCCCGCGCCTCGCTGTAGATTCCGGCGAGGCCAGGGACGGGGCCGTTGGCGTCGAGGATAACGATCGGCCTGCCGCGCGGCAGCAGATAGCGCCCGATCGCGCCTGCGCACCGGACGTAATCGGCGGTCTCGCGGCAGAAGCCGATTTGAAGGGCGGGCAGCGGGATGATCCCACGGCGCTTGCGCAGCGAGAAGAAAATGAAGGGGATGGCTTCTTCCGCCGTGCGGCAGACCAGGCTGAGACAGCCGTAGCCGGCATGACGCTTGAGCATGTCCAATTCGTTCTCCGACAGGCCGGCGATGGAGGCCGTGTCCCTCGTCACGGCTTCGACGTGCATGTCGCGGCCCTTGGGGGACAGCACGGGCAACGAGAAAAAGAGGCCGCGGCAATAGGCCTGAAAGCCTTGCGCTTCGAGGATCGGCCATGTCGGCAACGCTGGGGTGACGTTGAAGTAGGTCACGTCCTTGCGCTTCTGCGTCATCGACGCAAATAGCGCCGCATAGTTGCGGAACTCCGGATCGACATACCAGCTCGAAACGTTGCAGCAGGAGGCAGCCTGGCCGTCGATTATTTTGGTCGAATAGATCAGAAGCAAACAGCCGACCGACTTGCCGTCGTTTTCTATCAGATAGCCGTAACGCGGCACGTTCGGCGGCAGCGACCGCGCGCCCTGCCGGGAGAGACCGAGCCTCCAGTATTCGCGGCTTCGGTGCACGAAGCCTCTCGTCAACAGATCGGCGATCGCGTCAACGTCGCTTTCCTGTATCTCCCGAAACCGCGGCTTGACGGCAATCATGGTGTTTACCAACGGACGTGAAAGATCGCGTAAAGAGGGTGTTAGTTCACCTTTTCGCTCTATCATGGACATTCAAAATTTTATGAGAATGCGGAGCAGTCCATGTCGATAAGGTTAAAGATTGTTTCAGCGATCCAGCAGATCGCCGCCGAGCAGCATGTCGTTCTTCCGCCGCTGGAAGATAACCTGTCGCTGCATGAGACCGGCTTTGACTCGCTCGCCTTTGCCATATTGGTAGCCCGTCTGGAAGATGATCTCGGCGTCGATCCGTTTACCATATCGGCGGATGCAAGCTTCCCTCTCACGATAGGCGACTTCATCAAGGCCTATGAAAATGTCCCCGCGTGAAATCTTCGCGCTGCGTGACTATCTCGATCCCGGCCTGACCGGCCGCACGCTCTCGGACGCGCGTCACGTTGCATCGCTGACGGATATACCGGCTCAGACCTGCCTCAAGGGCCGGCTCGCCGAACTTTCCGGCCGCTCGGTGCTGCTCGCGGTCAGGAGTCAATTTCTCGCCGCCCTCGTCATGCTGGAGATCGACGGCATCGCGCGGCGCATGCTGCTGTGTCCGCCCGATCTCAACACCGAACATCTTCAGGCGCTGATCGAAGACGCCGAAATCGATGCCATCGTCACCGACCAGCCGGATCGCTTCGAGGCGTTGGGAGTAGCAATCGTCGTCACCGCCGGTGAGGCGTTGCAACCGGCGGCCCGCGCCGAGAGCGAACGCGCGACCGAATGGCTGATGCTCACCTCCGGCACGCTCGGTTTGCCGAAGATCGTCGGCCATACGCTCGAAGGCCTGACCGGCGCGATTGCCGCCGACGGTCCGGCCCGCGGCGTCAGGCCGATCTGGGCGACGTTCTATGACATCCGCCGTTACGGCGGCTTGCAGATATTCCTGCGCGCGGTGGTCGGTGGCGGCTCGTTGGTGCTGTCGGAGTCGGGTGAAGCGCTTGCCGACCATGTTGCCCGCCTGAACGAAAAGACGGTCACGCATATGTCGGGCACGCCCTCGCACTGGCGCAAGCTGTTGATGAGCGGCGCGGCTTCGGGATTTTCGCCACGCTATGTGCGTCTCTCCGGCGAAATCGCAGACCAGGCCGTTCTCGACGGTCTGCATCAGGCTTTCCCTGAAGCGTCGATCGGGCATGCCTATGCTTCGACCGAAGCGGGTGTCGGCTTTGCGGTCAATGACGGGCTTGAGGGTTTTCCGGCCGCCATGGTCGAAACTATCAGCGACGGCGTCGAAATGAAAGTCGTGGAAGGTTGCCTGCGGATTCGTTCGCGGCGCGCGGCGCATGCCTATGTCGGCCGTCGCGCCGAAGCGCTGACGGATGAAGACGGATTCGTCGACACCGGCGACATGGTCGAACTGCGCGGCGACCGCTATCATTTTGTCGGCCGCCGCGGCGGCATTATCAATATCGGCGGCCTGAAAGTTCACCCCGAGGAAATCGAAGCGGTGATCAACCGGCATGACGGGGTGCGCATGTCGCGCGTCAAGGCGCGCAAAAGCCCGATCACCGGCGCCATCGTGATCGCCGACGTCGTTCTCGCCGACGGTTATGACGCAAGCCAGGGCGCGGAAATCAAAAATCGGATCATCGCCGATTGCCGCGCAAGCCTCGCGCCCCACAAGGTGCCTGCCATGATCAAGTTCGTCGACAAGCTCGACATCACGGCAGCCGGAAAGCTGGCGCGATCAGATGCATAATATTCTGGTGACAGGCGGTAGCCGCGGTATCGGACTTTCGATTGCGCGAAGGCTCGCGGGCTGCGGCTATCAGGTGATTGCGGTCGCGCGCCGCGAAAGCGACGATTTACGCAAAGCCATCGAGACGGCCGCGAAGCAGGAAAGCGGACGTATTGTCTTCCGCGCCTTCGACCTCAGCGAAACCGACGCTATCCCTGTGTTTGTGAAAAGTCTGCGCGATGAATTCGGCGCGATCTACGGCCTCGTCAATAACGCCGGCATCGGCACTGAGGGCCTGCTCGCGACGATGCACAACAGCGAGATCGAGGCCTTGATGCGCCTCAACATGCTCTCGCCGATCATCCTGACCAAATATGTCGTCCGCCACATGATGGCGGATGGCGGTGGCCGGGTCATCAACATGTCCTCGATCATCGCCTCCACCGGCTATAACGGCCTGTCAGTCTATGGTGCGACCAAGGCGGCCGCGACCGGGTTCACGCGTTCGCTGGCGCGCGAGGTCGGCAAGCTCGGGATCACCGTGAATGCGATCGCGCCCGGCTTCGTCGACACCGAACTGACGCAAAGCCTTGCGCCCGACCAAAAGCAGCGCATTGCCGGCCGCAGCGCACTGCGCCGCTTGCCGGAAACGGACGACGTTGCAAGCATGGTGGAATATCTGTTGGGCGAGGGCGGCCGCAACATCACCGGCACGGTCCTGACCGTCGATGCTGGCAATACGGCTTGAGCCTTCGACCCCAATGACGCCATTCGTGGCCGGTCGGCTTTGATTTCGCCGGCCCGCGATATAGCCTGTTGAACCTATTTTCCAACTGCGCCGTATCTGTCCCCAATTCCCTTGCGATTGCGCGCCATGACCGCATTCAACAGCAGCGACGAGTTCTATCGCGCCATTCCGGTGTTTCGAGGCTTCACACGGCTGATGGATCCGGCACTCTATTCGCCGCTTCCGGATGACTGGAGCATCGGGGTCGCCGATATCGTCGAGTCCACCAAGGCGATTGCGCAGGCGCGCTACAAGTCGGTCAACATGGCCGGCGCCGCGGTCATCGCGGCGGTGACCAACGCTTTTGAGGGCCGCGAATTTCCGTTCGTGTTCGGCGGCGATGGCGCGAGTTTCGCGGTCGCGCCTTCCGACCTGGAGCGCGCGCGGGAGGCGCTCGCCGCAACCGCCATTTGGGTCAAGGAGGATCTTGATCTTCAGATGCGCGTGGCGCTGGTGCCGCTGGCAGCGATACGGGCGCAAGGGCTCGATGTCCAGGTGGCGCGCTTTGGTCCGTCGCCCAATCTCTCGTATGCGATGTTTTCCGGCGGCGGTCTCGGCTGGGCGGAAGCCGCCATGAAGCGCGGCGAGTTCGCTGTTCCGGCTGCGCCGGCTGGAACGCAACCGGATCTTTCCGGGCTTTCGTGCCGGTTCGAGGAGATGCCTGCGAGACGCGGTCTCATCCTCTCCGTGCTGGTGCTGCCCGCGCAGGGCGCTGATCCCGACGCCTATCGCCGGCTGATCGAGGACATCGTCGCCCTGGTCGAACGCAGCCCCGATCAGGGCCGGCCGGTGCCGCCGGGAGGGCCGCCGCTGCGCTGGCCGCCCGCAGGCGTCGAATTCGAGGCGCGGGCCCAGCGCGGAGGGTCCTTGTTCAAAAGGCGTCTCGGTGTGCTCGCCAACACGCTGTTTGCCTATTTCGTCATGCGCTTCGGCATCAAGGTCGGTACCTTCGTGCCGAGGATTTATGTGCAGCAGGTCGTGGAGAATTCCGACTTCCGGAAATATGACGACGGTTTGCGGATGGTGCTCGATTGTACATCCGATCTCGATCAGACTTTGAGCGGACGCTTGACGGCAGCGGCGTCAGCCGGCATCGCAAAATACGGCCTGCACCGGCAGGATGCGGCGATGATGACCTGCTTTACGCCTTCGGCCATGCGCAGCGACCACGTTCATTTCATCGACGGCGCGCGCGGCGGCTACGCCTCGGCCGCCACCGCGTTGAAGGCGATGTTGGCGGCTCAAGCCTGATCGCGCCCGCTTGCGGGCTACGATCACCAGGGCCGGCCGCACAGGTCGAGTGTGCCGAGCGTTGGCGCGCGCCGCTTCAGATCCAGAACGAAAGGCGTCATGACGTCGAAGCGGATCCGCCCCTCGGGCTGTTCGGCAAAGACCGCTCCGGTAAAGGGCTGCCAGCCGCGCGACTGGTAGAATTCAAAATTGTGCGGCTCGCAAACCAGCAGCGCAAACTGCGCCGTGTCGTGATCGCGCATGGTTTGCGCGGCCGCGTCGAGCGCGATGCTGGCATAGCCGCGGCGGCGATGTTGGGGGTGGGTGGCGACCCCGCCGATGCCGCCGATATAAACCTTCTGGCCGTTCCAGGTCGCCGTCCTGAAATAGATACCGACATGACAAACGACGTCGCCGTCGTCTGTCTCGATCAGCACGCGCAAATCCGCGTGAGCCCATTTGACGTGACCCCAGGACAGCTTCTCCATCCCGGCCCGCGGCCACACCGCCTCAAACAGTTTTTCCGCCCGCGGCCAGCCGCCATCGCCGCTCACAACCTCGATCTCGATACTCATGACGCCCGTCGCCCGTTGATAGGTATCTGTGCCCGGCAAATTACCGAAGCCGGCGCGGAAAAGACAGAATTCGAAAGTTTGCGACGAAATGATCCGCGGCCGGGATAGCCGCAAGGGATACGGCCGACGGGTTGATCGCTGCAAATTCAGTATGTCTAAGCGGATTGGAACCTTCTATAAGGGTTCCCGTTAGAGATTGTCTCCCACCATTTTCGGACATGACCCCATGACCTTCACGCTCCCCGACCTTCCCTATGCCCATGACGCGCTCGCGCCATATATGTCGAAGGAAACGCTGGAATTTCACCACGACAAGCATCACCAGGCCTATGTGACCAACGGCAACAATCTGCTGAAGGGGACTGAATTCGAAGGCAAGTCCCTCGAGGAAATCGTCAAGGGCTCGTTCGGCAAGAATGCCGCGCTCTTCAA
This sequence comes from Bradyrhizobium sp., assembly GCA_049509335.1. Classification (GTDB taxonomy): domain Bacteria; phylum Pseudomonadota; class Alphaproteobacteria; order Rhizobiales; family Xanthobacteraceae; genus Bradyrhizobium. The sequence goes on along the minus strand of JBEKZZ010000044.1, from coordinate 24,989 downwards.
CAATGCCGGCCAGCACTACAACCACATCCAGTTCTGGAAGTGGATGAAGCCCAATGGCGGCGGCACCAAATTGCCCGGCCGCCTGGAAAAGAAGATCAACGAGGACCTCGGTGGTCTCGAAAAATTCAAGACCGATTTTGCCGCTGCCGGCGTCGGCCAGTTCGGCTCGGGCTGGGCCTGGCTGTCGGTGAAGGGCGGCAAGCTCGAAATCTCCAAGACGCCCAATGGCGAAAATCCGCTGGTGCACGGCGCGACACCGATCCTCGGCGTCGATGTCTGGGAGCACTCCTACTACATCGATTATCGCAACCGCCGCCCGGATTATCTGAAGGCGTTCGTGGATCATCTCGTGAACTGGGAATATGTCGACGAGTTACTCGGCAAAGCCTGATCTTCCAGGTCCCTTGATAAAAAGCGGCAGCCTCTAGCTGCCGCTTTTTTGTTGACCTTGGTTGATGTGTCGCGCTTGCCGCGGCATCCGGCTTGCGGCAAAGCTAGCGGTGCCGGTGGTTCAGGTTTGGGAATTTTGCGATGAACTATCTTCTGGTTTTTATCGGCGGCGGCATGGGAACTGTCCTGCGCTACGTCGTGAACGTGGTTTGCCCAAAGATTCTGGGTGCCGATTTCCCGTATCATACCTTCATCATCAACATCACCGGCTCGACCGTCATGGGCCTGATCGCGGGCTATCTCGCCTTCAAGGGCGACGCCGCCCAATCCTGGCGGATTTTTCTGATGACCGGCATTCTCGGAGGCTACACGACGTTTTCGGCGTTCTCGCTGGATACCGCGGTGCTCTATGAGCGCGGGGAATTAGGCTTGGCCGCATTCTATGTGCTGGGGTCGGTGGTGTTGTCGATCGCCGGCCTGTTCGCTGGGCTTGCGATCGTTCGCCAGCTGGCCTGAGCTGCCTTCAGGCTTCCTAGACATCCCGGATGTTACATTATAACATTCGGGTATGGTCCCCCCCCACGCCCACGATCACGCCCACCCGCATCATCACCCCCATAGCCACGGGCCCGCTGCGCCACATCCGGCGCAGGCGATCAATTGGTCGATTCTGCGGATGACGGTGCTTTGGCGGCTCATGGCCGCCGCGGCCGTCAGCGCCGTGCTCTGGGCGTTCGTTTTCCTGGCGATGAAGTGACGATGGCGGCGCAACTGCAATTTCGCGATGTGACGCTGGGTTACGACCGCCATCCGGCGGTTCACCACTTGAGCGGTGAGGTCGGGGCTGGCGCGCTGCTCGCCGTCGTCGGTCCTAACGGCGCCGGCAAGTCGACGCTGTTTCGGGGGCTGGTCGGAATCCTCAAACCCCTGGCCGGTACGATCCTGACCGGCGGGATCGATGCCAGGGACATCGCCTATCTTCCGCAAACCGCCGACATCGACCGCAGCTTTCCGATCTCGGTGTTCGATTTCGTCGGCACCGGGCTGTGGCGCCAGACCGGCTTCTTTGGCGGTATCGGCAAAGAGGCCCGCGCCGGAATAGCGCAGGCGCTCGCCGCCGTGGGCTTGAGCGGATTCGAGAACCGCGGCATCGGCACACTGTCGGGCGGCCAGATGCAGCGCGTGCTGTTTGCGCGGGTGCTGTTGCAGGACGCGCGGCTGATCGTGCTGGACGAACCCTTCAACGCGATCGATACGAAAACGTCGGCCGACCTGCTGGCGCTGGTCCAGCAATGGCATGCCGAAGGACGTACCGTGCTGGCGGCGCTGCACGACATGGATCTCGTGCGCGCGCATTTCCCCGAGACCCTGCTGCTGGCGCGAGGCAAGGTCGCCTGGGGCGCAACGGCCGAGGTGCTGACAACCGAGAATCTCGCCGAGGCGCGGCGGATGTGCGAGGCCTTTGACGATGGCGCGGCCGCCTGTGCGGTCGATGTAGACACCTCAAAGGCTGCGTGAGCCATGATCTACGACGCGCTGATTGCGCCCTTTCTCGAATTTGAATTCATGCGCCGGGCGCTCGCAGCCGTGGTGGCGCTGTCCCTTGGCGGCGCGCCGATCGGGGTGTTTTTGATGCTGCGGCGGATGAGCCTTGTTGGTGACGCGATGGCGCATGCCATCCTGCCGGGGGCGGCGGTCGGCTTTTTGCTCTCGGGCCTCAATCTGTTTGCGATGACGGCCGGTGGCCTGATCGCGGGCTTCGCAGTGGCGCTTCTGGCGGGCGTGGTGACGCGTAACACCGACCTGAAGGAAGACGCGTCGCTGGCGACTTTTTACCTGGCGTCGCTGGCGCTCGGCGTGACCATCGTTTCAGTCAAGGGCACCAATATCGATCTGCTGCATGTGCTGTTCGGCAATATCCTGGCGATGGATGACCAGACGTTGCTTGTCGTCGCCTTCAACGCCACCCTCACGCTGATCGTGCTGGCGGTGATTTACCGGCCACTCGTGATCGAAAGCGTCGATCCCTTGTTCCTGCGCACCGTCAGCCGCGCAGGTGCGCTGGCGCATCTGACCTTTCTCGCCCTTGTGGTCGTCAACCTCGTCAACGGCTTTCAGGCGCTCGGCACCCTGCTGGCGGTGGGTCTGATGATCTTGCCGGCGGGCATTGCACGGTTCTGGTCGCGCGAACTGACCGGCATGATCACCATCGCGGTCGCAAGCGCAATTCTGTCCGGCTATGCCGGGTTGGTGCTGTCGTTCCAGACCCGCATTCCCTCAGGCCCGGCGATTATCCTGGTCGCGGCCGCGCTCTATGTATTCTCGATCCTGTTCGGCAATGTCCAGGGCGTGGTCCGGCAGCTGTTTCCCGCACCGCATCTCGAGGCGTGAGGCGCGCGATGCAATGTTTGCGGGGTTTTCTACTGGTATTGGCGGTATCGCTCGGCGGGGCCCCTCTACATGCGCAGGCGCCGCTCAAGGTCGTGGCCAGCTTTTCCATCCTCGGTGATTTCGTGAAGAACGTCGGCGGCGATCGGGTCGCGGTGACAACGCTGGTCGGTCCCGACGGCGACGTCCATGTCTATACGCCGACGCCCTCCGATGTGCGCAAGATTGCAGACGCGAAACTGCTCGTCATCAATGGCTTCGGCCTTGAAGGCTGGCTGCCGCGCCTGCTTCAGGCCGCGGGCGGCAAGGCCTCGATCGTGACCGTAACATCAGGCATTACGCCGCTCAGGCTCGGCTCCAATGCCGATCCGCATGCCTGGCAATCGGTGGCGAATGCTGAAAAATACGTCGCCAATATCCGGGACGCGCTCGTCGCCGCCGATCCGCCGGACGCGGATGTTTTCCGGCAAAATGCGCAAGCCTATCTGGCCAAACTCGCCGCGCTCGACGGCGAGGTGCGGCAGGCCGTGGGCCAGATTCCGCAGGGCCGCCGCAAGGTGATTTCGACCCACGATGCCTTTGGCTATTTCGCCGCCCGCTATGGCATTGAGTTCATCGCGCCGATCGGCGTCTCGACCGAAGCCGAACCAAGTGCGCGGGACATTGCGAAGATCGTCGCCCAGGTCAAAGCCGAGCACATCCCGGCCGTTTTCCTGGAGCGGATCGGCGACCCCCGGCTGATCCAGCGGATCTCCGCGGAGACCGGCGCCAGGGTCGGCGGGACGCTTTATTCGGACAGTTTGAGCGATGAAAAGGGCGATTCCCCCACTTACATTGACATGGTCAGGCACAATATAAGGACGCTGACGAGCGCGCTGGCGAATTAGGGTAAATCGCCCTGTGGCCTTCGGCCTAAAGACCGTTTTCCCGGAGTAATCATGTCCGAATTGACGTCCCAAAAAATCCCCGTGACCGTGCTGACGGGCTATCTCGGCGCCGGCAAAACCACGCTGCTCAACCGCATCCTGTCGGAAAACCACGGCAAGAAATACGCCGTCATCGTCAACGAATTCGGTGAAATCGGCATCGACAACGACTTGATCATCGGCGCCGACGAAGAAGTCTTCGAGATGAACAATGGTTGTGTCTGCTGCACGGTCCGCGGCGACCTCGTGCGCATCCTCGATGGTCTGATGAAGCGCAAGGGCAAGTTCGACGCCATCATTGTCGAGACCACGGGGCTCGCCGATCCCGCGCCGGTCGCGCAGACCTTCTTCGTCGATGAAGACGTGCAGAAGAATGCGCGCCTTGATGCGGTCGTCACAGTGGCTGACGCGAAATGGTTGAGCGACCGTCTGAAGGATGCACCTGAAGCCAAGAACCAGATCGCCTTCGCCGACGTCATCGTGCTCAACAAGACCGATCTCGTGTCAAAGGGCGAACTGGCCGAGGTCGAGGCGCGCATCAGGGGCATCAACCCCTATGCCAAACTGCACCGCACCGAGCGCTGCAAGGTCGCGCTGTCGGACGTTCTGGAGCGCGGCGCGTTCGATCTCGATCGCATTCTGGAGATCGAGCCGGATTTCCTCGAAGCCGGGGACGATCATCATCATGATCACGACCACCATCACCACGGTCACGATCATCATGATCATGGACACGGTCATGGCCTGAAGCATTACCACGACGAGGATATGCAATCGCTGTCGCTGCACACCGACAAGCCGCTCGATGCGGCCAGGTTCATGCCTTGGCTGCAAAACCTGGTGGCGCAGGAGGGCCAGAAAATCCTGCGCTCCAAGGGCATTCTGGCCTTCAGCGACGATGATGACCGTTACGTCTTCCAGGGCGTGCACATGATGCTGGAGGGCGACCACCAGCGGCCGTGGAAGGACGGCGAACCGCGCCAGAGCAGGCTCGTCTTCATCGGCCGCGAATTGCCGGAAGCGGCGATCCGCGAAGGCTTTGAGAGCTGTATCGTCACGCGATGACCGATTTCGATCCGGGCGAATCCGCTTCCATCATTTCCGTCACCGACAAGGTGCGTCCGTTCAAAATCGGCGCACCCGTAAGCGCCGTGCATTTTCTCGGCGATCAGGCAGCCTTCGTCGGCTCCGAGGAAAATATCTTTGTGGTCGCTGGCGAGGGAGAGCCTGCCACAATCCCTGTGCATGGCGGCGTCATCCTGTGCGCCACGTCCGACGGCACGCGTCTCGTCACCGGCGGCGACGACGGCAAGGTCGCCTCGCTCAACGTCAAAGGCGAAGTAACCGTGCTTGCGACCGATCCGAAGCGGCGCTGGATCGACAATGTGGCGCTTCATCCCGACGGCGCGGTGGCCTGGTCGGCCGGCAAGACCGCCTTTGTCCGCAGCGGCAAGGAACAGGACAAGGATCAGGAAAAATCGCTCGATGTGCCGTCCACCGTCGGCGGGCTCGCTTTCGCACCCAAGGGCCTCAGACTCGCGGTCGCGCATTATAACGGTGTGACGCTGTGGTTCCCAAACATGGCGGCGAAGCCCGAATTTCTGGCGTGGGCGGGTTCGCATCTGGCGGTGACGTTCAGCCCCGACAACAAGTTTCTGGTGACCGGCATGCACGAGCCGGCGCTGCACGGCTGGCGACTCGCCGACAACAGGCATATGCGCATGACCGGCTATCCCGGCCGCGTCCGTTCGATGGCGTGGAGCGCGGGCGGCAAGGCGCTCGCGACCTCGGGCGCGGACACCGTCATCCTGTGGCCGTTCGCGAGCAAGGACGGTCCGATGGGCAAGGAGCCCGCGATGCTGGCGCCGCTGAAAGCGCGCGTCACTTCCGTGGCCTGTCACCCCGATCAGGCCATTTTCGCCGCGGGTTATGGCGACGGCACCGTGTTGATGGTGCGCATGACCGATGGCGCGGAAATCCTGGTTCACCGCAACGGCGGCGCTGCGATCGCGGCGCTGGCCTGGAACGCCAAGGGCACGCTACTGGCTTTCGCGGCGGAAGACGGCGAAGCGGGCCTGCTAACGCTTTAAGCAAGCCCAAGTTCCCGGGAACGATGCCTCCCCGCGCCCGTTAACGCCCGTGAACCATTGGTGGGTGAAAGCGATGTTGTCAAAGGACCGAAAGCGCCGGACCGAGTTCCTGTTCGCATCAATGATGCTCGCAACGGGGCTGGTGCTTTGCGGGTTTTCGCTGGTGACCATGCCGCCGCGACCCAACGTTCACCTCGCGCAGGCGACGCCGCCCTTGCAAGGCTCGCCTTCCACGACCACGAAGGATGTGCCCGCGGAATCCAAACCCGGCGGGACGCGTCCGACCACGCCTGCGCCTGAGCCGGCAACGCCGACGGCTGATGCGCAGAAAGAGGGCGCAAAGGCCGCTCTTCCACCCGCGCCGCCCGAGAAGATGGCGCCGCCGATGCAGTCGAAATAGCCTGGCAACGGTCGAAGTTCTGAATCCGGTGCAGCTCACCGGATCGGGAAACCCGGGAAACCGCAAGAAAACCGCAAGATCGGGCGGGTCGGCCCGTCTCGTTTATGTCATCTTGCCCTCCGATAGTCGTTGCTCACGCGCAAGGCGTGGCTCGCATCGGGAGAATAACGCATGAAAATCGACGACGTCCGGCGAAGCGCCTATTCCATGCCGCTGACGAGCCCGTCTTTTCCACCGGGGCCCTATCGCTTCTTCAACCGCGAATATTTCGTCATCACCTACCGCACCGATCCCGAGGCGCTCGCGGCCGTGGTGCCCGAACCGCTCGAAGTCACGGAGCCGGTCGTCAAATACGAATTCATCCGCATGCCCGATTCAACGGGCTTCGGCGATTACACCGAAACCGGGCAGGTCATTCCGGTTCGCCTCAACGGCGAGGAGGGCGCCTATACCCACGCGATGTATCTCGATGACGACGCGCCGATCGCAGGCGGACGCGAACTCTGGGGATTTCCGAAAAAACTCGCCAAGCCGAAGATCGAGGTCGAAAGCGACGTGCTGGTCGGTACGCTGCATTACGGTTCGGTGCTCTGCGCCTCCGCCACCATGGGCTACAAGTATCGTGCGGCGGATCATGACGCCGTGCTGAAGAGCATGAAGGCGCCGAACTTTATTTTGAAAATCATCCCGCATGTCGACGGCAGCGCGCGCATCTGCGAACTGGTGCGCTTTCAACTCGAAGACATCACACTGAAGGAAGCCTGGTCCGGCCCGGCGGCGCTCGGCCTGTTTCCGCACGCGCTCGCAGATGTCTCACGGCTGCCGGTGCGCGAGGTGATCTCGGCCCTGCACTTCAAGGCCGATCTGACGCTGGGACTGGGGAGTGTCGCGTTCGATTATCTGGCGAAGTGACGAGGAGAAAGCTCGTAGCTCGTAGTAGCTCGTAGTAGTAGCTCGTAGGATGGGTAGAGCGAAGCGAAACCCATCAATCATGCCGCGGGGAAAGCAGGTGGATTTCGCTTCGCTCTACCCACCCACGGTCCTTGCTACGCGTATCCGCATATTGCTTCGATCTCTGGAATACTGGATCACCCGCTGGAGCCTGTCATCGGGCTCGCCGAAGGCGAGACCCGGTGGCGGGTGATGACAGCAGCGCATGTTTTGCGTCTGACTTCACCGCACCAGCACGTTCCCGAACTGCTGGGGATCGGACGTCTCGATATACTCTCAAAAAAGAGAGACGAGATTCGGTCAGTTTCCGAACAAGCCGAAACGAGGCGGCGGTTCGTTCACGACGCGCGGTGAATCCTCGTCATTTCCGAACAAGCCGAAGCGACGTGGCGGGCCATCGATGACGCGCGGCGCATCCTCCCGCTCGACAACGTTGACCGCACGGTCACGCGGCATCTGCCGGACAACGTCGGTCACCTCATCCAACTCCTGTCGCCGCTTGCGTTCCGTAAACTTGCGCTCGTCGGCGCGTTTGCGAGAGGCGTCCCTGTTTGAGTCAGCCCTGTTTGAGTCAGCCGAACGAGAGGCCTCCTTGTCTGCCTCAGTCGAACGCGTGCCCGCGCGTTGATTCTTCGCAGGCGCTGCGTCTTCGCTCCTGGCGGTTTGTGGGAGTGACGGCGGCGGCTGTTGAGCGTTCACCGCCGTATCGGTCTTGGTATCGACCTTGGCCGCAGCCGGCGAAGGCGGCTGAACTGGTTGTGAATCAGCAACCGGCGCAGAAGGAGCGGTCGCTACCACCTGAGCGGAGGGAGCGGTCGCCGGGACCTGCGGCTGCTGCGCGGGCGGAGCTGTCACGTTAGCCTGTTCCGGGGCCTTGCTTGACGATGCCGTCGGAGGAGGGGCTGCAGCGGTAGTCACGCGTTCCAGCCTGTTTTGTGGCTGCACGGTGCTGGTCGTGATCATTGCTCCGCCCGCAAATCCGACTGCGATCGCAGCGACGACCGTTCCAACGCCAACGAAAAAAGACGAACTGCTGAAAGCCATCGCGCTTCCTCCGATCCGATGGAGGAGCAACGCGGCATGGCTTGTCACGTTCCCGAGGCGGCGGGCACAAATGTGCAGTGGAACTCGAACAGCACACTCAGTGTCATGCCCCGCGGAAGCGGGGCATCCAGTACACCGAGACGGTCGTTGGTCCTACGATGTGTTGATGTCTACTGGATCGCCCGGTCATAGGCGAGCGGAAGCGACGCCGTTCTTCGAACGGCTATGCCGGGCGATGACAGACGAGTTCACCGCACCAGCACGTTCCTGAACTGCCAGGGATCGGACGTGTCGATGTCCTCCGGGAACAACCCCGGCCGATCGGTCAGCGGCGTCCAGTCGGTGTAGTAGCCTTTTACCGGACCGAGATACGGCATCTGGATTTCCAGCAGGCGGTCGTAATCCATCTCGTCGGCTTCGACGATGCCTTCGTTCGGGTTTTCCAGCGCCCACACCATGCCGCCGAGCACGGCAGAGGTCACTTGCAGGCCGGTGGCGTTCTGATAAGGCGCTAGTTTGCGGGTTTCTTCGATGGAGAGCTGCGAGCCGTACCAGTAGGCATTGTTGTCATGGCCGAACAGCAGCACGCCGAGCTCGTCGATGCCATCGACGATTTCGTTTTCGTCGAGGATGTGGTGCTTCGCCTGCATCCTCGCTGCGCGGCCGAACATTTCATGCAGCGACAGCACCGCATCATCAGCCGGATGATAGGCATAATGGCAGGTCGGCCGATAGATCGCCGTACCCGATCCGTCACGCACGGTGAAGTAATCGGAGATCGAGATCGACTCGTTGTGGGTGACGAGGAAGCCGTACTGGGGCCCGCGAGTCGGACACCAGGTGCGCACGCGCGTGTTGGCGCCGGGCTGCATCAGATAGATAGCTGCGCCGCAGCCAGCTTCGTGGGTGCGCGCATTGTCGGGCATCCATTTTTCATGCGTGCCCCAACCGAGTTCGGACGGCTGCACGCCCTCCGACAGGAAGCCCTCCACCGACCAGGTGTTGACGAAGACGTCCGGCTCTTTCGGCGACTTGGAGCGCTGGGTGTCGCGCTCGGCGATGTGGATGCCCTTGATGCCAGCCTGCCGCATCAGGTCCGCCCATTCGGCCCTGGTCTTCGGCTTGGGGGCATTGAGCTTCAGATCAGCGGCGACATTGAGAAGCGCCTGCTTGACGAAAAAGGAGACCATGCCGGGATTGGCGCCGCAGCAGGAGACGGCCGTCGTCGAGCCCGCGGGGCGCGCCTTCTTGGCGGCCAGCGTCGCTTCGCGAAGGGCATAGTTGGAGCGGGCTTCAGGGCCCTTCGACGAATCGAAGTAGAAGCCGAGCCAAGGCTCGTTGACGGTGTCGATATAGAGAGCGCCAAGTTCGTTGCAGAGCTCCATGATGTCGGTGGAGCCGGTATCGACCGAGAGATTGACGCAAAAGCCCTGGCCGCCGCCTTCGGTGAGCAGCGGGGTCAGCAATTCGCGGTAATTGTCGCGGGTCGCGCCCTTCTGGATGAAGCGTACATTGTACTTCTCGCAATGCGCCTTGCGGCCCTCGTCCTTGGGGTCGATCACGGTAATGCGCGACTTGTCGTAGTCGAGATGCCGCTCGATCATCGGCAGCGTGCCTTTGCCAATGGAGCCGAAGCCGACCATGACGATGGGGCCGGTGATCTTCGCGTGGATTTGCGAGGCGGGGCTCATGGAATGGGTCTCTCCGGAAAAGTGCTAACGAATAATGGTGGGTTCACGCGCTGCGCCGCTTTATGGGCTGCGCCGCTTGGCGGTGACTTCGATCTCGACCTTCATCTCGGGCTTCAGAAGGCCGGCGACCACCAGCATCGTAGCGGCCGGCCTGATGTCGCCGAGGACTTCACCGCAGACTTCGAAATGCGCATCCGCGTTCTTGACGTCGGTGAGGTAATAGGTCGCGCGGACAATATCGGCCATCGCGAAACCGGCCTCGTTCAAGGCGGCCTCGATGGTCTTGAAGCAGTTTCGTGTCTGGCTCGCGACGTCCGCCGGCATGGTCATGGTGGCGTAGTCGTAGCCTGTGGTACCCGCGACAAACGCAAAATCGCCATCGACGACCGCGCGGCTGTAGCCGGCAGTCTTCTCGAAGGGCGAGCCGGTGGAAATGAGACGGCGGGACATGATGGAACCCTTGATTGAACCCTTGGCTTCGGATGACCGCGATTGACGGCCTTTATATCAGGGCAGACGCCGTGTCACGTCGGGAGCGGGCGGCGTCGCCGAACCCCATCGGCGGATAATGATGTCCCGGACGATCAGCAGGCCCAGCGCCATCACCAGCATCGTGGTGACGATGCTGCGATAACGCAGGCGCGCGATCGCGCGAGCGGTTGGGGAGCTCTTGCGCATGATGATGACCGCTACGCCGCGCGGGCGCGGGACGCCTGCCTGACGACGTTTGCCACAGCGCCGGTCGCAACGATCATCCCGCGCGCGCCGTCGAGCGCGCCGGCGGAGAGTTCGAGGCCGAGCAGGCGGTTGCGCTCGAACGGGCCCGGCAGCGCGAGGGCGGTCACCTTCCCGGCCGAAAAGCCGAACCGGGCGTAGTAGGGCGCATCACCCAGCAAAATCACCGCGCGATGGCCACGCGCCGTCGCCGCCGCGAGCGCGTGGTCCAACAGCGCGGTCCCGACCCCGAGCTTGCGGGAGGTGCTATCCACCGCGAGCGGGCCGAGCATCAGCGCTCGCGTGCCCCCGGCGCTGACGTGCCACAACCGCAGCGTTCCGACCAGGTGCCCTTCCGCCATCGCCGAGAAGGCAAGGCCTTCGGCGGGCGCGCGTCCGTCGCGCAGGCGCTGGCAGGTGCGCAAGCTTCGGTTCTCGCCAAAGCAGGCATCGAGCAGCGCTTCACGGGCGACGACGTCCGAAGCCCGCTCCGCACGGATCGCGAACGGAGCGGCTTTCGGGGTGAGGGCAATGGTGGTCTTGCGCAAAGCAGTCATGGCACGTCAGTCCCCACAGCCCACGGGCGGCAAAGCCCGTGGCTGCGTTGTCCAAATCGGCAATGTCAGGAAGGGAGCCGGCGGACCGGCTCCCGGTTATCTCAAGCCTGCGTAAGAGGCAGGATCAGATGTGGTAGGTCTTGAGCGGCGGAATGCCGTTGAAGGCCACCGACGAGTAGGTCGACGTATAGGCCCCGGTTCCCTCGATCAGCACCTTGTCGCCAATCTCAAGCGTTACCGGAAGCGGATACGGCATCTTCTCGTACAGGACGTCGGCGGAATCGCAGGTCGGTCCTGCGAGGACGCACGGCGCCATCTCTGCCCCGTCATGCGGGGTGCGGATCGCGTAGCGGATCGACTCGTCCATGGTCTCGGCGAGACCACCGAACTTGCCGATATCCAGGTACACCCAGCGCACCTCGTCCTCGTCGCTCTTCCTGGAGATCAGGACGACTTCAGACTCGATGATGCCGGCATTGCCGACCATGCCGCGTCCCGGTTCGATGATGGTTTCCGGGATCTGGTTGCCGAAATGCTTGCGCAGCGCGCGGAAGATCGACCGGCCGTACGTCACGACCGGGGGAACGTCCTTGAGGTACCTGGTCGGGAATCCGCCGCCCATGTTGACCATGGAAAGGTTGATTCCCCGCTCGGCGCAGTCGCGAAACACCTGGGAGGCCATCGCCAAAGCGCGGTCCCAAGCCTTCACCTTGCGCTGCTGCGAACCGACGTGGAAGGAGATGCCGCACGGCTCCAGGCCCAGACGCTTGGCGAGGTCGAGCACGTCGACCGCCATTTCCGGGTCGCAGCCGAACTTCCGCGACAGCGGCCATTCGGCGCCGGCGCAGTCGTAAAGGATACGGCAGAACACCTTCGCAGCCGGAGCCGCACGGGCAATCTTCTCGACCTCGGCGGCGCAGTCCACGGCGAAAAGCCGAATGCCGAGCGCGAAGGCCCGCGCGATGTCGCGCTCCTTCTTGATCGTGTTGCCGAACGAGATGCGGTCAGCCGTGGCACCCGCGGCCAGCGCCATTTCGATCTCCGCCACGGTCGCGGTATCGAAACACGAGCCGAGCGACGCGAGCAGCGACAGCACTTCCGGAGACGGATTTGCCTTCACCGCGTAGAACACGCGGCTGTCGGGCAGCGCCTTGGAAAAGGTCTGATAGTTGTCGCGCACGACGTCGAGGTCGACCACGAGGCAAGGCTCGGTGTCCCGGCCCTCGCTGCGGCGGTTGCGCAGGAATTCCTGAATACGTTCGGTCATAGCACCCTCCAAACGGCCCAGCGACGGGCCCGTTCAAAATGATCTCGGTCGTAGGTGCCGTGGCCGTCGTCGCACGATGGAGGCGCGACGAGGCCAAGAACCTCAAACCGAATTGTGCTGCCGTGGATTGGTTGGGAATGCTCCCGCCCGCACACCTGGCAATGAAGGACAAGCCTTTTCAGTAGCCCGCGCCGGCGGTGGAATGCCGGTAGAGACCAAAAAAGCCCGATCCGTCGTTGCTTTAAGTCGCGTCCCCCGTTGAGAACGAGGTGCGCCGGTTCGCCTCCGGCTGCCAGTCACGGTTGCAAAGGAAGAAGAGACCTTCAACGGCATCTCTGGAGAGAGATGCTGGCCTCTCAAGTCACAGACTGTGAAGTCTTGGACTTAAGCGACCCTCGGTACCTTCAACCCTTGGCGGCTGTCCGGCCTCTTGTCCGGATACCTACCGACTGACACACGACCACAGGCACGTGCGAAATTGGGCAAGAACGCACATAATCTTTTTGAATCAGCTTCGCAAGAATTTTTTTAGGCTAAGGCAAAATTTCCCTAACACCTGCTTACGCGGCCGACGCGCGAGGCGTGCGAGCGGTGTGGAAAATGAATGGACGTTAAGTTTCTTTAACGGAGCGTGACGTTCGGAGCGCGAGCGAGCGCGTCGTCGCCGAGGAATCCTCTCACGCGCCGCGCGTGAACGGCTCGACGCGCTGTGCCGCGCGGATGAAGGCGATCATGATCAGCACGCCGACGCCAAACAGCACGGCCTGCAGGATGTGTGCGCCGGTGTCGTCGAGACCGAGCAGGATGGCGAGCGCCCAGCCGCCGGCAAAAGCAGCGCCAAACACTTCAGCGCCGATCAGGATCGCCGCGCTGATGACAGTGACGACGCTCGGCCAGTAGATTTGGCGGCCTCGGCTCGGGGAAGTCTGCGCGCTCATGGTGTGATGTCCTGTTTTCGGGCCGCAATCTCTCTGAAAAGGTGATCTCGATCAAGCGCAAAAGGCCCAAAAAAGCCCCATCGCGTGATATAGCCTCACGCTTGGAATCGGCACTCAAAACGGGATTTTCGATGTCAGAAGCCCCACAAAACCACGAGCCCAGCAAAGAGCCCGTGCCCGCCTCCGCCAACCCGCTCCTCAGGCCGTGGCAGACACCGTTCGAGACCCCGCCCTTTGCCGAGATCGCGCCGGACGTGTTCCTGCCGGCGTTCGAACAGGCCTTTGCCGACCATTCCGCCGAGATCGCCGCGATCACGCATGATCCGACGCAAGCAGACTTCGACAATACGATCACGGCGCTGGAGCGCTCGGGCAAGCTGCTCTCCAGGGTCTCCTCGGTCTTCTATGCGCTGGTGTCGGCGAACTCCAATCCGGCGCTGCTTGAGACCGACAAGGAGGTCTCTTTACGGATGGCGCGGCACTGGAACCCGATCATGATGAATGCCGTGCTGTTCGGCCGCGTCGCCCAGCTGCACGAGAACCGGGCGACGCTGGGCCTCACAGCCGAGCAGATGCGGCTCCTGGAGCGCACCTATACGCGCTTTCACCGCTCCGGCGCCGGGCTGGACGAGACCGCAAAACTACGGATGGCCGAGATCAACGAGCGGTTGGCCCATCTTGGGACGACCTTCAGCCATCACCTGCTCGGCGACGAGCAGGACTGGTTCATGGAGCTTGGCGAGGCCGATCGCGAGGGGCTTTCGGAAAGCTTTGTGGCGGCCGCGCGCGCAGCGGCGGAGGAGCGGGGCCTCGCCGGCAAAGCGATCGTGACGCTGTCGCGTTCGTTCGTGGAGCCGTTCCTCAAGACGTCGACCCGCCGCGACCTGCGCGAGAAGCTCTACAAGGCCTTCATTGCCCGCGGCGACAACGGCAATGCCAATGACAATACCGCGACCATCGTCGAGATTCTGGCGCTGCGCGAGGAAAGCGCGAAGCTCCTGGGCTATCCGACCTTCGCCGCCTATCGGCTGGAAGATTCCATGGCGAAGACGCCACAGGCCGTGCGCGGGCTTCTGGAGCGGGTCTGGAAGCCGGCGCGCGAGCGGACGCTGAGGGATCGCGACGCGCTTCAGGGAATGATCGTGGAAGAGGGCGGCAATTTTGCGCTTGCCGCCTGGGACTGGCGCTACTACGCCGAAAAGCTGCGGCAGGTCAGGGCCAATTTCGACGATGCCGCGATCAAGCCCTACCTCTCGCTCGACCACATGATCGAGGCGGCCTTCGACTGCGCCACCCGCCTGTTCGGCCTCTCCTTTGTCGAGCGGAAAGATATCCCGGTCTGGCATCCTGACGTGCGGGTCTGGGAGGTCAGGGATCGCGCTGGGAAGCACCAGGCGCTGTTCTATGGCGATTACTTCGCCCGGCCCTCCAAGCGCTCCGGCGCCTGGATGACCTCGCTCCGCGACCAGCAGAAGCTCGATGGCGAGATCGCGCCCCTGATCCTCAACGTCTGCAACTTCTCCAAGGGGGCCGACGGTGAGCCGTCGCTGCTGTCGCCGGACGATGCCCGCACCCTGTTTCATGAGTTCGGCCATGGCCTGCATGGCATGCTGTCCGACGTGGTCTATCCCTCGCTGTCCGGCACCAGCGTTTTTACGGACTTCGTTGAACTGCCCTCGCAGCTTTACGAGCACTGGCAGGAGCAGCCGCAGGTGCTGCGGCAGTTTGCCCGCCACTACCAGACCGGCGAGCCGCTGCCGGACGACTTGTTGCGGCGCTTCATTGCCGCGCGCAAATTCAACCAGGGCTTTGCCACCGTCGAGTTCGTGGCGTCCGCGCTGCTCGACCTCGAATTCCACACGCAAGCGGCGGCCGCGAGCGCCGACGTACACGCCTTCGAACGGCGGGAACTGGAAAAGATCGGTATGCCCGCGGAAATCTCGATGCGCCACCGGCCGCAGCAATTCGGCCACATCTTTTCCGGCGATCACTATGCCTCCGGCTATTACAGCTACATGTGGTCCGAGGTGATGGACGCCGATGCCTTCGGGGCATTCGAAGAGGCCGGCAACATCTTCGATCCGGCCGTGGCCAAGCGTCTGCATGACGACATCTATTCCTCCGGTGGCTCGCGCGATCCGGAAGATGCCTATGTCGCTTTCCGCGGGCGGGAGCCCGAGCCGGATGCGTTGTTGCGCCGTCGCGGCCTCTTGGAAGCGCCGGAGGCGGCCTGAGATGAAGCCGGCAACGTCTCGTCTGATTGGTTGGCTGCTTGCGGCTTTTCTCGGGGTGTTTGCCTCAACGACGGCGCACGCCCATCCGCATGTCTGGATCACCTCGACGAGTGAATTGATGTATGCGCCCGACGGCTCGATCACCGGGGTGCGCCATGCCTGGACCTTCGACGATATGTTCTCGACCTATGCGTTGCAAGGGATCGAGAGCAAGAAGAAGGGCGTCTACACCCACGAGGAACTGGCGCCGCTCGCACAAACCAATGTCGAGTCGCTGAAGGAGTTTGCCTACTTCACCTTTCCCAAGGCCGACGGGAAAAAGGGCAAATTTCTGGAGCCGGTCGATTATTTCCTCGAATACAAAGGCGGCTTTCTGGTCCTGCATTTTACCTTGCCGCTGAAGACGCCGATCAAAACCAAAGAGCTTTCGCTCGAGATCTTCGACCCCACCTTCTTCGTTGACTTCAAGCTCGCCGACAAGGAGCCGGTGCGGCTGGTCGGAGCGCCCGAGGGTTGCAAGCTCGGCTTCCAGCGGCCGAATGACGGCGCGGCCAGTGCGCAGGCGATCGGTGAGCAGAATTTCCTCGAAGGCGATAATTCCAACTTTGGTGCGATGTTCGCCAACAAGATCACGGTGACATGTCCATGAGATCGAACCCGGCCGTGCGCGGGCGACGGATCAAGCATGCCCTCGTGATCGGCGCGCTGGCCGTGACGGCCGTTCTGGCGGCAGATAGCCTCGTGCATTCCGTTGCAGCCCAGACGCCGTTCGGCGGCCCGCGTCCGCCGGTCACCGAACAGGCCGGCGGCGTTATCGGATGGCTACTCGCCAAGCAGTCGGAATTCTACCGTGAAATGTCGTCCACCATCCGCGCCGCCAAATCCGACGGAAGCGCGGTCTGGACGCTTTTGGCGATCTCGTTCGCTTACGGGATTTTTCACGCCGCGGGTCCCGGTCACGGCAAGGCGGTGATTTCGTCCTATCTGGTCGCCAATCAGGAAACCGCACGGCGCGGCATCGCGCTCTCCTTCGTCTCCGCCATGTTGCAGTCGCTGGTCGCGGTCCTGATCGTCGCGATCGGGGCGTGGCTGCTCAACATCACCGCCAGGAGCATGTGCGGGGCCGAGAAGGTGGTCGCGATTGCGAGCTATGGCCTGATCGCGGCATTTGGCGCCCGCCTGGTCTGGACCAAGGGCGTGAGTTTCATTCGCGCGTTGCAGGCAACCCCGCCGGCCCCCGCACTGGCGCTGGCGTCAGCCTCTGCGTCCCATGATCATGGGGGGCATGATCATGCCGATCACGGGCACGTTCATCACCATCACGATCATTCCCATGCGCATCACGATCATGCGCACGGCCATCACGGGCACGATCATGCCGACTCCCACGATCATGATCATGCCGGCGATCATGTCCATGACGAGCATTGCGGTCACTCCCACGGCCCATTGCCGAGCGAACTCGCTGGTCCCGGCGGTTGGCAGCGCGGCATCGGGGCGATTTTCGCGGTGGGCTTGCGGCCGTGTTCAGGCGCCATCCTGGTTCTGGTGTTCGCGCTGGCGCAGGGCCTGTTCTGGGCCGGCATCGCCGCAACCTTCGTGATGGGTCTCGGCACCGCCATCACAGTGGCGTCCATCGCGGTGCTGGCGGTGTCGGCGAGGGGCGTCGCGCGCCGCTTGAGCGGGGCCAGCGACGGCGGTGGTGCGCTGATCATGCGCGGCATCGAATTTGCCGCGGCGGGGCTGGTGCTGCTGTTCGGCATTGGCCTGTTGACCGGCTATGTCTTTGCCGAACCGCTGACGTGTCTTCAGTCAATACTATAACGGCAGAAGCCACTATAACGGCAGAAGCCGGCCGAGGTCCGCTTTGGTGCGCATTCTGGACTCAAGTCGGACGTCGCGCCAAGTCCGAAAAGCGCCAAGAACGGGAGTAAACGCTTCATTCGATCGTCGCATCAGCGCCAGCGGACTGTCTCGATTCCTTTAGGCAACGCGGATAACGTTTCTTCCGCTGCCGCCCGGTCCAGGATTGTCTGCGCGCACGCGATTCCGCCCCTCCGGGACCAGGCAACGAGAAGGACCGCGCCGGCGCAGGCTGCGACGAAGCTTCCCATTGCCACCAGCGTCAGTAGATCGAGATGCTTGGTTGGTAGCCCCCGCTGTCAGGCGACGAAAGACAAGTTAGTCGGACGATTGATCAGCGCAGGGATATCATTAGCCGGCAAAGCCTTGCTGAATAGATACCCCTGACCCTCGGTGCAGCCGTTGGCCTTGAGAAAGGCCAGTTGTCCGGCGTCCTCGACGCCCTCGGCGGTAGTCGTCAAGCCAAACCCCTTCGCAAGACCGAGGATCGCGCGAACGATCACTTGGCCGTCCTCGCTCTTGTCGAGGCGCGACACGAAACTGCGATCGATCTTGATCTTGTCGAGGTGAAATGAAAGCAACTGGCTCAGCGTCGCGTAGCCTGTTCCGAAGTCATCGAGCGCGATACGCACACCGGACTGCCGCAGTTCGTGAATAATGGTCTGCGCAACAGCGATATTCTCGACAAGCGCGCTCTCGGTTATTTCGATCTCTAAGCGGCGTGGGCTGAATCCGGTCTGGCCTAGGATCGATAGAAGTCGTAGTCCGAGTGTCGGATCGCGCAATTGAACCGGCGAGACATTGAAGGCGAGCACGAAAGTTGGAGGCCACGCGCAGGCATCGAGGCATGCACGGCGGAAAAGCTGATCGCCGAGAGCATTGATGAGGCCGGTTTCCTCCGCGACCGGAATGAACAGGTCGGGAGGAACGAAACCCAAATCGCCATTGTGCCAACGGGCCAGTGCTTCAAAGCCGATGATGCGATTTCCGTCCAGTGAGACCAAAGGCTGGTAATGCGGTACAATGCTGTCGGAAGCTATCGCGCTTCGGAGATCTCGCTCGATCTGGATGCGCCGTTCGACATGTGTGTCCATCTCCTGCTCGAAAAATCGGACGCATGAGCGGCCAGCCGCCTTGGCGCGGTAGAGCGCGCGATCAGCGCGTCGGACCAACTCGTCAGCATGAACACCATCATTCGGCGCTATTGCGATACCAATTCCGACACCGAACTCTGCGCTCACATTCTCGACCTCGAACGGTGCGGCAGCAGTTGCTGCGATACGTCGCGCGAGATTTGCGGGATCATCGAGGGAAGTTATCTTGGGCATGATGATCGTAAATTCGTCCCCACCAATTCTGGCAAGAAACGCGGCCGCCGGCGCCATGACCGCGACCCGGCGAGCAAATTCATTCAGCGCGAGGTCTCCCACAGCGTGCCCATGGGTGTCGTTGACTGCCTTGAAACCATCGAGGTCGAGCATGAGAACGGCAACCTGATGCGAAGCACTGGCGGTGCCGAGACACTCTTCGAGCCTTTCTTCGAAAAAACGGCGGTTAGGCAAGCCAGTCAACGGATCGTGTCGGGCGAGATTTCGCGCGTCTGCTTCTGCGCAGATACGGGCCTTCATTTCGACGGAGAGGTCTCGATACCGGCGCAATCCGTAGACCATAAACGCCACGCTCAGCATGAACACCACGAACACTACGTCGTCTACTTCCCAATCCGCGTGATCCAATCCGAATTGAAGCAAGTATGGGGGGAGATCATAGAAATGTGCGAGCGCAAAGACGGCAATCCCGATTCCGAACAGTACAGTTGCATCTCGCGTCGCTGAGAATCTCCAGTCGAGCCAAGCGGGCAACGCACGTCGGATCGGCAGAATCGAATATTTCATGAAATGGAACCTTTGCCGCCGCCCGGTCGTTCCGGTGCCCCTCAAGCTGATTACACAGAAGTTAATTAAGGAGCCGATGTTACGTGTCGTTTGTCGGAACCGTAGTGTTACGGGCACCATTTTTGACCCGCCCGATGAGAGACGAGTGCCTCCCGGAGAGATCATCGTCGCGCGACAACAGCGTAAGCTCTCTCATCTGCGTTTACCCCCAAATAGCGACATAGACCGGCGACGCAGGCCGAGCAGCCAGAGTACAAAGAGTCTGTCCCCTGCCGAGGAGTACTGTGCTTCGATGTCAACCTGGGGTCAAAGTGAGACTTCGAAAGGCGAATGATCCACGTCCGTTTGTCCCTCAGCAGCGGACCTTGATCAGGGCAACGGCTTGGTCAGCTTCGTGCCACAACCGGAAGAGGTGGTAGAAATTTCAACAGCACTTTGGCGGCAGCTGTGCCTAACGGCCCGCCGCCTCGTTCAGTGCCGGAGATCGATTTGCCTCAGTTTCATAAAGGTCGCTCCACGGCAGCTGCTTTTCAAGATTGTTGACATCCAGCAACTGGCGAACTTCACCGCATGGTTCGCAAACGAAGCAACGTCGCCCAAACGTTGCGACCTTCATTTCTTTTAAGCACCTTAGGCAGCAGGGAATCATCGAGGTTGAAGGTTACAGCTTGGGCGGCGGCCGCGCGCCTAAATTCTGCTAAAGAATTTGAAGGCGCGAATGTATGGACCGGCAGAACGTTTCAAAACGTGACGGCCTTTTGCTGTATGCAGAGCGCCTCTACGCATTTCGATGATTATGGAAAGTCGACATTCGCTCTCCCGACGACTGACGTTCGCAATTGACCAATTATGAAATATGGCCTGGCGAGCAACAATCTTGCTCGGAATCGACCGGCTTTCCGCCCGATTAGAGCGTTGCTGTTCGGAAGGCAGCAAACCACGGCTTTGCTCTACTGGCATTGAGATTGCGACGAAGATTGCAGGTGTTGGGCGGTCGACTGCGGATAACGCGATGGGCCGACACGACTCTAAAAATAAGATTAAACAACCTTGCGTATTGCGGCTTGGAACTTGCGGCCCCGCGCAAAAGTTTCTCCGTTGAAGCGAGGAACGCACCGATGTTGAAATGGGCAATCATTTTTACGATAATCACCGGGTTATCGAGCATTCAGGATCGCTCTTGCGCTACCGATGCCGTGCCCCACTTTACTATTGCTGCCAACTGCAGAGCCGAATCGCCTGACGCCGCGGGAACAGACGAAGCGCTAAGTAAGTGTGTGCATGACGAGGAGCAAGCCAAGCAGAACGTCGCTCAGGCTTGGTCGCAATTTGCTTCGCAAGACAAAGAAACCTGCATTAAGGAGACGAATATCGAAAGCATACCTTCGTACGTCGAGCTGCAGGTTTGCCTTGAGATCGCTCGTGATGTCCAAACCAGTCACCGCGACACAGAATTGGATCGCAATCTGCATTAAAGGATTTGCGACCGGACAGATATGTCTGCGACTTGAAGCCCGCGCAGATATCGGGGGCTATCGTCTTCTCAGACAGTATTTTGCGAAGCAGGAAGGTCAGTAGGTCGATTCAGCGCTGTACTTTTGATTACTCTCTCGCTTGCATTTCGGCGTTCTGCGCAAGCTTGAGCCATTCGCCAGCAACGTGAAGCCATACTTCCTTATCGAGGGGATTTAAGAGCTTCTCAGCTAACTGTCGGGCCTCCTCGGCCCGCTCCCGGTATCGCGTGGCTTCTTCAGACATGTGGGTGGCCCTTACTGGCCGTTGTTTAATTCGCCCTTCAGCCAACCCTGAACGTCAGCATTCTGCATGGGGTCGGACTGGCCGCAGTCAGCACACCGCAAAACCCGTTGACGCTCGCCTCTGGTCAGCAAGAACTGCATCGGCTTGTGGCACTTCGGGCAGATTGGCGAGGAGGATTGAGCTTGATACATGGCCCATCTAAGCGGCTGCCACTAAAAACAATACTAAATTTCAATTTGGAAATCAGGCCGCTGCGGTTTTAAATCGGGAAGGCGAGGTTTTTGGAAATAAAGGGGATCGCCGGCTGAAAGATGCCGCAACGGAGTCGCCCTTACTGTTTCTCCAGAGCGTTAAGCTGTTCTCGCAACGATCTCCATCTCTCGGATGTGGTGAGCGGGCTTGCGGCCCATTCCCTTGACGACGACCTCGCGCGCCTTCGGCGTCAAGCGCGGGGGGCGCGAGTAGGCTTCTGCAACCTGCACGGTTCTAAACAATTCTTAAGTTTTAGTTATGTGAGCGAAGCCCCATCCTTTCCGGCACGGTTTGCCCTAAGAGGAGGGAGGAAGTCATTTGAGCAAGGGGCCTTCAGTCCCCGGCTGGACCATATTGCTCGTCGAGGACGAGATAGAACTGGCGACCGAGATCAAGGTCGAACTGGAGCGACACGGCTATCTCGTGAGCCCGGTTTCCATGGCCGATGCGACGGATATCGCCCGGACGAATGGCGCCGCGATGTTGATCATTGACCGGCCCCTCTACGGCGCGGACAGGCTGCGCGCTCTGGAGGATCTGCGCACGCGGGGCATCAAAATTCCGGTGCTCGTGACCTCGGTGCGGTCGTCCGTTGATGAAATAGCCCAAGGCCTGAAGGCAGGAGCAGACGACTATCTCGCGAAGCCGTTCTATATGG
Organism: Bradyrhizobium sp.; assembly: GCA_049509335.1. Taxonomy (GTDB): domain Bacteria; phylum Pseudomonadota; class Alphaproteobacteria; order Rhizobiales; family Xanthobacteraceae; genus Bradyrhizobium. Next base: position 2,973 of record JBEKZZ010000044.1, on the reverse strand, counting down.
TGGAACTTGTTGCCAGGATAGAGGCGCTGCTACGCCGCCTCGGCGAGGTTCGCACAACGAAACTAAGCGTTGACGATCTCGAAATGGACCTGATCGAACAGACAGTCTTTCGCGGAGGCAAAAAAATCGATCTGCTTCCGCGCGAGCTCAAGCTTCTGGAATATTTCCTTCGCCACCACGGCCAGGTTGTCACACGGGAAATGCTGCTAAAGGATGTTTGGCAGCATGATCTTGGAATGGAGACCAATGTTGTTGATGCCCACATCAGCAATTTGCGGAGGAAGATCGACGACCATGGCTTGCCCTCACGGATCACGAATGTGCGCAAGTTGGGCTATATGCTGCGCGCTCGCGCGCCTTAACTTCCGCCATTGCGATGTGTAGGTGTGTGCTTGGAACGATGCGAACTGGCGTCGTTCACGTCCTGGTCCAGTGATCATTGTCGCAACGAAGCTGCCTATCGCGCGGTCTGCTTCGACGGCGTGCTCCTTCGCGCAACCCCCAGGCCCGTAAGAATGCCGGCCCGCTGAGTTGCGGCGACTCCTGGTTCCCCGTTGTTCAGCTTCGAGTATAGAGAGCGATCCATGGCAGCCAATTCAAACTGCTTTTGCTGCTCGGGGGTTGGACCAATGTGCTGTCCATTGGCTAGCGTTTCCTGTTGCTCGGTTGGCCGTGCCGCAGTTCCTCTTGCCCCGCCGTTGTAGCTAATATGCGATGCGTTCTCCTCTACAGCCACCGCCTGATCGTAGACGCTTGCACCATCGAGCGAGCCGAGATTGTTCACGGCTTGATTGTAGGTGAATGAGTCATCCTTCCAGTGGCCGCCTTCATAGCCGCTCCCTGTATATCCGAAGCCATAGTTAATGCCGCCGTAGAAGCCGACTTCCGAAGCCCAGTAGCCGGCATGATAGGCATAACCGCCGTCGACCTGACTCCAATAAGGCGGCGTCCATAAAAGCCCGGACTGGGGCGGCCGTACCCACGTCCCCGGCACCCAAAAATAGTCGGGGACCGATTTGCGCCAGGCCCAGAACCCAGGCACCCACAGATAACCCCTCTCTGGAATCGCAGGTTGCCGATACGACGGCAACGGGGGCGGCGCGGCAGCGACCTTTTCTGAATTTGCGGCGATCACCCTGCGCGGCTGAAAATGGGCCGGTAGCGGCCTATACCCGCTTGGGGGAAAATTTGGCGGGTAATCCGATTTGGTTGTGCCGCTATCCTGCGCCGAGGCGCAGTTTCCGCACGCGACGGCGAATGCTAACACACCGGTGGCCAGCTTATGCATGGCTTGACCCGATCATTGGTGTCGATTGCGGCGATCAAACGTCGTCCAATCCGAGAGGACTCGATCACCATATGTTAAGCGAGGTGGCGCAGAGAAGTTTCAAATGATGGAGCGAGTCACGGTCGGTTGAGTCTAAATTATTCCTTAGACATCTGGCCGAAGAGCCGTCAAACGATGCACCGCAAGCTCACCCATCGGTTTGGTACCGGTAAACAATTCTTTAATTCGGCTTATCGGCGGCTAGAAGTATCGTTCGACAGGACAAATCCAGCGCATCGCCGGGCTGGTTTCAAGCCCGTGCGCTGTCCCTGTCAAAACGCAAAGCTCGACTCGGCCCTGAAGTTGCAACGTTTCCAATCGGTAACATTCTTCGCGGCTCGCTATTGCGCCCTGTTCGGCGCGAATTGCCTCAGAGTGTTCAATGTCCCTTACCGCGCGCGATCAACGAAAATGACAAGCGAAGATATCGAAGTTGTCGTCCGCGCTATGACGTCAACTGTGGAAGGGTTGGAAGCCGGCCCAGTAAAACAATCGATGCTGGAAGCGACCACGCAAGTGATTGCTCACGTAGTCGCGGCGCGAGGCTTCTGTCGGGATAAGATCTGAGCGGGAGGAAGACGAGGCAAGGCTTCTTTTGTGACCTGAGATTGTCGCTTACGGCGCAATAGCCACTGAAAACTATCATACTGCGTTTAGCGCCGCAGGAGCGATATAATGACGGGTCACTCTGTGCTCAAGTGGCCTTGGCCGTTGCGAACGCGGGCGCGCATGTCTGACGCCATCTGAAGACAGATCTGCAATTCGACGTAAGAAGGCATGCCGTCGATATTCGTTTCTTTGATACACTGCGTCTTTTCGTCGGGTGGGAATTGGGACCAAACTCGAGCGAGTTGCTGTTTCGCGCGCCGCTCCTCATTGGTGCACTTGCCCAACGTCTCTCCCGTTCCTGCGGAATCAGGCTGATCAGTTTTGCAGGTGCTGACATAATCAAATTCCGGAAAAACGTCGGCGGCGTGCGAAGCGGGAAGGCCATCCGACAGCGCAACCGTCGCAAGAAGGGCAAAGAGCCGCATCCATGCATGCATCTCGAAATTTCCTCCAGTTACCTTACTGGCGATAACGGGCCGTCGATCATCCGGTTTCAGCCGGCCCCCTTCGAGGACGAATACCCAGTTTGATCGCGTGCATTCCCCAAAAGATAATCTCAATCCCTTTTTAATGTTGGTTTTGCGCCGGATGTGCGAGTTATCAATCTAGGAGTGCCTGCTCCTCTCGATTCCCATCGAGCTAGAGCCTCAGCGTGCCCCCACGCTGGGGCTCAAACTATTTGCACGAGCTCGGCTCTGGACACTGCAGCTGCCTCGTATTCAGAAATCGTCTGAGTCGACAATAAGTGCCAATCGGCGACATCATTGAAAAGGAAGAGGCCAAAAGGAAGAGGCCACCAGATGAGGCGGCCTTAATCGTCCCAAATGCGTTCGCCGCACCCGCGTGATCACCAACCGCTAGTTAGGCCCGTACACTAGTCCGTATACTGGCGCTACCGGTTTTGCATATGGACTAGTACCCACTATCGGTGAAGAATGAGTCGTGATTCAAGGGGGCATGAGCGGCATCCCGGAAGCGACATCGATTATCTTGACGAGTGCGGAGCGCAGCGAGCTTGAGGGCTTGGTGCGCTCGAC
>JBEKZZ010000043.1:0-38522 GCA_049509335.1 Bradyrhizobium sp. | reverse complement strand
CACAAGACATCAGGCAGGAGCGCGCGCCGGAAACGCCGGGCCGTGCCGCGTGGTCGACGCGATCGACGCCGGCCTGCGGACATTGCCGTTCCGACGACATCACCTGTGTCGCGACCGCGCAGTGGAGCAACGAAAAACAGGAGTGGGAGCTCGCCAACACCTTCGACCGGCCGGCCCACTGCAACACCTGCAATCGTGACAGCGAGATCGTCTGGCTGCCGCTGAATTAGGGCGCGGACCCCTGGGCGCGCAACCAAGCGCGGATTGATGCAAGCTCGACGAACGCCAGCTAGCTTGCTGGAAGTTTGTCCGCTACCCGCGTCGATCGCTGATATCAAGCGGTGAAATTCAACAGTCGCGCCGCGGTGCGGCCGAGGATGTCGGCCTTGTGGTCGTCGGAGAGAGAGGCCGACGCGAAAATATGATCGAGCGGTTGTAGCTGCCATGGATAGGGATAGTCGCTGCCCAGCACGACCTGACCGACGCCAACCTGGGCCACCAGATGCCGGATTGCCTCGGGCGTAAAGATCACTGAATCGAAATAGATCTGCTTGAGATAGTCCGAAGGGGTCTTCTTGAGGAGGATATTCGGGTTGCAGCTCTTTGGACTGGCAAGACACGCATGGTCGAGACGATCGGCATAGGACGGCAGATAGCCGCCGCCATGAGCGGCAATCACCTTGAGCTTCGGAAAGCGATCGAACGTGCCCTCGAAGATCAGGTGCGAGAGCGCGATCGTCGTCTCCAGCGGATAGCCGATCGCGTTGGTGAGAAAGCCGTTGCCGGCCAGCTTCTTCGAAAGCTCGGGGATGCCGGTCGGATGGATGAACAGCGGCACGTCGAGTTCTTCCGCCTTGGCCCAGACCGGATGGAATTTCGGGTCGGAAAATGCCTCGCCATTCACCGTGCCGCCGATCGCGGCGCCCTTGAGCCCCTGTTTCCTCACCGCGGTTTCCAGTTCCTGCACGGCAAGATCGGGCGCCTGCAAGGTGAGCGAGGCGAAGGCGGCAAACCGGTCGGGCTTGGCGGCGCAGAGTTCCGCCAGTTTTTCATTCTGCAGCTTGACGATCTGGCCGGCGAGATCGCGCTCGATGCCATACCAGAACGGATTGATCGACAGCACCTCCATGTCGATCCCCTGCGCGTCCATGGCGGCGAGCCGCTTGTCGATCTCGACGAAGGCTACGGCTGCGACCTCATTGAACGAACGTCCGTCGACGAGCGAGGCGGCCGCGCTGGCGCCGAGCAGCGTGCCGGCTTCGCGGAACTGGCAGTGGGCATGCACGTCGATCGTCTTGACCCGCTTGCCGCCGATCAGGATGGGTAATTTCTGACGCACCGGCGGCTCCGCATGCGCGCCGTGCCGCAGACCGCAGCCGCAAAATACGATGCCGGTGGCAGCCGCAGCGCCTGTCTTGAGAAACTGACGGCGTGTGGTCATGCCAATTTCCTCCGGGGCCGTCAGTGATGTCGATGCTCGGCGAAATGATGGACCGGCACTCGTTTGATCTGAACCGATGGATAGCATGGCGCGGCGTATCGCGGTGAGGTATTTCATTGTGTCGTAAGATGTTGGTGGATGGCTGGCCGCCATCCGTGATAATCGGGAAACGATGCAGCTCGTTTTCATCTATGGGCAGGTTGCCTCGGGGAAGCTGACCATCGCGCGCGAACTTTCGGCGCGGACGGGTATCGCGCTGTTCCACAATCATCTCGTTGTTGACGCCGTGGCTGCTGTATTTCCGTTCGGGTCAGAGCCGTTTTCGCGCTTGCGTGAACAGTTCTGGATGGCGGTGTTTGAGGAGGCCGCCAGACAAGATCGTTCATTGATATTTACATTCGCGCCTGAGCCGACCGTCGCCGTGGATTTCCCCGATCGGGCGCGCGCCGTGATTGCGAAGAACGGCGGCCGGGTGATCTTTGTGGCGCTGGAGCTGCCGCGCGACGAGCAGGAGCGGCGCCTCGTGGACGAGGGCCGCGCTGCCTTTGGCAAAATGCGTGATCTGTCGCTGCTTCGTAAGCTTCGGCCGCAATTCGAGGCGTGCACGGCCGCGATGTCGCAGCCCGCGCTCAGACTGGACGTCAGCCGCTTGACGCCGTCGCAGAGTGCCGAGGCGATCTCACGTTTGATGTCTGCTTGAGGTCTCTTGAGATGGCGCCATTCTCCCCACGGATGGCGCTGTTCTTTTGCCTGTCTCTCGCACCGACTCTTGTCCGCGCCATACGGAAGACGGTGGTGTGGGCTATGATTCCGGTCTCGGCTTTTTCTTTATTTGGGTCCATAATGTCATTTGCAAATCAGGTTTGGGAGCCGCGCGTATGAGACTAATTCGCATCCTGACGATCCTGTGCGCGTTCGCTCCGACGATCGCGGTCGCGCAGGATGGGCGTACAAAGACTGAAACCGCGCCGGCGGTTCGAAAGACGCCCGCGCCGGGCGATGTCGTGGCGCCCGGAATCCTCAGGCAGGATCTGTTCGATCGGCGCAACCCGAACAACCTGCGCCACGATTATCCGGCGCCGCCCGCCCAGGCCGGCTCGTTCTGATTTGGAAAAAGTCCCGCGGACTGCGGTGTCGTCCGGTTGCCGCTGAAAGTGAGGCTCGGTCAGTAAGGAAGATCGAAGGCAGGTGAATTTATTTGCAGGCTTCCGCGATCGCGGCCCGAACAACCCTCATATTCATGAGCATGCGGGGCGCGTGATTTGTCAAATCGATAAATCCGATCTCGTGGTAGAGTTTTGCCGCCCTCTCGTTTAACGAATCGAGGACAAGGGCTCGCATAAACTCCTGATGGACCGGGACCGTAAGTCTGGTTTGCTCATGATCGCGCAGGATTTCCCGCGCCGCCTTGGCGGCAACCGAGACCATAAATTCGGAAGCATTGACGCCAAGAAGACACGCGGCCTGCTCGATAAGCTCCTTGGCTTGTCGCGTCGTCCGTTGCTCCATTCGGGCGGTTTTCTGCCCTTGGACGCTCAAATCTGCTTCATACGCCAACATGTCTGCATCTCGCACTCGCGGGGACAATGTACGGAAATGTGCGTCATTTGCCGTACAAGTCGACGCCGCGCATTGCGGTACGCGTCTCAACGATGCAAGCCGTTGAATTGAGAACGTTCCATGAAACGTGTCCCCATGATAATGGGAACCGTATATATGCCTGTGGAAAAAGCGTTGAGTATTTCCTTTTTGGAGGACCACATATCTGCCCGCAGCGGTTCCATATTATTGGAAATCAATAATATAGACCTAGCTTGAGATCTATAGTATCGTCTGCCGATAATAAGGATTGTTCATGCCCAACCTCGGACGAGCGGGTTCATATATCCGGCAGTCGACTGGTTACAGAGCGTTTATACCAACCAGCTTACCCCCAGTCCCTCCGATCAATATCAATTCTGAGATGCAACGCTTGCTCTCCGAAGCGGACCGCGCTTTGGGGCGTCTAGAGGGATCGATTCAAACGCTCCCTAACCCTGATTTATTCGTGCTCATGTACGTTCGAAAGGAAGCTGTCCTATCAAGTCAAATCGAGGGCACACAGGCATCTATCAATGATTTGCTCAAAGCAGAGGCCAAGGTATTCGATGCGGACACGCCCCAAGATGTTGACGAAGTAATCAACTACGTCAAAGCCATGAACCATGGGCTGGCGCGATTATCGGACCTTCCGCTATCTGTTCGTCTAATCAAAGAAATACATGAACACCTCTTGGATGGCGTTCGTGGCCAAAATCTTCAACCTGGTGAATTGCGGAGAAGTCAAAACTGGATCGGCCCACAGGGAAGCACCTTGATGACGGCCACTTTTGTTCCGCCGCCACATCAAGAAGCGGCCCTTGCTTTGGGCGAGTTGGAAAAATTCTTACATCAGGACGACCATATCCCGCCCTTGGTCAAAATTGGCATGGCTCATGCTCAATTTGAGACCATCCATCCATTTCTGGACGGCAATGGTCGAATAGGAAGGCTCTTGATCACATTCTTTCTTTGCCAACAGGGCATTCTACAGAAGCCAGTTCTCTATCTTTCTCATTTCTTTAAACAGAACCGCACCGAATATTACGAGCGACTTCAAAAGATACGCGATGATGGCGAATGGGAGAACTGGCTAAAGTTCTTTCTCAAAGGCGTGGCCTCGGTTGCCACCCAAGCAACCGAAACAGCGCGTCAAATCGTGGGTCTGCGCGAGCGGCATCGAACATTGATCACCAATAATTTTGGTAGTGCCGGCGCGAACGGTGCCCGATTATTGGAGTATCTCTATAGGCGACCAACGCTAAGCGTTAATGCGGCCAAGGACCTTCTTGGAATTAGCTATCCAAATGCCAATAACTTGGTCGAGAAATTCAGAACCAACGGAATCTTGTTCGAAGTGACCGGCAACGCAAGAAATAGGCAATTCCTCTACACGCCCTACATCGATCTTTTTAGCAAATTCTAGCACCGGAATTTCAAACCGAGACACTGCGGGTTCGTTGTCACAAGGAGGTGCTCTTGCCACCAGCAGCAAGTAACCCGGTTCACGCCACCAGCGCGGTCAGCATGGCAGCACTCGCGCGGCCGAATTCGGAAATCGGGACCGGCTTGCCGAACAGATAGCCCTGCGCCAGTTCGACGCCGGCGGCGCGCATATAGTCGAGCTGCTCCTCGGTCTCGACGCCTTCGACCGTCGTGATGATGCCGAGTCCTTTCGCCAGCGCCAGCGAGGAGGCGACCACCGCCTTGCAATCGCCGCGGCTGAGCACGCCTTTGGTGAAGGACTTGTCGATCTTGATCTTGTCGAACGGAAAGATGGTCAGGTAGTTGATCGACGAGAAGCCGGTGCCGAAATCATCAAGCGCGATCGACAGGCCGAGATTCTTCAATTGCCGGATCGTGGTCAGATGCGCTTCCTGGTTCTCGAGCAGCGAGGTCTCGGTGATCTCGAGCTCCAGCCGTTCGGGCTGCAGGCCGCTCTTCACCAGCGTGGCCAGGATGACCTCGAACAGGTTACCCTTCTTGAACTGGATCGCCGAGATGTTGATGGCGACCTTGACTTGCTCGGGCCAGTTGGCCGCGTCCGCGCAGGCTTTCTGCAGGATCCATTCGCCGAGCGGCACGATCAGGCCGGTGGATTCGGCGAGCGGGATGAAGTTGTCCGGCGCGATCATGCCCTTGACCGGATGCCGCCAGCGGACCAGCGTCTCGACGCCGCAGAGTTCGCGCGTCCTGACATCTACCACCGGCTGGTAATGCAGCTCGAACTGGCCTTGCGCGATCGCTTCACGCAGCTCGCGTTCGGCCGATTGCTGGGTGTTGACGATCTCGAGCATTTCGTCGCGGAACAGGCAGAAGTCGTTGCGGCCCGAGGATTTGACGCTGTAGAGCGCAAGGTCGGCGCGCTTGAGCAGTTCGTCCGGCTCGACGGCGTGTTCCGGCGCCATCGCGATCCCGATCGAGGTGCCGACTTCCACTTCCTGTCCGTTGAGATTGAAGGGCGCGGAAATCGCCTCGATGATCCGCAGCGCCAGCGCGACCGCGCCTTCGTGCTGATTGGCGCCGCCCTCCTGGATAATCGCGAATTCATCGCCGCCAAGCCGCGCCAGCACGTCGATGTCGCGGATGGTGGATTGCAGACGGCGAGCCACATCGCTCAGCAGATGGTCGCCGGCCAGATGGCCGAGCGTGTCGTTGACCGCCTTGAACCTGTCGAGGTCGATCATCATCACGGTGAGGCTGCCGCCGTTGCGTTTCAGCCGCCGGCTCGCTTCCTCGAGCCGGCTGTTGAATTCCGCGCGGTTGGCAAGCCCCGTCAGCACGTCGTGCCGCGCCAGGTGGACGATTTCAGCCTCGGCGCGCCGTCGTTCGGTGATGTCCTCGATCAGGGTGACCCAGCCGCCACCCGCCATCGGCTGGCGCGACAGCAACACGATTTTGCCGTTCAGCAATTCGTCGGTCCGGGACGCATCCGGCGGCAGCGCCAGCAGTTCCTTGACCTTTGCCTTGACTTCAGGATCTTCGGGCTTTTTCCGCATGCCTGTTGCGACCCGGCTCGCGAGAATTTCGCGCAGCGGCGTGCCGACTTTCAACAGGTGCGCCGGCATGCTCAGGAGCTCGACATAGCGGTCGTTCCAGACCGTCAGCCGTTGTTCGCCGTCGAACATGCACAGCCCCTGCGCCATGTTGTCGAGCGCGCTCGAGAAGCGCGTATTCATCACCTCGAGCTCGGCGGCCTTTTCGGCGAGCAGCTTCTCGCTCTTCTTTTCCGCGGTGACGTCTTCATGCGTGGTCAGCCAGCCGCCATTGGCCATCGCCTGCCGCTTGATCTCGACCACGCGGCCGTCAGCGAGTTCTTGGGTCTCGGTCGCGAGCTTGACGTTGACCGTGGTATAGGCGTCGAAGTCGACCGTGAAGTTGGTGCCGTTCTCGCAGCGCGCCTGAAGAATCTGGCGGATGTGGGTGCCCGGCTTAACCTGGTCCTCGCGCAAGCGGTAGATTGCGGCGTAGCGGGGGTTGGCGACCACCACCCGCTGGTCGGGGCCATACAGGCAAATGCCGTGCGACATGTGCTGAAGTGCTGCATTGAAGCGCGCGTTCATCAGTTCAAGTTCGTCGGCCTTCTCCGCCACGAGTTGCGTCTGCGCGCGCTGGGCAGTGATATCCTCGTGAATGCCGACCCAACCACCACCCGCAATCGCGGCTTCGACAATGGAGATAGTTCGTCCATCTTTCAGGTAAGCGGTCGCCTGGTTCGTGCCGGTCTCGCGCAGCTTGCGCCGGAGGTTGTCGACAAAGGCCGCAACGTCGAGACTCCGTCCCGTGGTCTGGTCGCAATATTCGACGATCGAATGGATGCTGGTGCCTTGCCGGACGAGTTCGTACGGCATCCGATAGATCTCGACAAAGCGTTCGTTCCACACGGTCAGCTTGCCCTCGGCGTCGAACATCGCGAGCCCGCCCGGCATGTTGGTCAGCGCCGCATCGAAGCGGACATTCTGCTGCGAGATCTCTTCGTTGAGCCGCCTCAGATCCCGTTGGCTTTTGTCGAGCCTGATCTGGTAGCGGGTGGCAAAGCCGACGCCGATCAGGACCGCGAGCGTGACGATCGAGGCCACGACGACATAGGCTGCGCGGTGCTGTTTGTATTCGCTGAGGATGCCTTCCTCGGACAGGCCGACATTGAAGATCAGCGGATACTGGTCCGGGATGCGATAGGCGACCAGGCGCTTGACGCCATCGACGCCGCCCATGCCCCAATAATGACCCGACTTCGCGTCGGATTTTCCGTCCATCGGCTTGCCGCGCAAGACCCTGCGGCCGATGACATTGTCCGCGAATCCCTGCGCCGCCAGGATGACATCGTCCGCATTGCGGATCGTGATGCTGCCGTTGGTGCCGAGGTCGGCGGCCCGGTAGAAGCGTTCGATGAAATTGGGATCGATCGACAGCGTGATCAGACCCGCTGTCGAGCCGTCCGGATGCCGAAGCCGGCGCTGAAGCTGAAGCGCCGTGCGGCCTGTGGTTCGGCCGACGACGGGATCGCTGATCATGAGTTCGTCGCCGGTGGCCTGCAATCCTTTCAAAACGTGCGGGCGGTCGCCAAGATAGATCGGGGGTCCGCTGTAGTTCAGCGTCGAGGCTTTCACATAGCCGTCAGCGCCGACCACGGTCAGCAGAATCGCTTCCTCTGATATCAGCGCGGCCTGTCCGGCCCATTTGCGCAAATCGAAGTGGGCGGGATCGTCCTCGAAACTCTTGCGCAACAACAGCAGCGTGCGGTCGAAGCGGCGGATGGTGTCGACGGTGTTGTGTTCGAACAGCCGCACCAGGCTGTCGGATTGCGTCCTCGCTTCCTCGACCGCTTTCTCGCGCTCGATGGAGGAAATGTAGATGGCGAGAAACCAGCTCGCGGCGATCAGCACGATGCCGGCAATAGCGGCCGAATGCAGGAAAGCCCGCAGCCAGAGCACCCATTTACCGCGCATGATCATTATCGAAGCCCCAGGGCATAACCCGCAATACGCATGCGTGTTATCGTCCCGGCCGCTTAAGCCGTGGTTACGTCAGTATTTTTCCGAAGGGCGTAGTTAACTATCGGTCGAAGATGCCGGCCGCTTAATCCAAATTTTACCACGAGGGGCGGGCTGCTGCGTCTCAAAGGTAGTACCTGATAAAACTTCTAGTACTGGCTGCGATCCATGACCGGGACCGGTGCGCCTTCCTGGGTGACGCTGGCGGCCTTGCGGCTGGCCTCGATCACCAACCGCAGCTCCTTGGCGTTGACCAGGGCTTTTCGGATGTTGCGATCGTCAGCGGTCGAGTCGAACGTGATCAGCCGGTTGCAATGAGGGCAGTTGGTCTGAAAGCCTTCGCGTACCCGCTGCGCTCGCTCGCGAAACACCTGCGAGCACTTCGTGCATTTGATTTTGATTTTTTCGTCGATCATGAACGCAGTCTGGGGTGCCGGGGCTTAAGGGCGCGTTGGAGCCTTTGCTAAAACTTGAACGAGAGCGGCGGCATATTGGCGCGATGCGCGCAATGGTGCGTTCGCAGGTCGGTTTTGATTCAAATTGCGGCCGCTAAGGTTTCCACGCGCGCCGGTAATCCCGCTCTTCGCCGTTTAATAATACCGTAACCGGGCGTGATCCAGCATCAAGGCATGACGCCGGAAACCAAACCGCAGCGGCTCTATCAGCGCGTTCGGCCTACCAGCAGCGAGGCCGCCAAGGCGCAGATCATCGTCGGCCCGAAGGCGCCGGCGATCGCCTGCCGGCTGGTCGATTTTTCCCGCGGCGGCGCATGTCTTGAGGTTTTTCCGATGGTGCCTTTGCCGGACCGGTTCGAACTGCTCCACGGCGGCGTAAGGAAGAAAAGCCGTGTGGTCTGGCGGCGCGGTATCCGGATCGGCGTGGCGTTCTAGCGCGTACTCACGGGCTGATACTGAATTCGCCCCCGGTTGGGGAAGTGCAGTTTGGCGAATGTTGGAATCAAAAGAGCTCAAAAACAGAGGCCGCGAGTGTAAGGGGCGGGGTAGAGGCGCGGAAGACCCGTTAATTTACGGGGTTTCCGTGCCTCCCGAGTGAGACGGCTTGCTCAAAAGCCGAGCAGCGCCAGACCGACCCAACCGAAGGCAAACAGGCCGCAAGCAGCGGCCGCGACCGAAGCGAATGTTGCAATTGCTTTTGTGAAAGGCATGAAAGCACCGTTTTGTATGACGGTCACACTCTGCTCCGCGATCTCAGCGCAAAAGTGGCGAGAAGATGCTCGTCCGAAATTACGCGCGGTTGTGGCCGTGCTGCAACATGATCCTGATCTCGCCCGGAAAAATCCGCATTCGCGCCGCTTAGTGAGCGAATCGGGATTGGGGAATCCAGGGGAATGTTTCGTTTCGGGAATGGCGTATCTGCGTCGTTGCTCGCGGTCATCGCGGCCGCGATCATTGCGCTGGCCGTTGTGTGGCTTGAATTTGGCGGATCGTCGTCGCCGGAACTGGCGCGCGACTACGAGGACTGTGTCGAACGGGCAGAAGCGCAAGGTGCAGCCGGCGAGGCGCTTAACACCCTGCTTGCAGGATGCGGCGCGCGGTTTGCGGGCCGGCGCAAGGCCGCGGGCGATGGCTATGATTATTACGACTTCATGCAGGATCGGAAATTCGACATCGCCGGGCCCAACCCGACCGCGGAAGAGCGCAAGGCCATCGATGGCGAATATATCGTCTATCTGGAGGGCCAGCGCCGGGAGGCGATTTCGGAGGCGCTCGCCAGGCGGGAGAACGATCTGCTTCGTGCCGATATCGAAAACGCGAGGACCCCGGCCGGCCGGCCGCTGGTGCTGATGCCTGCCAACGTGCCGCTGCCGATCCCGCGGCGTGTGGCCGAGCAGCGGGAAAAAGCCCGCCAGTGCGCCGAAGACGCGCTGCTCTGCACGATCTCGAAACTCTCAAGCGCGGTGAAGGACGCCTTCGCGTCGTCGCCCAGAACCAAGAATTAGAGTACGGCCACACGCGACAAACGCGAAAACGCGTTCGCGCTGATCTCAAGGGAAAACAGCCATGACCGCCAAATCGGCCGCGGCCGTTCCTGACGACATCGAACCGAAATAGATGGCGACCAGCAGCGCCGCCGCAAAAGCCGCATAGCCGATCAGGATCGCGGCGTCGGACCTTGCAGGAGACACCGCAAGTCCGCCCGGCACTATCTCGAATCTGTTCTGTTGTGCGATTGCCATTGTCTGCCTCCTGCGTGAAAACAAAAATTGGAACCGGATTCCGATTCGATCAGAAGCGAAGTGGCTCTAGCCCGTCATCCGCAAACCCGTGCGGGCCGCATCCAGGAGCTTCGATATCAACGATGTCGCTTGGGCTACGAAATATCGGCGTTGCGGTGTCGATAATTTCAGTTGCCGGCGCGTTTTTAAAAATTGCGTGAAAAAGGAATGGAGCTCGCCGCTGCGGCGATGCTCTGCGCTCCGCCAGATCACGGCTAGATGATCGCCTTCGTCTTCATGGTCATCACGCTGTTCGCGCCGCATGGCGTAACTCCATTGGGTTTCGGAGAAAACGCAATTTCCTGACCGGCTAAACGCAACTTCTTACGCGGGTGAGCGTGCTGTTCGAGCATTCATCATCTTCCGCGGCCAAATCCAGCGATGGCGGCGGCTAAAACCAACTCTTCAAAAAAATGCCGCGCTCAGGTCGAGGCCGTAACTCGCCAGCATCAACGACACGGTGAGACCCGTTCCGCAAAACACGGCGATTGCCTTGATCGTTTCGACATCGCCCTCAATTCGAGGTGCGCAAGAAATCACTGTTGCAATAGCAATCATCTGAAATGTCCGAAGCGAGACCCCAAGGAAATCCAAAAGCGAAAAACCAAAAGGCCGCGCCCGTTTGTTATTTGTAGCCTGATCTGCTTTCAGCCGATGTGAACGGCATCACACTCGGGACTATGATTTTTGGTAACGCTCTCAACGAACGTTCAATAACGCTTTTTGCTGATATCGCGACGGAACCAGAATGCATAAAAACCGTGACTGCGATTCTCATTGTATGCGAGCGGCAAATATTCTCTGCGCCGAAATGATATCCATCCGTCTCAAAGTTTGAGCACGGCCCGGTCCAAGCAATAGGCAAGGCCCCATTGAACGGGCCAGTGTTGGACCATTCACATCGGCAGGGGCCGCTGCTATAGCGTTTTCAAAGCGCTTTCGAACGAAACATGCTCTTGGAATGACCACAGGAGGCGGCGATCAAGCTTCATCGCAGGGGATTTTTACGTCTGACCGTGACCGCCGGCGTGCTCCCGGCTACCTCAACGCTTGGTTGGGCGCAGGATTATCCGTCGCGCCCCGTCACGATGATTGTCCCCTTTTCGGCCGGCGGACCGACCGATGTTGTTGCGCGCATCGTCGCCGAGGGAATGAAGGCGTCGCTCGGTCAAACCGTTATCATCGAGGACGTGGCGGGCGCCGATGGCACGATCGGGGTTGGACGGGCCGTGCGCGCCGCGCCCGACGGCTACACGCTGAGCGCCGGTCAACTGGGAACGCATGTCCTCAACGGCGCGGTCTATTCCCTGCCATACGACCTGGTGAAGGATTTTGAACCGATCTCGCTGCTGGGCAGCAATGCGTACGTTCTCGTCACCAACAGCGCTTTTCCCGCCAAGGATTTGAAAGGCCTGCTGGCCTGGGCAAAGGCAAATGAGGATAAGGCAGCGATTGGCGTTGCATCAACGACCCAGCGACTCCTTGCCAGCTATTTCCAGACCATGACCGGGATCAAACTCCTGTTGGTGCCCTATCGTGGGGCGGCCCCGGCGCTGCAAGCCGCGGTTGCCGGAGAGGTCGCGATGGTGTTCGACCAGCCATCCACGACCCTGCAGCAACTCCGTGCCGGTAATACCAGGGCCTATGGCGTCACCTCGAAGATGCGCGCCGCTTCATTGCCGGAAATTCCAACGCTGGATGAGGCGGGATTAACCGGGTTCGACTTGACCGTCTGGAATGCGGTTTGGGCTCCCAGAGGCACGCCAAAGGAGATCATCGCCAAGGTCAACGCCGCGGTCGCGGCTTCGCTGGCCGATCCGGCCATCCGCGAGAAGCTTGCCGCCGTGGGACAGGAAGTTTTTCCGCAAGCCCAGCTGACACCCGAGGTGCTCGCGGCTTACCAGAAGGCCGAGATCGAGAAGTGGTGGCCGATCGTGAAGGCGGCCGGCATCAAGGTGGAATGACCCGCGCGAACGCGTTAGCGTTCGTCGCGCCCCTCGCAAACGCGTTTGCATCGCCTTATTTCCACAGCGCGTTAAATCCCCAAAGCGAAGAGGCCCATAGCGCCCAAATCATCACAAAGATCAGCGTCTCGCGGCTGAACAATAATTCAATTGAGGCGCGCGGATCGATCGTGGGGCGTTCACCCTTAGATCCGCTTCGTCAGCCGCAATTCCAGATCGGTCCGATCGGGGTGCGTGTCCAGCACGGACCAAAGGTGCCGCCATTGTATTGGCCGCGGTAGAAGCCGGGCCGGCCGACATAGTGCAACTCGCCGTCATAGCCGTAATATTGAGGGGTCGGGTCGATATACCAGGGGCGGCGGTTCTGGTGCGCCAAACGCCGCAAGGCATCTTTCTGGGCATAGAGCGGCTGGCTGTTGCTCAGGGGTTGTACATAGCCGGGCAGGAAGCCGTAACCATGCCAAACCGGCTTCGGCTTCTTATAAGGCGGTGCGGCTTGCGCTGCGACCGACAGCAGCGACAGAACAACAGCAACGAATAGACACAGGATGCGCGACATCAAAACACCATAGACATTCGGCAGCGGGAAGACCATTCAAATCAGGGTGCAAAGTTCTGTGTCAACCTCATACCATGAGCCGATCGGAGATGGAGCGATGTCGAAGGCAATTCAGCTCTGCGTTTTGCTCTTCGCAAGCCTGATGGCAGGTTTGACGTTCGCCGCCGCCGATCAGCCCGTCGTTCCGTCAGGCGTCGTTGCAAAGGCCGACCAGACCAGCAAACGCGCCAATGCGGCCTGCCTTCAGGCCATGGATCTCGCGATACGTAATTATGGCGATGAGGGTGGCAAGCCGCTGTCAGCCATGGCGATGGCGCTTGTCAGGCGATGCAACGGCCATCCCCTCCGCGCCATTTGCGAGACGTCATCACAAGCCATGCTGCGGGAGTTTGGAAAGACCCCGTTTACCTGCGGGACCAATACCGCCGATTCCGTTCCCTTGATCCTGCCTGCCGAGAAGCCGGCTCCCTGAAGCCTTCGGAGATCAATCGTTGTCACGTTCCAAAACGTTTCTGCTTCTTGCGAGCTTGACCGCTTGCCTTGCCATCCAGCTTCCCGCTGCTGCCGAGGAATCTGTTCGCGTGTTGGCGACAGGTGTTTTTGCGACGACCTTGCAGTCGTTGGCGCAGCCCTTTGAGGCGGCAAGCGGTACCAGGATTCAGGTGTCGATCGCCAATGCCGGTGAAGTCGCAACCCGTATGGCTGCGGGCGAGGCCGCCGATCTCGTGATGTCATCTTCCGCCGGCGTCAAGACGCTCGCAAAACAAGGCGCGCTGGTCGAAGATCAAGTCGTGATCGGCAAGATGCGGCTCGGCGTCGCCGTCCGCTCGGGCGCCACGATGCAAAATCTCGGCTCAAATCTTGCCTCAACCGAGACGTTCCGAACGCTGCTGTTGTCGGCTGAC
The DNA here is from genome assembly GCA_049509335.1 of Bradyrhizobium sp. Lineage (GTDB taxonomy): Bacteria > Pseudomonadota > Alphaproteobacteria > Rhizobiales > Xanthobacteraceae > Bradyrhizobium. The sequence continues at coordinate 24,845 of JBEKZZ010000043.1, read as the reverse complement.
AAAATTGCTTACATCGACCCGAACGGCGGCGGCACATCAGGACCGTTCTTCGAGAAGATCTTTGCTTCTCTTGGCGTTGCAGACGCCGTTCATGCCAAGGCTGTCCTTTGCACGACCGGAGCAGAGATCGTCCGCGCGGTTGGATCGGGGCGGGCAGCGATCGGCATGACGCAGGCCAGCGAGATCATTGGCGCCGATGGCGTGGCCTTCGCAGGGTATCTGCCTGATGCGCTGAACCTCACGACGGTTTACGCCGCCTCGCTCGCGACGCGATCGGCGAACCCGGAAGCCGCTTCCGCATTTCTGGCGTTTGTCGCGGGTCCGGTCGGATCGGAGCATCTTCGCCGCGCCGGCTGGGATATCGGGCAATAAAGCAGCCAGCCGCGACGGCCGTATCACGGAGTTGCCCCGAGCGCCTTGAGTTCTGTATTGGCGCCGCCCCAGCCAACGCGGACCTGAGGGCAGTCTCTCGCTGCGAGCCGAAACAGCCTGATGGCTTCGTCCTTCGTGCCTTGCAGCAGCGCCCATTCTGCGCTGTAGAAATTGGCATCGCAAACCTGGCCCTTCATCGTATTCGCGTCGGCATTTTGCGCCGCGTCGAGCACGCCGGCCGGCGTCATCTGGCCAAGGAACAGGCGAACCACTGGCGCCGGCCATACCGTCATGTCGAGCAGCTTTGCGGCTTCCGCCAAATGGCTCGGGACATTGTTGCGGCGCTCGGTGAGATCGAGCCAAAGCGCCGTATAGGCATCTTTCGGGTTGAGTTCGCTCGCCTGCTTGAAATCAGCCTGCGCCTTGGCAACGGACCCGCGATAGAGATAGAGGCGCCCCCGGTTGAAATAGGCGGCGGCCGTCTTGGGATTGGATCCAATCGCCTCGCTGTACTCGGCGACGGCGCGGTCGTTGTCGCCCTTTGCTTCGTAGGCGCTGCCCCGGTTGTTGTAAGCCATGGCATATTTCGGATCGAGGCTGATCGCCTGATCGTAATCCTGGATGGCGCGATCGTTGTCGCCTTTGGCTTTGTAGGAGATGCCCCGGCTGTTGTAGGCGAGGACGAATTTGGGATCGAGGCTGATGGCCTCGCCGTAATCGGCAATGGCGCGGTCGTTATCGCCCTTGCGATAGTAGGAGATGCCCCGGTTGTGGTAGGCGGCGGCATATTTCGGATTTATCCCGATCGCCTGATCGAAGTCCTGGATAGCGCGGTCGTTGTCGCCCTTTGCCTGATAGGCGGTGCCCCGGTTGAAGTAAGCGATGGCATGTTTGGGATCGAGCCGGATGACCTGATCGTAGTCCTGGATGGCGCGGTCGTTGTCGCCCTTGGCTTTGTAGACGGTGCCCCGGTTGTTGTAAGCCATGGTATTTTTCGGATCGAGGCTGATCGCCTGATCGTAGTCCTGGATGGCGCGGTCGTTGGCACCCTTTGCATTGTAGGCATCGCCCCGGCGATTGTAGGCGAGCACAAGTTTGGGATCGAGGCTGATCGCCTGATCGTAGTCCTGAATGGCGCGGTCGTTGTCGCCCTTGTTGCCGTAGGCGCCACCGCGGGCGTTGTAGGCGAAGGCATATTTGGGATCGAGCCGGATCGCCTGGTCGTAGTCCTGGATGGCGCGGTCATTGTCGCCTTTGATTTTGTAGATGTTGCCCCGGTTGTTATAAACGACCGCATTTTTCGGATCGAGCTGGATCGACTGATCGAAGTCCTGGAGGGCGTGGTCGTTGTCGCCCCTGCCGGCATAGGCGATGCCGCGGCCATTGTAGGCGGCGGCTTCCTTGGGATTGAGGCGGATCGACTGATCGAAGTCCTGGAAGGCGCGGTCCTTGTCGCCCCTTGCATTATAGACATTGCCACGGCCGGCATAGGCGTTGGCATCCTTGGGATCGAGGCGGATCGCCTGATCGTAGTCCTGGAAGGCGCGGTCGTTGTCGCCCTTGTTCCGATAGGCGGTGCCCCGGTTGGTGTAGGCCCAGGCGAGGCGAGAGCCGGCCCAGCGGCCGGAATTGATCGCGCGGGTGCAGGCCGCAATGGCTTCGTCGCCGCTGGCGTGGACGCACCTGTCTCCGTCATCGGCGGCGGCGGGTGATGTCGAGAGCAGCGTCGCGAGCGTCAAAAATGCGGTCAGCCGAACCGGCAAGGCTGAAAAGCGCATATCCCCTCCCAAGGCAATAGCGGAGGTTGCTACGATGCGGGGGGTAAGTAAAGTATGGGCCGAATGGCTGATGCTGTCTTGATGTTGTCTTGGGGGCCTGAACCTGCAGGCATGGGAGCGGACGGCGGACGTAACGCTTTTTCCGGCAGGACGACGACTTCCGCGAGGTACCAAGCGCAGACATTGTGCCGCTTTATTCGAGCAATTCGTCCGCGCGTGTGAGCCGTGTCGAGGGTGGATGTTCCCGGACCGACTCCTTGCACGGCAAGTCTCGCACCTCGCGCCAGTCACCAACGCGACCGGTTTGGTCGAGGCTCACAACTACTCCCAATCAGCTCTCTCGCTTGTGAAACTGCGTTCCGTTGAATCCGGCGCCTGGTCCGCCATTTCAAGGTCCTGCAAGAAGGAGATGACGCATGAAGCTTGGAACAATCCTGCTGGCGACGGCTCTCGCTGTATCCAGCGAGTGCGCGCTCGCGCAAACCGGCACCCCTTTTCAGAGCACGAACTCAACCGCAGGCGCTCCGGCGTTGGGCTCCGCGAACACCGGGTCCATGAACGGGATAACGACGGGCGTGGGAGGCGTAAGCACATTAGCGGGGAGCGCTGCGGCGGGGGCGAATAGCGCTTTAAACCCCTCCGGCAACAGCTTCATCAACACTTCTCCTAGCGGATCAACCCTATCGGCCGTTGGTGGTCAATTACGGTAGCTCGAGGATTTGGCGGCCCCGCAAACCCAATCCCGCCAACACGCCACGGAAGAAGCAATCCCGGGCGGATTTCTCAACCGCCGCTTTAGTGAAGGATCAGCTTCTGCACCCGCCAATTGGCGGTCTCGGCCGCATAGATCAGATTTTCCGACGGGCAGGCGAGCGCATGCGCGCCGGAGAATTCCCCCAGTTCACGCCCGGATTTGCCGATCACACCGAGCACCTTGCCGTCGAGCGCGACCTTGAAGATGCGGCCGGGGAAGGTGGTCTCTCCGACGAACATCACCTGGTTCGGTCCGGGTGTGATGCAGATCGAATTGGGCGCGCCGATCACCTGGGTGAGGCGCTCGCCGGTCGGCGTCGCACCGTAGACCGCGCGCGTGGCCGGATCCGGCGGCACGTTGATAGCGAACATCCGCAGGAACTTGCCGTCGGTATCGAACACCTGGATGCGGTGGTTGGTGCGGTCGCCGACATAGACGTTGTCGTTGTTGTCGATCGCGATGGCGTGCGGCAGATGGAATTGGCCGGGCCCGGTGCCGGGCTCGCCCCACGACTTCACCCATTGGCCGTGGCTATCAAACTTTGCGACGCGCGAGTTGATATAGCCGTCGCTGATATAGATGTTGCCTTTGGAGTCCCAGGCGATGTCGGTCGGCTCGCGGAACAGGCCGTCGATCGGCGGCAGAGGCGGATTGACGTGCTCCCACGGCTTGGCGTCGTCGGGGGATTCCTTGCGGCGGCCGAACACCCATTGCACGCGGCCGGCCGGATTGAACCTGACGATCATGTCGGATCCCTTGTCGATCGCCCAGATGTTGTCGTCCTTGTCGATGCGCACGCTATGCGCAAAAGCCCAGGCGTAGAGGCCCTTGCCGATCTCGCGAATGAAATCGCCCTCGGCGGTGAATTCCAGCAGTTGCGCGGCGGTCGGCGCGTAAGCCGGACCATTGGCGCTGTTGGAGCGCGTGAACACGAAGACGTGGCCCTTGGAGTTGACGGCCACGCCGGGCACTTCGCCGAAGTTCATGCCGTCCGGCAGCTTGGGGAAATCCGCCACGGAATCGAAGGGAATTTGCGGCACGCTCTGCTGTGCAATGCTCTGCCCGGTAAGGCACGGCGTTGCGATCAGCATCAGGCTTGCGGTCAGTAGCGCCTTCATGGAAATCCTCCCTGTTTTTCTGCCTGCTTTTTTGATTGAGGCATGCGGCATTAAGGCATGCGGGCTTTTTCTGCCGCCCGCAAAGGTGGCTCACTCCTTTACGCCCGGTCGACGCTGAGGGGGCCAGCGCCGCGCGCAAGCACGTAGAAGGCGCCGCCTGCAAGTCCAATGTCCTTCCAGAAATGGATGAACTGGCCCCAGCGCGCGGCGGCATCCGTCAGCGACCAGTAGGGATGGCCGATGACTGCGGCACAGAGATTGAAGAGCACGAGCAGCACGGCGAATTCGCGGGTGCGGAAACCCAGCACCATCGCCGCGCCGCTGACGACCTCGATCGTCGCCGCCAGCATCGACCACGCATTGTCAGAACCGGGCAGGCCCCCCATGAAATGCGTGAGCAGCGTCAGGTCCAGCCAGTGATTGGTCCCCGACATCAGAAACAGCGATCCGATGCAAAGCCGGCCCAGCAACAGGATCTGCGGCTCGTACCGCTGAGCCAGAGAATCGATAACCCGCAACGCCATGATACTCACCCCCGAATTTACGCTTGAACTTGCGCTTGGTCTTGATCTTGGTGTTGCCTTTTAGGGCAGGGAGAGAGGCGGGACAACGCCCCGAGCGGTGCCGAACGCTCAATTTTGAATGAGGTGAGGTGCGACTTTCGCTTTGGCTCAATTTTGTGCATTGCGAGCACTTCCGCAGCTGCGACACGCCAAGATCGCCTTCAATTCACTTGCCATCGCTGCAACATGATCCAATGATCAGCGAGAGGCAGGTCACTCCGTGCGAGGTAAACCGATGGCCATTGCAGCATTGTCCGGCTGGACCCGTGAACAGAAGCACGTCGTCGCGGCAAGCTTTCTCGGATGGTCGCTGGACGCTTTCGATTTTTTCCTGCTGGTGTTCGTGCTGAAAGATATCGCCGAAGAATTCCACACCGACATTTCAGCCGTCACGTTGGCGATCCTGCTGACATTGGCGATGCGTCCCATCGGCGCCTTCATCTTTGGCCGCGCCGCCGACCGCTGGGGCCGCCGGCCGACGTTGATGATCGACATTCTTTTTTATTCGATCCTGGAATTCGCGTCCGGCTTTGCGCCGAGTTTGACGGTGTTTATCATCCTGCGCGCCTTGTACGGCGTCGCGATGGGCGGCGAATGGGGAGTGGGCGCATCGCTCACGATGGAAACCATCCCGCCGCATGCCCGTGGCTTCGTCTCGGGGCTTTTACAATCGGGTTATCCCACGGGTTATTTCGTGGCGTCGATCGTCTATGGCGCGCTGTTCCCCTATATCGGCTGGCGCGGCATGTTCATGATCGGCGTGATCCCGGCGCTGCTGGTTCTTTATATCAGGCGCAACGTGCCGGAATCGCCGAGCTGGAGCAAAGAGGCGGCCGTTAAGCGCGGCAGCACGTTAACGATCCTGAAATCGCACTGGCGGCTCGGCATCTACGCCGTCGTGCTGATGACGGCGTTCAATTTCTTCAGCCATGGCACGCAGGATATCTACCCGACATTTCTGGAAGTCAAACAAAAATTATCCCCGCACGCTGTGGGCATCATCGCGGTGATCTACAACATCGGCGCCATCGCCGGCGGCATTCTGTTCGGCACGCTGTCGGAGCGTTTCGGAAGACGGCGATGCATCATCATCGCAGCACTGCTTTCGCTGCCGGTGATTCCGCTGTGGGCGTTCTCGACCAGCCCGGCGCTGCTCGCGATCGGCGCGTTTCTGATGCAGTTCACGGTGCAGGGCGCGTGGGGCGTCGTGCCGGTGCATCTGAACGAGTTGTCGCCGGACACCGCGCGAGGGACGTTTCCCGGCTTCGTGTATCAACTGGGCAATCTCCTGGCGTCGGTGAATGCGACGCTTCAGGCCGGCATCGCGTCGCATTTCGGTGGCAACTACGGGCTCGCGCTCGCCGTCGTCGCGGGTTCGGTCGCGGTCATCATCGCGGGTCTGACGGCGGTTGGTACCGAGGCCAAGGGTGTTGCCTTTAGCAGGGCGCAAGCCGCCGTGGCGTAGGCGACTCAGCCCCACATAAGCCCGTTTCAAAACGCAAGGCTTAGGGGCCTTACTCGCCCTTGATTTGTCTCTTGGGCCCACGGTGGCAACAGCTTGTTTGGGAGCAGCAAATGTCGAAGACGGTGTCAGAGCTTCTGGTCGGCGTGCTTGAACAGATCGGTGTCACACAGATTTTCGGGTTGATCGGCGATTCCCTCAATCCGCTGGCGGATGCGGTTCGCCGAAGCAAGATCGAGTGGGTCGGCGTCAGGCACGAGGAGGGCGCGGCACTGGCCGCGGCAGGCCAAGCTAAACTGACCGGACGGCTCGGCGTCTGCGCGGGCACCACCGGTCCCGGCAGCACGCATCTGGTGGCGGGGCTTTACGAGGCGAGCCGCGATCACGCGCCCGTCCTTGCGTTGTCCGGTGAGATGCCGCGGGCGATGCAGGGGACCGACTTCATCCAGACCACCGCGCCGGATCTGCTGTTTCGGGATGTCTCGCTTTATACCGAGACGATTTCGTCGCCGGCGCAGGCCGCCGCCGTCATTCACCAGGCGATCGCGGCCGCTTATTCGGGTCCGGGCGTGGCGCATCTGACGCTGCCGCAGGATGTGCTCTCGTCGAAGGCTGTCGGCGACGCCTCAAGCGTCGCGACCTTGAAGCCGCGCGGTGAAGTCACCCCAAACGATGCTGACATTGCGGATATTGTCAGTCGCATCGAAGCTGCCGGCAACGTCGTGATCATGTGCGGCGCCGGTTGCCGCGGTGCCGCTGAACTTCTCGGCGAATTATCAAACCGCCTCAAGGCACCGCTGGTTCATTCGGTGCGCGGCAAGGAGCTGATGGCCTATGACGATCCGCGCTGGATGGGCGGGCTCGGCATGATCGGAACCAAGGCGGTCTACAACGCCGTGCAGCGCTGCGACCTGCTGCTGATGGTCGGGACCGATTATCCCTATTCGAATTTCCTGCCGGCCAAAGGCACCGTGATCCAGATCGACGAACGCGCGCAAGTGCTGGGACGCCGCACGCCGACGGAACTCGGCGTAGCCGGCTCGGCGCGGCCGACGTTGAAGCTGCTGCTCGAGAATGTGAGGGCAAAGAGCGACACCAGCTTCTTTGACAAGGTTACCCACGAACGTCACCGCTGGGACGAGATGTTGAACAAGCAGGCCGACCTCAAGCGAAGCAAGGACCGCATCCATCCGCAGGCGGTGGCGCGCGGGGTGAGCGATCTCGCCCGCCGCGACGCGGTGTTTGTCCTGGACACCGGGTTGAACACGTTATGGTCGGCGAACTGGATCCGGCAAAGCGGATCGCAACGTATCGTTGGCTCATTCAACAACGCGGCGGTAGGCACGGCTCTGGGGCAGGCCAACGGCATCCAGGTGCTCGACCGCTCGCGCCAGGTGATTGCGCTCACCGGCGATGGCGGCTTCAACATGCTGATGGGCGAGTTCATGACCTCGGTGCATCACAAGCTGCTGGTGAAGGTCATCGTCTACAACAACAGCGCGTTGGGGCTGATCAGGCTGGAGGCCGAAAGCGTCGGCCTCGTGCCATTCCGTGAAGCTATCGAGTTCCCAAATCCGGATTTTGCGGCGCTGGCGCGCGCCTGCGGCGGCCACGGCTTCACCGCGCGAAAGCCGGATGAACTGATGGCGGCGATCACTGACGCGCTCGCCGTCGATGGGCCCGCGATCGTGGACGCGGTCGTCGCTTCCGACGAAATGCCGAACATGCCGCATATCGAACTTGAGCAGGCCGGGAATTACGCGATCGCAAAGATCAAGGAAGCGGTGCTGGCGGTCACGGGCGGATAGCGGCCGTAGCCGTTGTCTGCTTCACCTCTCTCCGCAGGCGGGGAGAGGTGAAGTATAGCCGACGCTTTGTCGCGGCCGATACGGATCAGTAGCGCGCCGCGATGATGTCGGGGCCGTTGTCGAAGTGATAGTTCGCGCCGATGCGCACGATGTGATCGCGGACGGTGCCGGTCGTTGTCAGCGTCGCCGGCTGTCCGGGAGTGCTGGCATTGGTGGTGGTGCTGAGGCTGCCAAGGTTCATGTAGAGATACTCGGCCTTGGCGGTCCAGCTACCCCACAGCGCCGCCTCGATGCCGCCGCCCACCGTCCAGCCGATCATGTCGGCAGACGAACTGCCCGAAGAAATGATCGTCCCCGAGTTGAAATTCGCGGTCTGCGTGACGTGACCGAAGGCGGCGCCGCCGGTGCCATAATAAAGAATGTTGCCGTTGATGACGCCAAGCCGGCCTCGCATCGTCCCGAAATAATCAAGCTGCTGCTGGACGGTCACGAAGTTTGCCGCGCCGCCCGGTTGAAGCAGACAGCCGATCGGGCCGCACGCGATATCGCTCTGGGCGGAGCCTTGCAGATCGGCTTCGAAGCCGGCAAGCAGATGCGGACTGGCCTGCCAGTTGTAGCCGATCTGGCCACCGCCGATCGCGCCTTTCGGCGTGACGGACGAATTGAGAGTCGAGGTAACGGTGCCAGCCACGAGTGCGGACGTCTCCGTTTGCGAAACGGAATCGTTGCCGAAGCCATAGCCGACGTTGCCGCCGGCATATAAGCCGCCCCAGAAGAAAACCCGCTCAGGCACAGCGGCCTTGACGGGAAGATCCGCGGCCAGCGCGTTGTAGGCGGATGCCGGCGCGCCGAACCGGTAGTTCAGCCCGGCCCGGACGATATTGTCGTGAAGAGTGCTCGACTGGGTGATCGTGAAGGGCAGAGGGGTCGCGGCGGCAAACGCGCCGTTCAGGGTCGTGCTCGTGCTGCCGAGATCCATGTAGAGATATTCGACCTTGCCGGTCCAGTTGCCGCCAAGCGAGGCTTCGAGGCCCGCACCGACCACAAAGCCGAACTTGTTTTCGCCGGTCGAGGCGGTGGCGAATGCCGAGACGCCTTGCTGCACCGTCGTCGCCTGGAGCGTCTGGTTGACGTGACCATAGGCGCCGCCGCCGGTCACATAGAACAGTGTGTTGTTGTTGACGACGCCAAATCGCCCGCGGAAAGTTCCGAAATAATCGAGCGTTTGCTGAGCGGAAAACGTGGCGGTAATCGGTACTGTCGATAATGACAAGCATTCGAAGATGCAGCCTGTGCCCTTCTGGGCGCTGCCTTGAAAATCGGCTTCGAACCCGGCCAGCCAGTTTGGTCCGCCCTGCCAGTTGTAACCGAGCTGAACACCGCCGATCGCGCCGACCGGCACCACCGGCGCATTGGCGGCATTGACGTCCGTGATGCCTTGGGTTGTGACCGTACCCGAAACATGGTTGCTTCCGACGCCGTAACCCATGTTGCCGCCGATATAAAAGCCGGTCCATGAATAGTAGGGCGCTGCCATGGCATACGCCGCTTTTGGATCGCCACCGCCCGCGTAATCGATCAGCTGGCGCTGGGCGGCGCCTTGCGGCGCCGGCGCATTATCGACGACCTGGCGAGGCGCAGGCTGTCCCTTCAATTGCTGGAGCTTCGCGCGCAAATTGGCGTTTTCTTTTTCCGCCTCGAGACGATGGACGCGCGCCCGCAATTCGGCGTTTTCCTTTTCGATGTCTTCGACACGGCGCGTATCCGCCGATTGCGCGAGTGCGCTGCTGACGCCGGGAATAACCAATGCCGTAAATGCCGCGATCGCGACGCGGCTGACTGATAATTTTATCATGGAGATCACATGCCCCCTGGAAAACGACGACCTTTTATTGTTCGCAAGCGCGCCGATCAGTATCTCGCGACGACCGGATCGCCGAACTTGTAGTTCAGGCGAACGCGCAAAATGTTGTCCGACAAATCGGTGCTGTGGGGGAAGGTATTGCCAGAGGGCGGCGCGCCTGCGGGAGTGTTGACTAAACCGATCGCGGAAACGCCGTTGAATTTGGTGTAAAGATACTCAAGCCCCAACGTCCATCTTCCGGAGATCATGGTTTCAAACCCGGCTCCAACCACCCAACCTGCCTTGGTGGCCGATCCAGACGCGCTTTCCGTGATGTTGCCAACGCCCGTCACGTCGAGGAAGCTCCAATTGCCCCTCAAGTCGGCGACGGCCAAGCCGCCCGTTCCGTAAAACAGCCAGTTACCGGTCACCCAGCCAACGCGCGGCCGAGCCGTGAAAAGCCAGTCGGTAGTGAGGGAAGAATTTATCGACAGCATACTCCCTGCGGCACCGCCCAAAGTGACCAGTCCGCTAGCGGTGGTCGAACCGCGGCTTCGGAAAGCATCGAAATCGGCTTCAAAACCGACGAGCCAGCTACCCGATTGCCAGTTATAGCCACCTTGGATACCGCCGGTAAATCCACTTGTATTGAACCGCTGGCTGGCACCCACCGCATTGATCGGCGTGCTAACGTCTGTGCCGAAGCACCCGCCGCCGGCGGCAAAGGCGACAAGGTTGCAAAATTGCGACGTAGAGCCATTAGACGTTCCCCAGTCGCCCCCAGCATTCAAGCCGACATACCAACCGGTCCAGTTAGGGGCCGGCGCAACCACGGCCGGCGCCTTGGTGTAGACTGGCGTTGGTGGCGGTACGCTGAGATCGGCGGCTGATGCCGCCGCACCAGCTCCAACGCTCAACGCGAGAGCCGCGGACGCTCCGACGACATAACGGTACATTGGTCTTTGCCCCACAAAGTTCAATCGTCACCGAGGTCCGTCAGGCGCCCGGCCTGCCGACATTCGATTCACCGCTAACGTTGCAAGGCAGCCTACGACGCGAGTACCGGGGAGCTCGTCATGGATTTTGGTGACGCCCACGATCTCCGAGTGCACCGCCTGGTGTGAAACAGCTTTCCATTTCACTATTCTACCATCCGTTGCAATTGCGCCACACTCGATTGAGCATGCCAAATTCGCCGCTATGGCGCCGCAGCCTTGTTGGTCTGTGAACGTTGGAGCGCAATTCGGTCACATGGCGGATCGGGAAGCGTCCCCCGCGCGCGTCTATGGACGCTTGTGAGCGACGATGATCTGCATATCGTTGAGCTTGCGGATGAGCTCCGTCATGCGCGTGCAGCCGACCTTTTCCTTGATGCGCCGAATGTGCGTATAGACGGTATTCTGGCTGATGTTGCGGCTACGCGCGTAGCCATCCGCCGAAAGCCCACAGCGCAGTCCGTTCGCCACGTCCGCTTCCGCGGGCGTCAATCCAAACGCGTGACGGAATAATTCCGCTGTGCCGGCATCGCGGGTCAGCGGATCGTGGATGAATACCAACGCCAGAACGTCGTCGCTCAGGTCTTTCGGGGTCAACGCCGGCCTGATCGAAATCGAGAACGGCGGATTACCGGAGCGCGTTTCGGCAATGAAATCTGCATCGTTCATAGGGGTGACGCCGCCATCGCGCAGCTGTGCGACAGCGCGCAACGCCTCGGCAAATTTCGCACCCGCCTGCGCCGAAAAAAACTCGACGAAACCGCGGCGCGTCGCGATTCCGTCGTCGCGGCGGAATATGTTCTGAGCGGCAAGGTTGGCATAGCTTACGCCGCCGCCGGCCGAAATCTTGAGCACTCCGTCGGTAAGCCAATTCAGGATGTCTTCGAACGATTGACCGGCGTTCGACAGACTACCGAGTCGTCGCATGACATCGGTGGCCTGCTGAATGTGAGGCACGAAATGCTCCATCATCTGGATTTTCGTGGGATCGGGATGTCCTTGCGCCGGCGTCAGTTGAACGGCGCTGACGACGAACTCCCTTGACGATGTGGAAATGATGGCGCCAACGAAATAACGCAGGTCGAGAGGCGCGAGAAATTCCGCATAAAAGGGATTGGTGTTCATTTCGGCTTCGCTGATGCAGAGAGCATCATAGCAAATTGCACCGGCCAGCTGCCGTACCCCAAACGCCAGCCTCGGGGACTGGGGGGCATAGTACTCCAGATAGGAACCGACGACGTCGGGCATTCCATGCGCGTACATGTCGTGATGGCGCAACGAGGGCCGATCGAGGAACTCCAGGGAAGCCCCCATGCCTCCAATCAGGTTTGTAACGAGTGAGAGCGCCTCCGGCCAAATCGTGGAATCGAGGCCCGCGGCGTGGATGCGAGTAATGGCCGTTATGATCGCATCGCCCTGGGTCATGTGGCTAGCGCAGGGATCGAAATGCTGGTGAGCGCCTGAAGAGGACGACCGGCGATCGCACCGAAAAGATACTGCGCGGGCTAGCGCCAGGACGGCCGCTGCGGTTGATAAAGACCGATTTTGAATTTCGCATCGCGCCTCACCCCCAGGCGAGCTCGGACCACTTTTAACAACCTATCAAGGCCGCCCGAATGCTGACAAGCGCCGAATCGAAAAGACTAAAGCCCTTTACGCATTCCCGGCTCGGGGAGGAGCGAATGTCAAATCCACGCCACGGCGGTCCGATTCCGAGATTTGCATCCCCCTTGGGCTGGCACTTTTGCAAATGTCGGAAGCAAAGGACCACTGGCAAACATGGGCTTCTCGTGGAGTTTGGGATCACTCCACTAGTGCGTGAACTTCGGAATTTGGAGGGCGAAGCCGTTGAAGCAACCCAGCCGTTCGTCGATGTCGACGAGATAGCGGCAATCCCGGATGCCTTTGGCGGGGGGCGCCTTCGGATTGGGTTGCGGCTTGACGGCGGCGTCGTAGCAATTCAGCCGGTCCATGGTCTCGTCTTCGATCTTGAGACAGTTCTGGGCCTTTTCGGCGATGGAGACACCTTTCGGCGCCTGCTCCTCGGTTGAAGCGGCCTTCGGCTTCTTGGGCGCCATCGGCTTTTCCGCTGCGTCCGGCGGCGGTGTTTGGGCCAAAGCTGCCGGGACCAAAGCTACGAGGGCAAAGGTCGCCGCCAGCGAAACCACCGCGATCAGTGGCTTGATCCTCATCTCGGGTTCCTTTCGCCTTGCCTCGGCTCCGCAGGCGATGAAAAAAATGAGCTCCGGCGGAAGGGGTGTCCGCCAGCGGAGTTTAGACCACGGCAAGGGCAGCGCGGACAAGAGGGCGCGGCACCGGATTCCGGGCTCAAAATGCGGTCAATGAAATCAAATTTCCGATCCCGCGCGGTCATGCCCTGTCTTGTGCCGGGCATGCCGGTTTTCGGTCAGACTCCCTGGATCAGCCTGCTCACATTCCCTTTCCGAACGGAGGATCCCTCGGCGGGATGCTTTGGCTCGTGGTGCGCGAGCTTCCGTACGAGCTAGGCTCGTGCATGGTGTCGTTGCCCGCGTTGCCTTTTCCGAACGGGGGATCCCGCGGGGAAAGGCTGTTGTCCGAGTTATACGCCGGCCCGGCCGAGTTCGGCTCGTGCATCGTGTCGTTGCTCAGGTTACCCTTTCCGAAGGGAGGATCTCGCGGCGCAAGGCCGTTTTGCGCGATCGCGCTCGCGGCAAACACGGAAGCGAACGCCGCCGCCAAAAGAAATTTCTTCACGATGTTCTCCGTGGTCCTTCGTTGCGCGGGATGGGCAACGCACGATGATGGCTTCGTTCCTACCACCATTTCAAGGCCGGCGGAGCCTTCTGTTTTATTGCTCTTTGTTGCCGGACGGTTCGATCACGCCGGGGCCACTCAACGTCTTTACTGCATCTTTCGGTATCGCCCGCGCTACCGGCCAAAATAAGATCTACCGGCCTTTGGGCCGGCGGATCGGGGCACGGCGGATATTCCGGAAAAGTTTTTCGCACGGTTTGTTTCAGGCAGCCTCGCTCATCTGTTCTGGAAGCGAGCTTCGCTCGTTCGGGACTACTGCTACGCGAGCGCTGGTGGTGATGAGTCGCTGTTTGCGCAGGGACAATATGCCGGGCCTGGCGGCTGGTCTGCTGTTGGGTTACGCAACGGCAGGCTCATGGATCAGCCTGAGCCATAACTGAACGTTCGTTCATAATTCTCATGTTGGCTGCAACGGCCGCGCTTGCTACCTCTATTCGGTGTCCACATCAGTGGGCACTTGGGAGGGCAAGAGGAATTCCATGAAAAGCTTTTCATATGCTTTGGCCGCGCTGGCCGCTATCGCGTTTGCAATGCCGTCAATCGCAAGCGCAAAAGACAAACCGGTGATGCACCATCATATGCATCATCACGTGCACCACCATATGCATCATCACCACCACATGATGAAGAAGCCGATGGTGGAAAAAAAGATGTAACAAGAAAATGGCCCCTTAACCGGGGCCATTTTTTATCCTTTGCCCGCTCAAGCAACATCGGTGGAGAGCGAAACGCTTTTCCATACCTCGAATTCGACCTGCAGCGATTTGATTTTTTCCTCGACCAGCCGCACGGCATCGCTGCCGAGCAGGAGATGCGCCGGCGGATCGGCCGAGAGCGCAACCTTCAGCATCGCCTGCGCGGCCTTTTTGGGATCGCCGACCTGCCAGCCGCTCAGATCCATCCGGCGCTTGCGGATTGGTTCGATGATCGCATCGTAATCGCCGATCGATCGTCCGGCGCGCACCAGCGATCGTCCGGCCCAGTCGGTGCGGAAGCCGCCCGGCTCGATCGCGGTGACCTTGATACCGAGATCTTTGATTTCCTTGCCGAGAGATTCGGAAATCCCCTCCAGCGCGAACTTGCTGCCGTGGTAGTAGCTCAAGCCCGGCAGCGTGATGATCCCGCCCATCGAGGTGATGTTGAGAATATGGCCGGCGCGCCGCTTGCGCATGAAGGGCAGCATCGCCTGGATGACAGCCACGGCGCCGAACACGTTGACCTCGAACTGGCGCCTGAGATCGTCGATCGACGATTCCTCCAGGATGCCCTCGTGGCCGTAGCCGGCATTGTTCACGAGCACGTCGACCGCGCCGATGGTGTCCTCAACCCCGGCGACCGCGGGCGCGATGGCCCCGGTGTCGGTGACGTCGAGGATCAGCGCATGCGCGCTCTTGCCGAGCGTCTCGAATTTCCGCTTGTCGGCGTCGTTGCGCACGGTGCCGGCAACGGTGTGGCCGTCGCTCAGCGCTGCTTCCGCCAGTGCCCGGCCGAAGCCGGAGGAAACGCCGGTGATGAGAAATGTCTTTGCCATGATAGTTCCTTTCGGAGATGCCTTTCGGGCGCCGATGACGTGCTCCATATAGGCGGCTTGATTGATGCAGTAATCGGCATAGAATGGCATGACCTGATGCAAAAAATGGCACAATGCTCCACCCCGGCCTTTTCGAGCTGAACGCCGTTGCCGCGATTTCGGCGCATCGCAGTTTTCGCGCGGCCGCGACCGAACTCGGCATTTCGCCGTCTGCGCTGAGCCACGCGATCGCCGGGCTTGAAAAGCGGCTTGGCGTCCGCCTCATCAATCGCACCACCCGCAGCGTCTCGTTGTCGGAAGCCGGAGAGCGTTTCCTCGCGCGCGTCAGCCCGGCGCTGGCCGAGATCGCCGGCGCGATGGAGGACGTCAACGAGTTTCGCGATACGCCGGCGGGGACGCTTCGCATCAATCTGAAGGAGCGCGCCGCGCACCAGATTCTTCGCCCCGTCATTGCAAGTTTTCTGCGGCGTTATCCCGACATGAACGTCGAGTTGACTTTGGAAGGCCGTCACATCGATATTGTCGCGGAAGGTTTCGATGCCGGCATTCGGCTCGCCGAAGCTGTGCCGCGGGATATGGTCGCCATCCCCTGCGGCCCGGATTCACGCTTTGTCGTCGTCGGCACGCCCGATTATTTCGCACGCACCTCAAAGCCTCAGTCGCCTTCGGACCTGCTCAAGCATGAATGCATTCGAAGGCGGATGCCGGGCGGCAAGCTCTATCGCTGGGAGTTCGAAAAGCGCGGCGAGGAGATCGCGTTGGATGTGCCGGGCAGGCTCACGCTCGACAATGACAGCCTGATGGTCGAAGCCGCGCTGGAAGGCTTTGGCCTCGCCTTTGTCAGCGACTTCTGGGTCACGGAGCATCTCGCCGCAGGACAGCTGCTAGCCGTGCTGGAAGACTGGACGCCGCCATTCCGCGGCTTGCGCCTTTATTATCCCCGTCACCGGCATATGACGGCGGGGCTCCGCGCTTTCGTCGATATGTTGCGGGAGGAGAGGAAGTTGGCCGCCAGGGGCGAGGGCAAGAGCAGGGCGGCGACGCCTCTCGCGGGCAGGCGACCGAAGGATCATCGCAAACGAACTTGAATGGCCTCTTGATCCGCGCTCCGTCGCGTTACGGCGTTCTCGTTCCCGGCGTCCGTCGAATTCGCGTGCCGTTCGATGTATCGCTGTTGTTCGCGCCACCTGAACCCCAGCTACCGATCGGGCCCCAAAGATCGGTCTGGTACGGCAGGCGGTAGGTGTCGTTGCCGGGGTTTCCTTTTCCAAATGGAGGATCCCTCGGCGAGGGATCGTAGCTCTGCGCGATCGCGCCCGTGACGAATGCAGAGCTCAAAGCAGCAGCCAGAAGAAGTCTTTTCACGATCGCCTCCGTGATTTTCCATCGCACAGGAATGTGAAGGGGCCGTTTTCCTGTCGTTGTCCTCTATGTGAGGTTTGTTCCCGAAGGCTTCAAGGCGACCTATACCAAGGGTTAGGATAGGCGATGTTTGGAACGGTGAGGCGGAAAAGCCGAGCGGTTGCGTTACGTCGTAGGAAGCCTTGGTGATCGGCACCGCATAGCTGAGGGGAAGGGATTTGAACCCGTCTAGCGCTCGCCAGTATTTTAAGCGTCAATGCCGGAGATACATCTCGAAGTCGCCGACAAGCGGTTTCTGCTTTGGCTCGAAAATGTCGTTCAGGATCGGGCCGCGCGACCGTGCTTCCTGCGCCGCTTTGCCTCCTCGCGCAAGGGGAGAAATTCTTTCATGCACGCCGATGGAGCTTCCGCGCTTGCCGGTGGAAAAAACGGCACGGGGCTGCTCGTGGGAGCACCGGATTGTCCGGGGAGCGGCGCTGGGAATGCGCCCTGCGCAAAGGCCTGAGCCACGGGCAGCGTCATAGCCGCAAGGATAAATGGCACAATCAGGCGCCGGGTCATCCACGCCATCACGATCCGCGCGCCGTTCGCATTGATCATGAAGAAAGCTCTTTCCATCGCGACGCCTAGAACGGCGAGGCGCTGAAGCCGAGCGGCTGCGTCACGTCGTAGGAAGCTTTCGTGAGCGGCACCGCATAGCTGACATTGAGCGGGCCGAAGGGCGAAGCCCAGGTCATGCCGACGCCGACCGAAGAGCGCAGCACATTGGCGTTGGCGAGTTGCAGCGATTGCGTTGAGCCTGGAAACGTCGTCGGCCCGTTGTAGCGGAACACGCTGCCCGCATCGACAAAAGCGATCGCTTTCAATCCGTATTCCGAAGGCACGCCGGGAATATTGCTCTGCAGTTCGGCCGTCGTTGCCCAATACATGCTGCCGCCGACATTATCCATGGTGGTGCCGGGCGTAAGGTCGCGCGGGCCGAAGCCGTTGGGCGCAAAGCCGCGCACCATCTGCGGGCCGCCGAAGAAATTGTCGATCAGCGGCACCTGGCTGCCGCCCCAGCCGGTGATGTAACCGCCTTGCGCGCGGGCCAGCGCCACCACGTCGTCGTTGAGCGCGTGGTAGTATTTGAAATCTTCCGTGGTGCGCAGGAAGCGGACGTCGCCGCCGAGCCCTGCAAGATCCTGGCTCAGTTGCGAGGAGAAGCCGTTGGTCGGCGCCTTCGCATTGTCGACGGTCGAATAGGTCGCGGTATCGCCCACGGAGGAAACCCATTGCGGCCCGGTCGCGGCCGCCTGCTGGACCACGATCGAGGGCGGGGCGGCGAGCGAGGCGGGATCCAGCGTGACGTCCTGCCGCGAGATCGAATAGCGGAACTGCATGCCGAGCTGTTCGGAGATCGGCGTGCCGACCAGCATCTTCGCGCCGTAAGTCTCCGTGCCGTAGGACTGATAAGGGCTGGAGTCGACCTCCTTGGCGAAGAGGTCGACGCCGCCCGAGGCACGATTGCCGAAGAAGCCGGGATCGACCGCCGAAACATCGAAGCCCTGGGCGTATTGGCCGTAACTGAAGGACGAAGTCAGCGCCACGCCGGTGCCGGCGAAATTCCGGTCGCCGAGTTTGACTTCGGCGAGCCAGCCGTCGGTGGTCGAATAGCCGCCGGCGATGCTGAAATCGCCGGTGTCTTTTTCCTGCAGCTCGACGTCGAGAATGACGCGGTCCGGCGTCGAGCCCGGCTTGGCCGTGATCTTGACGGTCTTGAAGTAGTCGAGATTCTTCAGCCGCCGCTCGGCGCGGTCGATCAGCCCCTTGTTGAAGGCATCGCCTTCGCCGATATCGAATTCGCGGCGGATCACATAGCCGCGGGTGCGGGTATTGCCGCGGATATCGATGCGCTCGATATAGGCGCGCGGGCCCTGATCGACGGCAAAGGCGACGTCGATGCGGCGGGTGGCCGCCTCGCGCGTGGTGCGCGACTGCACCCGCGCGAAGGGATAGCCGAGTTTGGCCAGCTCCGCCGAAATCCTGTCGTTGTTCTTGTCGAGCGCGGCGCCATCGAACAACGCGCCGGATTGCACGCTCAGCAGGCGGCGCAGTTTTTCGGGATCGAGGCCCTCGACATGGCTGTCGATGGCGACGTCGCCGAAATGATAAAGCGGACCTTCGTCGATGGTGTAGGTCAGCGTGAATCCCTTCGCCACGGGATCGTATTCGGCATTTGCGGAAGGCACGTTGGCGTCGGCATAGCCCTTGTTGCGGTAATAAGTGCGGAGCAGCTCGCGGTCGGCGTTGACCATATCGGGATCGTAGACATCGCCGCCGGTCAGAAAACTCAGCATGTTGGTGGCGGAGGTCTTGATGACGGCGGCGAGCTGCCGCTTGCCGAATGCGGTGTTGCCGATGAAGTTAATCTGCCTGACCGGGGTCTTGGTGCCCTCGGTCACCTCGAACACCAGATCGACGCGGTCGCTGCCGCGGTCGATGACGACGGGCTTCACGCTGACGTCGTCGCGGCCGACATGCTTGTAAGCCTCCACGATGTGGTTGACGTCGGATTGCACGACGGCGCGTTGCAGGCTGCCGCGGGGTTTGGATTCGATCACCGGCGTCAAATCGGTGTCCTTCACCCGCTTGTTGCCTTCGAAGATCACTTTATCCAGCACCGGCGCCTCGTGCAGATGCACGATCAGCCCGTCACCGGTGCGATCGACCGATACCTTGTCGAACAGCCGGGTTCCGATCAGCGCTTTCAGCCCGGCATCGCGCGCGGCCTCGTCGAAGCGGCCGTCGCCTGAAGCCTTGAAATAAGAGCGTACAGTGGCGGCATCGACGCGCTTGTTGCCGTCAACGACAATGGTCTCGTCGCCGGCTAAAGCCGGGACGGATGACATGGCGCTCACTATCAAGCCCAATACTAGACCCAACGCGATACATGGTCTCATTGCGCTTTGTCTCGTCTCATCTCGCGCCCTTTACCCACGTTCAATCGAAACGGGGCCAGCGGGCGAAACAATGTCTGAGGCGGGGAGAGATGATGCCTTAAACGTTAACGCTCGCCACAATTTCGACGCGAGCTTCGCCACGTCATCCAGAAATGGTCCTTATGCCGGCCCAAATGTTTTCTATGGTGTTGCGCGACGGCATCACCCGCCGCATCGAAAGATGCGACCCCGCGGGCACCAGTCGGGAGCATCACATGCGTTGCGTAGCCTTGGTTCTTGCTTTTCT
Organism: Bradyrhizobium sp.; assembly: GCA_049509335.1. Taxonomy (GTDB): domain Bacteria; phylum Pseudomonadota; class Alphaproteobacteria; order Rhizobiales; family Xanthobacteraceae; genus Bradyrhizobium. The sequence continues at coordinate 5,235 of JBEKZZ010000043.1, read as the reverse complement.
GTTGACCATCCAGCCCACATTCGCCGTGTCCACGCAGGAGATCGATCCGCGCGCTTCGCTCGGCGTGGTTCAGCAGTGGATCTACAACTATCGCGCCAAGCCCGATTACGCGCACATTCCGGCGGCGGTGCGCGTGCTGTTTCATGCGCAGACCTTCAAGGAGCCGGAAAATGCCGGCATCTATCTCGGCTTCATCGCGGGCGCGATCGCCTCGAACCCTGATAAAGCCGAAGCGCTCGTCAACAGCTTCTTTCCGGTGCCGGCGGAAGACGAATGGGTGATCGTGCGCGCGATCGCGTTTTCAGGCGTGCCCGACTGGCGCAACCTGTTGCGAAAGGTAGCGGTCAAAATGCCGGGGCGGCAGGTGATGATTGACGCTTATCTCGCCGGCAGCTTGCCGACGCTGACCGACATTCCACTGGAAGAAAAGCAGCCCGGCACGATGGACAAGATCAAGGCGACGTTCACGACGAACCCGTTTTCCAAGGACAAGGACGCGAAGAAGATCAAGTTGCAGCAGACCTTCGCCGGTAATCAGGATCTGCTCGATACGCTGTGGGGCTATTATTTCGCGACGGGTTCGTTCCGCCCGATCCTGCGCATCATCGCGATGCTGCCCTGGAGCAAGAGCCGCGACACCGTCGACAAGCTCACCGTCGGCAGCATGGCGCGCTACACGCTTGCGAGCTACGCGGTGCGCGATGCGGCTTTACGCGAATATCTTCGCAGCGAACTCAAGGTGCAGAACGAATCCGTCAAAGTGCCTTTGACGGAAGTGGTCGAGGCCGCTGACACGGTTCAACTCGGCGCGGTGCGCAAGGATGCGCTCGCCGCAGTGGACGAGCTGAAAGCGAAGGGCTCGGATTCGCGCCGCAATCTCGACTTCTGGGGCCAGGTCGGCGTCGGCGCGGTTGCGCTCGGCTGCGTCTCGGCGGCAGCGCTCGGCGCGGTCGCGGTCGGCATCCCCTGTGTGATCGGCGGCTCCGCCGGCCAGGGCCTGCTCTCGTTCTGGGAAAAGCAGCAGCAGTAAAAGCGGGGGGCGCGAACCTTCGTTGACGCGCGATTGCTTTGCAGTCTGCTTTTGTCGTCCCTGCTTTCGCAGGGACGGCAGTCGCGCAAAGCAATCCAGTTCTTCACGCCGCTTCGGTCATCAGCTTTTTGGCTGCCTGCGTCAGCAGGCCCGACCGGGTAAAACCGTGAGCTTCGGCGTATCTGTCAATTTGATCCAGCACGTCCTCGGGGAACGTGACGTTCACGCGGATGGCTTTTGGTTGTTCCGTTTTGACGGAAACAAGAATCGCCACGCCGGTGCGGTTGTCCGGATCGGCCATGATGTCTTCAAGTGCGGAGGGCTCGGGAATAGCCTCGCCATCCTCGATCATGCCCTCGATATGAAGAGCGAGCGCTTCCTCGGCCATCGCGCGCGCGTCATCGAGACTGGTACCGGCGGTGACAACCCCCGGGAGATCGGGAAACGAGACGCCGAAGTCGCTATCGGCATCCTTATGGATAAGACCAATGTAGTTGCGCATGGTGCTTACCTCAGTTTCAAACCCGCCTGTTTCTCGATGCTCTTTAGTGTCCCGATCGGGATATCCCGTTTGGGATGAGGGACCGTGACACGGCCCTGTTTCCGGGGATGTTTAACGTCAAGCGAATGTTCAATTCACTATTCGAAGTCTTGGACGGGAAATATCTCCAACAATGTCGGGCCGATACATCTCTTGGAATTCAGTTACTTGCAGGTGAAGCAAACGGGCCATTTCGGCGATGGTGTATCCCAAGCGGTTCATATGGAATGCGACCATATGCCGAAGCAGCTTTGGGTTCTCTTTCTCAGGTTCGTTGGGTTCTCTCTTCCGGTACCCGAGCTTTCCCATCTCAATCCAGAACATCTTACTCTGGTAAGGGGTAATTAACTTGAGTCGGTCGGCCCGCACGGCAATGGCTGCCATCGAGACTTTCCAATAACCCTTTAGATTGGCTAACTGGCGTAAGTCGAATTTTCGAAGCTGTGGACGAATCTCATCCGCCGGCAACAGGAACGCGCCGGCGAAAGCATCGGCTTCATCTTCCATTGCCTCGTCGCTCTTAAGGCTCACGGTGTGAAGCACCATGTGCCCGAGTTCATGCGCCAAGGTGTGGCGGACCCGGTCGGCTGGAGCATTCACATTGACGAAGAATAGGACCGGAAGGCCGTCAATCCGCTGACTCATTGCATCCAGCAAATCCGTACCAAAATCGCAAGGAATTACGATGCCGCCGTTGCTTTCCAGCAACTCTACCATGTTTGGTATTGGGCCATTGGGTAGCAGCCAAGCCTCCCTTACAAGCCGGGCGGCGTCGTCCGGTGTCAAATGGGCTTTTCCTCTGCCCCGGTATTCGTCCCGGTCTATTTCGGGAATAAAGCCATTCGTCTTGCTTTCAAAGGAAAGAAGCATCTTCGCCACATGCAAGCGGCGAATATTCATTTCAGCAACGATACGAGCCAACACCTTTTTTGAAAGCTTTTTGCGCTTTCGATAGTGAAAGGGTGGCAGCCCATATGGCCTACCCGGCTCATAGAAAAAAGCGGAAGGGAATTTTAGAACTTCCGAGAGGTCGTCAACAAATTCTTTTGGAGGCTCGCTAAAGCCAGTCTCGTATTTCGAAAGCGTTCCCTGACCAACCCGCAGAGCTTCCGCAAGCTCAGCTTGCGTAAGTCCGCGCACATCACGCGCGAGAGTCATCATGTGATGGTTAAAACGTTCCATCGGGCACGCCACGTTAGACTTCATTGCTTAAAGCCGATGCTGTCTTGTTACATCAATCCACGAGCGCTCGCCGGGCTTACGTTCCTCCAACGGCACCACTGCACCGCACCACATCGTGCGGCGCCCCATCGGCCGCGCTACTTGGGTTCGCTCAAATACAGTATCAGTTTCATCGAGCCAATATCCCGCGGTGAGCCTTACAGGCGGCATGGGCAAATTCGGCAAATCAAAACCGGCATCAAAATGCTTTGCTTGTTTCGTCGGATAGTTTCTAGTCCGACCGTCCTCGTCCATTTTCTTCAATCGAATAACAACGTTGGGCTTTTCGAACATCCAGAGTTTAAGGCCCCGCAGTTCGATGGGGCGGATCCCTTCTCTACCCAAGAAGGCCCGATCTGCGGCGGCAGCCATATGTGCATAGGTGCAAGCGGCCTGCGCTCGTGAATCCAATTCGATTAGATCTTCCGCCCTGTACGAGCGATAGCGATTATGGCTGGAGCGGGCGATTTGGTCGAATTCATCGAGCAGTGGCCCGAGGTCGTCCATAATCTCTTCCATTGAGCGTTTTGGCATCGAATCAGCTTCCTTCAATAGCCAGAAACGATAAACCAAAACAGACGGAAATCAAGAAAAATATTCCAAGAAATATTCTTAAGAAAATATAACCAATTGTTTTTACATATCTTTTTACGGCGGCGTATTACCGCCACTCGCAATGGCGGCCTACGCCGGCGACGCCAGCGGCTTGCCCTTCTCGACAATGTAGGTCGAGACGATGTGGCTCTTCTTGTCGCCGTTCTTGCCGCCGGCATGCGGCGTGTTCGGCGGAATCACCACGCCCATGCCGGGCTTGAATGCCATAGTCGGCTGTCCCTCGATCGGAAGATCGAAGCCGCCATCGAGCAGATAGGCGCTCTCGATTCCGGGATGGGTGTGACGCCCGATCAGGACGCCGGGCTCGATCTCGATATCGATGATCAGGGTGACATAACCCGGTGTCGGGCCATCGGTCTGCGAGAGAATTTTCCGCGTCACGCCCGGCGTGCCGCCGGTCGGCGGCGTCTGGGCGGAAGCATCAGAAGCGATAAAGCCGGTGAGGGAACAGAGCGCGCAGGACGCAACGCTGGCAAAGCCTCGGCGTGTCAGCATGGGTGACCTCCCTTTATTGTTTGAGCTGTTCTTGTTTGATTGAGCTGTTCTTGTTTGATCTGTTCTGACCGGCCTTCTTTATGAAGCCGGTTTCGGGCCGGAAAATTGCCCGAGGGACGCTGCCTTGGCAAGCGGGATAAGTTTGAAATCGCCGTATCGAGGTCTTGTAGCCGTAGCGTGATCCACCCCACATAGGGTGTGCTGGCGGGAGCGATAAGAATTTGCGCGAGAAGCGTTGCACCGAGGAGAACGTTATGGGTTTCATTTCAGTTCTGATTTTTTTGGTCATTATTTACGCCTTCGTCTCGATCCGGGTGCTCAAGCAATATGAGCGCGGCGTGGTGTTCTTTCTCGGCAAGTTCGAGGGCGTGCGCGGCCCCGGTCTGACACTGATCTTCGTGCCCTTCCAGACCATGACGCGGGTGTCGCTGCGCACGGTGACGATGCAGATCCCCTCGCAGAAGATCATCACCAAGGACAACGTCTCGATCGATATCGCAGCCGTCGCCTACTATCACATCAGCGATCCGGAGAAGGCGGTGATCGCGATCGAGAACGTTTATAACGCGATCAACCAGATCAGCCAGACCACGGTGCGCAACGTGGTCGGGCGCTTCAGTCTCGATCAACTGCTGGCGGATACCGCTTCTATCAACGAGCAGATCAAGGACGTCATCGACACCCACACCGAACCGTGGGGCACGCAGGTGACGGCGGTCGAGATCAAGGACATCACGCTGCCCGATAACATGCAGCGGGCGATGGCCAAGGAAGCCGAGGCCGAACGCGAACGCCGCGCCAAGATCGTCGCCGCCGAAGGCGAATACCAGGCCGCGGTGAAGCTCGGCGAAGCCGCCGACATCATCACCGCGCACCCCGTAGCACTTCAGCTTCGCACCTTGCAGACCATGGCGGAAATCGCGACCGAGAAGAATTCGACCATCATCTTCCCGGCGCAGTTCATGACCACGGTGCAGGAGGCACTGACGATGCTGAGCAAGGACTCGGTGGGGAAGTAGGGCGGTATGGTTCGGCGCATTACGCAAGCTTAACCTAGCTTGCCGATTTGTAACGCGCTCGGCTCGAACGAAGCCTCGCCATCGTCTCACCAACTGGAGTGAGGGCGATGGAGGCTTCGATGAAGATGATGTCCTGGTCGCGCTATCATTTCCGATCCTGGCTGTCGTCATGTGTCGTGCGGCGCCGCCGCGGTGATGTCGTCCCTGCGGAAGCAGGGACCCAGAACCACAAACGTCTCGTTAAGAAAGGACTTCGCCAAGCGGATAGGATCCGCGGTATGGGTCCCCGCGTGCGCGGGGAGGACGATGGAGCG
>JBEKZZ010000042.1:0-38647 GCA_049509335.1 Bradyrhizobium sp. | reverse complement strand
AAACGGGTAATGCGCATTCTGGGAGTCGGCGGATTGATAGAAGCGATCCGAGCATGAAATCCGCTTCGCCGATCCGGCCCCGCTCTCCAACCAAAAAGCGCGTTTTTACACAGTCTGGACCCAAAGCCGACCAACGCTTGCGCGGGAACGACTACGGTTACTGCGGCACCGCACGGAAGCGATTGATCACGAGATCCCGCTTGGTCTCGTCGACGCGCACGGTCATCTCATAGCGTCCGTCGTTTAGATTCTTGTCGAGGACTTCCGAGTTTCGATGCAGCCAGCTGATGCCGGCGCCGTCAGCGGCATCGATCGACAGATGCAGCGTCGTTCGCGTTGAGGCCAGCAAGTCTTCGATCGCCGCCAGCAGGCCGTCGATCCCCTCCCCGGTTTCGGCGGAAACCAGAAAACAGGGACGCTCCACCGGACGGCGCGCGGCAATATTCCTTACGTTTTCGCGCTCGTCGGGAGCCAACCGATCGATCTTGTTCCACACTTCCAGAATGCGCTGTCCCCCCGCGGGGTCGATGCCAAGCTGGTGAAGCACCGCCTCGACATCATGCTCCTGTGCTTCGCTATCTTCGTGCGAAATATCCCTGACATGAATGATGACGTCGGCCTGAAGCACCTCTTCCAGGGTGGCGCGAAACGCGGCCACCAGTTGGGTGGGCAGGTTGGAAATGAAACCGACCGTGTCGGACAACATCGCTTTGCCGCCATGCGGCAATTTGAGCGCTCGCAAGGTCGGATCGAGAGTCGCAAACAGCATGTCGGCCGCCTGAACATCGGCGCGGGTCAGCCGGTTGAACAGCGTCGATTTGCCGGCATTGGTATAGCCGACGAGCGCCACGACGCGATAAGGCACCCGCTGCCGGCCCGCGCGATGCAGCCGCCGGGTCGCCTGCACCTTTTTGATCTCATTCTCAAGCCGCGTGATCCGATCGCCGATCAGGCGCCGGTCGGCCTCGATCTGCGTCTCTCCGGGGCCGCCCATGAAACCGAAGCCACCACGCTGACGCTCGAGGTGAGTCCAGGACCGCACCAGACGGCTGCGCTGGTAGTTTAAATGCGCGAGTTCGACCTGAAGCGAGCCCTCCCTGGTTTTGGCGCGGCGCCCGAAGATTTCCAGGATGAGCCCGGTCCGGTCGAGGACCTTGGTGTGCCAGGCTTTCTCCAAATTGCGTTGCTGGATCGGCGACAACGCACAATCCATGACCACGAGTTCTGCCTCGTGACCGGCGACCATGCCGGTGATCTCCTCGACCTTGCCCTTGCTGAGATAGGTTGCGGGGGTGATCTTGCCGACCGGCGCGATCAAGGCGTCGGCAATCGTCAGGTCAATGGCGCGCGCCAAACCAACGGCCTCTTCGAGGCGCGCTTCGGAGTCTCGAATGACATGAGATTCCTCTCGCGCATCGGGATCGCCCCGGCGCGTGCGCAAATAAGGGCCGATGACAATCACCCGCCCGGTTTGCTTCCCCGCTGCCGACCGCGGACGGTCGGCTCCCCCGTCAGAGATTCGGGGTTCCAATCAGTTCACTCTCAAGCCGGTGCATCCTCGCCGCCTTCGAACAACTGGATCGGAGCTCCCGGCATAATGGTCGAAATCGCATGCTTGTAGACAAGCTGCGAGTGACCGTCACGCCGTAGCAGCAGGCAGAAATTGTCGAACCAGGTCACAATTCCCTGCAGCTTTACCCCGTTGACCAGGAAAATCGTCAGTGGCGTTTTGGTTTTTCGAACGTGATTGAGGAAGGTATCTTGTAGGTTTTGTGCGCGGTCTGCCGCCATTGTTTTTATCCCGCAGGTCTTGGTGCTTCTTGTTATTGAACCGATGGCTGCTTTCTGTTGAAGCAGTCCATTCAGTTACGGGCTCCCTTGAGATCCCCCTCCAGGGAGCACGATCATGTGATTAGAAGGCAGGCGTGGTTATTAGGCAAGCAGCTTCACGCGGCAGCGGCGCCAAAGAGGAACCAATTCCCCGTAAAGCCGCGGAAAGATGCCGAAATTTCAAGCTGACAACCCCACCATCCCGGCCTCTCGATCGCTAACCGACACCGAGCGCCTTCAGCTTACGGTGCAAGGCCGAGCGCTCCATGCCGACGAATTCCGCTGTGCGGGAGATGTTGCCGGAGAAGCGGCTGATCTGGGCCATCAGGTAGTCGCGCTCAAAAACCTCGCGCGCTTCCCGCAGCGGCAGGCCCATGATGTGCTCGCCGTTGTTGCTGGTGGGCATGGCCGGCACCATCGAGCCCACGTCCTGCGGCAGCATATCGGCGGTGATGATGACTTCCGGTCCTCCGCCCGCGAGAATCATCACGCGCTCGACATTGTTGCGAAGCTGGCGGACGTTGCCTGGCCAGACGTGCGATTGCAAAACCGCCATCGCGTCCTGACCGATCTGGCGTTTTGGCAGGCCGGTCGCGGCCGATATCTGATCCATGAAGTAATCGATCAGTTCGGGGATGTCCTCGCGCCGCTCCGACAACGGCGGAACACGGATCGGCACCACCGACAGGCGGTGATAGAGGTCTTCCCGGAAATGACCCGCGGCAATCTCTTCCTCGAGATTGCGCGCGGTGGAGGAAATGATGCGGACGTCGACGCTGACCTTGGCCGTGCCACCCTGGCGCTGAAACGTCTGCTCGACCAGGACCCGCAAAATCTTGTTTTGAGTCTCGCGCGGCATGTCGCCGATTTCATCGACAAACAGCGTGCCGCCATGCGCTTCTTCCAGCGCACCGGTCTTGCGTGAATGCTCGCCATTGGGCTCGACGCCGAACAGTTCGATCTCCATGCGCTCCGGCGTAATTGCGGCGGCATTGATCACGACGAAGGGGCCGTCGGCCCGGCTCGACGAATTGTGCAGCGTGCGCGCCGCCAGTTCCTTGCCCGCGCCGGAAGGGCCCACGATCAAAATCCGGCTATTGGCCTTGGCGGCCCGCTCGATGGTCTGCCGCAACTGATTCATGCAGGCCGAGCGGCCGGTCATGATGCTGGCGGCAGGCGCCAGCTGCTTGAGTTCCTTGACCTCGCGTTTTAGCCGCGAGGTTTCCAGGGCCCGCGTCGCGACGAGGATCAGCCGATCCGACTTGAACGGCTTCTCGATAAAGTCGTAAGCGCCGCGTTTGATGGCCGCGACCGCGGTCTCGATGTTGCCATGGCCCGAAATCATCACCACCGGAAGGTCGGCGTGATCGCGCTTGATGTGCTCGAGCAATTGCAACCCGTCGAGCTTTGAGCCCTGCAACCAGATGTCGAGGAACACCAGGCTGGGGCGGCGGTTGGCGATCTCCGCGAGCGCGGAATCGCTGTCGCGCGCCGTTCGCGTCGTAAACCCCTCGTCGTCAAGAATCCCGGCGACAAGGTCGCGAATGTCGGCTTCGTCATCGACAATCAAAATATCACTTGCCATAGGATACGCCCGTATTCCTAGCCGCCTGTTGCGGCTTCGATCTTGGTTTTTTCATTAGTCGTTTCTTGTTGCCCGGAGGTTTCTTCAACAGACTGCTTTGTTTCAGATGATTTTGTATCGACGGCCGGCTGCGCGGATTCGGCTGGTCGCACGGGGTCCGTCGCCGCCTGACCGGTTATCGCAAATCGCAGCCGCATCCAGGCTCCGCGCGCGCCCGGCCTCATTTCCGAGGCGTCGTGAAGTTCGATCCGGCCGCCATGGTCCTCAAGGACGCGGCCGACAATCGCAAGCCCGAGGCCGGTGCCCTTTTCGCGGGTCGTCACGTAGGGTTCGAGCAAGCGCGCACGGCTCACCTTGGGCAGGCCAATTCCATTGTCAACCACGTCAATCACGATGTCGTCGTTTTCGCGCGCGGCGATGACATCAATACGACCTCGTCCCAATTCCTCAGGCGGAACCGCCTCGATCGCCTCGGTCGCGTTCTTGATGATATTGGTCAGCGCCTGGGAGATCAGCCGGCGGTCGAACTTCGCGCGCAGCGGCTCTTCCTTGATCTCGGCATCGATATCGACGTCGGGATGGCCGACCCGCATCAGGAACACGGCCTGGCGGACGGTATCGGCGACGTCTTCGCCCTCGATGACCGGCTTCGGCATCCGCGCAAAGCGCGAGAATTCATCGACCATCCGCCGGATGTCGTCGACCTGCCGCACAATCGTATCGGTACATTGCTCGAACACCGCCTTGTCTTCGGTGATTGATTTGCCGAATTTGCGGCGGATGCGCTCCGCCGAGAGCTGAATCGGCGTCAGCGGATTCTTGATTTCGTGCGCGATCCTGCGGGCGACGTCGGCCCAGGCGGAGGTTCGTTGCGCCGAGACCAGCTCGGTGATGTCGTCGAGCGTAATGATGTAGCTGTCGCGGGTCTGGCTGGTCTGCTCGGCGGTGACCCGCGCCGAAAGAATACGTTCCTGGCCCTCGCGATTGATCGTGATCTGGCCCTGCACCAGCCGCTGGGTGCCATCCCTTGCCGATTTCATCATCTCGTCGAGTTCGGGCAGAACGTCCGACAAGGGATGATCCAGCGTCTCCGACTCGACGTGACCGATCAGCTTTTCGGCCGAGCGGTTAAGAATGCCGACGCTTCCCGACGCATCGACGCCGATGATACCGGCACTCGCCGACGACAATACGGCCTCGATGAAGCGCCGCCGGCTGTCGATCAGATCGCTCGCATTCACGAGTTCATCGCGCTGGGTACGCAACTCCTGCGTCATCTTGTTGAAGGTTTCGCCAAGCTGCGCCAGATCGCCTTCCGAGCGATGGACGGGAACCTGCACATGGAGATCGCCCGTCGAAACCAGATTGGCTGCGCCCATCAGCCGGCGGATCGGCGTGACCAGCGAATTGGCGAAGTTCAGGCCCAATAAAATCGACGCCATCAGGATGGTCAACGCAATCACGGCAAAGATCAGCGCGAAGTTGACCTGAACGCCGAGCCGGCGCGCTTCCATCACGGCATATTCGGCCACGCTGGCTTCGGTCTGCTTCACCTGCTCGACGACGCGCGGATCGAGCGGACGCGCGACGTAGAGGAACGTATCCTGAAAGGCGCGCAGGCGAATCAGGGCCGCGACATAGTTCTCCTCGGGCAATACCGCGATTTCCGGCTCATTTTCGTTGAGGTTGTCGAGAAACCCCGCCGGCGGCGCGGCAAATGCCACCTGGAAGCCGGTCTGCGCGTTTTCCAGGACATGGCGATCCTTGTCGACCAGCATCGCCCCGGGCAGATTGCGCGAAGCGGCACTTGCGGTGAGAAACTCCCGGAAGGATTGGCGATCCTGATCAAACAGCGGCCGGGCATGGGCGATATCATTCGCCATCCCGATGATATCGCCGCGAATGAGCTGGGCGTGCTCGTTCAGATAGGCCCGCGCGATACTCTGCGAATTCTCGATCACCTCGCGGGTTGGACCGGAAAACAGGCGGTCGAGGCCGCGTTCGATCGTCACATTGGCGGCAAACGCCACCAGCACGGCCGGCAGCACCGTCATGATCGAGAACAGGCTGACCACCTGAACATGGAGCCGTGCCGCTGCCCGGCCACGGCGCCTTGCCTGCATCACCTGCCAGACTTCGCGGAAGATGATGCCGACCAGCACCAGGATGGTGGCGCCATTCATCAGGATGAAGGACACCGCGACCTCGCGCGTCGGCTCGATCCGGGTCAGCCCGGTCAGGACGACAAAGGTGAGGAAGGCCGACAGCAGCGCCAGCCCAATAGCAACCGGCGCCAGCAGCCGCATCAGGGAGCGTCCCTTGGGCTCAACGGCAGACGGATCGAATTGTACGGCCGAGGTGTCTACGCTGGTCATTCCGGCAAACGATGAGATGAAGGCTTAAAAGCCCGCGCCTACGTGGCGGACTGATGCATTCATACCACATTGTTGCCAATATGCGGCAATACTGTGATTTCAACTACTTAACTGATATCTAACACAATTTTCGGGTCGGGATATTCGCCGCATGTGCTCACAGGGCAACAGGTGTCCGACTCCCCAGAATCGCAGTCGCCGGCCTCCAGCCGGCATGGCCTATCTATGGCAGTGTTAAGCGTCACCTTCGATTCGAAGGATACTTCGAAATGAGTCCAACTCAATTCGCAGTACCCAACGCCGAACTCAACCGTCAGTTAGAAGCCGCCCGGCTCGCCGGCAATATCGGGCGCATGCAGATATTGCTGCAGCAAAAAACCTCGCTGCGGCGATCAAGGTACGGCCAGCTCGCCTAATGACGATGGAGCGAAGCTTCGCTCCATCCCGTGCCTCCAATCACAGCACGCCCATAGCTGCCTGAAAATCAGCCCACCATGAAGAAGGATTCTGCGAGTTGGCAGGCGCCAGTGGTGTTTTGGGCTTGCGGTGTTCCAGCTTTATCAGTTCATACACTCCGAACGGGAAGCCAACATCGTCGCCTCCATCGATATCGGAAAGAAGTATCTGTCCGATTCCGAGGTGACCAAGGGCCGGAATGTGGCGATCGGAGTTGCGAGGAATGAAGTTACCCGGCACTTCCCCAGCGGACGTCTACGCTTGGAACCAATTCATGTTGACAAGGAAAGGCTCGAATCGAGATGAGTGTCAGAATTGATTTCCTCGTTGAGGTGCAGGAATGATCAAGTCCATCTTGATTTATATTGTTAATAGCCCAGTCCTATTTTTCGGTGCGCTCTTTCTATTCCGCGCGTGCTTGTGGGTGATCAGCGAGCATTTCTGGCGTGCGAGGCAGGTGCCGTACGGCAGAGTTGCCTTGACCGACTTCGGCGCCGAGCTCTTTCATGTGTTCTTCGTGATCCCCGTCGTTCTGTTTCTTTTTGATCGCTTGTTTGTCAATTATTCGTTTCCCCCGTTCCTGCAGGATATTCCAATCGCGGCGCGCGTTGTGCTGTTCATGCTCCTGTGGGATTTCGGTTACTATTGGATGCACAGGCTGATGCACACCGAGACGTTGTGGCGAACCCACAAGTGGCATCACTCGCCGACCTACATGTATTGGCTGGCAGGTTGCCGGTCGACGATACAGCACGAATTCCTGGTTGACGTCCCGTTTATCCTGGCAATACCTGTGCTGAGTCCGGCACCGTGGTGGGTTTTCACCGCGCTTGTCATCTGGGACATTCTGACTACAGACTGGATGCATCTGAACGTGCCTTGGGGGTCGCGACGGCTGGAGTGGTTCATTGTCACGCCCCGCTACCACCACATCCATCACAGTTCGAATCCGGCTCACTATGACAAAAATCTGGGTGACTTCCTTACGATTTGGGATCGCCTATTCGGGACATATCTTGATCCCGACGGGCTGGAAGAAAAGGACCTGTCCTTTGGCTTGGGGGAGACGCCAAATCCCGTCAGGCTGATCGCAGGAGTTTGAAACGTTGCTCGAACCGTTTAGCGAGAGACCGCAAGAGACCCGACATGGCCGACCCGATTCAGGACGTTTTGCACGCCTTTGCTCAACGCGATGGACGCTGCGCAGCCAATAAAGAAGCACCCGCAATCGGCAGCATGGAAATGCACATGATCAACAAGAAGGGGTCATGGCTTTCGGGCTTTGAAAAATGATCAATCGCTACCGCGACTGCATCGGCAATCAAGCTCAGCCCGAAGCAAGGCAGCGGCACCCTTAGATTTTTGATAGTGCGCAACGTCCGGAAGCCCGCGCGGGAATCCCCCGATAAATCAGATTACCACCGCGTTTATCAACTACTCAGTTACCGGTTCGATAGACCTGAATATCGAGGTCTCTGATCTTCTTCCGCAACGTATTGCGGTTGAGACCCAGGAGATCGGCTGCCCGGATCTGATTGCCGCGGGTCGCCGCCAGCGCTGCCGTGAGCAGCGGCACCTCGATCTCCTTGAGGATACGGTGGTAGAGGCCCGGCGGCGGCACGCCATTGGGGAAGCCCGAGAAGTGCGAGGACAGATAGGCCTCCACCGCCCCGCCGAGATTATCAATGCCCTGGTGCATCGTGCCGCCAGAGGCGACCGCGGGCGGCGCCAGTTCGCCGTCAATGACCGATGACGTGATGACGTCTTGCGGGTACAGCGCCGCAAGCCTGCGCGCCAGGTTTTCGAGTTCGCGCACATTGCCGGGCCAGCGGTGCTGTTTCATCCGCTCCAGCGCCAGCGCATCGAGTTTCTTCGGCGGCAATCCGTCCTTCTCGGCCAGCGCGAAGAAGTGACGGATCAAATCCGGCAGATCCTCGATCCGCTCGCGCAAGGGCGGGAGCCGCAGCGGCACCACGTTAAGACGGAAGAACAGGTCTTCCCGGAATAGCCCCTGCTGAATCAGGATGCGCAAATCCTTGTTGCTCGCGGCAACGATGCGCACGTCGGTCTTGATCGGCGTGCGGCCGCCGACGGTAGTGTATTCCCCCTGCTGAAGCACCCGCAACAACCGCGTCTGGGCTTCCATCGGCATGTCGCCGATTTCGTCAAGGAACAGCGTGCCGCCTTCGGCCTGCTCGAACCGACCTGAAGCGCGGGTGTTGGCGCCGGTGAAGGCGCCACGCTCATGGCCGAACAACTCGGATTCGATCAGGTCGCGCGGAATCGCCGCCATGTTGACCGCCACGAACGGTCCGTTGCGCCGCTTGCCGTAATCGTGCAGCGCGCGCGCCACCAGCTCCTTGCCGGTGCCGGATTCGCCGGAGATCATCACCGTAAGGTCGGTCTGCATCAGACGCGCCAGCACGCGGTAGATTTCCTGCATCGCCGGCGAGCGGCCGACCAGCGGGATCGCGTCGAATTCGGCATCGTCGGGGGCGCTGGCCACCCGCTCCTTCGGCTCCGCCAGCGCGCGGCCGACAATCGCGATCAATTCCTTCAGGTCAAACGGTTTCGGCAGATATTCGTAAGCCCCGCGTTCGGAAGCACGGATCGCGGTCATGAAGGTGTTCTGGGCACTCATCACGATCACGGGAAGCTGGGGACGCATCTTCTTGATCCGCGGCAACAGATCGAATGCGTTCTCGTCGGGCATCACCACGTCAGTGATGACGAGATCGCCCTCGCCCTGGCTGACCCAGCGCCACAGCGTCGCGGCGTTTCCGGTCAGCCTGACCTCATATCCGGCGCGCGACAGCGCCTGGTTGAGGACGGTTCGAATAGCGGTGTCGTCGTCCGCTACGAGAATGCTACCTGCGGGCATCATCTTTCCTCATCTTGCAAATGGCGTCCCGGCAACGTCATCGCGGTCACTTGGATCAAGTTTCTTGGCAGCGTTGAACATCGGCAAAAGCACACGAAAGGTCGTCTTTCGTGGTTGAGATTCACATTCGATGATGCCGCCGTGATCGCCGACAATCTTGGCCACCAGCGCCAGACCAAGCCCGCTTCCGGTTGGCTTGGTCGTGACAAAGGGATCGAACAGGTTCGGCAAGAGATCGTCCGGCACGCCGGGGCCGTTGTCGCGCACGCAGAATTCGAGCGGCAGGGAGACCCGCGACTTCTTTCCCGGCACCGATAGCCGCACGCCCGGACGAAATGCCGTGGTCAACTGGATTTCCGCTTCGTTGCCGAGATCGGCTGTCGCCTCGGCCGCGTTCTTCACCAGATTGAGGAAAACCTGGATCAGCTGATCCTGGTTGGCGAGCACCGGCGGCAGCGAGGGATCGTATTCCTCGACAAAGCGGACGTTACGCGCAAAGCCGGACTGCGCGAGCCGCTTGACGTGATCGAGCACCGAATGGATGTTGACCGGACCGCGGGCCACGGGACGATCGTCGCCGAACACTTCCATCCGGTCGACCAGCGTGACGATGCGGTCCGCCTCGTCGCAGATCAGCCGCGTCAGCGTGCGATCTTCCGGCGACGCCGCCTGCTCCAGCAATTGCGCCGCGCCGCGAATTCCCGACAGCGGATTCTTGATCTCATGAGCCAGCATCGCGGCGAGCGCGATGACCGAACGCGCCGCGCTTCGGTGGGTCAATTGCCGATCCATCTTGTCGGCGATGCTGCGCTCCTGAAGCATCACGACGATATGGCCGGGACGCTCGGTGACGGGGGCGACATGAAGGTCGACCTGGCGATCGCCTCCCATCCGCGGCGTGCCGAGATCGACCTTGTATTCGTTGACCGGCGAGCCGGAGGAGCGAACCTGGTCGATCAACGCCAGCAAGGGACTTCCGAACGGCACCAGATCCTTCAGCGAATAGCGTTGCAGGAACTGGGCGGAGATCTCGAAAAACGATTCAGCCGCCATGTTGGCGTCCGCGATCCGGCCATCGGGCCCGACCAGCAGCACAGGGTTCGGCAGCGCGTTGAGGATGATCTCGGCGTCGGTCGGCAACGGCCGGCGTTGTTCAGCGGCGGAGGTCATGCGGCAGCGCTCCACGCAAAATCGTCGAATGCATTTTCGAGTTCGTGATGGACCTGCCGCGGGCTATCGGAGGTCAGAATTCTTCCGCGCCAGTTCTTCAATGTCGCCGCCGGCGTCCGGCCATAGCTGGCCGCAACGTCGAGCGCCCAGCCGAGATGCTTGCGCGCATGGCGTAGGCCGATGCGCAACCCGTAATGACGGCAGATCTCGTCGTAGAGCGTCCGGATATGCGAAAGCTGCGTCGTGAGTGAGGGCGCGGCCTCGGCAACACCGGTTTCCAGCTGCCGGCCGATCTGGCCGGGCAACCAGGGCTGGCCTTGCGCGCCCCGGCCGACCATCACCGCGTCGGCGCCCGACGCTTCGATCGCGGCTACGGCCTTGTCGAAGGACGTGATGTCACCATTGACCACGAGCGGAATCTGGATCGCGTCCTTCACGGCCCGCACCGCACGCCAATCGGCTTCGCCCTTGTAAAACTGGCAACGCGTCCGGCCATGCACGGAAATCATTTGCACGCCGGCTAATTCGGCGCGGCGCGCAAGGTCTGGCGCATTCAGCGACCGCTCGTCCCATCCGAGCCGCATCTTCAGCGTCACCGGCACTTTCACCGCGCCGACAGTCGCATCAATCAGACGAACGGCGTGATCGAGGTCGCGCATCAATGCCGAACCGGATTGCCCGCCGGTCACATGACGCGCCGGGCAACCCATATTGATATCGATGACATCGGCACCCGCGGCCTCGGCGATCCTGGCCCCTTCCGCCATCCACTTCGCCTCACAGCCCGCGAGTTGAACGACGTGGGGGCCGATGCCTGACGCCTCGCACCGCAACCGGGACATCGGTTTGCCGTTGACGAGGTCATCGCTTGCCGTCATTTCAGACACGACAAGGCCGGCACCGAGTGCGGCGGCCAAACGCCGAAATGGCGCGTCGGTTACCCCCGACATGGGTGCCAGAAAAACCCGGTTAGCGACCTGAATACCACCGAATTTCAATTGGTTAAGTCGCAAAGAGTCGAAACTTCTCACGGATTTCTCTTTGTTTCTGACCGTTGCTCACTGTCAGAATCCATTCTGGAGCACAATTCTTGTGCAGTCAAGTTTCATGCCTACACTTTAGACAGTTCAGGCGATCTTGCAAGTGCACTGCAACATATTATGCATTTATCCTCAACGCGCAGGAATCGCTCTGTCTTCCCCGTATGAGCGTGATAAGGGCAGAGCCCCGGCCGATGGCTGGGAGATTGCCAACTCCGACCGATCAACAGCCGTAAACCCATGACGAATCCGCCACGAACTGCCGCCATCCTCGTCGCCGCAGGACGCGGCCTTCGCGCCGGTGCGGGCGGACCGAAGCAATACCGTACGATCGGCGGACAGCCGGTGATTTTCCGCGCCATGGAACCGTTTTGTATTCATCCACAGATTTCCACGGTGCAGCCGGTGGTGAATCCGGATGATGCCACTGTCTTCGACGAGGCGGTGCGCGGCCTGCAATACGCCCCTCCTGCCAAGGGTGGCGCCACCCGGCAGGCCTCGGTGCGTGCAGGACTTGAAGCGCTTGCCACGGTGAAGCCCGACATCGTGCTCATTCACGACGCGGCGCGGCCGTTTGTGTCCCCTGCCCTGATTTCGCGCGCGATCGACGCGGCTTCGATATCAGGCGCTGCCATCCCCGCCATTCCTGTCACTGACACGATCAAGCTTGTGGACGGCTCTGGCCACATCGAAGCGACACCGGAGCGCGCGCGCTTGCGGATCGCACAGACACCTCAGTCGTTCCGCTTCGACACGATCCTCGAGGCGCATCGGCGCGCCGCGCGGGAAGGCCGCGACGATTTCACCGACGATGCGGCGCTGGCCGAATGGGTGGGATTGACGGTTGCGACATTTGAAGGCGATGCTGCGAACATGAAACTCACCACCCCTGAAGATTTCGTCCGCGAGGAAGCACGCCTCGCAAGCCTGCTCGGCGATGTCAGGAGCGGCACCGGCTACGACGTGCATGCCTTCGGCGATGGCGATCATCTGATGATTTGCGGCATTCGCGTGCCGCACAGCAAAGGCTTTCTCGCCCATTCCGACGGCGATGTCGGTCTCCATGCGCTCGTCGATGCCATCCTCGGCGCGCTTGCGGACGGCGATATCGGCTCGCACTTTCCGCCCAGCGACATGAAGTGGAAGGGGGCTCCTTCAGACAAGTTTCTGAAATACGCCGTCGAACGCGTCACCGCGCGGGGCGGCCGCATCGCCAATCTGGAAGTCACGTTGATCTGCGAACGCCCCAAGATCGGCCCCTTGCGCGATCAGATGCGCGCGCGGATCGCCGAGATTGCCGGGCTCGAACTCTCGCGCGTGGCCGTGAAAGCGACCACCAGCGAGCGCCTCGGCTTTACCGGCCGCGAGGAAGGCATCGCAGCGACCGCTTGCGCCACCATCCGCCTGCCTTGGGATGATAAAGGACCGGTTTCTGTTTGACCTTCGCTTGAGGAAACGCGGGAGATGGCTAGCGAACGTCAAATCGGCTCAAGTAGCGCCCTCGCCCGCTCGCTGCTCGATCTCTGTCGCAGCCGCAAGCTGACGATCGCGACTGCGGAATCCTGCACGGGTGGCCTGGTCGCGGGCGCATTGACCGACATTCCCGGCTCTTCTGATGTGATCGACCGTGGCTTCGTCACCTATTCCAACGACGCCAAGCGCGCGATGCTCGGCGTCGAGGCCGACACGTTGGCGACCTTCGGCGCCGTCAGCAAGGAAACCGCCACGCAAATGGCGGTCGGCGCGCTGGAGCGGGCGGACGTCGATCTCGCCGTCTCGATTACGGGAATTGCAGGACCCGGTGGCGCCGTTCCCGGCAAACCGGTTGGCCTCGTGCACTTCGCGGTCGCCGCGCGTGATGGAAGGATCAGCAACCGCGAGTGCCGCTTTGGCGCGATCGGCCGCGGCGCGGTCCGGCAACGCTCCGTCGTCGAGGCGTTACGCATGTTGATGGAGATGGCCCGCGGGCCGCAACAGGCGAAACCCAAACGCGCCGCTGTGAGCCGGGGCCGCCCGCGCGTGACGCGAAGTCCGCGCCGGCATGCGGTGAAGGGACGACGGCCGAGGGGGTAGCGTTCGGATCTAGTCCCGCAAAGTCGGAAACGAACGGTCAGTACTTCGCGACGACCGGTCCACCCCAATTGAATTTCAGATTCGCTCCGACGCGGACCATATCGTCCGTAAGCTTGACGTTGCGTGTATCTATCGTCCCACCGGGGTTAACGACCGGAGGATTGATGTACTGCTGGCTGCCAAAATCCGCGTGCAGGTATTCAAGCTTCAACGTTAGTGCGCCCCAAGGGCCGGTCCAGGCCGCCCATTCACCACCAACACCAGCAACCCAACCGGTGCGCGTCTGGGAGTCCGTCACAGATACCAATCTTGTAACATTGACGTCGGTGCCTGCCCAAGCGCCGCCTCCAGTCACATAGAGCAAGTATCGATCCCAGGAATAACCGACCCGGCCGCGTAACGTGTCAATCCAATTTTCACTCGTCGAACTCGTGGCACCTGCGTTGAACGGTGGCTGGTCGGGAGCGCTTCCCTTCTTGTTGGTCCACGAGTAGTCGTTTTCGATGCCGACCACGAAGCTGCTCATTTGGTAATTGCAGCCGACGGTCCCGCCGGCTATGCCGCCGCTCAAATCAAACCCGCCGGTGATGGATGTACCGGCAGTTGGACCTGTAGCCGCGATCTGTTCGCTTCTACCCCAATTTCCGCCACCCTCCGCACCGACGTAGCAACCTGTCCAGTTAAAAGCCTGGGCAGCCGGCACTGGCGCTTTGGTGTAGTTGGGCACAGAAAGGTCGGCGGCAAATGCCACATCTGCCAATCCAGCAGCAGTCAGAAACAATCCCGCCCCAGCGAAAACAAAACGACGCACTTCAAGTCCCCCGCGCAATCAAATCCCAGATGGCTATGACACAAAATGGCCCAAGGATGAAAGACAGGCATATATTAGAAGTTGCATTTCCTGTGACGTGTGGCGGGAACAACACACGCTTCGCCGTGCGCTTTACTTCGGCGTTGCCGACTCGAATTGTTCTCCTTCCTCCTCTTCAAAACCCCCTTGCGCCGACGGGCAAATCACAGCTACCAGCTCGCTCCGTTTCACGCCCCAATCCGAGGGGCGCTTCGCGATCGTCACGAACGTTGGGTGTGAAATGCGGTGGACGCGGGCGATGTCGCTGGACGGGCGGCGTTGCAGGCGGACGGTGAAGTCGTGTGGGCCTGATATCCCGACGCTGATATCAAGTTGGCGATGATGCTTTCGCATCACGCCGGTGACGGAGACAACAAAGCCGGTCTCCGGGGCGAGCACGAAGGAAACCGTAAAACCATCGCGCAGGGAATGCCGGTTGATGGCGGCGAACCTGTGGTGACTGAAGCTCGTGTGGTCTTTCTATTTCCCACGCGAGGCTATGGGTGCGTCACGCACCCGGCATTCCCTGCGCCCTCCTCGTTTGGAGGGACGTGACCGAAGCAACAACTCGGGCGTTATCCGCGCCGCGGGGACGTGTCGTACTGCCGTCATTCCGGACGACGCGAAGTGGCGATCCGGAATCTCGAGATTCCGGGTCTGGTGCTAACGCATCATCCCGGAATGACGACGGCCGGACTGGCTTCGCTCGCGACGACACCGGAATTGCTGTTTGACAGGTTAATCGGAAAGCGACGCGCGCCCTCCGTGTCCCGGGCGCGATGCGGCACACGAGTGCCGCTTCGCAGAACCGGGACCTACGCTAACAGGAAAGTGGACCCCGGCTCTGCGGCGCATCACTTCATGCTGCGCCGCGTCCGGGGCGCGCGCTTAGCCCTTCCCATACACAGTATCCGCCCGCTTCTCGAAGGCGGCCGAAAAACGTCCAAACGCGGCATCGAACATCGAGCCCATGAGCAAGGCAAGCATCCGGCTCTTGAATTCATAAGCGATGAAAAAGCCGACGTCGCAGGTCTTCTCGCCCTTGGGCTCGAACGTCCAGCGATTTTCGAGATTGGAGAACGGCCCGCGTAGATAGCGCACGTTGATCCTCAGGTTGGGCCGGTCGAGCGTGACCTCGCTGGTAAAGCCCTCTTTCACGAGATGGAACGACACCGTCATGTCGGCCACGACGACCTCCGTGCCGTCCGGCTTCGGCGTCCGTTGGCGGATTTTCAGCGATTGGCAGAGCGGGACGAACTCAGGATAGCGCTCGACATCGGCGACGAGGTCGAACATCTCGGATGCGGTATGCTGTACCCGGCGCTTGTTGGAAAAGCTCGGCATTGCCTTAAGCGGTGAGCGCTGCGCGCGCCGCCTGCAACCTCGCGAAATCTTCGCCGGCGTGGTGCGACGAGCGGGTCAGCGGGCTCGCCGATACCATCAGGAAACCCTTGGTATAGGCGACCTTCTCATAGCCCGCGAACTCGTCCGGGGTCACGTAGCGCATCACAGCGTGATGTTTCCGCGTCGGCTGCAAATATTGGCCGATGGTGAGAAAATCCACCTCCGCCGAGCGAAGGTCGTCCATCACCTGCAAGACTTCGTGGCGTTCTTCGCCCAGGCCAACCATGATGCCTGATTTGGTGAAAATAGAGGGGTCGATTTCCTTGACCCGTTGCAAGAGGCGGATCGAATGGAAATAGCGCGCACCGGGCCGCACGCTCAGATATCGCGACGGCACCGTTTCGAGGTTGTGGTTGAACACGTCGGGCTTGGCCGCGACCACCATTTCGAGCGCGCCGTCCTTGCGCAGGAAGTCGGGCGTGAGGATCTCAATGGTTGTTTCCGGGCAGCGCGCGCGGATGGCACGGATGGTCTCTGCGAAATGCCGCGCGCCGCCGTCGGCGAGATCGTCGCGGTCGACGGACGTGACCACCACATGCTTTAGTCCCAATTTAAAGGTGGCCTCGGCGACATGATCCGGCTCAGTGGCGTCCAGCGCCCCCGGCATTCCCGTCTTGACGTTGCAGAATGCGCAAGCCCGGGTGCAGGTATCGCCCATGATCATGAAGGTGGCGTGCTTCTTGTCCCAGCACTCGCCGATGTTCGGGCAACCCGCCTCCTCGCAGACCGTGACGAGGCCGTTTTCCTTGACGATATTGCGGGTGTCGGCATAGCCGCGCGTGGTCGGCGCGCGGACGCGGATCCAGTCGGGCTTCGGGGGCGACAGCGAGTCCGGCCGGTTCACCTTTTCGGGGTGGCGCGGGCGCACCGGCGTGGTGGAGACGGTATCGACGATCACGACCATGGGGAATCCGTACTTTCCTCACGATCTAGCTAATCCGGTGGACCAAGAACCGCAACCGCTCGCTTTGGCAGGTCGGGTCTCCTAGCATACCACCCTATGCCTCCAAATTCCGCCAGAAGCAGCCCAAAACTCGGGAAACAACTCAAAAAGGCGTTTTTCAACCGCAGCGTCCTGGAGGTCGCCCCCGACCTGATCGGCGTAACGCTGCTGGTCGATGGCGTCGGCGGGGTCATCGTCGAAGTCGAGGCCTATCACCACACCGAGCCGGCGGCGCATTCCTACGGCGGCCCGACGCCACGGAACGCCGTGATGTTTGGACCGGCGGGCTTCGTCTATGTCTACCGCTCCTATGGGATCCATTGGTGCGTCAATTTCGTCTGCGAAAAGGCAGGTTCAGCGAGCGCGGTCCTGATCCGGGCGCTGGAACCGACCCATGGCATCCCGGCGATGCGGCGCCGGCGCGGCCTCCACGACGAGCGATCGCTGTGCTCCGGGCCCGGCAAGCTGACGGAAGCGCTCGGCATCACCCATACCCATAATGGGCTGGCGCTCGATGCTCCCCCGTTTGCGCTCTACGCGCCCACCACAAAACCCGAGATTGTCGCGGGCGTGCGGATCGGCCTCACCAAAGCGGTCGACCTGCCCTGGCGGTATGGGCTGAAGGATTCAAAATTCCTCTCAAAGCCGTTTGCCGAAGAAACCGTCGCACGCCGGCCGTGACAGGATCACGCCACCGCATTTTTCTGGATGACCTCGCGATAGAAGGAGGCGGAAAGCTTTGGCGTACGGCGCTGGGTCTGGAAGTCGACATGGTACAGCCCGAAGCGTTTTCCGTAGCCGTCGCCCCATTCGAAGTTGTCCATCAGGCTCCAAAGGAAATATCCCTGCACCGGCACGCCTTCCGAAGTTGCGCGGTTGAGCTGCGCCAGATAGTTGCGCAGGTACATGATGCGATCGATATCGTAGACCTTGCCGTCCGCGCTCAACTGGTCCGCCGCGGACGTTCCGTTCTCGGTGATATAGATCGACTTTACATTCCAGAGTTTCTCGACATAGCGCGGCGCCCAATACATCGCCTCGGGGCCGATCCTGAGCCAGTTCGAATCCATATGCGGGAACGTCGGTGCAAACGGCAGCAGGGAAAAGTCGTTACCGTTTTCGCCGGCCACGACGTAATGATGGGGCACGTACAGGTTAAGGCCGACAAAATCGACCGGCGAAGAGATGATCTTGAGATCTTCCGGCGTGAAGACGGGAGCGTTGGCGCCGGCATAGGCCAGGAAGCCATCGGTGTATTTGCCCTCGAGGATCGCGGTCAGATAGCCGGCATTGAGCTCGCGCGTGGCGATCTCCGCTGCGCGGACGTTGGCCGGCGTCTCGATGGCGGGAATGCAAACCTCGATATTTTCGGCCGGGCCCACTCTCGTCCCGCTGCGCCCGTGCGCCCGGACGGCCTGCACCGCAAGACCATGGCCCAGCGCCACATGGTGACGAACCTGGTTGATTTCCTTCTGCGGAAGGTTAAGGCCCGGCGCGTCAATGGCCATGCCGAAGCCGGCCTGCACAAGCCTGGCGCATTCATTGATGGTGAAGATGGACGTCACGCGATCGCTGATTCGCTCGGTGACATATCCGGCATAATCGGCAAAAGCCTTCGCTGTATCGCGCGATCTCCACCCACCGTAACGATCCTGAAGCGCCTGCGGCAGGTCCCAATGATATAGCGTCGCAAACGGCTCGATGCCGTTGGCCAGCAGCTCGTCCAGAAGCCGCTGGTAAAAATCGAGGCCCTTGGGATTAGGCGTGCCTGTCCCATCCGGAAACACGCGAGGCCAGGCGATCGAAAAGCGATAGGCTTTGGCGCCGAGCTCCTTGATGAGCTGAACGTCTTCCTTGTAGCGATGGTAATGATCGTTCGCGACGTCAGCGGTGCTTTGATCGACTATCTTGCCCTTGACGCGAACAAAACGATCCCAGATCGATGTACCGCGGCCGTCTTCATTGACCGCGCCCTCGATTTGATAGGCGGAGGTGGCCGTCCCCCACAGGAAGTCAGGCGGAAAGGTGGCAAGCCGGCTCTTGGAAGGTTCGATCGCGGCGCTTGATGTGCCCCCGGCTGCTTTCGCAGATTTGGCCGAAATTCCGAGAGCTGACCAGGCTGCAAATTTTGCAAACCGTCGTCGGGAAAGTCCGTTGAAAAGCATCACGTCACTTGTTGTTGAACGGGACGGCCTTTATTGGTGAAGACAATTTGCTATCACGAGCCTGTGTTGCGTTCGACCCCGCCAGCCGACCGCGTGCGGCTGGACCATAATCGACAAATTTCCTGGAGGATAGAACCAATTGCCGTTCGCGCGCCGCTGGCGCTTCTCCTCATCTCCTTAACGGTCATTGCCTCGGTTTGGTGGTGGTTGGCCGAGCCGGTCACACTGGCGCGCGCACCGATTGATGCCGCCGCCAAGCTTGAATGCGTGTCCTACGCGCCATTTCGGGATGACCAGACGCCGTTGAATCCCTCAGTGGAAGTGAGCGCGGAACAGATCCGTGAAGATCTGGTTGAATTGGCCGGCATATCGCGTTGCATCCGTACCTATTCCGTCGACAACGGCCTGGACAAGGTGCCCGAGCTCGCATCGCAGGTTGGGCTGAAAGTCTTTCTGGGAATCTGGATCGGCAACAACCGCTTCAAGAACGTGCAACTCGTCGACACCGCCGTCGCACTTTCGCAGAAGTACCCGGATACGATCACGGCGATCAGTGTCGGCAACGAGGTCTTGCTGCACGGAGATATGACGCCGTCTGATCTGCGAGAGCTGCTCCTGTCGGTCAAAGCGCGCGTCAAGGTGCCCGTGACTTACGCCGACACCTGGGACTACTGGTTGCGCTATCGGGAAATCCAGGACGCGGTCGATTTCGTGACGATCCATGTCCTGCCTTATTGGGACGACATTCCAACCCGGGCTGAGAATGCGGCCGCACAGGTTGCGGCCATCCACAAGCAAGTGTCCCTCGCCTTTCCAGGTAAGGAAGTACTGATCGGCGAAACCGGCTGGCCAAGCATGGGGCGGATGCGCGAGGGAGCGCTTCCGTCGCGCATCAACCAGGCCCGCGTGATTTCGGAAATCCTTGATGTCGCCAAGCGCGACAATTTCCGCGTCAATCTGATCGAGGCGTTCGACGCGTCCTGGAAGCGATATTGGGAAGGCACCGTGGGCGGCTACTGGGGTCTGTTTCTCGCAGACCATCGCACGCTGAAATTTCCACCCGGCGTCCCCGTCAGCAACTATCCCCGGTGGAAGCCGCTGATGGGCAGCGGGGTAATTTTGGCGATCGCAGTATACGCGGTGGCTTGGCTTAGCCAGCGACGCAGACCGTGGAAACCCCGGCCTTCCTCGTGGATCGCCGTCTGCGTTTCGGCAACCGTCGCTGGCGTGCTGTTGGGGATAGCGATCGACAAGACGGCGTATGAAAGCTTTGGATGGGGAGGCTGGCTTAGATGGAGCGCGCTGCTGGCGGTCTCCGCGGCGGCGCCGTTGTTATGTGCCAATGCCTTGATGTCGGGGCGTGCGCTGCCCGCGTTTTTGGAGCTGATGGGACCGCGCGAAGGCAGGATCCAGTCGTTCCCCTCGGTTTTCCTCGGCATCGTTTTAATGGTGATCATCGTGATCGCAACGGGAACCGCCCTGGATTCGGTGTTTGATCCGCGTTGGCAGGATCTGCCGTTTGCTACCCTGACGATCGCGGCGGTGCCGTTGGCTGCGTTGTCATGGCTCAACCGCCCTCGCGCGGGCATCCGGCCGATCGCCGAGACGGTGTTTGCGGGAGTTTTCTTCTTCAGCGCGCTCTACATCGTCTTCATCGAGGGAACCCAGAACTGGCAGGCCGTCTGGACCTCGGGCGCCTATATCTTGCTGGGCCTCTCGATGTATGGGGTCCGCAGCAAGGAAGGGACTACTCAGCACGAGGCGACGAGCACCTGAACGACGTTCTCGCCGTATTAAGACGCCGCGCTCTTCAGCCGCTCCAACGCCTCGAAAATTTTGGCTTTTCGGGCAGACGCCGCCTCACGCTTCTCTTTTTCCTCTTCGACCACTTCCTCGGGCGCGTTGGCGACAAACTTCTCATTCGCAAGCTTGGCATCGACCCGCTTGATATCGGCATCGGCCTTGGCGAGTTCCTTGTCGAGCCGCACCTTCTCGGCCGAAAGGTCGATCACGCTTTTCAGCGGCAGCGAAGCGACTTCGCCTCGGACCAATAGTTGCACCGAACCCTCCGGTGCGCGGTCGGCAAAGGAAATGTCAGAGAGCCGCGCCATTCGCTTGATGACGTCATTCCAGCGCGGGGCGCGCTCCTTGGTTTCGGGGGATGCGCCCGACAGCACCAGCGAAGTCAGTGTCGAGGGCGGGATGTTCATTTCGGCGCGGACCGAGCGGATCGCGGTGACAAGATCGACCACCCAGCCGATCTCGGCCTCGGCATCGGGATCGCTGAACTCGGCCGTGTCGAGGATCGGCAGAACCGGCATCAGCAAAGACTCATTCGGGCTCGCGGCTGCAGCGAGCGCCAATTGCTCCAGCGTCAACTCGTTTGCCTTTCGCGACCATGGCGCCAAAGTGAGCAGACCCTCGCGTTTGGCCGTCACCGCCCACAGCTCCTCGGTGATGAACGGCATGAACGGGTGGAGCAGTTTGAGAATTTCATCTCGCGCCCACGCCACCGTCGCGCGGGTTTCCGCCTTCGCGTCGCCCTCTTCGCCCATCAATACCGGCTTGGCCAATTCCAGATACCAGTCGCAATAAACGTTCCAGACGAAGCGATAGGTCGCGCCGGCGGCATCATTGAAGCGATACGCTTCGATGGCCTCGGTGACCTCCCGCGTGGCGCGCGCCGTCTCATGTACAATCCAGCGATTCAACGTCTGCACGGTTTTGGCGGGATCGAAATCGGCAGGCGTCGCACAGACATTCATCTCCGCAAAGCGGCACGCATTCCACAGCTTGGTCGCGAAGTTGCGATAGCCCTCGACGCGGCTTGCCGCGAGCTTGATGTCGCGGCCTTGCGCGGCCATGGCAGCCAGAGTGAAGCGCAGCGCGTCGGCGCCGTATTCGTCGATCAAATGCAGGGGATCGATGACGTTGCCCTTCGACTTCGACATCTTGGCGCCCTTCTCGTCGCGGACGAGGGCGTGGATGTAGACCGTCGAGAACGGGGCCTCCTTCATGAAATGAAGACCCATCATCATCATGCGGGCGACCCAGAAGAAGATGATGTCGAAGCCGGTGACCAGAACATTCGTCGGATAGTAGCGCTTCACCTCCGGTGCGTCATCGGGCCAGCCGAGGGTCGAAAACGGCCAGAGCGCCGAGGAGAACCAGGTGTCGAGCACGTCTTCGTCGCGGGTGATAAAACCGGCACGTTTGTTGCGGTCGAGCGCCATCTCACGCCCCTGCTCGGCCGTGATGACCTCCTGCTCGACGTAATAACCAAGCGCGTTGCCAACGGCTTCCTCTTCCGTCTCGGCGACGAATACCTTGCCGTCGGGACCGTACCAGGCCGGAATCTGGTGACCCCACCAAAGCTGGCGGGAGACGCACCATGGTTGGATGTTCTCCATCCAGTCGAAATAGGTCTTTTCCCAATTCTTCGGAACGAAGACTGTCGTTCCGTTACGCACGGCCGCGATCGCAGGCTGAGCCAGCGTCTTGGCGTCGACGTACCATTGGTCGGTCAGATAGGGTTCGATGACGACGCCGGAGCGGTCGCCGTGCGGCACCATATGTGTGTTTGGCTCAATCCGCTCCAGGAAGCCGAAATCTTCCATGCGCGCCACGATCTGCTTGCGCCCGGCAAAACGGTCGAGGCCGTTCAATTCTTCTGCAAGTTGGGCCGATCCTTCGGGTAGCCCTCGCAGGTAATCTTCGTTGCCCACCAGCGCCAGCGAGGCTTCTTTGTCGAGCACGCTGATCTGCGGCAGGTTGTGGCGCCTGCCGACTTCGAAGTCATTGAAGTCGTGCGCCGGCGTCACCTTGACCGCGCCCGAGCCTTTTTCCGGATCGGAATATTCGTCGGCCACGATCGGAATCCTTCGCCCGACCAGCGGCAGGATCACGTGCTTGCCGACCAGGTCCCGATAGCGCTCGTCATCGGGATGCACGGCCACGGCCGTGTCGCCGAGCATCGTCTCGGGCCGCGTGGTGGCGACCACGATGAAGCTTGTAGTGTCGTCCGGGCTGAACGTCTTGCCTTCGATGGGATAGCGCAGATACCAGAGGCTGCCCTTGACCTCGGTCTGTTGCACCTCGAGATCGGAAATCGCCGTGAGCAGCTTCGGATCCCAGTTCACGAGCCGCTTGTCTTTGTAGATCAGGCCCTGACGGTGCAGTTCCACGAAAACCTTGACAACGGCCCACGACAGTCCCTCGTCCATCGTGAAGCGCTCGCGCGACCAGTCGCAGGAGGCGCCAAGCCGCTTCAACTGGTTGACGATGATGCCGCCGCTTTCGGCCTTCCACTGCCAGACCCGTTCAAGAAACTTCTCGCGGCCGAGGTCGCGACGGCCCGGCTCTTGCCGTTCCATCAATTGCCGCTCGACCACCATCTGGGTCGCGATGCCGGCGTGATCCGTGCCGGGTTGCCACAACACGTCGCGGCCCCGCATCCGCTCAAAACGGCAAAGGATGTCCTGTAAGGTGTTGTTGAGCGCGTGCCCCATATGCAGCGAGCCCGTCACGTTGGGCGGCGGAATCACGATGGTGAAAGGCTTGGCGTCGCGGCGTTCCGGCCGTCCAGCACTGAAGGCGCGGCTGTCCTCCCAAATGACGGACATGCGTTCTTCGATATCGGCGGGCTGGTAGTTTTTCTCGATCATGACGGTTGCATTCGGGGAACCTGAACGGGCTAAGAAGCCGCCCCGGCGTGCCAAGTCAACACGCTGTCAGGCCGGACTAGGAGATAAAGGTGATGTAATGGCGGTAATCGCGACCGGCAATCGGTCATTGCGCGCAATTAGTTCAGCGCCCGCGCGAAACCCGCTCGATTTCCGCCTTGACGATACGTTCCACAAGCCCCGGCAAATTGTCGTCGAGCCAGGATTTCAGCATCGGACGCAACATTTCCTTGACCAGGTCTTCCAGCGTCCGCGCGTTATTGCTCAACACCGTGTGAGCGAGGCTATTGAACGCCGATTCCACCGCCGACACGGTCGAGCGTGACAGGATTGGCGGGGCATCCATCGGGCTTGGCGGAGGCAGATCGAACGCCGGCTCGCGCGGGGGCGCCTTGGCGACTGCTTCAGTGAACTCGAGGTCGTCCGGCGGATCGACCTTCCTGAAGGCGGGCTGAGGTGGCGGCTCAGGCAACGCCATCTCATCGGTCAGATCCAGAACATCCGGTTCGGCCGCGGCGGGTCGGATTTCTTCGGGGGTCGTGGCTTCGTCCAGGCCGTTGAGGAGCGCGTCAATATCGTCTTGGCTATTGCTCGATGCCGGCGCAGGCGTTGGAGGTGGCGGCGCAGGAGCTGCGGCTTTCGGGGCCGGCGCAGGTGCAGCAGGAGGTGGCGCAGGCTTGGCCGCTACCGGAGGTGCGGCAGGCGGAGGACTTGCAGGTGGCGGGCTTGGGGCCGGCGCTTTTTCGGCAGCGGCAGGCTTCGCCTCGTCATCGGCGATGATACGCCGGATCGACGCCAGAATCTCCTCCATTGAGGGTTCTTGAACCTTCGCAGGCTGCGTCATTTCCGGTCCCACCTCATCAACGCCCTCGACAGCGTTTTTACACCAAGCGAGGCAGGCATTTGCTGATTCCGGATAGACAGGTGCGGATTTTCATCGCGCCGACCCAACTTGTCCCCAGACAAACGCCGTCCGACGCATCGCAGTCACCTTTGCACGCCCCGCGCACCGATGTCCGCTCTTGAAAATCCGATGCGCAGCGAATCGCTCTGCCGCCTCCCAGAACGCTACGTCAGGGCCGTAAATGATTGCAAGCAACGCCAAGGTCCACCGGAAGGACACGGGGGCGGTGCCGCGACAACAGACGCCCGGCGCTACAGGTGAGCCAGGCCTTGCAACAACACGGCGACGATCAACGGCCGTCGGGCGTACGAACGCCAAACCAGCTGTCACGCACTTGCTGATAGTGCACGCTGGGATCGTAGGTCGTTGTCGGCAGACCGAGGACCTGCGGCGAAAGCCGTCCTACGGAAGACAACACACTATACGAAGCCACGACGCGATCATGCTGCGCCGTCACGAGCGCAACCCGTGCATTGACCAGTGCCTGCTGGGCGTTGAGCACGTCGAGCGTGGTTCGCTGCCCCGCCTTGGCTTCTTCACGCACGCCGTTGAGCGCGATTTCCGATGCGGTCACCTGCGACTGGGCTGACGCTACCTGGGCCTTGCCGGCCACCAGCTGTCCCCAGGCGGTAACCGTGTTGGCGCGGGTCTGGTCGCGGGTCTGTTCGAGAACGAGACGCTGTTGCGCAAGCGATTCCTTGGACTGACGGATCAGCGAATATTCCGCGCCGCCCTGATAGACCGGAACCGACAGTTGCGCGATCGCGGAAGCGCCGAACGTGCGGAACACTTGCAGGCTCTGCTCATAGGACTGTTGTACCGCAGCCTGCAAACTAACCGTCGGCAGCAGCGCGCCCTCGTTCACCTTGACCTGGAGAAAATTCACGTCGATACCATACATCGCCGCGGTGACGTTCGGGTTTTCGATCAGGCTGAGTTCGACGGCCGCTGGAAGCGATGCCGGTAGATAACGATCGACCGGAGAGCCCGGCGCCAGCGCCTGGGGCTCGTTACCGATGATGCGCCGGAAATTGGCCTGCGTGGTCGTCAGCGTCGCTTGAGCTGCCAGAAGCTGCGTCTTGCCGGCCGCGAGTTGCGCTTCCGACTGCGCAACATCGGTGCGGGTTACCTCTCCGACATTGAACCGGTCCTGGGTCTGCTTGAGCGTCTGATCGAGAACGCGAACGTTGCTGCGGTTCACCTCGACGATCGCCGCATCGCGCAGATAATCCATGTACACGGTCGCCGCAGCCAGCAGGACGTTCTCCTCGAGCACGCGCAAGGCTTCACGGGCGCCGGAGACCTGACTTTCAGCAGCTCGCGTTTTATTGGCGGTCTGATTGCCGTTGTACAAGGTTTGGGTGATGGTCATACCGGCGGCACGCGGCGGATCAGTGCCGTGAACTTCCGTCCGCACGATTTGTGTCGCGGTGCCGCCCTGGGTCTCGCCCACATCAGTATATTGATAACCGGCACTCGCGGTCACCGCGACCTTCGGCCGGTATCCAGACAAAGCCTGCGGTACGTTTTCGTCCGTGGCCCGCACCGAGGCCCGTTGCGCATTAAGCTGCGGATTGTTTTGGTAGGCGCGCACCAAGGCAGCCTCGATCGTGTCGGCGAGAGCCGGTAGCGGCCCCATCCACGTCAACAGAAGGACCGCAACCGCTCTTCGTCGAAAGATACCCGCAGACATCCCAGCGCCTTGTTATGCAACAATTAAGTTGAGTCCGCCCGGCTAGTCAATCAGCTCGCACCTAATGGCTACGCTTTACCTCGGGACCCCGGGCAAGATTAGCCACCTCGGTGGCAATATGTAGGCAATTCTGGTCAGCGCTTTAGATGGCGAAGAAACGCACAAGGCTGGGTGCGACGCTATGGAGACTTCAGGCAGCCGAGCCCAAACTAGAAACGCGCCGCTTCACGTCGAAAAACACGGACCAAATCTTGCAACTGACTATTCACCAACAATCGACGATTGAACGACAAGTAGGACGTAGGCTAGTTACGTGGCGGTCGATCGTTTCCTGGAATGAGTTTAGGCCAGATGCTTGATTGGGAAATACCCAACACGATGCAGGCTGTCCCACCTAACAGTTTCTCCATCGCATCCAACAAACGCGGGTCACGATCTGGGACAAGGTTCTGCAGCAACTCCAGGGTAACCGCGCTCCCGAACACCATGATGCAAACAAACGTCAGATAGCGCGGATACGCCAAATAAAAGAGGAGTCCGAAAACCAAGTATGCGCCGAAGCGCTCTAATATGGTGAAAAAACCCCCAGCTATCACCGGTCGCGCATCAATCGACGAAAGCGTCGCATAAATGACGAATGCAAGACACGACCAAGCGCCAGCGATTATCAACTTGCGAAGCATTACGATTTGCCGTCCCTCTCGTAGCGATCAATTTGTCAACCGCCAGCTATTCTACCCCTTCGAGCCTTACGAAGATGGTAGTCGATCTCTTCAAGATTTTCCTGGAAGATTTTCTTCTGTAGGTCTGTTTTGCGCTTTTCCAGCAACAGGAAGGCGATCGCGTAGCAATTAAACATGAATCCGCAGACTATCAATGAAATGGCTATGGTATGCATAAAGGAGCCTAAAAAGGCTCATCTTAGCGTGAGATGGGCGCTCAATAAATGAGGAAAATACTAGCGCCCGCTCGCTAAGTTTGACGCAGCGCTCCGTCGTGGGAGCGAACGCCAGCGCCAATA
Organism: Bradyrhizobium sp.; assembly: GCA_049509335.1. GTDB lineage: Bacteria > Pseudomonadota > Alphaproteobacteria > Rhizobiales > Xanthobacteraceae > Bradyrhizobium. Next base: position 11,575 of record JBEKZZ010000042.1, on the reverse strand, counting down.
TCTAACCAGTCTGCCGGTCCCTCCGCCACAAATGACCATCGGCGGCGACACTTCGTTACTTTGGTTAGGCGCGGAGGGGTTGACCAAGGCCTCTGCACGAACGCCGGAAGCAGCACTCTCAGCTCGTGTGATTGGTTCGCCTATTCTGTCAGCGGCAGCGAGCAAATCGCTTAATGTTCGGACAAGAACATCGCCTGAGCGCTTGGCGGTCTCAGCTTCGACCCTGCGCACGGCCTCCTCCAGCGCCAGTTGCTCGCTGACGATTTCGGCTTCAGAAAGCGGCGGGCTAATGGTGCGCAGTTGAGTCGTTTGGGCAGCGCGTGCGCGCTCGTAAAGCGCCCGCCTGCGTTCACGGGGCGCGGTTGGATCGAGACGGCTGACAGCTCTTTTGATCAACGCGTAATAGTCAGTCATTTTATTAGACCACAGTTATTATGGCGCCTTCAGTGATCGAATTTATCTCTAGAATAACGAATGTTTTTATAGCAAATCATGGCGGCAAGCGCCCTGATCAAGACTTCATGCGTTCACCATCGCCCGCTGCGGCGCCGGCGAAGGCCGCCAGAGCCAAACCGGCCAGACCTGACGCCGATCGAAAATCCCCTGAACTCAGCCTTCAACTGAACTCCGGATCCGACACCATTGCCCGCGCAGCACGCCGGATTGGCTTGCGACTGCCACGTCTAGATGACGTGGAAGTCGCCGATGTGCAGCAGCGGCTTGTGAACGTCGCTCAAGGCAATGCTGTGGTGATCATCAAGGGCAACGACCGTGCGGCCGTGGCCGTCGTCGTGCATGGCGAAGAGAGCCTGTACGCTCGCAAATGTCGAGCTACCGAACTGTGGGCCCTCAGAAAACGGATGGAAGTCCGTCACCGTGGGATGGCTGACACCTACGAAATTGAACGCGAAATTGTCGCTGGGGCCGGGATCGTGCATGACAACGGAATTCGCAGCCGGGCCGGCATTATTCACGACCACGCTCGAGTTGGCGTTAGCTCCGGAGGACGCCGGCGGATCGACGATCAGCGTATGACCGCTACCATCGTTCTCAATGGTGAAATTCGCTAACTGGTAACTTCCATCGAACGTAATACTGTCAAGCGCATGGCCATTGGCGTCGTACAGGCTTAGCGTTCCGGTACCGTTCCCGTTCTGCGTATAACTGGTCTTGCTCATTGCGACGCTGGCAATGTTGACATCGGCGAGGTTGATCAGATCCGAATTTGAGATCGTTCCGTTACCCGCGAATCCAGCAATTTGACCGGTGAAGGCCTTGGCATTATCGAGCACGAGTTCGCCGGTGTTGCCGTTGCCGTTGGCAAAGCTCACCATCGCCGCGCTGGCAGAAGCGATGTCCAGCGTGGTGTCGCTGGCGATCGTCACCGCACCGGAATTCGCAGCCGGATCCGAGAATAATGTCCCGCCAGCTCCATCACTGGCAAACTCGATAGCTCCCTTGTGGTAGTTGCCAACCAGATCGATCGTGAGATTATTTGCACCGTTGGTGATGGTGACTGCGGTGACGTCGGTGCCGGAATCGAACAAAGCCGACACCACCTCCGTTCCAGAGTTGCTGTATGAAAAACCCTTTAGATCGATGTAATTCTCGGCAGCCTCGGAGGAAGCTTCCACGAGGCCCTTGACCAGTCCCTGGAAACCCTGCGGATCATCGAGGATCAGCTCGGCAGCTCCATTGGAGACCTCGAAGGTCACGGTCTGGCCGGAGGAAACCGAACCACCGATCTCGACCGTTGCGTTGTCGAAGATGTCGATGGACCCCGTTCCGGTCATATTCCCGGCGACGTTGACCACCGCAGCCGAAGTGCCACCGGTGTTACCGGATTCAATGAGCCCATTGTTCAGGACATCATCATCGATCTGCAGGGCGTGGCCTGCTGAGGCTTCCAGAATACCCGCGCTATCGTTCGTGACCGCAAGGCTGCCTACGGACCAGTGACTGCCTTCCGGTCCAGCGCTGGTCGCGGTGTTGACGCCGGTATCAATGGTCAGCAGGTTTGTTCCGGTCGCATCGATCGTGCCGTCGTTCACGAGCGTCAGGAATTGGTCCCCGATTGTGCCCGCGCCGGTAATCGTGTTCGAGTTTATAAGCACCGCCGCCGAACCGTCGCTGACGATGGCGTTGTGGGCGTTATCAGTCAGGGCAACCTGGCCGCTGCCATCGAGCAGGACACTGCCCGAAATTTCCAATGCGGTCGTGTCACCCGAGGAGTTCAAAGCGATCAGCCCGCTATTGGAAATCAAACCAGCGAGCTCCAGAACCGTGTTGTCGGTCACGTCGACCGTTGTAGCGCTAGCAATCGCCAGATCGACAAGAACGTTCACGCCGCCCACGGTCGCGATCTCGCCGGCGCCACTCAGAGTGCCGCCGATGAAGGTTGCCCCATTCAGATCCAGCGTCCCGCCGCCGTTCACGGTCGTGACGCCAAAGTTGGCAACGCTGGTACTGTCGAGGTTGAGGACACCGCCTGCAAGAACATCGATGGTATTGCTATTGAAGACGGCGACATCATTCAGTGTCGCCCCTCCCGCGCCGATCTCGAGCGTTCCGGCCGATCCGACAGTTAGCACGCCGTCGCTAATCATCGTGCCGCCGTCAAGCAGCAGACTCGGATCACCAGTACCGGTCGTGCCAATTTCTATGCTGCCGCCGTTGGCGACAATGACCCCGTCCAACGTCGCGTCAGGCACGCCTTCCGAAAGCGTGCCCGGGCCCTGTTCGACATCGAGCACGCCAAGCGTACCCGTCGCCAGGTTGCCATCACTGATGACGGTGTTGTCGTCCAGCGTGAGCGTAACGCCGTTGTCGATCGAAAGAACATTGTTGTTTTCGACGGTCACGCCGTCAAATGTCGCTCCACCCGTCCCGATCTCGAGCGTTCCGAGTGACCCGACAGTCAGCATGCCGTTACTGATCACGGTGCCATCGTCGAGTAGAAGCGTCGGATCACTAGTGCCGGTTGCTCCGATTTCGATGTTGCCGCCATTGGCGACCGTGACCCCGTCCAACGTCGCGTCCGGCGTGCCTTCGGGAAGGGTGCCCGGCCCCCCCTGCTCGACGTCGAGCACGCCCAGCGTGCCGATCGCCAGTTTGCCGTTATTGACAACGGTGTTGTCGCCCAGGGTGAGCGTAACGCCATCGTCGATGGTCAGAATATTGTTGTTGTCAACCGTGACGTTCTCGAACGTGGCACCGCCTGCGCCGATCTCAACGGCCCCCTCAATTCCGGGTACCGGAAAGTCGACGTGAATCAGCAGCGTGCCGCCGGTCACCGTCGTGCCACCGTCGAGCACAAGCGAGATGATCTTGGTCTCTGGCCCGGCCGTATCTACCTGGATGGTTCCCGAATTCATGACGTCGACGTCATTCAAGGTGGCGCCGACGCCCGTTACTGGATTTTCGATGTCGAGCGTCGCCCCTCTCGCGACTGACATCGCGCCACCATTCACCACCACCCCGCTTTGAAACGTGACGGCCCCGCTTATATCGATTGTGCCGGCGACGCTGCCGCTAATGGCGGAACCGTTCTGCGCGAGGGTGTCGCCGCTTTCGACCTCGGCAGTGCTGCCGTCGACGTCGGTAAAGGTCGTACCGGTGATCGTGTCATTGCTCAACGTCAACGTCACGCCACTCGCAATCGTCACTCCGCCATTGTTCAAGAAGGCATTGCTGATTGTGCTCGGACCGGTAACCGCGATGCCACCGAACACCACTGGCTCGCCGGTCCCGCTCGCCGTGCCGTCATTGATCGCGCCGCCATTGATAGTGGCGCCCGTCAGCGTCAGAACGGTGCCGTCGTCAATCTGGATGGTGGCACCGCTTGCGTCGGTGAAAGTGGTCCCGTTCACCGTGTCGTTGTCCAGCGTCAGCGTGACGCCGCTCGCAATCGTCACTCCGCCATTGTTCAAGACGGCATAGCTGATCGTGCTCGAACCGATGATGTCGATGCTGCCAAAGACTGAGTCTTGGTTCCCACTGGCTGTGCCGTCATTGATGGTGCCACCATTGATGGTAGCGCCGCCGGTCAATGTCAGAACGGTGCCGTCATCGATCTGGATGGTGGCGCCGCTGGCGGTGTCGGTGAAGGTGGTCCCGCTCACCGTGTCGCCGTCCAGCGTCAATGTGACGCCGCTCGCAACCGTTACCCCGCCATCGTTGAGGCTGGCGTTGCTAATCGTGCTCGAACCCGTGACGTCGATGCTTCCGAATACCGGCGAGCTGGTGCCGGTGGCCGTGCCGTCATTGATGGTGCCGCCATCGATGGTGGCGCCAGACAGCGTCAGCGTGGCGCCGTCGTCGATGTTGATCACACCTCCGGAATTAGCGATATCGACCTGAACATTAAGCGTACCACCAGCGATCTCGATCGTTCCGGAATTCGTAACGCTCGATGAATCCTCAAAATCGCCGCCTTGGCCAAGCGTGATCAGCCCTGAATTCAACAGCGAACTCTGGTTCAAGAGCTCAATTTTCTGCCCGACGTTGACCGTGCCCGACTCCGAATTGTCCAGGACGCCGTTGTTGAAGATGGTCAGCACCTCGCCGATCGCGAGCGTGCTGTCGTTGGTCACCTGGGCGCCGGTGGTATCGTCGGCATTTAATGTCAGATTTCGCGCAACAGCCGGCGTTTGAATGGTCACGTCGTAAAGGCCGCTGCCCCCCGGAATATCTTGCGCCGGAATGATGGCATCGTCAGTTGCCGTAGGGACCGTGCCCGAACTCCAGTTGGATCCGACGCTCCACAGCCCCCCTGTCGGATGAATCCATTCGACGGAACTGGTAGCATTGATCGTGATCGTGAATGGGACCGTGGTGACCTGATCGAACGCCGGGAAATTGTTGTTAACCACCGCGTCGTAGGTCAACGTCAGTGTCTCGCCGGCGGTCAGGAAGTTGAACGCTGTGTCTGCAGCACTGTAAGTCCAGGTCGCCAAACCGTTATTATTGTTACCAGGACTGGGTGTCACAACAAGCTGGGCCGCTATCGCTGCAATTTGCTGCGACGTCAGCGTCGCCGTGATGTTGTTGTGTTGAGCGTCCAGCAGGTTCAAAGAAACGAAGTTCGCGCTTACAGTTGGAAGATCGCCTGCATTGATGTCGGCAAAACGGATCGTACCCGATACGCTATCGACCCCAGTGCTCTGAGATGTACCGCTGTGGGCCGTAAGGGTGGCGTTCCCGGAAACGACAACTGTTGGTGGTTGGTCAATGTGAGGATTGAGATTGGGAGGAACGAAGGTTGGGGGGCCTGCAAATGGAGACGGCGAGGGATTGGTTGGCGCGTTTGTGAACAGGACCACTGGAGTAGCCGCGTCTCCGCTTGCCAGCTTGATCGGCGATAACGCCTGCGGGGTGATCGTATCGGTGAAATTCTGCAGCGACTTGGTGTTCGAGCTGTCGGTGAATTTCAGCGAGAACACATCGTTGATGAGCTGCTGGATCTCCGGCGACAGCGGAGTCAGCGTCTGGCTCATGATCCCGTTCGAGATGTTGATCTGCAGTCCGGCCTGGTTGACGACGGCCAGCGGAGTCAGCGTCGTCTTGTCAAACAGGATATAGGAACCTGTCGTGCCGTCCGGCTCGACCAGGACCTGGAATCTTGCATCCGGCGCGCCCTGGCCGGGCACGGTGAAGTCGATCTCGACCAGGACCGCGGTGCCGCGGATGCCCATGGTCGCAACCGGCGTGTCGACCTTCATGTCGCCGTGCTTCGCCGTTTCGCCGGCCACAAACGTGATGGTGCCGGCCACCAAACTGAGCAGCGACGAATTGTTCGACCCGTTCGGGTCGTAGACCATCTCGTTGAGCACCATGCGCGCGTTCGACGACAGGCCGAACACCGTGCCGTCGATGAAGGTGATGCCGAGCTTCGAATCCGATCCGGATGTGACGACGTCGCCGTTTTCGACGTTATCTCCATTATTCAGAATGATCGAGACGCCGTTGCGGATTGCGGCTGCGGTGCCGACGAGCTTGGTCACATGGCCAATGACCTGATGGGCGCTCGCGCTGCCGTCGGCCTGCGCGTATTCGACGTGACCAGCCAGAGCGTTGACGAGATCGCCGGTAAGATGAGCGCCGTCGGGCGACGACAAAGCCGCGCGCTTCTCGCCCTTGAAGTAATCGTGCAGAACCAACTCTCGATCGGCGCCGGAAAGAACAAGATCGACGCCGGACCGCTTAAAATCGCCATGGAAGAGCAACTGGGCGTCGGGGACGATAATCGCGTCCGAAGGAGCCTGGGCGGCGTCAATCGTCTCTACGTGGGCGTGGCCGCCTGAATACGCCCCGAGCCCGTTAATGGGGGGCCCCTTAGCGTCGATTTTGCCCGAGTAATTCAAGGACTACCCAATACTTAACAAACATATAATTTGAATGGTCCAAGCTTCCTTATCATCAGAACGTGGATCGCGAAACTCCCGTTGTTCGTGGAACACCCGAGCAGATGATTTATCGTCTTTGGAACCGAAAGTTCGCTGAGCCCTTTTGGAACAAATACGCCTTGTTTTGCCGCTAGAAGTGCGATTTCATGTGCCAAAACCAGCAATTTTCGGCGAATTAGTCATATCTTTCGAAAGCTCGCCCGGTTCTCGCTTCGGCCCGGGAAAAATAAAAATTAAACAAAGCGAGGGACGGCTTTCAGTCTCTTCGCTGTCCGGCAGCCCAGAGCAAACCCGGGTCGAATAAGGGCAGGCTCCTTCGAAGCCCAGAACAGGGGCCGGGTACTGGCTGCGCTGCTGATCGGAGAGCGACCGCCCCGCCGAAAACCCCTCGCTGCGCGCCATTGACGGGGCAGAGTCACAGCCCCGTGAGTACTCCTGTCCCCAGAGATTCTCAAACAAACACAGATCAGCACCAGAAAGCGCGCGGAGATTGTCGGGCAGCATCTGAGGCAGACGGCGACAGCTCCTACCCTTATTGGCTTGGCCTATTTTTGCCACTTGGCGGCCCAATTTGGAACCGAACGTCGGATTTATTGTTGTCTGGAAGCAATCGGAAAGGGAGCAGTGCCATGCGAGACTATCGGGCCTATATTCTGGGTATCGACGGCCATCGCTTTGTTAAGGTCAAGGATTTTTTGAGCGATCAGCCCGACGATGCCACTGCGTTGAGCGCAGCCAAACAAATTGCTGATGGACATGAGGTTGAACTTTGGGACTGCGGTAGACTGGTCGCGCGATTGTCGCCCAACGGAGATGTAACCTCGCCCGATTTGGCGCCCTTCATGTTTTCCGCTGCGCTCTCCGAGAGCAGAAATGTTTCCAGTAAGCCGACGGCGGAGGCCATCTCCCTAAGTCGAGTTTCAGAATTGGCCAAAACTCCCTCAAGCGAAAATCACCTCTTGCTCGGTTGGTGACCGTCCTTTGATCCAAAGGGGAAACCTGGGCCCGTAAATCGAATGGTCCCCGGTTCGTTCGAATCCAAGCCGAAGCTCGGGTAAGCGATCAGCAAACACCTGAGCCGCGCCGCCTACAGTCTCGCCAGTCCCGCCTCGACGGCTTCAATGTCCTCGTCGAAAAGTTGAATCGATCGATTCACATCGACCCAACCGCCAGCCTTGGCCTGAAGGTCTCTTCGTAACCGTTGGCGATGTTCCCGCATCTCCTCAAGAGCGACCCGATCTTTCAGGGTGACATATGCGTCTACAATTAACTTTACAGCATCTGACATGTTTTGCTCTCCGTGAGAGGCGTCCCCGTTGGGTCGAATACAGCGGGGCGCCTGCCCTTCGTTTTTTTGCGGAGGGGATTCGAAGGGGCCAAGGTGCCCAAACCATAACAAAGTTTCCGTCCGATAGCGCGGTATAGGGTTCCGACCAAGAATTATCCGAACTCCCCGACGCAGCTGGTCTTGGCGACCCGAAGAGTAGGAAAGGGTCCGGGTCCATCCGGGCCGATACGACCGGATCGCGAGTTAGATTTTAGCTGTTTCACTAGCGAGTGCCCAAGAGAAAGTGGCCCCGGCGGTCTATTAGACAGGGACCGTTGTCCGCGAAGTGTTGGGGGTCGAAAGAGCGCTGGCAACCGAAGATAGCAGATTTCGAGCGGTTCCAACTTAAAAATCTTGGACAGCGGCAAGACAGTTCGCCTTTATAAGTGCCAGTGCGGCGAGCCCATTTGGGACGACTGATCGGGAGGATATCTTTTCATCTGACGCTACGTAATTCTGGCGTGATGATGATCACCCCCGGGCGAAATGCGGAAGTCCGGCGTTTGTCTATTCTGCAGAATACAAAAAGCGCACAGGCCACCTCCACTGGGTGGCCGCATCTGACATTTTTTTTCGTTAGCGCTCCTCAGCCGGCGAGGCTCACGGCTTTGCGTTGCCGACCTGGAAATAGCGTCCTCTTGATCTTAGAGAATACCCGCAACGCGAACCCGAGGAAAACCGGCTGGCTCCTTCGGCAGAATGCAATCTTTCGGACGTGACCCTCAACGTGCCATTTGGCATGGGCGCCGTTTCTGAAGAAGATGACGTCGCCGGGGCCATAGCGGGTCGGATGCATTCCATCAGATTCAACGACAATCGAACCTTCTAGGATTATTAGCGTCTCATCGAAATCGTAGTACCAATGGAATTTACCTTCACTGCATTGCCAGACCACGGTCCAAGCCAGCCCGTCCGCGCTTTTTGAAAGAAGAGAACCTTGCGCAGTCGGGTTGCCTTCCACGATCCATGAGCACTCAATCGGCCATGGCGTCAAATTCGAAGTGGTGTTGGCAACTTCGATGAGCGCGCGGGAAATAGCTGGCATCCTCTCCCCTTTCCTGCTTTAGGCTGAATCAGATGCGACGTGGTACAAGAGGGTCGACGAATTTTCTCTTAAGATGAATACAGAATGCTCGGAGCCCACGGTGGGGTTCCCAGCGAGTTCCGATATTTCTTGATTGCGCCACGACCGATTTCGATGGGCGCCCGCTGCTGTTGGGAGACGTGCCGCATTCAATCTTAGGGTATTCGCGCTGACGAGGGCCGAGCCCAGTGGCTGTCAAGAAGCACGGCATTCAGCCGCTTACAGCGCGTTTTTGATTTCTTGATCAATCAGCTTGAAACTGGCCGCCCTTGCAGGCGGGATTTCAATCAGCTTAGCGTGCGTGTATGCGAGTGCATAAAACGCCTCATTGATCCACCATGGGCGACTGTAAGTGCGCCCCCGGGTCCCGTGACTATGGCCGAGCTTCCAACTTATCGCCCGATGCCAATGCAGAACTATCGCAATCATTGGATAAAAAGTGAGTAATTTGAAATAGAACCAAAACCAAAAGTCTCAGAAGGCTTCCATTTGAGCACGAAATCGGAGACTAGTCCTGCTTAAAAATTTACCTCCCCAGTCGTACCCGAGCCAACAATGATTCACATCGACCCCGCCAGCCTTTGCCCTGAAAACGTCTCCTCGTAGCCGTTGGCAATGTTTTCGTCTCAAGAGCACGAAAAGTAACGGCTGTCCGACGTGAAAAAGATGCTTATCCGGATAAAGGGCCTCGCCTAACGTCTAAACCGGCACGCATTTTGCTCTGGTTTCGTGCAGGCTCGAGCCACCGATGTAATGGCGTAAAGCTGGGCTCGGCCCGGGATAAACCTGCATGCGCCGGGCCACCTTTAAGATCGAAATCCGGCAGCGCGGGAAATGAGTGATCCTTGGTCGCAAGAACAAGATGAGTAGCTTCGAGTGCTGGCGTCGTCGGGCTTGAGCATGACTGCCATCGCGGAGCAAATGGAGCGCAGCAAGTCAGCTATTCGCACCCGTGCCGCAAAGCTAAAGGCGATAGCGCGAGACAGAAACCCGATGCAAAGAAGCCCGCGTAAGAGCGTCTGACTAAGTTCATCGTCGGCGCGGTGGCATGAATTCGGGCTTCGTTTCCGAGCGCGGCCGAATTCTCTATCTAATAGGCTGCATGCGCAACGCGGGTGTCGCCATAAGCGACCAGCAACCGAGACGAACCCTAAAGCTTTCGTCTGATCAGCTCAGAAGACTGATGACAGCTCGCACGCCCTAATAGCAAGGCAAGCGATCATGATCCAAAGCGCAAGGTTGATTTCCAGTGCGATGGCCAACGTCGCCTCTAAATTCGTCTGGGGGGTTGCCCGGCAACAACCGGGCAATCAATCAAAGGTTCCGGTCCAGGACGAAGCGAAGCATTATGCGGCGCAGCATTGGGCACAAAAACTAGAGATTTCAGCGCGCAGGGTACCAACTATCTCGGAGAGTTTCCCAAACGGTGAGTATACCCGACCAGACCCACTTCCAAGCGTGGCCAAATACGGATGCGACGGAAACGCCATCGCGCCACATCTCGATCAAACCGCCAGCGTCGGGCATGTGACCTTCCGGGTACTTTGTCCATGCCGGCATGTCATCGAAGCCTGGAAATGTCAGAAGCATGTCTCTAAACAAAAGGGCATTAGGCCCCAGATTGTCATCTTCTACCGTTGGATTGGTCTCTACCGAGACGGTGGGGACATGCGAATAGGCAGTTAGAACCAAACCGAAGATATCTGCTTGCGATTCTGCAACGATCGAGATCCTGGCAGGGTCGCGAAAGGAGACCGAGAAGATCAAGTCTGGCGCCCCCGACGCCCATCGGAATGACGCCTCCTCTCGTTGCGGCCTTTCTTCTATTTGAACGAACCCCGCGCGCCGTGCAGACGAAGTCAATTGGTCCAACGAGAACTGCTTAATCGCCAGACTAAAATATCTCACCTGCCTGACTGCATGCGACGCTCGCTCCATCAAGCCAGATAGTATTTCGGCTTGTTCGGGAAGCGAGGTGTCTTCGTTACGGACTGCCGCGTCAGGGATTGCAGCGCTTCTGCGCTGAAGCCGCACCACATTTGCCTCGACATTATCAATTGCAGTGACCGGCGGCGTTCGGCTGGTCTTTTGCATGATAAACTCCGAACACGAGATCGATCGATCAACCGACATACTACGCCAATAAACGAACTAAAATCGATTATCGTTCCGGCGATCGGTCATCGTTCGTTACGAAAATACCCAAACCATCTCCATTCGTCCAACATTGCGGATTTCTTTTTCTGTAAAATTTCCGGCAGCGACGACGCGGCCTGCGTCTTCAAGGCTTTTTGATGACAGTCGCACCCCATCCGAGGTGCCGCCCCCTCGACCAAAACGTCACGGCCGTTAGGCTCCGAAAGGGTGGACTTCTCTCACTTGCTCGGCGCGACACAGCCACTCCGTGGCGAGCCGGCATGCACGGCAACGCGCCAATGCCAGCAGAGCTCGTTGAGGGTGATAGATTAAGCCCATTGCAGTTCGGTTCAGCCCTTGCGTCGGGACGCAACCTGCTTCTCCCAAGCCTCTGTGGATGTGATCGTGTGCGCGACTTGGTCGCAGAAAGCCGCCGCATTTTCACCACCCCGCGCCGCTGGCCTAAATTGAAATAAAGCGGATGCTACGGGTCATACCCACCGGGATTTTGGCTTTGCCACCGCCAATGATCCCTGCACATGGCGTCGAGATCTCTGGTTGCTCGCCATCCACCCAGATATTTCGCGGCGCGATCTGTCGCCGCATAACAGGCAGCGATATCGC